>JACDGS010000002.1:0-32300 GCA_013821455.1 Chthoniobacterales bacterium
GGGGAGCCGGAGTCCGATCCTCCGATTCTCCATTCGTTAGGCGTTAGCTTTTCGTTAGGCGACTTCATGCCCGCGAATCCGTTCAATAACTTCAACGATCTCGGCATCGGCATCGGCCTGCGCGTGCCGCATTACCAGCATATTCTCGCGAAGAAGCCGGTCGTCGATTGGTTCGAGATCATCTCGGAAAATTTCATGGTCGATGGCGGGCGGCCGCTCGAAGTGCTCGACCAGATTCTCGAGCAATACCGCGTCGTGCAGCACGGCGTGGCGATGTATTTCGGCTCGGCCGATCGGCTTAGTCGCGAACACCTGAAAAAAATCAAACGGCTCGTCAAAAGGACGAACACGCCGTGGCTGAGCGATCACCTCTGCTGGGGCAGCGTCGATGGACGCTACACGCATGATTTGCTCCCGATGCCTTACACTTTCGCCGCGGCCAAAACCACGGCCGACAACATCCGCGAAGCGAGCGAGTTTCTGGAAGTCCCGATCTGCGTCGAAAACGTGAGCAGCTATACGGAATTCCACGCCTCCGAAATGACCGAGTGGGAATTTCTCTCCGAAGTGGTCGAGAAAGCCGACTGCGGAATCCTGCTCGACGTGAACAACATTTACGTCTCCTCGCAGAATCATAATTTCGATCCCTACGATTATCTGAACAACGTCCCGCATCATCGCGTCGGGCAGATTCACATCGCGGGACATTCCAAGTTCGAAAAATACATCCTCGATACCCACGACCATCCGGTGCTCGATCCGGTCTGGAAGATGTATGCGCACGCCCTCAAGCTCGTCGGCAAAACCGCCACGCTGCTGGAGTGGGACGATCGCATCCCCAGCTTCGACGAAGTCCACCACGAGGCGCTGAAAGCGAACCAGTTTGTCGAAAAACAAACCCAAAGCGCCGCCGCGGCCTAACGAACAAGGAGCGGCGGTTTTAAACCGCCGTGCCCCGGCGCTTACAAAGCGCCGCTCCTTGCCTGTTACCTCCCGCGCGCAACTCAAAGAACTGCAGTCGCTCATGGCGACGGCTGTCTTCCGTCCGCTGAACGCGCGCGACGGCATGCAGTCGCGCTGGACCGACGGCAGCAGCACCGCCGCGGTCGCGGAGAGCTTCATGAAGCCTAACGATCGCCTAACGAGCTTCGAGCGGCTGGAGATTTACAACCGCGTCTATTGGTTCCGCGTTCTCGATTGCCTCTACGAAGACTACCCGGCCTTGCGCGCGATTGTGGGCGACAAAAAATTCATGAAACTCGCCACGGCTTACCTGGCGAAATATCCCTCCGAATCGTTCACCCTGCGCAACCTCGGTTCGCGTCTCGAAAAATTCCTCCGCGAAGAGCCAAACTGGATTGCGCCTAACGAGGAGCTCGCGCTCGACATGGTCCGCTTCGAGTGGGCGCAAGTGGTCGCGTTCGACGATGCCGCGCTCCCGAAAATCACGACCGACGATCTGCTCGATACGCCGCCGGATAAATTACGGCTCGGTCTGCAGCCCTACATCTCGCTCCTCGAATTGAACTACGGCGTCGATAAGTTTTTCGCCGCGGTAAAGAAGCGGGAAGGCGACGTCCTCCGCGGCGAAACGAGCAACACGCCCGACGCCATGCCACAGGCGCCGAACCGCAAACGCCGCCCGCGCCTGCCGAAACACGAACGCGTTTACCTCCTCGTTCATCGTTACGACAACATGCTTTACTACAAACGGCTCGAGCCTGAAGCGTTCGGCATCCTGCAGGGTTTTCGCGACGGCCTGACCGTGGAAGAAAGTTGCGTCGCCGCGCTCTCAGATTCCAAACGCCACGACGTCGATTGGTCGCGCCAGATCCAGGAATGGTTCCACGACTGGTCGGCCCTCGGCTGGTTTTGCCAGGACAAAAAATCATGAGCGCCGCCCAAAAATTTTACCGGCTCCTCATTGCTATCGGGAGCAGCCTGCAATCCCCCTTCCTCCTCGTCATTCGCCTCTACTGGGGCTGGCAATTTTTCCTCGCCGGCAAAGGCAAACTCTCCGATCTCGAAAAACCAACGCAGTTTTTCCAAAGTCTCGGAATTCTTTTCCCGCACGCGCAGGCCATCCTCGCCGGCGCGACTGAATGTTTCGGTGGCCTGCTCCTGCTCATCGGCCTGGCTTCGCGCCTGATTTCCATCCCGCTGATGATTCTGCTGAGCGTCGCCTATCTCACCGCCGATCTGCCGCTGGTAAAAGGGATCTTCACCGATCCGGATAAGTTTCTCGCGGCCGACGAATTTCTTTTTCTTTTCGTGGTCGTGATCGTCTTCATTTTCGGCCCGGGAAAATTTTCCGTCGATTGGCTGTTGCAGCGGAAGTTTGCCGAACCGTCGTCTCGTCGCGCATAGGACGTTTTGCCAGTCGTTAGGCCAACGTTAGGCCAGGTTTTCGCGCTGAGCCTGCTCGGGCTGGCCGCGGTCCTCGCGCTGCTTTTTTTTGCGGTCTTTCATCTTTCGCTCGAGACCACGATCGCCAGCTCCGAACGAATCCGCGACGGCGCCAGCCGCGAGATCAGCGAGCGCGTCGCTGGGTTCCTCGCGAAAGCGCCGGCCGCCGCCGCTCAATTCCAGGAGGAAACCGATCGCGGTTTGGTCAACGCGGGCGATCCGCTCGCGGTCGAGTCCGCTCTTTTCGTGCTGCTCCTGTCCACGCCCGACATTTCCGAGGCGACATTTACCTACGGAAAACAAATGGGTTTCGATCAAAACGGGCTCCTGCAACTCGCGCCCGCTCCGCGCGGTCAGGTCAGTGTGGTGCGCGCTTCGAGCTCGAAGGACGACGACCGATTTTGGAGCCGCCAACTCCAGCAGGAGAACGGCGCGTTCGTGGCGGACCGGCGCGAGCTGAACGCCGGTTCATCTTTCTCCACCGCTCCGCTCCGTCGCGAATCCGGCGAGAAAATTCCCGACCCGACAGCGCATGCCACCTTCATCACGCCGGCGCGGAAAGATTTTTCCGGTCAACTTTTGTGGAGCGATTTGCATTGGTCGCAGCTCGACGCCGCCTTGCCCGAGGCGCAGCGGCGCGCGGAAGTGAGCGTGCAACAAGTGGTGACCGACGCGGCGGGAAACTTTGCCGGCGTCCTGCGCGTGGGACTGCTCCTGAAACAACTCGATCGCGCGGTGCAGTTGCAAATCGCGCCGAGCGGCCAACCCGAACCGCATCGCATTTTCCTCTGCGACGCCGCGGGCCATCTCATCACCCGCGTTTCGCCTAACGACCGTCTCGAGGAGAGGAACGGCGATCTGCGCATCGCGCCGGCTCACCTTCCGCCGGAAATCATCGCGGCTGTTTCCGAACCGATGCTCCGCGCCGTCAGCGAAAAAAATCCGAGCAGCTCCGGGATGTTCCGTTTCCAGGGCGAAGAATATCTGACCACTTTCCGCGCGCTCCCCGGAACGCAGGATTGGATCGTCGGGATCGTCGTTCCTCGTTCCTATTACGTCGGCCGGCTGACCACGATTCGCGACGAATTGCTCGCGGTCTCGTTCGGCATGATGGCCCTGCTCATCGCCGGCGGCAGCTTCATTTTGCGTCGCGTGCAGCGCGCGCACGGACAGATCGTGCACGAGAGCCTAACGATGAACGCGTTTGAATTTTCGCCTTCCCCGACTTCGGCGCCCTTCCGCGATGTCAGCGAAGTTTTGGAGAGTCTGGAGAAAGCCAAGACCGCGATGCGCGCGATGAGCAAATACGTGCCGGTCGATCTGGTGCGCCGGCTTTACCGAAGCAAAACCGAGCCGATCCTCGGCGCGGAATTGATGGAGATCGCGATCATGTTTACCGACGTGCAGGATTTCACGACGCACTCGGAGCGGCTCGCGCCTAACGAACTCGCGACCGCGCTCGGCAGTTACCTGCAACTGATGGTCGGAATCATCCAGCAGGAGACCGGCGGCACGATCGATAAATTCATCGGCGACGCGATCATGACTTTCTGGAACGCGCCCGAGCCGGTGGCCGAGCCCGCGCGCATGGCTTGTCTCGCGGCGTTGCGCTGCCGGGCCGCGAGCCACGCTCTGACGCAGTCGCCCGCCTGGAAAGAGTTGCCGCCTTTTGAGACGCGCTTCGGTCTGCACCACGACGAAGCGCTCGTCGGTCATTTCGGCGCGCCCGACCGGATGAATTACACCGCGATCGGCGACGCCGTGAATCTCGCTTCGCGTCTCGAAGGATTAAACAAACAGTACGGCACCAGCATCATCGCAAGCTATCGCATCGTGGTCGCAACGGGCGCGCAATTCGACTTCCGCCTGCTCGATAAGGTTGCCGTGAAAGGCAAATCCGACGCGATCAAAATCTACGAATTGCTCGGCGAGAAAGGTGAAGCCGACGCGATGCGCGAGACGGTTACGACCTACGAAGATGCTTTCGCTTTCTACAACGCGCGGAATTTTTCCGAGGCCGCGCACCTCCTAGCTTCGTTGCCTAACGACGCGCCGGCTCGCATCCTGCTCGAACGCTGCCGGGCGTATCAAGAAGAGCCGCCGCCGGCGGATTGGGACGGCGTTTACATTTCCATGTCGAAATGAGTCCGGGAAAAACTCCGGCTCGTAATGAATAAGAAGAAAATGAAAAGTATCCTGCGCCGCTGGGCGTTCCTTAGTCTCGCCTTTGCGGCGCTCGTCGCGCGGCCCGTTTCGGCTGCGGAAAAGCCGGCCATCGAATGGCACGAATGGTCCGACGATATCTTCGCGCAGGCGCAGAAAGAGCATCGTTTCGTCCTGCTCGATCTCGAAGCCGTCTGGTGTCACTGGTGCCACGTCATGGACGTCGAGACTTACGCCGATCCGAAGGTGATCGAACTCGTTAGGGCGAAATATCTCGCGGTCAAAGTCGATCAGGATTCGCGGCCCGATATTTCGAATCGCTACGAAGATTACGGCTGGCCGGCGACGGTCGTGTTCAACAGCGACGGCAGCGAGATCGTGAAGCGCCAGGGTTATCTGCCGCCGAAGATGATGGCCTCAATGTTGCAGGCGATCATCGACGATCCCTCGCCGGGGCCTTCGATCACGAAGGAAACGCCGCTCGAGCCGGCGAGCGGCGTTGGCCTAACGACCGCGCAGCGCAAGAAACTCGAGCAGGAACTGCGCGCAGATTACGACTCGAAAAATAAAGGCTGGGGCACGGTGCAGAAGTTTCTCGACTGGGACATCATCGAGTTTTGCCTCGAGCAAACCATCGCGGGAAATCACGAGTTCGAGAAGATGGCGCGCGAGACGCTCGACGCGCAGTTGCAGTTGATCGATCCGGGCTGGGGCGGGGTCTATCAATATTCGACCGACGGCGATTGGCAGCATCCGCACTTCGAAAAGATCATGCAGTTCCAGGCGGAGAACCTGCGCATTTACGCCGAAGCCTACGCGCTCTGGCAGGACCCGAAATATCTCGCCGCCGCCCAGCACATCCGCGAATACCTGCGCAATTTCCTCACCAGTCCGGAGGGCGCTTTCTACACCAGCCAGGATGCCGATCTGGTCGAAGGCGAACACTCGGCCGATTACTTCGCGCTCGACGACAAGGCGCGCCGCGCCAAGGGAATTCCGCGGGTCGATCAGCATATTTACACGCGCGAAAACGGTTGGGCGATCAACGCGCTCGCGACTTTAGCGGCGGTCACGGGCGACGCCGGCACGCTGGCGGAGGCGACGCGCGCGGCGGACTGGATCGTCGCGCATCGTTCGTTAGGCGGCGGCGGTTTCAGCCACGATGAGAAAGATCCGGGCGGTCCGTATTTTGGAGATCAGGTTTATCTCGCGCGCGCTTTTCTGAAGCTCTACGAAACGACCGCCGACCGGAAATGGCTGCAACACGCGACAGAGACGGCGCAGTTCGCAGCCGATCATTTTCAAAGCAACGCCGGTTATGTCGCCTTCACTGGTTCGTTAGGCAAAAAGCTCGCGCCCAAACCGCAGGTGGATGAGAACACGGCCTTCGCGCGCCTAACGAATGAGTTGAATTTCTGCACCGGCAATGCGGCGGACCGCGGCCGGGCGGAGCACGCGATGCATTATCTCGCTGCGCCCGGCGTCGCGGCGCGGCGCGGATTTTTGGTCGGCGGCATTTTGCTGGCCGATCGCGAATTGAGCCGGCCGCCATTGCACCTAACGATCATCGGCGCGAAGGACGACCCGAAAGCGCATGAGCTTTTCGCGGCCGCGCTGCGTCAGCCCGCGCCCTACAAGCGGTTGGAATGGTGGGATACCAAAGAAGGCCCGCTCCCGAATCCCGACGTGGAATATCCGACGTTCGATCGCGCGGCGGCATTTGTTTGCACGGAGAAGAATTGTTCCGCGCCGATCTTCGACGAGGCGAAAATCGGCGGGTTCATTAAGCGCTCCCATACGCGATGAAACTGACGTTTTTAGTTGCGGCGTTTCTCACGCTGGTAAGCGGATTACCGGCACAAACAGCTCCCGTGAAAACGGAGAAGGCCGTTTTCGCCGGCGGATGTTTTTGGTGCATGCAACCGCCATTCGATCACGCGCCCGGTGTGATCTCGACGACGGTCGGTTACGCGGGCGGCGCGGAACCAAACCCCACCTATCGCCAGGTCTCCTCCGGCGAAACGGGTCATCGCGAGGCGATCGAGGTCACCTTCGATCCGGCGAAAACGAGCTACGCGAAGATGCTGGAAGTCTTTTGGCAGAACATCGATCCGATTCAAACTGACGGGCAGTTTCACGATATCGGCGCGCAGTACACGAGCGCGATTTTTTACAGCGACGACGAGCAGCGGAAAGCGGCCGAAGAGTCCAAGGAAGCGCTGGCAAAATCCGGGAAATTCCAAAAGCCGATCGCGACCGTGATTTTGCCCGGCGGCAAGTTTTGGCCAGCCGAGGAATATCATCAAAAATATTATCTCAAGAACCGGATGTCTTACGGCATGTATCATTTCGCTTCGGGACGCGATTCGTTTAAGCGGCGTTACTGGGGCGCGACGCCCTAGCGGTTCGTAGCACCAGAAGCGCGAGTCGTCGGCTGGGGAGCGCACGCGCCTCGCGTGCTGGCGATGGCGCCCCGCCATCGCGAACTTTAGTCACGTTGCGAAAAGCCTGTTTTGGCGAGGCGCCAAAACCAGCACGCGAGGCGCGTGCGCTCCCCAGAGCCGCGCTTTTACTCACGTTTCATCCGATACGAGACCGTAGCCCACAATTACACTCGTTAGGCAAGGTTAGGCCGACGGCGGGGAATAAAGGTGCGGCGGGAGACTCTCAAAGCCGATACTGAAATATGAAATTGACTCATATCTTCAACGCCGGGTCCGGATTCAAAGTGCTCGAGACGACCGAACGCAGCCAGACTGGCCTGCTTACTTTGGATAAGGGCGAAGCGAGCAACGACGACCCGAGCGTGCACCAGGATAGCGACCAGGTGCTGGTCGTTCTGCAAGGCGAAGTGACGGCCGAAATCGCCGACGAAAGCGCGGTTATGAAAACCGGCGATGCGGTCGTGGTTCCCGCGAAAACTCCGCACAAGTTCATCAACAAAGGCGAGGAACGTGTCGTCACTTTCAGCGTCTATGCGGGTCCCGCTTTTCCTCCCGACAAGAAGAGTGACTGACGTATGAATTCAGAAGAAATAGATTCCAAGGCGGCCTCGATCGGTGTCGCGCAGACGTTTCTCATCGGTCTGGCCGGCGGCGTGGTCGCGACGGCGGTGAAGACGCTCTGTGAGATCATCTCGCCCCCGCGCGCACCGGGCGTGCCGTCGCCGTTAGGCAACGTGATCGATGCGGTGGCGATGCTGACCACCGGACATCCGCTCCCGGAAGCGACCAAGCATTGGGCGGAGCCGGTTGTGCATTTTCTTTTCGGGATGGGCGCAGGCGCGGTTTACGCGCTGCTGGTGCGGAAGATTCCGCTCGTGCGGTGGGGCTACGGCGTGCTCTTTGGCATCGCTTTCTGGCTGGGCGCGCACGAGATCATTTTGCCGCTGATGAACCTTTCACCGACGCCCGCGCAGATGACGCTTTGGGAACAGGGCAACGAATTCGTCTCCCACATTTTCTTTGGTCTCTCGCTCGAGTTCGCGCGCCGCTTTTTTGTGCGGAAAGCGGCCTAACCAATTTTGCTTCTCGTTAGGCGATGACGTCGAGCGATTCTTACGACGTTATTATTATCGGGACCGGGGCGGGCGGCGGCACGCTCGCGCACCGGCTCGCGCCGAGTGGCAAACGCATCCTCATCCTCGAACGCGGCGGCTTTCTTCCCAGGGAAAAGCAAAACTGGGAGTCGAAGGCGATCTTCCAGGAGATGCGTTACCACACGGCGGAGACGTGGTACGATGGCGACGGCAAGAGCTTCATGGCGCACACCGGCTACTTCGTCGGTGGGAACACGAAAGTGTACGGCGGCGCGATGTTTCGTTTGCGCGAGCGCGATTTTGAAGAGGTCCAGCACAAGGGTGGTATTTCGCCGGAGTGGCCGGTGAAGTACCGCGACTTCGCGCCCTATTACGCGCAGGCGGAAAAGCTTTACGACGTGCACGGCGAGCGCGGCGTCGATCCGACGGAGCCGCTGATCGCGGAGGATTATCCCTTTCCCGCGCTGCCGCACGAGCCGCGGATTCAGGAGGTGTTCGATGGCTTGAAGAAACGCGGACACGCGCCGTTCAAATTGCCGCTCGCGGTCAAGCGCCTAACGAACGATCCGCTGCACAGTCCGTGCATTCGCTGCAACACTTGCGACGGCTTTCCCTGCCTCATCGACGCGAAGGCCGACTCGGATGTGAACGGCATCCGGCCGGTGATGGATCGGCCTAACGTTTGCCTAACGTTGCGCGCGAAAGTGACCCGTTTGCTCACGGAAAAAACCGCCCGGGAAATTTCCGCGGTCGAGGCCGAAGTGGACGGGCAGTTGCGGCGGTTTCGCGGCAATATCGTTGTCGTGGCAGCGGGCGCGATTAATTCCGCGGCGCTGCTTCTGCGGAGCGCGTCGGATAAACATCGCGAAGGGCTCGCGAATTCCTCGGGACAGGTTGGTCGTAATTATATGCGGCACGTGAACGGCGCGATGCTCGGCCTGAGCCGGCGACGCAATCCGGTCGTCTTTCAAAAGACTTTGGCGATGAACGATTATTACTGGGGCGACGACGACTATCCTTTTCCGATGGGCCACATCCAGCTCCTTGGCAAAACCGATCGCGGCATCATTGGATCCGATGCGCCATTTTTCGCGCCGAATTTCGTGCTCGAGCAAATGGCGCAGCACTCGATCGATTGGTGGCTGACGGCGGAAGATCTGCCGCATCCGGAGAATCGAGTGACGATCGATCGGGAGGGCGCGATTCATTTGAGCCAGCGCGATCGCTATCACGAGCATTTCGATCGACTCGTTAGGCGCTGGAAAAGCGAGTTGAAGGAGGTAGATGCCGACGGCTGTTTTATGCCGCTTTCGTTTTATCTGGCGCAGAAGATTCCGCTCATGGGCGTGGCGCATCAAAACGGGACCTGCCGCTTCGGCGAGGAGGCGAAGACTTCCGTGCTTAACATTTTCTGCCAGACTCACGACGTGGATAATCTGTATGTGGTGGATGGCAGTTTTTTTCCGTCCTGCGGCGCGGTGAATCCCAGCCTAACGATCGCGGCGAACGCGCTGCGGGTGGGCGATCATCTGCTGGAACGGCTCGGATAAAGCCGTGGAAGCGGTGCGGCAGCTCCGGGTAGCGCATGCGTCCCGCGTGCTGGCGACGGCGTTCCGCGGTCGCGAACTTTTTGGAATGTTCGAGCGGGTCTTGCGCGAGGTGCGTTTCGGAAAAGTTCGTTGCGGTGAAACACCGCAACCAGCACGCGAGACGCATGCGCTACCCGGATGGATCGCTCCGGCCTGCGCTTTGCTTCTGGCCTGCGCGTGCACGGCAGGCGAGGGCGTGAAAGTCACCGGGTTTGAAATGACGGTCGCGGATCTGCCGCGCGCGGTTTCGTTTTATACCGGTGTCCTGCAATTTCAGTTCGTTAGGCAAGAAAAGAAAGAGGGCTACGTCGCGGCTCAACTTCGGCTCGGCGAGGAGACGCTTATCCTGCGCGATTACGCGAAAAACGGCCGGCCGGTTCCAAATGAGCTGAAGGCTAACGATCGCTCCTTCGAGCATCTCGCGATCGTGGTTGTGGACATGGAAGCGGCTTACTCACGGTTGCTCGCGCGGCACACGCGGATCGAGTCGGCGGGCGTGCAGCGGTTGCCGGATTGGGACTTCGACGCGGCCGGGATTCGCGCCGTTTATTTTCGCGATCCCGATGGGCATTTTCTCGAGCTAATTTGTTTCCCTAACGATAAGGGCGAACCGCGCTGGCATGAGCGCAACGGCCCGCTTTTTCGCGGGATCGATCATTCCGCGATCGTGGTTTCGGATATCAAACGGAGCGTTGCTTTTTATCGCGACCAAATCGGACTGACCCTCATCGGCAATAGCTTCAACTACGGCGGCGAACAGGAATTACTCAGCGGCGTTCCCGGCGCGCGAGTGCGGATCGCGTCGTTCCGCGGGGCGAAAGGTCCGGGAGTGGAACTGCTGCAATATGAAGTGCCCGGCCTAACGACAACGCTGTCGCGCGAAGCTGCGCCTAACGACACCGCATATTGGCAAATCAATCTCGAAGCCGGGGCGCACCCGACGGAAACGCTGCATGATCCCGATGGACATGCGCTCGCTTTCGCGCCGCGGCCAGCGGGCGCCTCGTTAGGGGATTTCGCCTGGGACGCGTGGCGGCGGCATTGGCCGCGTTATCTCATGGAGGGCGCGGAGCTCGGGATTTTCATGATCGTCGCGCTCGGTCTCGCGCTCGTGCTCGAATATCCGAAATCGCGCGTGCATCGGGCGATCGCCTCGCCGCTTTTGCGCCGTTTTATTTTTGGCCTCGGCATCGGCGTCACGGTGGTGTTTTTGATCTACTCCACCTGGGGCCGGCAATCGGGCGCGCAGTTCAATCCGGCGGTGACGCTCTCTATGCTTTACCTGCATCGGATCATTCCCTGGGACGCGTTTTTTTACATCGTCGCGCAGTTTATCGGCGGGTGGCTCGGGGTCATTTTAATGGCGGCGCCGTTCCCAAAAGCGAGCGCAAACCAAAAGGTGAATTACGTCGTGACCGAGCCGGGAAAGCCGGGCGTGGCTGTCGCCTTCGTGGCGGAGTTTGTCATTTCGTTCGTTCTCCTCGCGACGTTGCGACTCGTTTACCAAAGCGATTGGCTGAAGCCGCAGCTCGGTTTTTTCGCCGGATTTTTGCTCTGCGTCTATATCACCTTCGAGTCGCCCTACTCGGGCATGAGTTTGAACCCGGCCCGGAGCGTCGCTTCCGCCATCCCAGCGCGGAGCTGGAAAGCGATGTGGATTTATTTCGTGGCCACGATTTCCGCGATGCTGCTCGCGGTCGTCCTCTTCCACTGATTCGTTAGGCTAGAAAAAATTTGCGGAGAGCGTGCGACAGAAAATCTTTCGTCTGCGTTCAAAAAATTATTTTGCCAAGCAAACGCCCATTCATAGAATGGCCGCACTCGCCTCTCCGCGTCTCACTCAATTTTTCTTTTACTTTCTGAAGTCGACTCGTCCATCATCTCCAACTCCAGCGTTGACCAAGTGGCGGACGATCGTGGCCGGACTCAAAGCGCGCTGATTGTATGGCGAATTTCTTTCCGCGCTGGACGAACTGGCTTCCGCTCAAAATCACGATCTGCGGGATCGTGCTCATCAGCGCGGTCTGCGGCGCGACCTGGTATTACGACACGCCGAAATATACGCGGGTCGGTTATCAGCCGGTGCAGCCGGTGCCGTTCCCGCACGATCTGCACGTGACGCAGCTCGGGATGGATTGCCGTTATTGCCACAATGCGGTCGAGCTCGCGGCGCACTCGAACGTGCCTGACACGCAGGTCTGCATGAATTGCCACACGCAGGTGCAAAAGGAGAATCCGAAGTTGCAGCCAGTGCGCGACAGTTGGACGACGGGTCAGCCGGTGCCGTGGGTGCAGATTCATCGCACGCCGGATTACGTTTATTATAATCACTCGGCGCACGTGAATCGCGGGATCAGTTGTTATAGCTGCCACGGCGACGTCAATCACATGCCAGTGGTTTATCATGCGAAGCCGCACAGCATGGCGTGGTGTCTGGAATGCCATCGCGCGCCGGAGAATTTTTTGCGGCCGGAAGATCAGATTACAAATCTGGATTGGAAACCCGATGATGTAGAGCCAGCGGCTTTCGTGGCGAAATACGGTGAGCCTGCGGGCGTGAAGGACGATTGGTCGCAGAAGAAGCATCTCACGCAGCGCGAGATTGGGCTGACGCTGAAGCAACGGTGGAATATTCAGCCGCCGACAAATTGTCAGGGGTGTCATCGATGAGCGCGCGTTGCTTTTTCATTTGCGCCCGGAGCGCACGGCGTAACTCAGGCATCCTGCCTGACAAGTCGAGCGGGCTTCCAGCCCGCAGGTTAGTGAAACGCCAGGCTGGAAGCCCGCGTTACTCGTCAGGCAGGATGCCTGAGTTACGGCAGGCAATCACCTTATGAAGCGCATTCTGCAACATCCCGCGCCTAACGAGACCGGCCGTCAGTACTGGCGCAGCGTCGGCGAGCTGAGCGACACGCCGGAATTCCGCGGCTGGCTGGAGCGCGAATTTCCCGCGGGCGCGGCGGAACTTGGCGGTGACGAAACTTCGCGGCGCAGCTTCCTCAAGCTCATGGGCGCTTCGATGGCGCTGGCCGGTTTTGGGCTGAGCAGTTGCCGCAAACCGGAAATGCATCTCGTGCCTTTCACGAAAAGCGCCGAGTGGGTTATCCCAGGAAAATTCCTTTACTACGCGACTGCGATGCCGCGGCGTTACGGCGCGATGCCGCTCGTCGTCGCGACGGTCGATGGACGGCCGATTAAGATCGAGGGCAACCCGAATCATCCCGAGAGCAACGGCGCGAGCGACGCTTTCGCGCAGGCTTCAGTACTCGATCTCTACGATCCGTCGCGCTCACAGCGATTCGTTAGGCAAAACAAGCTCTCTGATCGCGCCACCTTCGAAAAATATCTCGCGGAGCTGCGTCCGAAAATGGCGGCGAACGGCGGCGCCGGGCTGGCGTTTCTGGTCGAGGAAACCTGGTCGCCGACCCGCGATCGTTTGCGTACGGAATTGCAAAAGCAATTCCCGAAAATGCGGTGGTGCGTTTACGACCCGCTCCTGAGCGAGGCGCAGCATTTCTCGACCGAAATGAGCTTTGGCCAAAATGTGCGAGCCATCCCGCAGTTCGATAAAGCGGACGTTGTCTTCGCGCTCGACAGCGATTTTCTGAATTGCGGCGAAGGCGATCTCGCCGCCGTGCGCGGGTTCACTTCGCGCCGCCGCGTGCGCGAGGCGAAGGACTCGATGAATCGACTCTACGTGGTCGAAAATCATTACACGCTGACGGGCGCGATGGCCGATCATCGGCTCCGTTTTTCCGCGAGCCAGATCTCCACGATCACGCATGCGCTCGCGCTCAAGATCGCGGCCGGGACGAAGGACCCGGGCTTGTCGTCGGTCCTCATCACGCTCAAGGCGCCGGAAAAAGCGGAGAAGTTTGATGAGCGCTGGCTGGATGAAGCAGCGGCCGATTTATTGAGCAAACCGGGCGCGAGCCTCGTCGTGGCTGGACCGCAGCAGCCGGTCGTGGTGCAGCTCATGGTCTATGCGATGAACGTGGCGTTGCGGAATGTCGGCACGACACTTCTCGTGCGCGAGATGCCGAAGACCGCACGCGCCATCAGCATTCTGCAATTGGCGAGCGAGATCGATGCGGGCCGCATCCAGCAGCTTTTCATTTTTGGCGGCGACCCGGTTTACAACGCGCCGCGCTCCGTCGCGCTCGACCGCACAACGCGGCGGCAGCTCGATTGGGCCGACCTGCAAAAACGGGTTCCCGACGTCGTTAGGCTGGGACAATACGAGGATGCGACTTCCGCCTTGAGCCAATGGCATGTTCCCTCCGCACATTATCTCGAGAGCTGGAGCGATGGCCTAACGAACGGCGGATCCCACGTCGCGATGCAGCCAATGATCCTGCCGCTCTTCGGCGGGTTGTCGGAGATAGACCTCCTGCAAATGGTCGGCGGCCAGCCCGCGCCGAAGGGTCCGGAGCTGGTGCAGGAAACTTTTCGCCTAACGAATCCTCCGGGAGACTTCGACACGGCCTGGACGAAATTTTTGCACGACGGTTTCGCCACGCACATCCCAGCAACAAACCGCCCCGCGAAGTTCAACGGCAACACTGCCGGCGGCGTGGCGCACACGCTTTGGAATATCCCGCCAGCGCCGACGAAGGAGTCGCCGGAAATCGTGCTCGTGCCGAGCTACGCGATGGATGACGGCCGCTATATCAATAACGGCTGGCTCCAGGAGATGCCCGACCCGATCACAAAACTGACTTGGGACAACGCGGCGTTGATGAGTCCGGCCTACGCGCACCACGTGGGCGTGAAAGATGGCGACCTCGTGCGCATCACCGTTTCGGAACCTCCACCGCCGGAAGTCAAACCGCGGCCGGGGCAACCTCCCACGCCGACTCCGCCGCCGCGCCCGCAAGTGCAACATGAGCTTGTCATCGCGGCGCTCGTCATGCCGGGGCACGCAGATAACTCGGTCACGGTGTCGTTAGGCTACGGCCGCAAACACACCGGCCCTGTGGGCGAGGATGCAGGCTTCAACGGCTACCTGCTGCGCACCAGCTCAAACACGCATTTCATCGTCGCCGATGGCCGCGTAGTCGGCAGCGTGACGGTGAAAAAAGTCGGCACAAAATATCCGCTCTCGATCACACAGGAACATTACTCGATCGAAGGCCGCGGACTCGTTAGAGAAGCGACGCTCGATCATTACCGCGCCGACGAAGATTTCGTAAAGAAGATCGCAGGCGATGAAGAATTGCCGGCGCAGTTGCCCTCGCTTTACACCCATCCGCCGCTGACCGCGCCGGAGCAATGGGGGATGACGGTCGATCTTAATACCTGCACCGGCTGCAGCGCCTGCGTCATCGCTTGTCAGGCGGAAAATAACATCCCGATCGTCGGCAAATTGCAGGTCGGCCACGGGCGCTCCATGCATTGGATTCGGATCGACCGCTACTACGCGAGCGCGAAGCCTTACAACCAGGACCACAACGAGTGGCCGGAGAATCCGGAGATCGTGCACGAGCCGATGATGTGCCAGCACTGCGAGAACGCGCCCTGCGAAACCGTCTGCCCGGTGAACGCGACCATTCACAGCGAGTCCGGGTTGAACGTGATGGTTTATAATCGTTGCATCGGCACGCGGTATTGCGCGAATAACTGCCCCTTCAAAGTGCGGCGTTTTAATTTCTTCGACTACACGCAGCGTCCGGTGGGCAAGGAAAAGATCGGCGGATTTTCCGTCTATCAGGAATACCTCGGGCCTTTCACGGAGAAGGGCGCGCCGGATACGATGAAGCTGCAAAAAAATCCAAACGTGACCGTGCGCATGCGCGGCGTGATGGAGAAGTGCACCTATTGCGTGCAGCGAATCGAGGAAGCGCTGATCGCCGCACATGTGCGCGCGGGAGCGTCGGACAAGACGCTGATTCCGCGGGATTCGTTCACGAGCGCGTGCGCGCAGGCTTGCCCGGCGGAGGCGATTGTTTTTGGCGACATCGCCGATCCGGAAACGCGCGTCTCCAAAGTAAAAGCAGAGAACCGAAATTATCGGCTGCTGGAATATTTGAACGTGAAGACGCGCACGAGTTATCTGGCGCGGATTCGCAACCCCAATCCGAAGATGCCCGATGCTCGCAATATTGGTGTTGCCAGCCCAGCGGAGGAGAAGGCGTGAAATTAGTAAAGGCGCGCCAACCCGTTTGTCATCCCGAGCCGGCGCAGCGCGGCGAGGGACCCCTCCAATGCAATTTGCGCGCTCTCGTTAGGCGAATCCGTGGATTGCAATTGCGGGGTCCCTCGCCGTCTCCGCGGCTCGGGATGACAACTTTTGGAGGTCAGCTCTAAATGGACGGCGCGCCTACAACTGCCCCGGACGTGATTAGAGCCGAAGCATCGGCGTCCGTCACGCAACCGCTCGCGCGCGTCCCGCTGGTTCTGAACAAGCGCAATTTCGATTGGGTCACGAATCGCATTGCCGGCGCAGTTGAAGGGGGGACGCCGCGCTGGTGGTGGGTCTCGTTCGCAATCACGGTGATGATCGCAGGCTTCGGCTTGTTTTGCCTCGGCTACCAAATCTCCACCGGCGTCGGCACTTGGGGACTGAATCACCCGATCGGTTGGGCGTGGGACATCACCAACTTCGTTTTCTGGATCGGTATCGGTCACGCCGGCACGCTCATTTCTGCGATCTTGTTTTTGCTCCGCCAGAAATGGCGCACCTCGATCAACCGCTCGGCCGAAGCGATGACGCTCTTCGCCGTCATCTGCGCCGCGATTTTCCCGGGCGTGCACGTCGGCCGCGTTTGGATGGCGTGGTTCCTTGCGCCGGTCCCGAATCAATACGCGATCTGGCCTAACTTTCGCAGTCCGCTTCTGTGGGACGTCTTCGCGGTCTCGACTTACTTCTCCGTCTCCGTACTATTTTGGTACACCGGCCTAATCCCCGATCTCGGCACCCTGCGCGACCGCGCGACTTCGAAAATCAAAAAATTCCTCTACGGAATTTTCGCGCTCGGCTGGCGCGGCTCGAATCGCAATTGGCGCCATTACGAGATGGCCTACCTGCTTCTCGCCGGTCTCTCGACCCCGCTCGTGTTGTCGGTCCACAGCGTCGTCTCATTCGACTTCGCCACCTCCATTGTCCCGACGTGGCACACGACGATTTTCCCACCCTACTTCGTCGCGGGCGCGATCTTCGGCGGATTCGCCATGGTACTCACGCTGATGATTCCGGCGCGCGCGATTTTTAAACTGCAGGACATCATCACGCCGCAGCACATCGACAAAATGGCGAAGATCATTTTGCTCACCGGCTCGATCGTCGGTTACGCCTATATGATGGAATTTTTCATCGCCTGGTACAGTGGGAATCAGTACGAGAAGTTCGCGTTCTACAACCGCATCTTCGGTCCCTATTGGTGGTACTGGTGGGTCGGCATGCTTTTCTGCAACACGCTTTCGCCGCAGCTCTTTTGGTTCAAGTGGTGCCGGCAAAACATCTTCGTCGTTTACTTCGTCTGCATGTGCGTGAACGCCGGCATGTGGTTCGAGCGGTTCATCATCATCGTCGGCGGCTTGCATCGCGATTTTCTGCCGTCGTCGTGGGGATTTTTTACTCCGACCTGGGTCGATATCTGGACCTTCGTCGGGACGTTCGGAATTTTCCTTTCACTCTTCCTGCTCTTCATCCGTTTCCTCCCGATGATCGCGATGTCGGAAATAAAAATCGTCCTGCCGGAAGCTGACGCGCATTACGCCACGCCGGAAGAACATCATACCGTCGCGGCCGGAGGAATGGAGCGCAGATGATCACGCCGAGCGGAAATCGTGTTTACGGAATCGCGGCGGAATATCCGAGTGCGGCGGCTCTGTACGAGGCGGCTAAAGTTGTGCGCGACGCGGGCTTCAAGCGCTGGGATGTGCATTCGCCGTTTCCGATTCACGGCATGGATGACGCCATGGGGCTTGGCAAATCCTGGCTCAGTGCGGTTGTGCTTATTGGTGGAATCACCGGACTGCTCACCGCATGTGTTCTGGAATTTGGCCCGTCGTGGTATCTCTATCCGCTCGATGTCCACGGGAAGCCGACCAACTTCTGGACCGTCCCCGCGTTCTTCCCGATCATGTTCGAGCTGACGATTCTCTGTTCCGCCTTCAGCGCGTTTTTGGCGATGCTGATGATGAATCTGCTCCCGCGTTGGAATCATCCGATGTTTAACTGGGATCGCTTCAAACGCGTCACGAACGACGGTTTCTTCCTCGTCCTGGAAGCGCGCGACCCGCGCTTCAGCGAGAACGAAGCCGTGCAGTTGCTCGAGAAAACCGGCGGCCAGTACATCACCGCCATCCACGAGGAGGCCTAACGAATGCTGCGCGCCTTCTTCCTCATTTTTATTCTGGTCGGGATCGCGTGGCTTTCGGTCTTTGGTTTTCGCGGGCAGAAGAGCAGCCGGCCCGAGATCGAAATTTTTCCCGACATGGTGCGGCAACCGAAAGTGCGCGCGCAGGCCGAGCTGAAGTTCTTCGCGGATGAGCGCGGCGGCCGCCAGCCGGTCGAAGGCACGGTGCCGATCGGCTACAACATGCCCTTGCCTAACGACGAAGGCAGCGCAGTAGATGAAGCGGGCGAGAACGCGATGCATGCACGGCTCGGCTTCAGCGAAGGGACTGATTATTACAACACGGGCAAGATGGGCGAGAACTGGGGCACCGGTTTCCCCATCGATGTCACGCCGGCGCTTCTGCAGCGAGGCCAGCAGCGTTTCAACGTGAACTGTGCCGTCTGCCACGGACCGCTCGCGGGCGGCGACGGCATCGTAAAGCAGTACGGCCTAACGACAGTGGTGAGCTTGCAGGACGACCGCATTCGCAAGATGGCCGATGGCGAGATCTTCAACACCATTACCCACGGCAAGAACACGATGATGGCCTACGGCCCGCGTGTCGTGGTGCAGGATCGCTGGGCGATCATTTGTTATTTGCGCACTTTGCAACGGAGTCAGCACGCGACCGAAGCCGATATCCCAACGGAGCATCGCGCGGACTTGGAGAAAAAACCGGAGCCACCTAAACCCGCGGCGGAGCCAGCGAAGAAATGAGCGATCGATCCCACGTCCTGCCTGCGCCGGAAGGCGAATTTTTTGAGACGAATCGCTTCGCCGGTCTCTCGCTCATTTGCGGAGCGGTTGGGCTCATCGGGCTGGTGCTTAGTTTCATCGGCGCGTTCGTTTCGCCAGTGCAATTCAGTTTCTCCTGGCTCTTCGCCTTCATCTTTTTCTTCACCCTCTGCATCGGTTGTCTCTTCTGGACGATCGTGCATCACGTCGTCGATGCGGAGTGGTCGGTGGTCGTTAGGCGACAGCTCGAGAACATCGCGCTGCTCATGCCGGTGCTGGCCGTTCTGTTCCTGCCGATCTTGTTGTGGCGGAAATATCTCTATCGCTGGATGGATGTACCGCTCGGAGTGGACGCCGGTCTCGACGCCAAGCGCGCTTATCTGAACTGGGGATTCTTCCTCGGCCGGGCGATTTTCTTCTTTGTCGCGCTCAGTCTCGTCGCCTGGTTGATGCGCAGTCTTTCGGTGCGCCAGGATCGCGACGGAAATCCTCGTTTCACCCTCATGATGCGGAAGCTCGGTTTTGTCGGGCTGCCGATCTTTGCGCTTTGCCTAACGTTCGGCGCCTTCGACTGGCTGATGAGTTTGAACTGGCATTGGTTCTCCACCATGTGGGGCCCGTACATTTTCGCCGGGACGGCTGGAAGCTCGATGGCGCTGCTCATCCTTGTCATCACGGCCCTGCGACGCGCGGGTTACCTCAAGGAAGTAGTGAGCATCGAGCACTACCACATCATGGGTAAGTGGCTCCTCGCCTTCACCGTTTTCTGGGCCTACATCGGCTTCAGCCAATACATGCTCTATTGGTACGCCAACATCCCGGAGGAGACGCAGTACTTCATCATCCGGAATACGGAATCATGGAATGTGCTCTCGTGGTTCCTGGTCATCGGCCGCTTCTTCGTTCCGTTCGCGCTCCTGCTCCCGCGCGCGACGAAGAAAAGCGTGACCGGTATTTGCTGCCTCGCCGGTTGGATTCTCTGCATGCAGCTGCTCGACATGTACATCATCGTCCTCCCCGCGCTGCACGGTACCGGCGTGCATCTGAGCATTCTTGATTTCCCGCCGCTGTTCGCCATCGGTGGCACGCTCGCTTTTTTCTACCTGCGCATTGTCGGCAAAACGTCGCTCTTCCCCGTGCGCGATCCCCGGCTGCTGGAATCTCTTCGCCTAACGAACTAGCCGTGCCTAACGACGACACTCTCCTTCATCCCGATCAGCCGCGCTTCCTCTTTCCGGCCTGGTTATGGGCGGTAACGTTGTTTATCTTTTTCGCCGTCATCGTCGCCATCACTTTCGGCGCGATGAAGCGCGGTTCGACCTACGAAGCGGAACGGGCCGACGCGCGGGTGACGAAGTTGAAAACCGCGCGCGAAGATTGGGATAAAACTTCCAATACTTACGGCTGGGTCGATCAGGCGAAAGGCGTCGCGCATATCCCGATCGCGCGTGCGATGGAAGTAGAATTGCCTGAGCTGCAGGCGCGCAAACCCGAGGCAGCCGGTCCGATCGGCACGCCTGCGCCCGACGCCGCGCCGGTGACGGCAACGGGCGCCGCGCAGCCAGCTAATCCGACAGCCGTCGCTCCCGCAGCGTCAGCGACTCCGAAGGCGACGACCGCGGAAGGAAATGATTCCGAGGGGCACAATCAACCGGCCGCCGCCGCTAATCCGCCGAGCGCTCCGCGCAACACGCAGCCGGGACTTGGGACCACGCCAGCGGCGAAGCCGAAATCCAAAACCGAAATCGCACCGATCACGCCGACAGCGACACCAGTGAAACATCCGGTGGGCACGCCGATCCCGGTTCGTGGCGCCGGAGCGCCGGCCCCAAGCGCGACATCTTCACCTCGACCCTGACCCCATGCGCCTCACCGATTTTTTCGCGAGCCTGCGACGGCAGGATGAAAACGCGACCGTTATTTTTTCGGAAGCAGAACCGATTGGCCGGGCGACCGATCTCGTGATGCCTTACCGGCCGTTTTTCTCAAAGCAGCGGCGCCAAAATTCTTCGCCCGCGCGAACCGCGGCCACGCCTAACGAACAATGAGCACGACTGTCGAGATCGAACCCGAGCCGCTGCTCAGTCCCGCGGATGTGACCGCCGCAGAAGTCGATCGCGTCGAGCGAGCGCTGATCGATTCTTCCACGCGGTTGCCGGTTCTCGTTTTCTACACCTCGGCCATCGCTTGGCTGATTCTCTCCACTCTTCTCTCGATTGTGACGGCGCTGAAATTGCACGCGCCGGACACTCTGGCTGAAGTGCCGTTCCTGACCTGGGGACGGCTCAGCCCTGCGCAGTTCGACATTCTTATTTACGGTTGGGCGTCGATGGCGGGAATGGGCACTGCGATCTGGCTCATGGCGCGTCTTTGCCGGACGACTCTGCGGCATCCGCTGCTCCTCATCAGCGGCGCAGCGTTCTGGAATCTCGGCGTGCTCATGGGCACCGTGGGAATCTTGGCCGGCGGCAGCACAGGTTACGAGTGGCTCGAATATCCGGGTTACGCCGCGGTCGCGCTCTTCTGCGCTTATCTCCTCATCATGACCTGGGGTTTGATCATGTTCCGCTTCCGGCGGCGCGGCCACGTTTACATCACGCAATGGTATTTGTTAGGCGCTTTCCTCTGGTTCCCGTGGCTCTACGCCGCCGCGCAGTTGATGCTGTTTGTTTTCCCGGTTCAGGGCGTGATGCAGGCGGCGGTGAATTGGTGGTTCGCGAATAATCTGCTCTTTCTCTGGTTCGGCTCGATCGGACTCGGGACGGCGTATTACATGATCCCGAAAGTGATCGGGCGTCCGGTGCACAGCTATTATTTGGCGACGCTGGGCTTTTGGACTTTCGCGTTGTTCTCGAGTTGGACCGGAATGCAGCGACTGATCGACGGACCATTTCCCGCGTGGATGGTCACGGCCAGCATCGCGGCGACGATCCTCACGCTGATTCCCGTCGCGACTGTTGGGCTTAATCATCACATGACGATGCGCGGATTTTTCCCGCTCCTGCGCTATAGCCCAACGCTGCGCTTCACGGTTTTCGGCGCGATTTCCTACACCGCGTTCAGCTTCGTCGGGGTAATGATGTCGCTCCGCTCGATGGCTCGCCTCGTGCATTTCACCGAGGTGAGCGTGGGCTACACTTACCTTGGGCTCTACGCATTTTTCACCATGGTGATGTTCGGCTCGATGTACTACATCGTGCCGCGGCTGGTGGGCCGCGAATGGCGTTACGCGTCGCTGATCAAGCTGCACTTTTGGTCGGCCACGTACGGCATTGGCCTGATGGTGTTGCTGCTGCTCGTCGGCGGTTTCGCGCAGGGCGTGAGCCTGAATGATCCCACGCTGCCGTTCTCCGAGAGCATGGATACGATTGCGCCTTATCTGCGCGGGCGAAGTTTGTCCGGTCTCTTATTGACCATCTCGCATTTTGTTTTCGCGTTTCATTTCGGCCTCATGCTGCTCGGCTTCGGCCGGACGGCCAGCGTGCCCACGTTCCTGAATCCGCTCGAACGCGAACCCGGAGGAGGACACTGATGAAAGGTTTGCAGGCACTCTTCATCGGTATCTTCGGGATTTTCGCTTTCTCCTGGCTGGGCATGACCGTGATTCCAAATTTGCAGATCGGCAGTCTCAACCCGCAGACGGATGAAGATGGCGGAGATGTTTATCCCGCGCCGCCCTCCGGGATGGCGACACGCGGTGCCCAGGTCTATGCCGCAAATGGATGCGTCTATTGCCATTCGCAGCAAGTCCGGCCGGATTACGGCGGCTCCGATCTTGAGCGCAAATGGGGTGAACGTCGCAGCGCGCCGCGCGATTACATTTTCGAGCCGATCGTCCTCCTCGGAAAAATGAGAGTCGGTCCCGATCTCGCGAATGTTGGTCACCGTCCCGCGTTGCAGGAGAAAGGTGCGGCCGCGCCCACATCTCCGACCGCAGGGACAGCCGCCTCGCCTGCCGCGAGCCCGTCGTTAGGCGCGAGCCCGGCTGTCGCCGCGGCTTCGGCTTCGCCTGCCCCTGCTGTCCTACCCGCCGCCGGCGACAAGCCCGCGCCTAACGTCGCCACGACCGCGCCCGCGTTGGTCGGGGACGTTGCCGCCCTCACGAGCGACGGCCAACCTATTCCCTATTCCGCCGCGTGGCATCACCGGCACCTCTACGCGCCGCGCAGCGTGAACGAAGATTCCATCATGCCGGCTTATCGATTCCTTTATCAAAAACGGCGCATCTCCGGCGTCATCTCGCCGGACTCGCTCAATTTCGTCGGCGCAACGAATGATGATCCGGAATCCGGCTGGGAGATCGTCCCGAGCTATGACGCGAAATGTCTCGTCGCTTATCTGATGTCGCGCGATCAATCGCACGCCTTGAAAGAAGCGAAGTCGCCCGTGATTGCGGCGGCCCCAGGAAAGGTGGCGCAAAAATGACCGGGCACCTTCCGCCAAACCCGCAACATCAGGGCATGGACTACGGCGAGACCGAAGCCCTGCATGAATCGCACGCCGCGATCGTTAGGGAAAAAGTCGAGCCCCGCATGGGCCGCGAGCCACTCTCGCTTTGGCTGATCACCATCTATGGATTGGCGGTCTTCTTCGGCGGCGCTTACCTCGGGCGTTACGGCGGAAATTGGAGCGGCGATGGTCTCGACTATCTCGGCGGCGCACCGCGCGTCGCCAGCCACGCAGGTGCCGGCGGAGCGGCAGCCGAACAAACCACCGAACTAACTCCCGCGCAGAAGGGCGCGAAGATTTTTTCGGCCAACTGTGCCACGTGCCATCAGGCAAACGGACTTGGCGTCGCCGGACAATATCCGCCTCTGGCCGGTTCCGAGATCGTCATCGGCGGGTCCCGCCGTCCGGTCATGATTTTGCTCAAAGGGCTGCAAGGTCCTCTCACGGTCAAGGGTCAGAAGTTTGGCTCTGCGGTCATGCAGCCGTGGGACAAAACTCTCACCGACCAGAAGATCGCCGACGTCCTGACCTACGTACGTCAGGAATGGGGTAACACTGCCAGCCCGATCTCCGCTGAAGGAGTCGCCGCCATGCGCAAGGAGTTGGCCAGTCGCGCCGAATCGTGGACCGAGCCCGACATCCTCGCAGTCCCGGCGACGGAAGATGCACCGGGAGCAGCGCCCGCCGCTCCGGGCGGAGAAGCCAAGCCAGGCGCCAGCCCAGCCGCGCCGCCGAAGGCGTAGAGTTCCGCCTAACGAACAAGGTCGGGGCGTTAACTTCCGGGCAAACCAGTAAGCAACTTGCCCAAAACGATAGTCGTTTGTTCTCGATCAAACTGACTTGAGGCCACGCCGAGAACGAATTTTTCCCATTCGTCGATCGGCAACTTCTCGTTAGGCAAGAGATCGTTTGCCTCCAGGAAAACGAGACACGACGCGAGCGCCGTGCGTTTGTTGCCATCGAGGAAAGCGTGATTGCAACAGAGGTAATACAAGTAGGCAGCCGCCACTTCCACCGGCTCGGTCATGAGCGGTTGCCCCATCATGGTCGCTTGCGGCGCGGCGATGGCAGATTCTAGGAGTGCTTTATCTCGGATGCCCGCAAGGCCACCATGGGCAGCCAGCACTTCAGCATGAATCGCCTCGACCGCGGCAACGGTCAGGTGAATCAGCGGAGTGCTCACGAGAGCCGTTTAAACAATTTCGAGTTACGCCGAATGAGACGTTTGGCTGAGGCCGCCGCCACTTTGGCATCGATAGAAGTCCGCACCGGCGTCAGGGTGATCGCCCCTCCGTCGTGGATCGTCACCGAAAGCTGATCTCCCAAACGAAGTCGCGCCAAGTCGAGAAAAGCGGAGTCGAGAATAATGCCTTGGGAGTTGCCAATTTTCGCGATCGTCTTCGTCATGCGGTAATATTAAGTTTTACGACAACGGTGGCAACTTGTTTCGTCGCGAGAAACGCAGGCCGACAATCTGCAGGATGAACTCTCCGTATTGGCGCAGCGTCACTTTGCTCCCGCCGATTACTCGCTCGCGGAAAACGTAAGGAACCTCTTTGATTTCGCGGAAGCGTCCCGTCGCGAGGACGTCGAGAAGGATTTTGTAGCCGAGTGGATTGATGCGCGTGAGATCCAACGCAGAGGCGCGCACAAGGAAGAGCCCGCTCATGGGGTCGGTTACCTTTCGTGCTTCGGGGACGAGAATGAATGCGAGCGCCTGGGCGCCGCGCGAGAGCGCCCGGCGCGACCATTTCCAATCGCTCACGCCGCCGCCTGGAAGATGGCGCGTTCCTAGCGCGAGGTCCGCGCCGGCTTGCATCGCCGCGAGGAGCGGCGCGATGACCGGCGGCGGATGTTGCAGGTCGGCGTCGATCACGCCCCAAATTTCGCCGCGCGCGATTTTCCAACCGGCCACAACGGCAGAAGAAAGTCCGCGCGCCGATTGACGTCGCAGGACGCGCACCTGCTCAAGCCTCACACCTATTTTTTCGGCGAGTTCCCAAGTGCGATCGGGGCTGTCGTCATCCACGACGATCAATTCGTAGCGACGCGCGATTTCGCGATCGAGAATCGAGCACAACTCCACGATGAGCGGTTCGATATTTCCGCTCTCGTTGAAGGTCGGGATAACAAGCGAAAGGAGGATGTCCGACGGCATACTAAAATGAGCGGTGCTGCGGACCGGCTAATTTCCCGACGTCGCGCGACGACGTTCCAGGATGCTGATGCGCCCGTCGAGGAAATCAATTTTCCTCGGGTAGAAGAAGCGCGAAACCGCCGGCAGATCCTGATCGAACCTCACCGAGTAAGGAAAGCGCTCCGCCAGCAACTGCGCGTAATACTTTTGCGCGACTGAGGTCGGCATCTTCAAATCCGGAGCATAGACGGTGACGAAATCCGGATGGCGCTCTAGCAAAGCCGCCTCGGTAAAAACCTGTTCGTTAGGCTCGCCTTCCGCAAGCCGCTCCGCTTCAATCCAGCGATTGCCTTTGAGGATGCGCCCGAAAAGTTCCGAGCGGCCGGTGACCGACGGCATGCGCAAATCGACGCCCCGACCCGGACGCACGTTCGTTAGGTTCGGGTCGCCCACTTTCAGCTCTACCAGGTTCAGCGTCTCGAGTTTCGACCAACGTGGACTGCGCGGACTCGACTCGATGATCTTGCCGCGCGCGTTGTGCTGGAGCAGCCAGGTTTGCGCAGCGAGTCGCGGGTCGCTTGCGAAACGCTGGCCGACCATCGCCGAGCAAATCGCGTTGTAACAAATCACCGGAGCGAGCAGCGCGTAAAGCCAACGGCGTCGCGCTTCCATCTGCGCGAGAAACGGCCCGGCCATGAGGATGACAAACGGCACAACCGGGAGAACGAAACGCGAAGGCAGTCGCGCAAACGCTCCGATTTTCAAATAATACAAAACGAAAAAGCTGGCCATGAGGAGAAAGCCGGCGACGCGCTCGCGGCGGCGCCACCGGGGATTCGCCACCAACGCGAGCGAGGCGAGAACCAGAACCCAAAGGACGATCGTCCCGGGCCAGCCGAGAATTTCCGAAAACTGCCGCAGGAATAGCCCATACCCGTAGCCGTGCTGACCGCCGTAAACGGGCGTCACTTCGTAGTTATACATGAAGTCGGCGAGGAAGCGTTTCGACTCGATCACCGCGTAAGGATTGCCCATGAGAAATCCTATGGGCACCAGCGCCACGCCGAGAATTACGCGCCAATCGAAAAACGCGCGGCGGAACGAGGTGCAGTTAGGCGAAAGCCAGTGCGCCAGCGGGATCAGAATGCCGGCGGCGAGTCCGTTATATTTGGTGGCGGTCGTTAGGCCAACAAGCAAGCCGGCCCAAACGTAATCGCGCGTCTTGCCGCGCTGCACGATGCGTTGCGCAAAAAAGAGCGAAGCGAAAAGGAAAAAGAGCAGCGGCGAATCGCAGGAGAGAAAGTGCGCCGAAACAACAAAGCCTGCAGAAGTGCCAAGGAAAAGCGCGCTCACTCGCGCCGCCAACAGTCCGAAGAAACGCAAGCTGATCACGTAACCAAAAACGATTGTGCCCAGAAAAAGAAGCAGCACGAGAAGGCGCGAGCCCATGAGCCGCACGTGATTCCACTCTTGTTTCGTGCCGGTAAATCGTTCGGTGATCGTCTCAGCGGCCTGCACCGGAAGGAGAACCACGAAGTGATTCAGGTAAGTGTCGAACGGCGGCTTCTGAAAAAAGGTTGGTCGCAATCCATCGAGATCGCGCATCGCCATTTGGTCGCGATTCCAGTCTTCCACCCGCCCCCATCCCATTCCGCGGAGACAGAAAAGCGCAGCCGCGAGGAGGATCGCGGCCAGCCACGGGTCGATCGAGCGCGCGACTCGCCGCCAACTCTGTCCGGCGCTGTTCTTCATGCTTTTTGCAGCGCGCCTAATGATTTCAGTTCCGGCCTAACGAATCGGCCTGAAGGTTATTGTCCCGGCACGTGCGGCAAAGTGGCTTCGTCCGGTACGTCGAGCGGATTGGGGCCCGCGGGCGTGCCGGAAAGCGTCGCGGGATGATCGAGCTGCTGCTCTTCGCCGGAAGGCAGATCGGGCGCGAACGAAGCGCAACCCGCGAAAACCACCAACGCGCCGATCCCCATGCCCCACGCAAAAGCTCGCTTCATTCCGGGAAGTAACTCCTCCTCTGCGAGTCAGCAACCGGCGCGATTTCCTCGGAACGGCTACGGCTTCACGCGCGGTGCGTCCATCAACGCGAGGATGCGATTTCTCTTGGCGTCGTAGTCGAGCGAACGGAACTGCCGAATTTCTTCCAAACGTCGCAGGCCATTTATCGTGTCGAGGAAACGGGTGTAGGACGAGGCAAGCTCCGTCGTTTCTAGATAGCGTCCGCGCAAATTATGGTCGCGAAAAGCGCCCGGATTCTGCGCCTCGAAAAGATGGAAACGCAGCCAGCGCCGGTCAGCGCGCGAGACGCGTTGCGTCTTGCGAAAAAACGCGACGAAGAGAAGCAGCACCAGATAAGTATCGACCCGCGCCTGCAATTCGAGATCGCGCGCGAAATCCTCCGCTTCGATCCGGCGCTCGCCCTTGCGAAACTGCAAAGCAGCGTGCAGCGCGTGGTTGATTTCCTCCACGAACATGATGAGCGAGCGGATGTTTCGATTCGTTAGGCCAGCGCGCGGGTCGTGTTGCTCGAGCTGGTCGATGAGCCAGCGCGAATAATAAATCCCGACGTAAAGCTGGTCGTCCGCCGTCCGCAGAAAGGTGCGCGCCAATTCGCTCAGCTCGCGCGCGGAGGCGCCGGCGAGTTTCGTCAACTGCCGGCAGCGTCGTTGATCGATCAGGCAATCCTCGAGATTGATCCCGACCTGCGCGTAGGTGCGCTCGAAGAGCCGCTGGATTTGGCTGAAGAGCGTTTCGTTCACAAGAGCAGCGACGCGCTTCCGTCATCGTCCAGGTTGAGCAACTCATCCGAGAGATGATTGAGCGCGAGCCGGACTTCGTGAAAGCGATCGGCCAGCTCTTCGAAAACGTCGTTCAACTCGCAGCGGCGCGCGGTCGAATGGGAAGCAACCAACTGAAAATTGGTGCGGCCAATGTTCTCGTAAAATTCCAGGTCCGGCGCGCCGCGGCGGCTGCGGCGCTGCGTGTTCTCGTGAAAGATTCCGCTGACAAAAAGGGAGTAGTTCCCGACGTGCGCCCGCAGCAAAAAAGTTTCCGCGGAGTTCGCGCGTGAGAGAGCGATGAGCATGTCGGAAACGTATTGGCGGCCGTCGCCTTCAGCTCCGTGCGGCGCGCGCAGTCCGTTTGCGCGCGAAAAGGTTTCCAGCAACGAAGCAACGTAATCGCAGAGTTTGCGATCCGTTAGGCCGGCCCGGCGCAGGACGTGGCGCGCCAGCACATAAAAATAAAACGCGGACGAGATCGCGAGCTGGCCGCCGTGACAGAGAATCGCCTCCACGATCCGCGGCTGGTCGAGCACGGCGTCGCGCGCGGACTCGTCACCGAGGAGATCGACGAGTGAGACGGATTCGTTAGGCGAACGCGCCAGCGTGCGCACGATGAATTGAAAATCCGCTGCCGTGAACCGCGCCCGACAATTCGCCGTGATCATCGGAAGCACATCATGAGCATCACGGGTGCCAGCAGGCAAGAATGAAATCTCCCGACGCGCGAGGTTCCCCTTCAGATTCCAGGCTGTTGGGGTCGGTTTGGCGTCACACGAAACGGCGGCTAAAGTCTCGGCGTTTCGCACTGCCCGATGCAACCCACTGTTCTCATCGTCGATGACGAAAAACACACCCGCGACGGTTTGCGGAGTTTGTTAGGCAACGAATACGACACTTACGTCGCGGCCGATATTCAAAGCGCGCTCGACGTCCTCGAGCGCGACGAGATCGATGTCCTCATCACCGATCTGCGGCTCGGTGGCGAGGATGGGATGACGCTGATCGAGCGCGCGCTGAAACTCCCGCACGCGCCCGTTTGCATCATGATGACGGCGTACGGTTCGGTCGATACCGCGGTCGAAGCGATGAAGCGCGGCGCCTACGATTTTGTGACCAAGCCGCTCAATCTCGACAAGGTGGAAATCCTCGTCGCGCGCGCGCTCGGCAGCCGCCGCCTCGAGCGCGAAAATCGTTCGCTCCGCAAACAAGTGGATGAACGTTTCGGGCTGGAAAATTTACTCGGCGACTCGGTCGCGTTGCGCGAGGTGCTCGATACCATTCGGCAGGTTGCGCCTTCCTCCGCAAACATTTTGCTCGAAGGCGAAAGCGGCACAGGCAAGGAACTGGCGGCGCACGCGATTCACAATCTCAGCCGCCGGCACAACGGAAAATTTGTGACCGTGCATTGCGCCGCGCTTTCGCCGCAACTGCTCGAAAGCGAATTATTCGGCCACGAGCGCGGCGCGTTCACCGGCGCGCACGAGCGCCGCATCGGCCGCTTCGAACAAGCGAACGGCGGCACGATTTTCCTCGATGAAATCGGCGAAATCGACGCGAGCACACAGGTGAAATTGCTCCGCGTGATCAGTGAGGAGCGCGCCTTCGAACGCGTGGGCGGGTCGCAGACTTTGCGTGCCGACATCCGCCTGATCGCCGCGACAAACAAGAATCTCGAAAAGATGGTGAGCGAGGAAAAATTTCGCGACGATCTCTACTTTCGACTCAACGTGGTGAAGATCACGATGCCGCCGTTGCGCGCGCGCAAGGAAGACATTCCGCTTCTCGTCCGTTCGTTTTTGCGGCATTTCTCACGCGCGAATGAGCGCGACGTTCTCGACATCACCGCCGACGCGATGAACACGTTGATCACTTACGACTGGCCCGGAAATGTGCGTGAGCTGCGTACGGCAATCGAGCACGGCGTCGTCATGGCGACGGGCGCGAAGGTGACGTTGCGCGATTTGCCGCCGGCCGTCCGACAGGCGGGAGGCGCCGCTTTGCCTGCGGGCGTTGCGCGCGTGAAAGCCTTTGACGAAAAAGCCAGTCCGCTCGATCTCCACGCCACGGAACAGCGCGTGATTTTGCAAGCGCTCTCCGCGACTAAAGGGAATATCACCGCCGCCGCAAAAAAGCTCGGCATCAGCCGGCGGACGCTGCACCGCAAAATCAACGAGATGAACGCCTGCCAGGATCGGTCTGAAAACAGTGGTGAAACCCTTCAGCTCGAAAGCGAAAGCCGGTCACACTGATGAATCGGCTGCCCTTCGACATCGTCGTCAGGACCTCATCGTTCTCCGCCCATGCCCGGTAGCGCGAACGCGATTCAGCGTCTCATCCACGGCCTCGAAATGGGCGGTGCGGCGGTTTGGGTGCGGCGCGCTCTCACTGCACTGGCGATCCTCGCGCTCGCACTTTTTTATTTGGTGCATGAGTTCCGCGGACTTGCTTCGTCACAGGGAATGGACCAGGCGCAAATCGGCCGCGAGCTGCTGCACGGACACGGCTGGGCGACGAAGTTTGCGCGACCGCTCGCGATCGGGCAGGCGCAACGCCACGGGAAAAATCCCGCGGCGAAAGTGTGGGTCGATACTTACAACGCGCCACTGCCGCCGTTGGTCGATGCGATCGCACTGCTCACTGTGAAAGCTCGTCTCAAGATGACACCGAGCGACGTCATTTATGCGGGCGATAGAGCGATCGCGGCGATGTCCATCCTGCTCTTCCTCGCAGCGGTGACCGTTTTATTCTTTACCGCGCGAAGGCTTTTCGACCAGCGACTCGCGCTCCTCAGTTGCGGGCTGGTTTTGGTCTGCGACACGCTCTGGCAATACACGCTCTCGGGTTTGCCGCAGATGCTGCTGCTCTTTCTTTTCAATCTCACAATTTATCTGCTCGTGCGGGCGATCGAGGCGCAGAGCGAAGGGCGCTCCGTCGGTCTTTGGCTCGCCGCGGCCGGCGTGGGCTTTGGGCTGCTGGCGCTTTCAAATGCCCTAACGATTTGGATTTTTCTTCCGGCCCTGGCTTTTTGTGGCTTCTATTTTCGGCCGCGCATTTGGGCCGCGCTCCTCGTCCTTCTGCCTTTCGTCCTTCTCTACACTCCCTGGTTGATCCGCAATTATCTCGTCTCCGGTAATCCCGCTGGCCTCGCCTTCTACGCGCTCTTCGACAAGATCGGGATGAGCGAAGCCGCCCACATGCGACACACCGCGGTCAACTTTTCCGGCATGTCCCTCCGTTTTTGGTCCGACAAAATCAGCGGTAACATCGTCGATCAACTCGGCGGCATTCTGCGTTACCTCGGCGGGAGCGTGGTCGCGCTTTTTTTCTTTGCCACTCTGCTCCATCCCTTCCGGCGCGTGGAGACCGCCGCAATGCGCTGGCTCGTGCTCGTGATGTGGTGCGGCGCGCTCGCGGGTATGGCGGTTTATGGAATCCCGGAGGAACAGGGAATGGCCGCGAATCAGCTCCATCTTCTTTTCATCCCGGTCATGACCGCGTTTGGACTGGCGTTTTTGCTCGTGCAATGGCAGCGCTTCGGGATCGAATACCGCGTGGCGCGCATCGGTTTTCTCACCTTGCTCTTTCTCATTTGTGGCATCCCGATCCTTGTCACCGCTTTTTTTTCTTCATCGCGACAAAGCATCCGCTGGCCTCCGTATCTGCCGCCTTATATCGCGGTCATCGGCGGTTGGATGCAGCCTAACGAGATCACTGCGACCGACATGCCGTGGGCCGTCGCCTGGTATGCCGACCGGCGCGCGCTCTGGCTGCCGGATACGGTCCAGAGCTACGTCGAAGACAGCGACTACAACGTCCTCGGCAGTCCGATCAACGGCCTCTATCTCACCCCGATCAGCGGCAGTCAGAATTCTCTGCACGACATTCTGAAAGGCGACTATCGCGATTGGGCTTCGGTGATTTTGCGCAGTGTCGATCTGCAAAAATTCCCCCTGAAATGGGCCACGCTCGTCCTCGGTCTCGACAACGAATGCGTTTTCTTCAGCGACCACGACCGGCAGAAAACTCCTGCCCAACCATGAGCGCGCCTTCCGCGAGAAAAATTTTCGGGACCGATGGCGTGCGCGGCGTGGCGAATGTCGAACCCGTCACCGCGAGACCGCGTTGAAACTTGGCCGTACTGCTGCGCAC
>JACDGS010000002.1:32310-157002 GCA_013821455.1 Chthoniobacterales bacterium
GCGGGACTGCGCTCAAGATTGTCGTTGGCAAGGACACGCGCCTTCCCGGTTACAATTCCTACGAGGACAACGGGATCAAATTTTTCCGGCACGACGTTCGCGTTGGAATGGGCACCTTGCTCGGGTTGGAAAACGAGTGCGTCTTTTTCAGCGACACGATCGGCAACGGATCACGACCGAACCGGGACCATGAGCGCAGCCCAGAACGATTCAGCAAATCAAAGGAGCCGGTAAGCTTCCACCAGACCGACACCGGTCGCACCGTTCTTTGGATCGCCGCGCAGCGAGTCGCATTCAGGATACAGTTTCAAGTGGCCGTCTTGCCGAGGTAGCGCTTCCCCCATCAACGGGATCAAGCGCTACGCTCGGCGACGGTTTGGCAGAGGCCTGCCAACGCTCACCGTTATCTTACGACGATGGTGCCTCTGATTGTACCACTGGTCTCGCCGGTATCGAGGTTCGAGCATTGGTCCGTGGTGAAGTGGCCTTGAGCACCAGCGTACCGGCCCGTTCCGCCGATAATGGTCCAGGGGTCCACATGGCGAGCATCGCCATTGTCGCATAACCCACTGTTAACTCCCAGGAAGAACGCTAAAATGCTGTCACCGTTGGCGGGGTCTCCCACGATCAAACGGCTTCCACCAGGGTTCCCGGGCGGCGTAAACGCGAAAGTGAAGACCGCTGGGAGCGAATAATACAGTGTGAATGGACCAAGCGCCGTGTCGGTAGACATGACGCTCCCATTGACAAAAACCCCTTCCGCTGGATTGGGGAAAGGCGCGCCACTTTCGCTCCCGGCGATAGTACCATTAAATCGTATTCCTCCCGCTTCCACCGCGGAGCTGACGAGCCCCACGGTCAGGAAGATTGCTGTCATTAGGCTGATTCTTTTAATCTCTTTTTTCATAAACTAAGTTTCCTTTTCTTTTTTGGCCTTCTTTGATTCCTCGTTATTGAGGAATCATTTTTGGCCGTTCACCGATGTACTTCGCGAAATTTGGCCGGGCGTTACGCGGAAAGTTCAGAAACTTGAGAACCACGGATCCGCCTGCGCCGAGGCTAAGGCGTGACAGGTGACGCGGATAGCACGGATAGAGGCGCAGGCCGCCGCGCAGCGAGCCCCACATCGGATTCAGTCGCCAGTCGCCATAGCTTGGACAGCCCGGCGGGTTGCACAAAGGCCAGCTCGCAACAGGGCGACTAAAATTTCTTCGTTAGCTGGAGGTAGCAGAAGCGGCCTTTGACATTGGCAAGGGATGGGTCGTAGCCATTGCCGAAGCCGCCGGCGAGGAATGGCGGGTCGGAATCGAACACGTTCTGCATCCCGAGCGTGATCGTCGTGCCATTCAACCAGGCGCGCCATCCACGCGCACCGTAGTCGGCAGTGGAGATGGCCATGGCGTTTTTCTCCTTGCCATCGGGCATCTTCACGTTCTTTCCGCCATCCTTGGCGTAACCAGCGACTTCCTGCTGAGCCAGCGGCGCCCGTAAGTTAAACGTATAAGACGCGATCAGGTCGAGCGTGGTCCACTCCCGTACTTTGCGGATGCCCGGACCCCCTGCCGATGTCGCGAGGAACACATTGTTATCTTGATACTGGCCGGTGTAGTGCACGGTCGCTCCAAGATCGAAGCCGGCGAGCCAGGTGTGAGCCGGGCCGTCCCAGAACGCGCTGGCAAAAGCTCGAGTGTGCGGCAGCGAGCCGGCTAAGGGCGGTAGAAGCGCAGACGAACCCGAGAGCCCAAATCGGTGACTGTCGGGAGTTACCTGAAGCTCGAAGCGAGACAGGTAGGTCCCGTTGAGAGTAATGGTAAACCTGCCGAAATCGCCACGACCAAAGATCGCTGAATCCAGGATATAGATCGCTTCGTAATCGAGACCTTCCACCACGACGCGGGCGAGGTTCAAGTTAGGGTTGATGAGGTCCGTGATTGCGCCAGTTGTTGGATCACGAATGACATACCCCGGAAATAGATCCTCATGATCGACGATGAAATTCCCATCGGATAACGCGGCAAGTGATCGAAGGTCAATATGCCAGAAATCAGCGCTCAGGCTAAGACCTCTAATCCATTTCGGACTGTAAACCGCTCCGTAAGACCATTCGTAGGCAACCTCCGGCTTTAGGAGGGGGTTTCCGGTCAAGAGTACCCGTACTGCGGTGCCCTCGGGTGTCTGCCCCGTTGGATCGGGAATGCCGAGGGGACCGCCGGCGGGGATGAAAATCTCCGTTCCGGCCGGCGTAAGATCGGGTAATGTCGGCGGATGAAACGCTTCGCTGTAAGAAGCACGGAAAGTGAGAGTGCCAATCCTCACGGGCTCAAGCGGCTCCCAGCGAACGGAAAATTTCGGCTTCTGCGCGTGATACTGGGAGTGTTCTTCAGGCAAAACGATAGGAGCAGTAGTCGCAGATGTATTCTGGCGATACCATTCTTCGCGCTCGGCGATGTCGAACTCGAGACTGTATGCTCCTGGCAACTTCCAGGGCTGGTCACTGGAATACGCACCTCTTGGTAGATTCCCCAGACGTCCCGGTTTACCCTCGCGGTTTGGGAATTAAAGGTACCGATCGCGTCAAAACTGGTGTTTTTCGGGTCAGGATCGTTTCTCCAGCTCTCTCTGCGATACTCGAGCCCGGCGGCGAAGGAGACCGGCCCGGCGGGAAGATTGAACAGATCGCCATCGAGATGGAAATAGGACGATGCTAACTCAAACTGGCCGGTGGCATGCAGAGTAACGTAGACCCGGCTGATTGCCGCCGCGGTGTTTCTACCTTGGTATCCAAGGAACGGGTTAAACGCGGTGGCCGGGTCCGTATCCAAGAGCGCTTCGCGTAAGCCCTTCGCGCTGACCACGCCACCAGTGAGGGTTTCCTCCTCGTTCCGGGAATAGCGGAAACCCGATTCCCAATTCCAATTCTTGAAGTAATCGCCAAACTCTCCCATCCGACCGCGAAGTCCGGCATCGAGTAGCCAGTCGTGGAACGTGGTCTTGGATGTAGCGCCGCCTGTGTCTTTAATGCCGCGGAAATGAACTCCGGTGGTGACAGGCGTGCCATCAGGCAAAATCGCATCCGCGAGCGTGAAGGGATTAAACGGATTTGCGATTGGCACACTTATGCCGTCAAGATTAAAGGCAGCACCGTTCGCTTTCTTGAATGGATCCGGGAAAAAGCCACTAGCCGCCCCAGCTCCATCAAAAAAGGAGCGGGTATATTTGAAGTCGGCAAACACCGTGAAGGACTTGTCATAAATATCGCGCGTAAAAGAGCCATAGAAACTTTGGCGATCCGCCGCTGGAATCGATGCGGTCGCAGGCGCGTAGTTATAAAGGGTGAAGTTCCCATCGGGATAAGGAACCTTGTTGGTATAGTAAAGTGATTGGGAGACATTCGGGGCGGAATGGGGCGGCGGAGAGTTCCCACTAAAAAACAGCTTCGGGATCAATCGAAAGCCTAATGGAGCCTCGGGGTTGCTGAAGAACGGGCCGATATAGCCGGGGAAATCCGTGCTGCGCAAATCAAACCCGCCAAACGCAGCTTGGTTGGCGTTACTGGTAATGTTGCGGTCGCGACCGTATATGGCGGCTCGATCGTAGGCGTCGGCAATGATCACGATATCGGTCTTGTCATCTCTCATCCCGGTAATCATCCACGTCTCGAGCTCGCGTGCGTCATTCGAGGAACCCAGATTTGTGTTGCCAATACTGCTTCCAATCTCCGAACCACGAAATTTGTGTTTCAAAAAGATATTGAAGACACCGGCCACCGCATCACTGCCGTAAATGGCCGAGGCGCCATCCTTCAGGATGTCGATGTGATCAATCATCGGGAAGGGAATGAGATTGATGTCCACCCCCGCGACGCCGGGCGAGGCACCTGCGGCAACCCCGCCGCCGCTCCCAATTATCGCAGCGCGCTTTCCATCGATGAGAACCAGAGTCTCTTTGGGCAGCAAACCGCGCAGATTGGGGATTACGCTGCCATTCCCGCCATCAATGCCATTGGCGTTCTGGTTAATGGTCGAGCCCAGCGACTGCGGCAGCTTGGTCAGCAGGTCGGTGGCGTTGCGCACGCCTAATTTCTCGATGTCTTCTGGACGATAGGTATCCACAGGGATTGACCCTACTTCCTCGCCGGTTGGAATATTTGAGCCGGTAACGACAATCCGTTCGGCTTCGTTCTCCGTGGGAATGCCAGGTGTCGGAGAGGGATTCTGTGCGGAAACCGAGCAGGCAAGTAAAGCAAACAATCCGCCAACAGAAGCAGAGATGAACTGCGCTGGTTCGAGTCGGCGGATCGGATTTCTGGGCATCAGCTGATTGCCGTTGGCCAACGATGCCGCCGCTTGGAGATCGGGAGCAAGCTAATTTTGCTTTGGTGCGAGAGAGGCGACACGCCTGTGCGCAGGTTGCGGCGTGGTTAGCAGACGACGGACTATTTTGGAGCAAGCGAATTTACGATTTTCTCGAAGCGCGGATCGCCGCGCAACGGGTCCCACAGCGGACTCAAGCGCAAGTTGCCATAAGTGTGCAAGCCCGGCGTTTTGACGAGGGCTTCAAGTTGCCCAAGCGCCAATTCACGTTCGCCTGTCCAGATACAGATGATGGCAAAGCAAGTCTTTACGTATGGCTCAGTGTCTGAGTCCTTGACGCTGGCTGCGAGTTCCATCGCGCGCCGGCCTTCGCTTAGTGCCTCTTCTTTTCTTCCCAGGCCTGCATCGATCAGCCCGAGCTCAGAAAGTAGGCCTACATCTTCAGCGTGACCGCTGATCTCGTGCTCTTGTTGTGCGCGTGCGCTCATAAAGGCAGCGCGCGCAGAACTTTCGTCTCCTTTCAAACGAGCGACTACACCCACCCCAAATTCGCGGCCAAGGCGAGGAAAGCTCCACTCGAACGAAGGTCCCTGGGAAAGCAAGGGCGCAGCACGCTCGGCGGTGTCCCAGTCACGATCGTAGAGCGCAAGAGTGTAGCGCTGGGCCGCCACAAATGGATCTTTGTCTGATCCAGGTTCATTGGTCAGGATCTTTTCAATTGCAGCGCGCCAAGGCCCTGTGTCGGCTCGCCGGTATACTTCGACCGAAGCGCGAAAAAGCCGCCCCGGCCTGAGGTCTGGATTGTATGCAACGATACGATCCATAATTCTGGTGAACTGGTCATAGTCGTGCAACCAAACGTAGGTCGATCCGAGGGTAATCAGGTAAGGGAGATTTCGAGGATCGAGTTCAGATGCGCGCTCGAGATTCTGTGTGGCGTCAGTCCAGCGACTCTGTTTGTAGTCCATCAATCCCGCTAACTCATAAACCTGCGGGTTATTGGGTAAGGTTTCTCGAGCAAGAGCAAGTTCCGCGCGGGCGCGGTGATAATCCGAATAACCCCAAAAAAGATGCCATGCCAGCGCCAGGTGGGCTTCCCCCGAATCCGGTCTCAACCGAAATGCAGAATCTATGGCCGACTTTGCCAGAGCCAATCGCGCGGGCGTTTTGTCAATCAACTCGTGCGCAAAGGCTAGCTGGCAATAAGCGGTGAAGAAATTTGGATCACGAGCAAGTGCCTTATTAAGCAGGTCCACAGCCTCGGAAAGATTCACGGAAGGCCCCAAGGAGATCTGCGCGTTGTAAATTATGGAGACGGCGCGGACGTAAAAATCATAGGCAACCAGGTCCTGAGTTGGTGTTTCTTCAACAGACGCCTTCTCACTAGCTGAGAGCTTGGCGTGAAGGTGCTGGGCAACTTTTTTCGCGATCTCGCTTTGGATGGCGAACAAATCATTCAAATCGCGGTCGTATTCCTCGGCCCAAATGTGGGTGTCCGTGCGCGTGTCAATCAGCTGTGCATTCAGATGAAGATGCGTGCCGGCCCTCCGGACACTCCCCTCCAGAACATGCGATACCCGCAGATCATTTCCAATCTGACGGAGATTTCGTTTGCCGCGATATTCCATCACGCTTGTCCGGCTGATGACTTTCAGGTCACCGATCTTGGCCAGCTTGGTCAAAATGTCGTCTTGTAAGCCATCGACAAAGGCCGCGTTCTCTTTCTGTTCGCCCATATTTTCAAACGGTAGAACGGCGATGCCAGTTGTTAGCTGACGTTGGATTAGTTCGCTCTGCCACACGTTCCATCCAACCGCTGCAATCAGCGCAATCATAGATGCCGCAAGCAGCGCGATGGTTGGATTGCGCCGCATCCATTTCCCGGCGCGGGTGAGCGGGCCCGTGCGCCGGGCCGCAATTGGTTCATGCTTTAGCCAGCGGTCCAAGTCCTCAGCCAGCGCGAGGGCAGACGAATATCGGCGCTTCGGATCTTTCTCGAGACACTTCAGGCAAATCGTGGAAAGATCGCGATCGACTTTCGGATTTAAGACACGCGGTTGCCGCGGCTCCGTATCGAGCACCAGCTTGATCGTCTCGTAGGTTGCTCCACCAGCAAAGGGCGGATGACCGGTCAGCAATTGGTAAAGCACTGCGCCAAGTCCATAGATATCTGTGACGCTGCTGACTGCCGCATTGTTCCCCATTGCCTGCTCTGGCGCCATGTAACTAGGTGTCCCCAAAACGTCCAGCGTGCGCGTCATCGTGCTCTCCGTTTCCACCAGCCGCGCCAGTCCGAAGTCAGTCAGGTGCGGTTCGCCTTTGGCATCGAGCAGAATGTTCCCCGGTTTGATGTCACGATGGAGAATTCCATGTTCATGCGCGTAATGAACCGTGCGCGCGACCGTCGTGATTAATTCTACCGCGCGCCGAATCGGCATCGGCTCCCGTCTGGCCACTTCATCAAGTTGGCCGCCTTCGATAAACTTCATGCTGAAGTAGCACGAGCCGTCACGTTCGCCGACCTCGTGGATCGGAACGATACCGGGATGCTCCAAACGCGCCGCGGCTTCGGCTTCAAGCCGAAAACGCTTCAGGTGCGCTTTGCTCGCCCACGGACCAAGGCTAATGACTTTTAATGCGACTGTGCGATTGAGGCTCTTTTGCCGCGCTCGAAATACCACGCCCTGACCGCCGCGACCGACCTCTTCCAACAATTCGTAATCGCCCAACTCTCCCAGCAGCCCGACTGCGCGCTTTGAAATTTCCACATGCGACGCACAAGTCGCGTCATTCGCCTCCGCTGAACCTATGGCGGACGAGTCGTCAGCGGCTACAAAAGCGAGCGCGGTTTTGAGCACGCACCCGGTGCAAAGCCCTTCCGGCGCATCGGAAAAGATTTTCGCGCCGCATTTGCGGCAGATTCGCATTATTCTAACCATTGCCGGAAGGTCTCCCGCACCTTCTCCCTGTTGTACTTCGTAAATTTTTGCCCCCCGTTACGCTTCGACCACCGCAATGAGGTGGCGCAGCTCGTCTTCGATATCGCCGGGCGTGGCAACGGTGTGGGCAATCTCCTCTCGCAATAATGATTGGTAACGCTGCCGAAATCGGTAAAACGCCTGCCGGATCGCATTTTCGGTCATTCCCAACTGCGCGGCTATCTCCGCCTGTGACGGCGCCCCCGGTTCATCCGGGAGCAACTGCTTGAGCAAATCAAACAACCTGGCGTTGCCCGCCGTCCGATATTCATCCTTTAATCGGCTGAGCACGTGTTCCAACAACGTCGAAGCCCATCGGCGTTCGTAGATCATTTCGGCAGTCACCGGATCTGCTGGTTCCATCTCGGTCCGTCCCTCAGTATGCAGTTCTTCCAACGGGATGAGTCCCTGTCCTTTCCCGCGCTTGATCGCCATCGCGCGGCGCTGCTCGTCGGCCAGAAAATATTTCAGCGCCTTCAGCAGATAGGAACGGAGCCGCCCCTTCTCCTTCCGGACAGCGTTCAGACTTTCACGCTCGAATAGCGATACGAAAAAACCCTGGGTAAGATCCTGCGCTTCCTCGTGGCCGCAGCCCTGCCGCCTAACGAATGCGTAAAGTGGCCGCCAGTAAATGCGGCAAAGTGTTTCGAGCGCCTCCTGGGCCGCCGGCGATTCACCTTGCGCCTCCAGCACCACGCTCCAATGCGTCGTGGCGAATGCCATCGCACCGTGCTGCGGATCTCCGCCAATGGCGCCCGAGGAAGTCACCTCATCATCAGCAGGCACGCTGTGAGCCAAGTAAAAAAGCCCGCGAAAAGCAAGGCTTCATCTTACCGAAACACTGGCAGCTTGTTCGTCACACCATGACTTTTCTTCGCCTCGCCAGCGAATTTTCCCCTTTGCTAACGACTATGCGAGCGTTTCAATTAGGGCCTTGGCCGAGCATAAGAAAATCTTCGGAACCGATGGCGTGCGCGGCGTCGCCAACGTCGAGCCGGTCACGGCCGAGACCGCGCTAAAGCTGGGGCGCGCTGCGGCGCACATTTTCACTCAGCTGAACCCGCGCGAACACCCGGAGGGTTTGCGCCCAAAGATCGTGCTCGGGAAAGACACTAGGCTCTCGGGTTACATGCTCGAGAATGCACTCGTCGCGGGGATCACGTCGTTAGGCGTGGATGTGCTCCTGATTGGCCCGCTGCCCACGCCCGGCGTGGCCTACATCACGCGTTCATTGCGCGCGGACGCGGGCATCGTCCTCTCCGCCTCACACAACCCGTACGAAGACAACGGCATCAAATTTTTCCGGCACGATGGCTATAAACTGGATGATAAAGTCGAGCGCCAAATCGAACAGCTCGTCTTCACCGGTGAGATCGATTCCGTTAGGCCGACTGCGGGAAAAATCGGCCGCGCCACACGCATCGACGACGCGCTCGGGCGTTACGTGGAGTTTGCCAAAAGGAGTTTTCCACGCGGCATGACCCTCGAGAAAATGCGGCTCGTGGTCGATGCCGCGAACGGCGCCGCCTACAAATCGACGCCCTGTATTTTGCGCGAGCTCGGGGCCGATCTCACCGTCGCGCACCACCAGCCCGACGGCACCAACATCAACGCCGCCTGCGGGAGCACGCATCCGGAGGAGATCCAGCGACTCGTTAGGCAATGCGGCGCCCAGGCTGGCCTCGCGCACGATGGCGACGCGGATCGCGTCCTGCTCTGCGACGAAAACTGCGAGCTGGTCGATGGCGACGAGATCCTCGCCATCGCGGCGGTGGACTCGTTAGGCAAAGGCCAGCTCGCGCAGGAGACGCTCGTCGCCACGGTCATGAGCAATTACGGCCTCGAGGAAGCGCTCGCGCCACACGGCGGCAAAGTCGTGCGCACACAGGTGGGCGACCGTTATGTGATCGAAGAAATGGTGCGACGCGACCTCAACCTCGGCGGGGAACAAAGCGGCCACATGATCTTCCGCGATTTCACCACCACGGGCGACGGCATCATCAGCGCGCTACAAATTTTGCGGATCATGCAGGAAACAGGGAAGCCGTTGAGCGAGCTCAAAAAATGCCTAACGAAATACCCGCAGGCGCAGCGCAATCTGCGGGTAAGGGAAAAGCCGCCGTTGGAGTCGTTAGGCAATGTGATGAAGCTGGTCGCTGAAACGGAGAAACAACTGCAAGGCAAAGGCCGCGTTCTACTGCGTTACTCCGGCACGGAGCCAAAGGTTCGCCTCCTCATCGAAGGCCGCGAGCGCGTCGAAATCGATCGCCAGGCCGACGAAATTGCCCGAGCGATCACGGCCGCGATCGGCGTCATCCCGAGCGAAGTGGAGCGGAGCGAAACGCAGCCGAGGGATCCCGTGGGGTGATCGTGAAACTTTCGCTGCGGGCTCTTGCCACCACGCTGCCCGGAAACCCCACGGGATCCCTCGACTCCGCCTCCGGCTCCGCTCGGGATGACAGGTGTTTGATCGAGGCCTTGCACAGCCGTTTTCTTTTTCCTGCTTTCCTGCTTTCCTGATTCGTCATCATGCATCTCTCACAAGTCGTGGAAGCGCTCCTCTTCAGCGCGCAAAAACCGCTCACGCCGCGCGAGATCACGGCCGCGCTCAAAGGCGCGGGCGACGGCGACGAATCGTTGCCTAACGAATTCGCAAAAATCAAAGAAGCCGAGGTCGCCGCCGCTCTTGAGCAACTAAAGATCGGCTATCTCGAGCAGCAGCGCGCTTTTCAGCTCATCGAAAAAGCGGATGGCTGGCAACTGGCGAGCGATCCGCAGTTCGCTCCGTGGGTGCGGCAGCTTTTCCCCGCAGTGAAGCCAGCGCGGCTAACCCCGCCGGCGCTCGAAACGCTCGCCATCATCGCATATCGCCAGCCTATCACGCGCGCCGACGTCGAGGCGGTGCGCGGAGTCGCGATCGAAAGCGTTCTGCAAACTTTGATGGAACGCGGCCTCGTGAAAATCGCAGGACGTTCGGAAGTGCCAGGCCGTCCGTTACTCTACGAAACGACACAATTTTTCCTCGAGCATTTCGGCCTCCGCGATCTCGACGAATTGCCGAACTCCGATGAGCTGAAGCGGCGTGAGTTGCCGAAGGCCGCGCCGATCGTTGCCCCGCCGAACGCGGAGGAAACTTCGCCTAACCAACCCGAACCGGCCGCGCCAGTGGATGCCGGTCCCGCTTGAGGCCGCAAGCTCAAGGCCAATTTTAGGGTGACATTCCCCCCGGAAGGACATAGTTAGGCGCGGAAACAAAATCCCATGAAAAAATTCGCCCTTCGCTTCGCCGGTGTTGTTGTCGCTCTTACTTTCCTTTTCGGACTTTCGGGCTGCGGCAGTTACAACAGTCTCGTTACCCTGGAACAGAACGTGAACAAAAAATGGGCGGACGTGCAGTCGGTTTATCAGCGCCGCGCCGACTTGATTCCTAATCTGGTGCAGACCGTGCAAGGCGCGGCCAATTTCGAGAAATCCACCCTGACCGAAGTGACGAACGCGCGCGCCAGCGTCGGCCAGGTAAAGCTCGACCCAACTAAGGCGCCGACCGACGCCGCGCAGTTGGAGCAGTTCCAGCAGGCGCAAGGACAACTGAGCAGCGCGCTCTCGCGCCTGCTCGTGGTTTCTGAAAATTATCCGCAACTGCGTGCGACCGAAGGCTTCCAGACTTTGCAGGCGCAGATCGAAGGCACGGAGAACCGGATCTCGGTCGAGCGAAATAATTTCAACGCCGCAGTCCAGGAGTACAACACCGCGCTCTCGCGTTTCCCGACGAACATGTTGAACAAGATGTTTGGGTTTAAAGAGCGTCCCTTTTTCAACGCGCAGCCGGGGTCGGAAAAAGCGCCAGCGGTGAAGTTCGATTTCAATAATGGCGCCGCGAGCCCGGCACCCACGGCGAAGCCCTAACGAGTCGTCATTTCTGTCATCCTGAGCGGAGTGAAGCGCAGCGAAACGCAGTCGAAGGATCCGGTGGAGCTTCTGCAAAGCGCCATCTGCAGAGAAGCCGACACTTCACGGAAACCCCGCGGGATCCCTCGACTGCGCTGCGCTGCGCTCGGGATGACGGCTCGTCTGGTCCTGGCCTTGGCACTCTTCTTTTCGTTAGGCGCGCTCGTGCCGCTCGCGGCGGAGACGCTGCCGTCGAAGCCGGTCCTTTACTTCAACGACTACGCGAAGGTCGTCTCGCCTAACGACGCCTCGCAGTTCAACCAAGAGCTCGAGCAATTCGAGCGCGAGACTTCAAACCAAATCGTAGTTGCCGTCTATCAGACGATGGAGAGCGAATCGTCGGTGGACGATTACACGCAGCGGATCGCTCAGACCTGGGGCGTTGGACAGAAGAACCACAGCAACGGCGCAGTTCTTTTCGTCTTCGTGGCGAACCACCAGATGTTTATCCAAACCGGCTACGGACTGGAGGGGGCGCTGCCCGATGCGACTTCCTTCGACATCACGCACAATGTCATCGCGCCTTACTTCAAGAAGAATGATTACACCGGCGGCCTGCGCGCCGGAATCGATGCGATGCTCCAAGCCGCGCGCGGCGAATACAAAGGGACCGGCCGCACGCATGCAGAAGGGAACAACGGAGCGGCAAGCCACGTTCCGATCGGTCTGATCATTTTCTTTTTTGTTCTATTTTGCATCTTTATCACCAAAGCTAGGCGCGGCCGGCGCGGTTATGGATTCAGCGGTTTCGGCGGTCCATTCATCGGAGGATTTGGCGGCGGCGGCGGAGGAGGTTGGTCAGGGGGAGGTGGTGGCGGTGGTGGATTCAGCGGCGGCGGTGGAAGCTTCGGCGGCGGCGGCGCGGGCTCGAGTTGGTAAACATGCGCACGAAAGAATTTCTCAGCCGACTCGACAACGACCGCATTGTTAGGGCGATCGGCGCCGCTGAAGCGCTGACCTCAGGTGAAATCCGCGTTTATCTCAAGCGCGGCGAGATCGACGACACCCTAAAGGCGGCGCGCGAACAGTTTGAAAAACTCGGCATGACTGCGACCCGGGAGCGCAACGGCGTCCTCATCTTTGTCGCGCCGCGCTCGCAGAAATTCGCCGTGATCGGCGACGAAGGGATTCATCAGCGCTGCGGCGAGAGCTTCTGGCAGCAGCTGGTGGAGGGGATGCAGAACTTTTTCAAGGCGGAAAATTTCACCGACGCCGTGGTGCACGCGATCCAGCGCACGGGCGAGCTGCTCGCGCAGGAATTTCCCCGGCAGCCTGACGACCGCGACGAGTTGCCGAACGCCGTCGAAACCGGGTAGACACATCAGCACTGGTTGATCTTCGCAGCGGTCCTACGTTAAAGCGTTTCCAAGAGACGGCACGTTGGTGTCGATTGAGCGAAAGCTTGCCTTCGGGGGCGCTTTTGCCTTGAATTGGAGCGCGCCTCAGGAGGGATGGATGATGATGAAGGATGGCGGAAGCGCCGAAGACGAGCCCGTTGCATTTGCCACCACTCGCTGGAGTGTGGTCTTGAGTGCGCAAGGCAAATCGGGCGCCGCGGAAGAAGCGCTCGAGAGACTTTGCCGCATTTACTGGTGGCCAGTCTACGGATTCGTTAGGCGTGAGGGCTACAAACCCGAGGAAGCCCAGGATCTCACCCAGGGTTTTTTCGCGATGCTCCTCGAGAGAAAGGACCTTGAGACCGTTCGCCGGGAAAAGGGGCGTTTGCGCTCCTACCTTCTCACCTCGCTCAAGAATTTTATGCGCAAGGCGCAGCGGAGCGCTATGAGTTTGAAACGCGGTCAAGGCCGTCCCCTCGTCCCACTGGATGAGTTATATGCACGGGAGCATGCCGATCGCGAGCCCGCAGACATGCTCAGTCCTGATCGAATCTATGAGCGTCGGTGGGCTCTGGCTTTGCTGGATGAAGTGTTGGGGCGGCTGGGAGAAGAATATCTCGCCGCCGGTAGGGGCGACCTTTTCGAGGAGTTAAAACAAATGCTAACCGAGGATCCGGGACGGCCTTCGCAGTTGGAGACCGGGCAGAGACTGGGAATGAGCGAAAACGCCGTGAAACAGGCATTCTTCCGGTTGCGTCAGCGCTATCGACTCTTAATCCGGGAGGAAATCGCTCACACAGTCGCGGCGCCAGAAGACGTCGACGATGAGCTACGGCGCTTCGTTGCGATCATGCAGGTGTGACTCCTTGGCGAAGAAGGGAAGCTGGCCATGCCGAACAAAGTCCATATCTGCAGGACGTGCGGCAGCAAACTCTTCGCGGACGCACCGCAGGGACTTTGTGGCGCTTGTCTCTTCAGGAGCGGTCTTAGCCTGCCTGGGAAAGGTGAGGAAAGCAGTTCGTCCAAACCAACGCCGGCGCCGAAAGATTTCCAGGACTATGAACTGCTCGAGGAGATTGGCCGCGGCGGACAAGGCGTAGTTTACCGCGCCTGGCAAAAGAGTCTTAACCGAACAGTTGCACTAAAAGTGATTGGTCTCGGTGGTGCGGCGACCCAGAGTCATCTTAGGCGCTTCCGATTCGAAGCGGAAGCGGCGGCCGGGCTGAATCATCCATCGATCGTTCCGATCCATGAAATCGGAGAACTCGAGGGCTGTTGCTACTTCAGCATGAACCTGATCGAAGGCGGCCGGCTTGATCATTTCATGAAGGGCCAACCGATGCCGATTCGCCGCGCCGCCGAGCTTGGCGCGAGGCTGGCCCGCACCGTGCACTACGCGCACGAGCGGGGCATTCTGCATCGGGATATCAAGCCGGGAAACATCCTCTTGGATTGCGAAGGTGCGCCCTATCTGACCGACTTCGGCCTGGCACGGCTGATAGAAACCGATAACGACCTGACCCGTCCGACAGAGATGCTTGGCACTCCGAGTTACGCCGCTCCGGAGCAAGCCAGGGGTAACAATGTTCTTGCAACCAGGGCGACCGACATTTATGGCCTTGGCGCGGTCTTATACCACTTACTAACGGGCCGGCCCCCTTTCAGTGCGCCTACCGCTTACGAAACCATCCGCATGGTCTTGGAAGAGAATCCGCCATGGCCAAGACTGTTAAACCCGCAGGCAGATCACGACCTTGCCACTATTTGCCTGAAGTGCCTCGAGAAGGAGCCATCGCTCCGCTACGCCTCCGCGCTTGAGTTAGCCGAAGATCTTGAGCGCTGGCTGCGGCACGAGCCTATCCACGCGCGACGCATTCCCTTTTTCGTCCGTGGAAAAAAATGGCTGCAACGCAATCCGACCAGCGCCGTAGCCGCCGCGTCGCTCACTGGCTTGGTCATCGCGCTCGGTATAATTCTTTGGAAGATCGACTGGTTCCATCCTCCTCCCTCAGCCAGCATTGCCGTACTGCCTTTTGCAAATCTCAGTGGAAATGAGGAATCTGCCTTTTTCGCCGATGGCGTGCAGGACGATATCCTAACCAAGCTGGCGAAGATTGCGGATCTCAAGGTCATCAGTAGCGGCAGCGTGCTGCAATATCGCAGCGCGCGGCGAAACCTGCACGAGATAGGTAAAGAGCTCCACGTTTCCAAGCTTCTGGAGGGGAGCGTGCGGCAGAGCGCGGGCCGGGTGCATATCAACGCGCAACTCGTTGATGCGGGCACGGACCGGCATGTCTGGGCAGAGGAATACGATCGCGATTTAAAGGACCTGTTCGCGTTGCAGACCGAAATCGCGCTAGAAGTGGCCACACAGCTCCACGCCAGAATCTCAGCCGCGGAGAAGAGAGCGATTGAACGCGCTCCCACGGCGGATCTGGGCGCTTTCGATCTCGCTAACCGCGCGCGGGATATTTTTCTGGCGGCAACTAATAGCAATAGCGGCAAGGAAAACCTGTTCGCGGCCGCGGACCTTCTGAACCAGGCACTGGCGCGCGACCCTTCTTACTTTGAAGCCTACTGTCAACTGGCGGCGATTCATGATTTGCTCTACGTGCTCGGCCACGACCACCGCCCGTATCGCCTGAGTCTGGCGCAGGCAGCAGTTGATAAGGCGCTTTTACTTCGTCCTCAGGCCGGGGAGGCGCACGTCGCACGCGCGACCCATCTTTACAGTGGTTACTTGGATTATACCTCGGCTCTCGCGGAACTTGATCTGGCGCGGCGAAGTTTGCCTAATGATTCCAGCATCTTTGAGCTTCGGGGTTTGATCCTAAAACGCCAAGGGGAGTTCGAAGAAGCCATCCCTCAACTGCAACACGCCATGGAGCTGGACCCGCGCAATGTGTATCGGCTGGAACAAATCGCGTCCTCCTACTATTATTTGCGCCGTTACGCGGAAGCGGAAGCGGTTTACGACCGCGCGCGGGTTATCGAGCCCCTCAATGTCCAGCTCATGGCCGCCTCCGCTAGTCTTGATCTGACCTGGAAAGCCGATACGCGCGCCCTCCATAGGCTCATCGATTCATTGCGCGAAAATAATCCACGCGCCCTGCATGAGATCGCCGATAGCTGGATGGCGTGCGCGCTGGCCGACCGGGACGTCTCAGCGATCAAGGCTGCCCTGATCGTTGCCGGAGAAAACACCCCGCTAAATGACAACGCAATCCATTTTAACCGTTCGTTCATCGAGGGCTGGGTCGCGCGCCTCTCCCACAATGAGAGCGATGCGCAGGCCGCCTTCGCGATTGCGCGGGCCGAACAAGAGAAAATTGTGCAGGCAGAACCGGAGTATGCACCTTCGCTCTGCGTTCTTGGGGTGATTGACGCCGCTCTGGGCCGAAAAGAGGAGGCCTTGAGCGAATGTCGCCGTGCCGTCGAGCTTCTCCCGATAAAAAAAGACGCACTCAATGGTCCGCTCATGATTCAGTGGTACGCCATCAGTGCGGCTTGGGTGGGTGAAAAAGAACTTGCGCTGCAAGAGCTTGCAGGGGCCGCCCAAGGTCCCGGCACCCTAAGCTACGGTTGGCTGAAGCTGGTGCCATTCTGCGACCCTTTGCGGGACGACCCGCGCTTCGAAAAGATCATCGACGCCCTCGCGCCAAGGGAGTAGAGCGCTTCTTCCGTGGCGCTGCGGGAAATTGACTTCGAGAAGGCGAGAGTTCGCTTCATTGGTCAAAACCGCATGATCTACGCGCTGGCCAAAGTTTTGCGTAACCCCGCGCCGACTTCGGGACAGTATGGTGTGTATGACTTCACCACACAGACCAAGGTTGCGTTCAAGTTTGGGCATCTTTTGGGGGTTATTTCTCCTGGTTGCCAGCCCGGGAATCTCATGGGCACAGTTAACCGATCGCACCCTGGCCCCAAATAACGCGCAGGCCGGTATCGCCAAGTCGCTCGGGCAGGAAACCGGCGTCGGACGCGGCGATCCGGATACTTTGGACTCGTCCCTCTTTATCATTGAACGCGACCCGTTTCGTTCGATTCGCCGGGGGCGCCAGCTTTTTCAGCGAAAATTCAGACGTGTGGAGGGGCAGGGCCCGGGGGTAGGCGACGGCGCGGGCGATCTTAATACCGACGGTGCCATTGGGGCTGGTCTAGCCGACAGTTGTGCGGCGTGCCACAGTCGTCCGCGGGGGTCGGCAGGCCTTGGAGGCAACGTGGCCACAAGGCCGGATAGCCGCGATGCCCCGCACCTCTTCGGACTGGGACTGAAAGAGATGCTGGCCGATGAAATCACTGCCGAGCTGCGCAACACTCGCCAGCGAGCCATTGACCGGGCGGTGCAGACGGGCCGTGCGGTGACTGTGCCATTGCGCGGCAAGGGCGTTCACTATGGCGCGATTACGGCTATGCCTTCCGGCGAGGTGGACACTTCGAAGGTCGAAGGGATCGACTCCGATCTCAGAGTGAAACCCTTCTTCGCCGAGGGCAGCGTAATCTCAATTCGGGAATTTATCGTCGGCGCACTGCACAAGGAGATGGGTCTCGAATGCAATGACGAGGACCTGGCCCAGGCTCATGCAGGACAGACTGTCGTCACGCCCTCTGGCATGGTGCTGGATGGGGCGCAGGATGAGATCAATGGGCCCCCGCCGCCCGATGTCATAAGCGGCCAGTATGAGATCGACCCTGCCATTGTGGATCATCTTGAGTTTTATCTGCTGAACTATTTCAAGCCGGGATTAGGCCGGCGGGATGCGGTTACAGAGCACGGGCGTCGCGTCTTCAACAACCTTGGCTGCATTTCCTGCCACGTGGCCAATCTCCAGATTAACCACGATCGCCGAGTAGCCGATGTGACCACTCTTTACGATCCGGCGCAGGGGATTTTTAATAAGCTGTTTGCCACGGCCAACACGCTCATCAGCGTGATCGACGACGGCAAAGGGCTTCCGCCTCTCAAACAGCCATTGGGTGGTAAATTTCCGGTGGAAAATATATTCACCGACTTCAAGCGTCATGATCTGGGTCCTCACTTTTACGAACGGAACTATGACGGTACCCTACAAAAAATGTTCCTGACTCGCGCGCTATGGGGCGCGGGCTCAAAGAGCATTTTCGGACACGATGGGCGCAGCATCTCGCTCGATGATGTCATTTTGCGGCACGGCGGCGAGGCGCAGGCTTCCCGCGATGCGTATGCTCTATTGCCAGATGGGGAGCAGGGTGCGCTCGAGAACTTCCTCAGATCGCTCGTGCTCTTTCCGCCGGATGATACCGCCTCCAACCTCGATCCCGGAGATCGCAATTCGCCCGATTTCCCCCAGTTTGGGCACGGCAGCATCAAGCTGACAGTGCTGTTCAACGATCCCACAGACCCAGAGTGACGAGCGGCCGACCGCGACGCTTGCAAAACCCGCGCCATCGTGTTTAGTCCACGTCCCGCTGCGAGTTTTTAAATCGTTGCGCCGTTGGTCCCTGGGTTTTCCGTCGCTTGACGCGGAACCGCACTCGCCAGGGGAAACCCGGCGCTTTAGGAGTGAGCGCTCTGCGCTCAGTGAGTCACATGCCAATTCGTTACGGTCGTTTTGAAATGCCCAAGATCCTGACCAAGGATGATGGGTCAGCCACTGAAACCTACGCCAAGTTTGTCGCCGAGCCTTTCGAGGCCGGCTACGGACACACGGTCGGAAATTCCCTGCGCCGCGTTCTGCTTTCTTCACTCGAAGGCGCCGCCATCACCGCGGTGAAAATCACCGGGGCGCAGCATGAGTTCGGCACCCTCCCCGGCGTGGTTGAGGACGTCACCGACATCGTGCTCAATTTGAAGCGGATCAAATTTAAGTCCGCCGATCACGAGGCGCGCCAGCTCTCGATCAATGTGAACAAGGAAGGCGAAGTCACCGCCGGCGACATCTCGTTAGTCCAGGGCTACGAAGTTCTGAACCCGAAGCAGGTCATCTGTACGCTGGACAAAAAGCACAAATTTGAAGCCGAGCTCGACGTCCGTGTCGGTCGCGGATTCGCCACCGGCGACGAAAACAAACGGCCCGACCAGGCGATCGGCCTCATCCCGATCGACTCGATTTTTTCGCCGGTCACGAGGGTGAAATACGCGGTCGAAAATACGCGCGTTGGTCAGCGGACCGATTACGACAAACTTGTTCTCGAAGTTTGGACCGACGGCCGCCTCACGCCCGACGACGCGCTCTTGCAGTCGTCGGCAATTCTGCGCCATCACCTCGATGTCTTCGTGAACTTCAACGAAGACGTGATCGAATTCGACGAAACGCCGGCCGGTGTTTCCGAGGAAAACGTGAAGCTGAAGAAGCTCCTCAACATGAGCGTGAACGAAATCGAGCTGAGCGTGCGCGCGGCGAATTGCCTGAACAACGCCAACATCACGACCGTCGGCCAGCTCGCGCAGAAGAGCGAAGCGGAGATGCTGAAGTATCGCAACTTCGGCAAGAAATCGCTCAACGAAATCAAAGACAAACTGCTCCAACTCGGACTCGGACTCGGCCAGAAATTCGATCCCGGCTTGGTCGAGCTCGCTGCTACGCCCGATGGCGCGAACGGAACCGAAGAGGCGTAGTCGTTAGGCATTCGTTAGGCAATATTTCGCTGGAGACGCAGTTATGAGGCACCAAAAAAAGACCGTTAAACTGGGAGTAACCGCCGCGCACCGGAAGTCGCTGCTCGCCAATCAAGTTTGCAGCCTGATCGAACATCAGCGGATCAAAACCACGCTCGCGAAAGCGAAGGCGGTCCGCCCGCTCGCGGAGAGAATGGTGACGTTAGGCAAAAAAGGCTCGCTCCACGCGCGCCGCACTGCGCTCGCCGTGCTCCGGCAAAAAGATGCGGTGAAGAAACTGTTCGACGACATCGCTCCACGCAGCGCCACCCGCAACGGCGGCTACACGCGCATCATCAAGCTCGGCCAACGCAAAAGTGACTCCGCCGCGGTCGCATTTCTCGAATGGGTGGACGCGCCCAAAGTCGTCGAGGAAGAGCCGCAGCCCGAGGAAAAAGGGAAGAAGCGCGCGAACAAATCACCTAACGCCGACGCGAATGTCGAGACCGGCTCGAAAGCGGTGAAGAAAGCGAAGAAGTCGCCGCCTAACGAAAAGGCGAAAGAAGCCAAGGGCGCCGATAAGTAGCGGCGCTCGTTAGGCAGTTTTTCTTAGCTAATATCCGTCCGGCACCAGGTCCGGGCCGACCACTTCGCTGCCGCTGAGGATATTTACCTTCACGCCCTCGGCCGGCGACGCGATGCCGTCCGCCTGGTTATCCGGCAAGTGCAGGAACTCAGCGTGATACCAGACGACCACATCCTGCCTAACGAGTGATTCGCCGGTCAGGAATTGATCGAGATCGGCCTGAGTTGGAGCGAAAAAGTCGTGGCCGTCATCGATCTCGGCTTGTAACGGAGTCGAACCGTCGTGCCAGTGTAAAAACCACATATCGCCCTGACCGTACGAGTCTGCGGTGCCGTCTCGTTGAGCGGCAGCTCGTAAATCGAATTGGTCGGGCCATCGACGTCGGCGTCGAAGTCGAAACGAAAATAAACGTGATGCGTGTTCGGGAAACAGGTGCAGCTATTGGTCGTCGCCCCGAAACCAAATCGTGGATGAATGGTGCCGTTCAGATCAAAACGCCATTCGTGGATGTAACGCGCAAAACTTCGCTTCCTGCTCGCACTTCTTTCGCCTAACGAAGACGCGTCAGAGTCCACGCGAGGTTTCCATCGGCTGCGATCTCGAGCGTCGCCATGCTCGGTGGCGCGCCGCGATTCGGTCGCGTTACGCAACCGGGATTAAGGAAGAGCACGCCGTCTTTGCGCTCGTTGCGCGGGACGTGCGTGTGACCGTGCAGAAGCACATCTATCCCCTCCGGCGCGCGCGACGGCGGGATATGGACGAGGCGAAAGCGGACGCCGTTCCGTTTCAAATCAACCACCAGCGGCCACTCGAAATTTGAGTCGCAATTTCCCCTAACGATGGTCACGGGCAGACCGATGCTCTCGATCTGCAAGCGCAGCGGGGGCGCGCAGACATCGCCGAGATGCCAGATTTCATCCGCGCCTTGCGCAAGGGTTTCGAGGTTTGGTGGGAGGCGGTTGTGCGTGTCCGCGAGGACGAAGATTCGCAACGATTGCGAGGTCGTGGGCACACTGTCATCCTGAGCGAAGCGAAGGATCTCGCAAGAAATTACGTGTGCTCAGTTGGGAGAACCGCAACGTGCTTTTGGAAAAGCGAGCGCCAGCAAGGCTTGGGATGCCTCGCCGTCCTCCGGCAGCTCGGGATGACAGCGCGCTCTTGCCTAACGAAATCCGTCGTGTCGTTTTGCCTAACGAAATCTCGAGGGCGGCGTTGCTTCCGCGCCTAACCGATCTACTGTGGCGGCCTGTGTCTTTCAACAACTTCGGGCTTTCCCAGGAAGTCGTGCGGGGAACACAGGCGATGGGGTTTTCCGACCCGACGCCGATCCAGCTCCGCGCTTTTCCCATCGTTCTCTCCGGCAAGGATCTCATCGGCACCGCGCAAACCGGCACCGGTAAAACGGCGGCGTTCGCGCTGCCGATCCTGACTCTGCTGGCCAAACATGGCGCCTTCCGCTGTTTGATTCTGGAGCCAACGCGCGAACTTGCAGCGCAGGTGGAGACAGCGTTTCGCGATTATGGGCGCTACACGGATTTGCGCGTTTCCGTCGTGCACGGCGGCGTCGGCTATGGGAAGCAGAAAGAAGAAGCCGCCGCCGGGACCGACATCGTCTGCGCGACCCCCGGGCGCTTGCTCGATTTGCTCGAACAAGGCGCGATGAATTTTCGCAACGTCAACATTCTCGTCCTCGATGAAGTCGATCGCATGCTCGACATGGGGTTTCTCCCCGACGTCAGGCGTATCGTCGAACAGATCTCGACCGACCGGCAGACACTGCTTTTTTCCGCGACCCTGCCGCCAGAGATCGAGCGGCTCGCTGCGTGGGTTTTGCGCGAGCCGGAAGTGGTTGAGATCGGCGCCCAGCGTTCGCCCGCGGAGACGGTCACGCATGCGGTTTATCCTGTGGCGGCGGAGCAGAAATTCGATCTGCTCATGGCGCTCCTCGAACGCACTAACTACGACAGCGCGCTCATTTTCTCCCGGACCAAACACGGCGCCGATCGCATCGCCTCGCAGCTCAAACAAGGCCGGCATTCAGTCGCGGTCCTGCATTCGAATCGCACCCAGCGCGAGCGGGTGGAAGCGCTGGAAGGTTTTAAATCCGGTAAATATGAAGTGATGGTCGCGACCGATATCGCGGCGCGCGGAATCGACATCGCGGGCGTGACGCACGTGATCAATTACGATGTGCCGGAGCATCCGGAGGATTACGTCCACCGCATCGGGCGCACCGGTCGCGCGCAGAAAGTAGGCGATGCTTTCACTCTCGTGAACGGCGGAGAGCTGCCGGACTTGCAAGCGATCGAGCGTTTCATCGGACAAAAGATTCCGCGGCTCAAGCTCGATAATTTCCCCTACATCTACACCGTGCTCTTCGAGCCGGAATCGGCCAGCAGCGGCAAGCGTGCCATCGGTGGCGGGCGGACGCATCGCGGTTATTCCTTCGGCCGGCGGCGCAGATGAGCGCGCCTCCGCTCGCGCTCCAAGTCGAGCGCCGCATCTATTTGATTCGTGATGCGAAGGTGATGCTCGATTTTGATTTGGCCGTGCTCTACGGCGTCGAAACTCGAGCGCTCAAACAAGCTGTGCGACGGAATATCAATCGCTTCCCAGCGGACTTCATGTTTGAGCTCACGAAAATTGAGATCGACCTGCTGGTATCACAGTTTGTGATACCGACCCGCGGCAAGTTCGGCGGAGCGACTCCGATGGCGTTCACCGAACAAGGCGTCTCTATGCTGTCGAGCGTCCTCCGCAGCAAGCGCGCCGTGCAAGTCAACATTGCCATCATGCGCACCTTCGTCCGTCTGCGCGAGCTGCTTCTTTCCAACAGCGATCTGGCCCGCAAACTCGACGCCTTCGAGAAAAAATACGACGCGCAATTCCGCATTGTTTTTGACGCTATTCGCGAGTTGATGGCGCCCCCTGATCCGCCACCCAAACGCCGGATTGGTTTTCGTTAGGGCCTAACGAGTAAGTGTTCGAGCCTACTTCACCGCCGTCCAGCGATCGACCCAGTCGTTCACGGTTTTATACCAGAGCTGCCCGTTCTGCGGTTTCAGCACCCAGTGGCCTTCATCTGGGAAATAGAGCATCTCCGACGGCACCCCGAGCCGCTGTAGTGTCGTGAAAAGATCGAAGCCTTGTGAAACATCGAGCCGGTAATCGAGTTGGCCGTGCACGACGAGCGTCGGCGTTTTGAATTTCTCCGCCGAAAGCGCGGGCGACCACTTGCGATACATCTCCCGGTTTTTCCAGGGCGGGCCGCCGAATTCCTTCTCCGGAAACCAAAGCTCCTCGGTGGTGCCGTAGGCTGACTCCGTGTTGAAAACGCCGTCGTGCGTCACGAGGCATTTGAAGCGATCGGTCTGGCCAAGGATCCAGTCGATCATGTAACCGCCGTAGCTCGCGCCGAGCGCGGCCTCGCGATTTTTGTCGATAAACGGAAAAGTCTTCTCGGCGTATTCGAGCCCTTGCATGAGGTCGTGAAACGGCGTGCCACCCCATTGATTGATTACGCCTTCGGTGAACTTCTGCCCGTAGCCGGTGGAACCGCGTGGATTCACCATCACAACGACATAGCCGTTCGCGGCGAAAAGTTCCGGGTTCCAGCGGAAAGACCAATCATCGCCCCAGGCGCCTTCCGGCCCTCCGTGGATAAGAAATTTTACCGGATACTTCTTGCTCGCGTCGAAGTCCGGCGGCTTCACGACGAATCCTTGAATCTCCACGCCGTCGGACGCTTTGAATTGAAACGGCTCCAGCGGCTGCATCGTCACTCCGGCAAGGATCGCGTCGTTGATGTGCGTCACAGTGATCGGTTCGCTTTTTTGCGAGACATCGAGTCGCCAGATTTCGTTAGGCGATTGGATTGAGTTGCGACTGAAGTAGAGAAACTTCCCATCCGAATTCAGCGTGAGATCGTCCGCGTGCAGGCGCGCAAGTTCGTTAGGCCGCGTCGCGTCGAGGGCGAGCTGATAGATCGGCGCTTCGCCGTGATCTTCTGCGCTGAAATAGATCGACTGCGAATCATTCGCCCAGGTGAAACTTCCGACCCAGCGATCGAAAGCCTGCGAAGCGATGCGAATCTTCCCGGCGTCACGCTCGTAAACCGCAAGGGTGAAGCGATCGCTCTCATAGCCGCCGTGCGCCTGCGACAGCCACGCGATCGATTTCCCATCCGGCGAATAACGCGGAGTCGAGTCGCTGCCGGGACTGGTTGAGATTTTCTTTGGTTCGCCGCCGGCCATCGCGACGAGAAAAATTTCGTTGTTCGTGCTCGCCGCGCCCACTTCATCGATGTTGCTCGTGTAGGCGAGCTCCTGGCCATCGGGCGAGACCGCAAACATATCCGAGCCGCCTAACGAGAAGGGCGGAACGTCGTGGTCACCGGGAGTCAGATCGCGCGTCGCGCCAGCGCCCTCGGGACTAACGACAAATAGATGACTGCGTTTGAAGTCGGTGTAAGCCGTCCAATGACGGAAGAGCAGATGCTTGAAAACCTTCGCTTTTACTTTGCTCTTCTTCAGCTCTTCCTCGCGCTGCGCATTGCAGGCGTCGTCGGAGCAATCCGGATAAACGGAGGAAACGAAAACGATGCTCTTTCCGTCCGGCGACCAGATCGCGCCGTCCCCGCCGGTTGAAATCGTAGTAACCTGCCGCGCCGCGCCCGCGAGTTTCCCGGCGCTCGAATCGAAATCGCAAATCCAGATTTGTGCAGGGTCGGTGGCTTTGGAAGTAAAGATGACGCGCTTCCCGTCTGGGGAAAAGCGCGGCCGCTCCTCTTCGTTAGGCGAATCGTTCAGACGCCGCGCCTCGCCACCTTCCGCGGGCACGATCCAGAGATGAGATTTCTTCGTGTTCCCTTCGAGGTTCACGTCGGTGGAGGCGAAGACGACCCATTTGCCATCAGGCGAGGGCACCGGTTCGCCCAGCCGTTTCAGCTCCATCATTTTCTCGAAAGTAAATGGCTGTTTCCCGCCGGACTCGTTAGGCGAGGCGACGCCCAAATCCGGAGCGGCCAGGGCAACGAACGCAATGAGAATCAGAAAATATTTCATGATCTCCATTCATCGCCGAAGAGCGCTATGGCGTCGATGGCGAGTTCGACGCGCTACGTTCGCGACGAGACCTGCATTGACTCGCGCCGTCGCGCTGCACGACACTCCCGCGCCATGGAATGCCCGATGAATCACGAGCGCGCGCCCCAGTACTACGGCGACTACCTCGGGATCGAGCGGCTGCTCGAGCTGCAAAAACCGCTCAGCCTGCGCGAGGGAAAATTGATCGCGCACGATGAAATGCTTTTCATCATCATCCACCAGGCCTACGAGCTTTGGTTCAAGCAAATCCTGCACGAGATCGCGGCCTGCGCCGAAGTCCTGAGCAAGCCTGAAGCCGACGACGACGGCCCGGACATGAATGTCGTGGTGCATCGCTTCAAACGCGTCGTGGAAATCTGGAAACTGCTCAATCAACAGGTCGATGTCCTGGAAACGATGACGCCGCTCGACTTCCTCGAATTTCGCGAGCTTCTGCACGGCGCTTCCGGCTTTCAGAGCAAACAATTCCGCGAAATCGAAGCGTCGTTAGGCTTGCGCATGGAAAGCCGCTTCCGGCCGGATTATTACAAGCACACTGAGTTAGGCGGATTCAACGCGAAGGACTTCGCCGAGATCACCGAGTTCGAGCAAAAACCGAGCATCCTGCAACTGACCGAACGCTGGCTCGCACGGATGCCGTTCTTCGAGGAAGGCTTCTGGCATGGCTGGGAAGAAGCGCCTAACGAGTATAAGACTGGCGAACGCCCGGCCTTCTGGCTGCGCTATCGCCAGCTCTACGAGCAGAGCCTTTCCGACCGCGATGACAAACCAGACTTGTTAGGCAAATTCGACGACATCTTTTTTCATTCTGGCTGGGGTTCGTTTTCTCCCGCTTCCTTACGTGCGGCGCTTTTCATCATGCTTTACCGCGACGAGCCGCTCTTCCGTTTGCCCTTCGGTCTCCTGAACTCACTCATCGAAATCGACGAACAACTCTCCAACTTCCGCTATCGCCACCTGCAAATGGTTAGGCGCATGATCGGCACTCGCGTCGGCACCGGCGGGAGCAGCGGCGAGCAATACCTGCAAGGAGCCGTTAATCGTAACTATATTTTCAAAGAACTCGCCGGCGTCATCACCTTCCTGATCGAACGCCGTAACCTTCCGACTCTTCCTTCGAGACTGCATCGCGCCTTGCGGTTTAATTACAGCGATCGTTAGGCAGTCGTCCGGCCCGAGATGGTTCTTGCCCTTTCTTATTGGGCTGACTAGAAGCACGGCATGGTCCAGGCACCCAAAGCCACCACTGTGGACGACGGGCAGTTTGCCGCCACACGCTGGACTATCGTGCGCGCGGCGGGTGATTCCCAAATCGCCTCCAACCATGCCGGCGCGGCACTCTCGGAATTATGTCACATCTATTGGCGCCCCCTCTATCTCTACCTCCGCCGCGAAGGATTTGGCTTGGAGGATGCGCAAGACCTGACCCAGGGATTTTTTGCGGAACTGATCCGCGACCGCAGTTACCGCAGAGCCGATCGTCAAAAAGGACGGTTCCGTTCTTTTCTCCTTGGCGCGCTCAAACATTTCGTGGCCAATTCTCGAGAAAGCGCGCAACGCCAAAAGCGCGGCGGCGGATTGATCCGCGAGCTTTTTGACGATCGCATCGTTTCCGAGCTGGAAGCGCAAGTGCAGAGCACGCAGCAGTGGAGCGCGAGCACGCTTTTCGACCGCGAGTGGGCGGCCGCGCTCCTGCACCAAACGCTCGATCGCCTCGCGCAGGAATGCGCTCTCGCCGGCAAGTCGCCGCTTTTCGAGGAGCTTCGGGCGCATCTCGCCGGGACGAACGACGAAGGTGTGGCCTACGATGAAATTTCGCGCCGGCTCCAGCGCAGCGCCGTCACTCTGCGCAGCGATATGGGACGGTTGCGCACGCGCTATCGCGCGCTCCTGCGCGAGGAAGTGCGCGGCACCGTGACGGAGCTCGCGGAAGTGGATGACGAATTGCGTTACCTCTGTCAGGTTATCGCGCAAAGCTGACTCATGTCTTTCAGTCCTCCCAGCGGCGTTGTTTGTGCCAAGTGCAGTGCGCGCGTTGAGACCACGGCTTCAGCCGATTTTGGATGCCTCGCCTGCTGGCTGCAGGCTGGCCTGGAAGAGTCGTCGCAGGTCGCCGCCGAAGAGCACGAGCAAGTCCCGAAGTCGTTAGGCAGTTATTTCATCCTGAAGCAACCAGATGGTTCGCCCTGGGCGCTGGGGCGTGGCGCGATGGGTGTGACTTACCGAGCTGAAGACGTGTCGCTGCGCCGGCCGGTCGCGTTGAAGTTGATCAACGCCGACTTCGCGCAGCACGGCGCCGGGGCGCGCGAACGCTTCGTCCGCGAGGCGCGCGCGGCGGCTTCTTTGCGCCATCCAAATGTCGCCACGGTCTATCAATTCGGCATCGACGAAGAAACCGGCCAGTGCTTTTGCGCGATGGAGTTGATCGAGGGAGAAACTCTCGACGAACGCGTCCCATCGCGCGGCAAATCGCGGCCGCGCTTTTGGTCGCGGAGAAGCAGGGCCTCGTCCATCGCGACTTGAAGCCCGGAATATCATGATCCTGACGAGCGACGAGCCGGATCAAATCACAGTAAAGATCATCGACTTCGGGCTGGCTAAAGCGTTCACCGAAACCGCCGACGGACGCGCCCTGACCGAAGGCGGTTTTCTCGGCACCCCGGCCTTTGCCAGCCCGGAGCAACTCCGGCGCGCGCCGGTCGATGCGCGCTCAGACATATACTCGTTAGGCGCGACGCTTTGGTATTTGCTCACAGCTCAGCTTCCGTTTGGCGATCGCGCGCCGCAGCGGCCGCCGCTCGAGCAGCTCAAGAAGGCACACGTGCCCGCGGACCTTACTTCGCTGCTTGTAGCGATGGTTGCGACCGCACCCGCCGCGCGCCCGGGGGCGAAAGAACTTACGGCCAGGCTGGCAACTTTGCCGCGGCGGCGGCGGCGAAAAATGCTCCTAACGGGAACTGGATCCCTTCTCGCGTTAGTCGCGGCCGGTCTTTATTTCCAGTCGTCCCGCCCGCAAGCGCCGCCGAAGGTGGCGGGCGCGACGGAAAAAAGCATCGCGGTTCTTCCCTTTGAAAACCTGAGTCAGGATAAGGCGAACGCGAGCTTCGCCGATGGCGTGCAGGATGAGTTGCTGACGGACCTCGCACACATCGCGGATCTAAAAGTAGTTAGTCGCACCAGCGTAATGCAGTACCGTGGGGGCCAGCCGCGGAAGCTGCGCGAAATCGGTGAGCAGCTTGGCGTGGCCTACATTGTCGAGGGCGCGGTGCAGAGAGCCGGGAACAAAGTCCGCGTCACCGCGCAGCTCATCGATGCGCGCTCCGACCTGCACCAGTGGGCGCAGACTTACGACCGTCCCGTGGACGACGTCTTTGCCATCCAAAGCGAAATCGCCCAAACCATCGCCGAGCAGCTCGACGCCAAAATCGCGCCGCACGAAAAAGCCGCGATCGAGTCGGCGCCGACGCACGACCTCGCGGCTTACGATCTTTACACTCGCGCGAACGCGCTGCTCACGAGCACGTCCTTTAATCCGCGCAGTAAAGCCAACCTGCTCCAGGCCGCGCAACTTCTGGCCGAAGCGGTCGCGCTCGATCCGAGTTTTCTCCTCGCCTGGTGCCAGCTCGCCACTGCGCACGATTCCCTCTACTTCCTTGGCTTGGATCATATTCCTCTCCGGTTGTCGTTAGGCGAAGCCGCGGTCGATGCGGCTTTGAAGTTGCGGCCCGAAGCCGGCGAGGCCCACCTCGCGCGGGCGCGTCATCTTTATCAATGCTATCTCGCCTACGAGCCGGCGCTGGCCGAACTGGAAATCGCCCGCCGCACTTTGCCTAACGACCCCGGCGTTTTCACTCTCACTGGCTACATCTATCGGCGGCAGGGGAAATGGGACGAATCCGCGCGCGAATTTGAAAACGCCCTCTCGCTCGACCCGCGCAATGTCTACCTCCTGCAACAAACCTCCATCTCTTATGCGCTCCTCCGTCGTTATGCCGACGCGGCTAACATTCTCGACCACGCTCTTCTCATCGCGCCGGAGAACGTCGATCTGCGCGTCGCACGGGCCGAAGTCGATTTGAATTGGCACGCCGATACGCGCCCGCTCCACGCCATCGTTGCGGCCATTCTCGCGCGGGCCCCCGCGGCCGCGCCCGATCTCGCGGGAGCTTCGCTTTTCCTCGGCTTTTGCGAACGCGACCGCGCGGCGACGCAAAGTGCGCTGACCGCGCTCGGCGACGGCAGCTTCGGGCCGGACGCGATGCAATTCCGGCGCATTTTTTGGGAAGGCCTGGCCGCAAAAGTAAACGGCGATACTGCGGGAGCAGTGCAGGCCTTCGGCCAAGCGCGCGATGAACAGGCCCGCAAAGTGGCGGCCTCACCCGACTTCGCGCCCGCGCTTTGCATCCTCGGCTTGATCGACGCGGGCCTGGGTCATAAGGAGGAAGCGATTCGCGAAGGTCGCCGCGCGATCGAGATGCTGCCGGTCAGCCGCGATCCGATTAATGGCGCGCACATGATCGAGTTTCTGGCCATCTCCTACGCATGGTTAGGCGAACCGGAGTTAGCCTGCGAGCACCTCGAAATGGCGGTGAAAATTCCCGGAACTCTGAGCTACGGACAACTACGACTCTGGTTCGAGCTCAGGAAGGGCGATACCTTGGATTTCCAGGTCGGTTACGGTGAGAACAAGACCTACTTCTACGATTCCACCGGCCTCGTCGCGATCATTGAGAAGATCAAATGAAAGCCCTTCATCGCGCGGCCAGTCTGGCCTTGTTGATCCTACTGCCAGCCGTACCCGGCCTTGCTGCCATTCCTGTTTCCTGCTGGGACGCCACCTCGGAGTTTAACGACAGCGCAAATCCGGACGCGGCCAATCCTTCCGGAGTCTGGAGCTACGGCTGGAAAAAGACGCTGACCGACAAATTTTTTCTCGCGCAAACACCCTACAGCAACCCGCCTTCCATATTTGGCTGGTGTAATGCGAGCGGATTTCCACACATCATTCACAGCTCTCGAACCGCGCCGTTTACTGGGAGCGGAGTTAATGCCGCCACTCTCCCGCCGCGTGCTCTGCTCCTCCATCCCGGGTTGAATGGAGAATATGCGATCTTGCGCTTTACCGCGCCGGCCGACGGAACCTACAAGATAGCTGGTCAGTTTTATGCCCTCGATGATCATGGCAAGGGCACGACCACCGATGTGTGGGTTCTGCCTAACGAGACTAAGACCGGAGCTTATTCCGCGGAGGTGGATTACTACGGCGGTGCCGGGTCTGTCAGCTTCACGGGCAAAGTCTTTCAGCTCAAGAAGGGAAATACTCTCGATTTCGAAGTCGGCTGCGGCCCGAATAAGAATTACGAGTACGACTCCACCGGTCTGGCCGCGCTGATCGAGAAGGTGAAGTAGGAGCCGCGGTCGGAGCACAGGCGTCCCCGCTTGTGCGGACTGCGGGCGTCTCGCCTGCTGCAACGCACCGCAAAGTTCCGCTAAACAGGTGGGACGCCTATTCCCCACAGGTGGGACGCCTGTGCTCCGCCGCGCACTACTGTGGTTCCGCTGCCATGCAGACGGTCTTCCCGAAAATCTCCGCTGCGTTTGCGTTTGTTTGCAACGCGGCGGCAAAAATACTGAAGGAATAGGGTAACAACTAAATCGCAAATACGTATATGAACATAAAGCAAACTACACATAAGAGGGAACGGCTAATCTCTGTCTGCAGAAAAGCCGCTCTCAAGGTCACGTTATTAAGTCTGTTACTGCTTGGAACTGAGCGTGCGTCTGGGACGCTTCTTTACGCTACCTCAAGTACAGACCAAAAAATTTACCAGGTTGATACTCTTACGAACGTCGTGAATTCCTATTTTATGGCGCTACAATCTCCCGACAGCCTGATGTTCGATGCGATGGGAAATGTGGTTTATACAGCGATCAACGCCGGAACGGTCCACTCCTACAATCCCAACACACTGGTCGACTCAGTGATATCGAGTGGCTTGAGCAGCCCGGCCGACGTCGCGTTGGAACCGGGCGGAAATACGATGCTCGTGAGCGAGTTCAATGGCGGAAAAATTGATCGAATTGACTTAACGACTCACGTCCGCACAACACTTTATTCAGCACCGGGGACTAATCCCGAAGGAACAGCCTTCGATGGTGCGGGCAACTTGTTCGCAAATCTGGGCGTCCGGGGATCGCCCGGAAGCAGTGGAAAGTATGTGGCTAAAATCAACCCGCTTACGGGCGCCATTTTGGGCCAAACGATAAACCTCCCCGGTCTCGACGGGCTGACCTACGACTCGTATTCTCATATGCTCTTCGCCGCTTCGCTATATAATGTGACAGGCACAACCGGCACCGTTTACCAGATCGATCCGAATAATCTTAACAACGTGGTAGATCTGGGGCAAACGCATGGGTGGAACATTCCACGCGCGGATGGAATCACCTCGGATGGCTCGGGACACATCTTCGTCGCATCTGCGCCGGGCCTGCCCGGCGATGGTCACGTCTATGATATCAACCTGATGAATGGCACGCTCACGAAAGGGGCGTTCGTTTCTCCGTATCTGGACGATCTCGCTCCAGCCTCTGGCTTGGGCGCGCCGAAAGGCGAGCCGTTCCCCGCGCAGCAATGTTGCGGCGCGAAACCGCATTTCGAAGATCCGGCCTATGCGAATGTATTCACTGGCCAGGTGGCGGGCCGCGACATGTTACTCGGCCATTGGAACGGACGCAGTGCTAGTCGTGGAGGATCTTAAGAACCAGGCGACTGCTCCGCTGAATACCAATTATGCGCCTCCAGCTTATCACGGCCCCGCCTCGTCTTGGAGCCGAGATAATCTGGGCGATATTTTTGGGGTTACGCTCGACGACTCCGGAAACATCTACGTCACCGCCACCACGGCGTACACTACCGACGTTTATCCTACTACAACTAACAGTGCGATGAACATTTACAAGGTTGCTAGCGGGTCCGGGGCCATCACACTTTTCAAGACTTTGCCCCAATCTCCCGCCACCGCCCCTGGAGCGGGGTTGGGGAATATCACCTACGACTGCGCTCATAAGAACTTCTATGTGAGCAATATTGACGATGGCCTCATTTATCGGCTGGATCTCAGCAGCAACACTTTGAGTACGTGGGATCACGGCGTCAATCTCTCGACTGCGCAGCCACCCTCGGCGGCCATTCCCGATGTCCCCACGACACCCTTTACGCCTCTCGGTCGTCGAGTTTGGGGGTTGCAAGCGCATAACGGGCGACTCTACTACGCCGTGTGGTGGGAGGATGCCGGACGACCCAACCCGGCGCATGCAAACGAAGTCTGGTCTATCGCCTTGAGTAGCAGTGGCAGCTTCGTTCCCGGGACCGATCAATTGGAAATCAGTATGCCGGTAGACGTCTTTCTGGATGGCACCGTCTCGAACTATTCCAACCCTGTTTCGGACATTAGCTTCGGCCCGACGGGCACGATGTTACTTGCGGAAAGAACCATGGCTGATGATACCACCCCCAATGCGCATGAGGCGCGTGCCTTGGAATACATGCTGAGCGGTAGTAGTTGGGTTCCTACAACCAATATGTTCTCCATCGGAGTCCCCGGCGTTTCTTTGGGATTTCCGCCCCTTAACGTAGGGGCGAGTTCTGCGGGTGGAACAGACTACGACTTCGGGGCGGGAGGGCGTGCCTGGGTCACCGGCGACGCATTGCAACTTTCTCCCAACAGCATTTACGGCCTTCAGGGACTGCCGGCGAGCGGAGGTAGTATCGTGAACAGCATTTTGATCGATCTAAATGGCGACATCGTCAATCAGAACAAAACGCAAATCGGCGACGTCGAAATTCCCTGCCCCAGCTGTCAAATAAACGGCACCGTCGTCACACCCGCTAACGCCGGTGCTCCCTATACCTACCAATTCACGGTCACCAACAACTCGAACCTGGCAGCCAGTAACATCATAATACTTCCGGTTAGTGGTGTGACCTCGATCACTCCGCAAACACTCCTCCTTTCGCCGCCGCTCCAGCCGGGACAAACCAGCCAAACATTCACTCTGACGCTGAACGGTGCCCAGCCCGGAGTGCAAGCGTGCTTCAATATCGCTTTGGTCAGTGCGGATGGCACGACATGTTGTTCGCAACAGTTGTGCGTGCCGATACCAAGCTGTTTCGAAGTGCTGTCGCAGGTGGTCACATGCCTGCCGAACGGCCAGGTGCAACTGACGGTCACGCTCAAAAACCTGGAGGCTTACACGCTCTACTACTCAGCGGTTGTCCCTTCGGCTCCCAGCAAAACGGCGACACCGTCCTTTTTCACCCTGAATCCTACGGTGCCGCCTTTTGGCACCACCACGATAACGACCGTCATTTCCCCGGTCGTGACGGCGAAACTGTCTTTTATACTCTCACGATCCACTCGGCCAATCTGGAGATCTGTTGTTCCAGGAACCTATCTTTCACCGCGATTTGCAAGCGCATAATAAGAGATGGGAGCTCGCGTCTGACCCACGGAGGGGCCGGTTCCTTCGACATCGAAATGCCGCTCACAGGCACTTCCGGCGTGGAAGACCGCGATGGCTCGGGCAGCTACCTGGCTGTCTTCACCTTCGACGATCCCGTCACTTCCGGTGACGCCGCGATCGTCAGCGGCACGGCCACGGCGGGCGTCCCGACCTTCAGTGGCAACGAAATGCGCGTCCCCCTCGCTGAGGTGGCTGATCAACAGAACGTGACCATCGAGGTTTCAAACGTGGATGGCGATGGCGGGTCCGACGATGTGGTCTTCGGCTTCCTTAAAGGGGACGTAAACGGCGATCGCACGGTCAAGAATACCGACGTCACCCAGGTCAAGGCTGCGAATGGTCAACTGGTTACAGGCTCCAACTTCCGCGACGATATCAATCTGAGCGGTAAGGTCGACAAGGCGGACAGTCAGGCGGTCACTGCCAACAAGGGTCACCGCCTCCCGTAACCGGGTGGAGTAACTATCGCCTCCGGGAGTCGTCCCATCCGACTCCCGGAAGGCCTGAAGAAAAAGGTAAGGGTCAGGTGAGTGAACCTTGCAAAGTCGAGCAAGAGGACGCGACGATTGCACAATTGAAGGCGGAGGCCGCGGAGCAGCAAAAGGAAATCAAAACGCTGATTGCCAGCGTGAAAGTGCGGGCGGGGTAAATCCAAAGGGTAAGCGCTCAGCTCGCTGCGGATAGGCCGGCGACGCGTCTTGTCTCCGTCAATCGGTACACCGCCCCAGCACAGCCCCACTCGCACAGCCGCCGCGCCTCAAAGCGCGGCGGCTTTTGCTGCGAACTCTGGAAAGGGATTGGAGATTCCCAAGTGGCCAAGAGGGCGGGACTGCCGCGCATGCGGTCTCGCACATGGCGATGTAGGGCCGGTCGGCAAGTAGACTGTGGCGGGCGGGGCGAAGGCTCCGCCCGCTTTTTTTTTGGCGACGCCGGGGTGGGGGGAGGACTCGTGCCGGTATGCGTGTAGACAGGTGCGAAAGAAGGACAAGCCCCAGCGAACATTATTGCATCCTTAGGCACTTTCTCTGCAACGCGGCCGCAAAAATACTGAAGGAATAGGAACAACTCAACACGAGAGATCTCCTCTTCCCTATTTTCATCCCAAACCACATGCGGATAATCGATGCCAAAAACGCAAAACAAAACCATCAGGTCAAAAGAAATAATCCAATATGAATAAATCAAATCAGTTTATAAAAAACAATCAGTCGATTCGGGATCCGCTACACCATCTGTCTTTATGGCGTGGGTTTCCTATCATGCTGCTTGTCCTCGCTTGCATCTTGCTCTCACCGGGAGCTCGCGCGCAGCTAACTCCGCCTCCTGACGGAGGGTATAACAACGCCAATACGGCAGAAGGAACTGATGCGCTCTACAACGGCGCAGGTAGCTTCGATAACACAGCCGTCGGTTTTGACGCCCTCTACAGTACCACCTTTGGGGGCGCCAACACTGCTACAGGGAGCCGAGCGCTTCTTTCCAACACATCCGGCGGATCTAACACTGCCACCGGGACGAACTCGCTCTTCACCAATACAACCGGCAGCTTCAACACAGCCGACGGCACCAGTGCGCTTGCTAACAACATTACTGGTAACAACAACACTGCTACTGGAAATAATACGCTGATAAATAACAATGCCGATAACAACACCGCTAACGGCTATCAGGCTCTCTATAAGAATGTCATCGGCAATGGTAACACCGCGAGCGGAACAAATGCCTTATTTAGCAATTTGGCGGATGGAAACACTGCGATGGGCTTTGACGCGCTTTATTCCAACACGACCGGCACGGGCAATAACGCCGATGGTTACCAGGCTCTCTACACAAATAACATTGGCATCAACAACACGGCGGAGGGATACCAGTCGCTTTACTTTAACGACGTCGGCACGAATAACACGGCCGAAGGTTGGCGGGCAATGTACCGCACCACCACCGGCGGCTATAACGCCGCCTTTGGCGAACAGGCGATGGCGTTTAATGTCGGGGGAAGCGACAATGCCGCTTTCGGCACGACGGCGCTTTTTCATAACGCCAGCGGCAACTCCAACGGCGCCTTCGGCTTTAGTGCCTTGGTGAGCAACACTACGGGCGGAGCTAACACCGGCTGTGGCACGAATGCCGGCTATTCGACCACGACGGGGAATAACAACGTTTCTGTGGGCACGAACTCGCTCCTCAACAACATCGTGGGAAGCGGCAACATTGCGGTTGGCTATCAAGCCGGGCACGACGTGGTTAACAGTAACAACATCGAGATCGGGCACTTGGGAACAGCGACCGACTCAGGCGTAGTTCGCATCGGCACGCCAGTGACTCACACCAAGACCTACATCGCCGGGATCGCGCAAACGATGCTCATGGGCGCCACGGTTCCCGTCAGAATTACTGCGCAAGGCCAGCTTGGGATGATGACCTCATCGGCCCGATTCAAGGAAGCCATCAAACCGATGGGCAAGGCGAGTGATGCTATCCTAGCCTTGAAGCCGGTTTCCTTCCGTTACAAGCCGGACTTGGACCCAGAGAAGGTCCCGCAGTTCGGCCTCATTGCGGAAGAAGTAGAAAAGGTCGATCCGGACTTGGTGGTGCGCGATGACAAGGGCAAACCCTTCACCGTGCGCTACGATGCGGTGGACGCAATGTTACTGAATGAGTTTCTCAAGGAGCATCGCAAGGTAGAAGAGCAGGCTACAACTATTGCTGTGTTAAAGTCGACGGCCGCGTTGCAGCAAGAGGCAATAGAGACTCTAACGACAAGTGTACAAAAGCAGGCCGCGCAGATTGAGAAAGTGAACGCGCAGCTCGTCGTGGATCGCAACGCAGGACGCCTTGTTTCCCTCAACAGGTAATGTAAGTGTGACAGTCGCTGGGAATGGCAATTCGCAGGAGTCATCTTACTTCCGGCGTAACAGCATTTTTAAGGGATAAGGATAAGCTTCATCGCCCCCGAGCGCTCGTCCTGGTCCGCTTCGTTTCAGCGCTGCTCGCGCTAACTCCGGTGGCTTGCCTTGCCATCACCGCTAGCTCCTGGGATGCGGTCGCGGAGTTTAACGACAGCGCGAATCCAGACGCGAAGAATCCTTCCGGCGTCTGGAGCTACGGCTGGAAAAAGATTTTGGCCGGCAGGTTCTTTCTCGCGCTCACCCACTGTAACGACCTTCCTCCTACGTCCGGCTGGTCCAGCGCGAGCGGGAACCCGGAGATTGGTCATAACTCTCACTCCTTCCCAGTCACGTTGGCGCCGGATGCACTCACTTTGCCGCCGCACGCCCTATTCATGCGCCCCGGCCTGAATGGAGAGTATGCCGTTCTGCGTTTTACCGCGCCGGCCGATGGCACGTATAAAGCGAGTGGACAATTCTATGCTCTAGGTGATAACGGAATCGGCGCTACGACCGACGTCTGGATTCTACCTAACGAGAATAAGACCGCAGCCTTCTCCGCCCTGCTCGCCTACTCCAGCGGTGCGAGAGCGGCCAGCTTTACCAGCAAAGTCTATCCGCTCAGGAAAGGGAATACGCTCGATTTCGAAGTTGGCTACGGCGCGAACAAGAACTACGACAACGACATCACCGGTCTAATCGCCTTGATCGAGGTAGTTAGGTAGGTCCTTGCTGCTCTCTCGTAAGTCACTCCGCTTCGCGTCCCAAAAATCGTCGCCCGCACTGGCCGGCGACAAATTGCTGTGCGACGCCGGTGAAAAAAAAAGAAGGAACAAGTATCTATGAAACCCAGTGTCATTACCAACGCGGACACAAATACTTTCGACGTGACTCTCTTTCCCTGCGTGACAGTGACGCGGAGTTTCTTTGTCGGCTTTATTATTACGCAAAGCAGTAACCAGTTTCCGGCGGCTTTCGATACCACCAGCCCGCTTTCCAATCGCAGTTTTGTCGCGGGCAACGCTGCCGGCGCGGGCGACATTGTCACTCTTTCTAACAATACTTTGCTGCCACTGAACACGGTCGAAAGCTACGGACCCTTGGGTAACTTCATGATCCGCGCGGATGCTTGTGTCCCCGACCTTTCTACCATGACTCTCGCTACGCTCGGCGGTTTGGCGGGACTTATCGGTGGCCGGCGCAAACTCAGGAACCTATTCGCCGCACGCTCTTATCCTGGTCATGCGCGCGGCTCGGCCGGAGTTATCATTGTCGGCGGTCATCGGAATGCGTCGCGCTCGCAGTCCGGTACACGAGCGGCAATCACGCTTCCCCGCTCGCTCACTCGTGGCGGCGCATTGCGCCCAGCTTTGCTTCGTATGGGCCGCGCACACATCTGAAGCATTCGGCCTAGAACCAGCTTGTCATCCTGAGCGTAGCGAAGGACCCCGCAAGCGTCCCTCGGCGTCGTTAGGCAAAATTATGCGCAGCAACGCATGCGGGGTCCTTCGCCGCGCTGCGCCGGCTCAGGATGACAAACACGAGCCCGCGATTTCCTTCAAAGCTGCATGAGCCATTCCGCGATCTCGAGCGCTGCGCGCGGCCGACTCAGCCGCGTGATGTTAGTAGACCACTCCCGCCACACCCGAGCATCGTCGGCGAACGCTTTTTCCACTGCCGCCGCGATCGTCTCCGCTGTAGTAGCGATCGTTCCCGAGCCGCTCGCGCGGATCAACTGCGCATTTCCCGCCTCCTGTCCCGGCACGATTTGATTCACGATCATCGGACAACACGCCGCGATTGTTTCCTGCACCGTGGCGCCGCCCGCTTTGCTGATGAGCAGATGACTCTCCAGCATCAATCGCGGCAACTGATCGCTCCAGCCGATGATCTCAAACATCCGCCCTGTGTTGTTGCGCACCGCTTCGACCGCGCGTTGCAGCTTTTGAGCGCGGCCGACGGTGACCGTTAAGCGCATGTCACTCATCTGCGAAAGTCGCCGAATAGTCTCCGGTGCGATCAGGTGACCCGCGTTGATCATGTAAAGAATGCGCCGTCCGTATTCCGCGGAGGGCGGCTGCCGCAATGGACCGAGCTGCGAGAACTTCGGCGTCACCGGAAAACCGGTCGCGCGTATGCGATCGTTAGGCACGCCAACCGCAGTGAGGACGGAGGCGGTGGCGTCGTTAGGCACGAGGAAGTAATCGCAGGTGCAGCGATACCAGATGGCGTTGATCGTGATCGAATCGGTGACGCAAACCACGCGCCGAAAAGGCGGCCTCGTTCCCGCTGCGATCTCGTCGAGCAGATGCGGGTAACCCGGAAAAACCGACACCACCACATCCGGACGAAAACGCGCGAGCAGATCGCGCAACCGATTTCTCGCCTGAAAAAAAACGCGCAATCTCGCTCGCGCGTCCTTCTGCCGGTCGATCCAATCGTAAACCTGCGCCCACGCCGCCGGCGCGCGATTGATCAACGCGAGATATCCGCGCCTAACGACGTCGTTAGTCCGCCCGTAGGTCTCCGCGAAAATATCATGCAGCTCTACTTCCGCCGTCTCGGGCGCAACCAGGGCCAGTCCGTCGCGCAGGCCGCGCGCGGCAGCGTTGTGCCCTTCGCCGAAGCCCGCGGTCAGGATCAGGATGCGTTTCGGCATTCGTTAGGCAGAACGAGCGAGACTTTAATGGCAATCCCTTGCCGGCAAAGTAAACTTCCGGTGACGATGAAACGGCTGCATTTGCTTTGGCGCGTGGTGCGGCGGCTCGTCTGGGAAACGGCCACGGATGAGACTCTCGGCCTCTCCGCGCAGATGGCTTACCAGATGCTTTTCACCCTCGCGCCGGGGCTGTTGTTTCTCTGGCATCTGCTCGGTCTCTTTGGCACTGATCCCGGGAAATTGCACACCATGCTCGGTGTCGTTAGGGCGTTTCTTCCGCCGGATCCGAAGGTGCAGGAAATTCTCGATACCATTGTGGCCAACGTTATCGTCACCGGGAGCAACGGTTGGCTGGTGTTCGCCGGTATTTCTTTGGGCATTTATCTTGGGACGATGTTTATCTCCACCATCTCGCGCGCGCTTAGCCTCACCCACGGCGTGACCGAAGATCGCAATTGGTGGTCCAAGTACATCATCTCCTTTCTCCTCCTCTTCTGGTTTGCCCTAACGATCCTCGTCGCCTTTAACGTCACCGTTTTCGGCGAGGCGCTTGCCGGCATCGCCGAGGTGAATTTCCAACTGCGCATCCCGCTCCAGGAATGGGTCGGCGCGCTCAATCTTCCGCTCACCCTCATCGCCCTCGTCGTCCTCGCCCTCGCGCTTTATCTTCTCACGCCGGAAAACTACCTAACGATTCGGCAGGCCCTGCCCGGCGCGATCTTCTTCTCCGTTGGCTGGATGACGGTGACGAAACTTTTCCAGGTTTATGTCGCGCGTTACGATCGCTACAACCCGACCTATCTCGCGCTCGCCTCCATCATCATGCTTCTCACCTGGATGTATCTTACCTGTCTGCTCCTGCTTCTTGGGGGAAAATTGAACGCCTGCCTGCGGCGCGAAAGCGAGCGGGCCGCGCACCGCGCCGCCGCCGCGGCGGGCGAGCCGCAATCGGCCTAACGACAGCTCGCCGCACTTTGATTCGTTCACCGCGCCCGCCTTTTTTCTGGCCGCTGATCCTGGCGCTTCTGCTTGCGCTCGGCGCGCTCGCAAGCACCGCGCTCCGCGCGCAACTGACCGACGAACAAAAAAAAGATCTCTTCCTCAAGGCGCGCGAGCAGATGCGCACCGTCCCCTCTCCGTCGCCGGAGAAATCCTCCAGCCCGCGGCACAAGCCTAAACCCGCGAAACATCCGCCTGGTAAACACACAAGAACGCCGACGCCCGAACCCGAGGAAACTCCCGAGGCTACACCTGCGAAGCGGACGCCCGAACCGGAGGAAACTGCCACCCCGCGTTCGAAGCCTAACGAGTCCACGCCCGCGCGCCCCGCCAAGGAAAAGCCCACCGCCTCACCGACCGCGACCGAGTCGCCCGCGGGGTCGGCGAGCGCCGGGCCGGCGCAGGTTGTAGTTGAAAAATCTGGGTACCAAAAGCCACGCGGGTTTTCCTTGCTGCCTTTCCACCTTTTCGCGACCCACTATAACTATCTCACTCGTTCGGTCCGCAATCAGATCGATCGTGCGCCGGTTTTGCGCGAGCGCTGGCGCTTTATCATCGTGCACAACAGCGGCACGCGGCAGGGCAACGCGCGCATCTTCGATTACTACCATCGGCACGTGCGTCGGATGCAAAATGGGCTCGCCTACCATTTCGTCATCGGCAATGGCACCTCCTCCGGCGACGGCGAGATCGAAGTCGGCGACCGCTGGACGCGACAGATCAACGGCGGCCACGTGCATAGCGATTATCTCAACAACATCTCGTTGGGAATTTGTCTTGTGGGCGATTTTAATCGCGACCAGCCAACTCGCGCGCAGCTCGCCTCCGCGGAAGAGTTGATTCGTTACCTGCGCGCGCGTTGCGGGAAGGTGGACCGCAAAGAAATCCCGGTGCGACCACACCGCGAAATGAACCCACCGCGCTGGGCCACCGATTGTCCCGGCGATGCCTTTCCCTATCGCTGGTTCAGGCAATTTTAACCCTAACGAGTCTGAAAGCGTGGTCGGCCGATCCGGGGAGGACGGGGTGCTACCCCGTCGCGCTTGGTCGAGCCTCGACCAAGGCCTTCTGGTCTGCAGAGAAAGGGTCACGTCATCTTCCCTTTCGTCGCGCCTTGTGCTGTTCGGCGGAGACTCCGCCGAACGACGGGGTAACACCCCGTCCTCCCCAGAACTTGCCGACGGCTCTAGTTTAATTTCCGCTCAAGGATTTTACCGACCAGGGCTGGATTCGCGCGGCCTTGCGACAACTTCATCACCTGTCCTTTGAGGAAGTTCAGCGAAGCCTTGTTACCCGCGCGAAAGTCCGCCGCCGGCTTCGGGTTTTCCGCGATCACGCGTTCGCAAAGCTCTTCGATCGTGCTCTCGTCGCTCAACTGCTCCAGCCCCTCTTCTTTCACGATCGCGCCAGCCGTTCGCCCGCTCGCGAACATCTCTGCAAAAACCTTCTTGCCTTGCTTCCCACTGATCTTTCCACCCTCAATTAACTCAACCAGTTCCTCGAACGCCCCCGGCGGAATAGGAGAATTTGCAATTAGTAGTCCTTTACTCGTTAGGGCGCTTTGCAGATCGTTCAGAATCCAGTTCGCTACTGCCTTGGGGTGCGGCGCGTTCCGAACCGCTTCTTCGAAATAGCGCGCCAGTGCAAGATCCGAAGCTAACACTCCCGCATCGTAGCTTGTAACTCCGTAGTCCTTTTTAAATCGAACCTGCCGAGCTTGCGGTAACTCCGGGACGCCGGCGCGCGCTTCCTCCAAGATTTGCTTCGTCTCCACCGGCAGCAAATCAGGCTCCGGGAAGTAGCGATAGTCATGCGCCATTTCCTTGCGACGCATGAGATAAGTCTGGCCTGACTCATCGTCCCAGCGCCGCGTTTCCTGGACTAACTCTTCCCCGCGGGAGAGCGCCGCGGTTTGGCGCGCGACCTCATAAGCCAAAGCCCGTCGCACACCGCTGATCGAGTTCATGTTTTTGATCTCAATCTTAGCGCCTAGCTCTTCCTGAGTCTCAGGGCGCACGGAGACGTTGCAGTCACAACGTAACTGTCCTTTCTCCATGTCCGCGTCACTCACACCGCCATAGATCAGGATTTGTTTTAGCGCCGTGAGGAAAGCGAAAGCTTCTTCGGGCGAGTTAATCTCCGGCTGAGTCACTATCTCCATCAACGGAGTGCCGGCGCGATTGAAGTCGATGCCGGTACTCGACTCGAAATGAAAACTCTTCGCGACGTCTTCTTCGAGGTGAATCCGGACAAGGCTGACTATCTTTTCGAGAGTGGCGACTGAGTCACGAGAATCCCTGGGATAAGCCGAGCGATGTAACGGTACTCGACCGCCGGCACAAACTGGCTGGTCGTATTGCGAGATCTGATAATTCTTGGGCATATCCGGATAGAAATAATTCTTCCGATCAAACTTGCAGACAGGCGCTATTTCGCATTCCAACATGAGGCCAGTTAGCGCCGTCAGGCGAAGAGCCTCGTGGTTTATCACCGGCAACGCTCCGGGCAGCCCGAGACAAGTCGGGCAGGTTAACGAGTTGGGCGGCGCTCCAAACTCTACCGCGCAGCCGCAAAACATCTTCGAGCGGGTTTTGAGTTGGACATGGACTTCCAGTCCTATACTCGTTAGGTATTTCATTTCCCAAGCGCGTAGTCCAAAGCCTTTTGGAACTCGAAGCTTTGCACCTCGCTCGCCAAGGCGGGATCGTTCATCGCTTCGATGAGCTTTTTATTCTGCAGCAGCTCCAGGTAGTGCTGATGCCGAATGAGGTCGATGATCTCGGGATCGTCCCGCAAGGCAACGATCTTCGGATTACGGGTGAGTGACTGCGCGCCGGGATAATCGAGGAAACGCTGGGCGCTCCGCGGATCGGAAACGACGGCGCCGAGTTTGCCTAACGCCTGGTAAGTGGTCGCGGGAACGACATCGACGCCCTTTACCACTTCGCCTAACGAGCCTAACTCCAGCGAATTCTTCATCTTGGCCAACGATGTTACGAGCGGCGGCGGTGGCACCGGAGTCGGGACCGGTAAACGATGGACAACCACAGATGCGTGGGCCGAGGTGGGAATCGGCGCCGCTTGATGCACTTCGGCATTGGCGAGCGAGCCAACCGCGCGAATACCTATGACGATTAGCCAGACGCTGAAGAGACCGAAAAGAATTCCGAGGCCGGCGCCGCTGATTCCGTAGAGGAGGCGGATAGCTCCTGCATTTTGTTGTCCAGTGTTCTTAAAAAGAATTGCCCCGATCCCGCAGATGGCGGCATAAACGACAAGGGCAAGAATGGAGCCGCCGACAACCGAGAGAACAAGATCCGGTATGTGCACAAACGGCCGCAGGATAGGAACAGCAATAGGACCGCCGTAGTAACCGACGGCGTAGGCGGCCAGCACCGCGCAAACGCGCACGAGTTGCCTAACGAGTCCAAGTCTCCAGCCGCGCACAATTTCAAAGGCGACGAGAACGAGCGCGAAAGAGACGAAGATCGTCTGCCAAAGAGAAGAACCGGCCACCATCTCGTTAGTCTGGTTGCGCGAGCGCGCGCTGGCGCAGCGCGTGATCGCATAGGACCAGCGCCGCCATCGCTTCCACCATCGGCACGGCACGCGGGAGCACACACGGATCATGCCGGCCGCGGGCCGCGAGTGTCGTTTCGGTTTTGTCCGTTGTTACTGTTTGCTGGGCACGCGCGATGGTGGCGGTGGGTTTGAAGGCAACGCGGAAGACTATGTCTTCGCCGTTACTTATTCCGCCCTGGATACCGCCGGAACGATTAGTCGCGGTGCGCACTTCTTTGTCCCGTATTTCGAAAGCATCATTATGCTCGGAACCTCTTAGCCTTGTCGCGGCGAAGCCCGCGCCGATTTCGAAACCTTTGGTTGCGGGAAGACTTAGCATGGCTTTGGCCAGGTCTGCTTCTAACTTATCGAAGACCGGTTCTCCCAGGCCGGCGGAGAAGTTGCGCGCGACGCATTCTACAATGCCGCCTAACGAATCGCCTTCGGCCCTCGCTTGCTCGATCGCGCGCATCATCGCGCGCGCGGCCTCTTTGTCGGGACAGCGCACGGCATTCGCTTCTACCTGCGCGCGCGTCACCACAGAAGAATCAACCGCCGCCGATAAGTCATATACGTCAGTGACGTATGCGATGATTTCGCTCTCGGGATGAAGGAAGGCGAGGACTTTGCGGGCGACGGCGCCAGCGGCGACGCGCCCGATGGTTTCGCGGGCCGAGGCGCGACCGCCGCCTTGCCAGTTGCGGATACCGTACTTCGCCTGGTAGGTGAAGTCGGCGTGAGAAGGGCGGTAGGTGTCCTTCATTTCGCGATAGGCTTCGGGACGGGCATCTTCGTTGCGCACGAGGATGGCAATAGGTGTGCCTAACGTTTGACCTTCGAAGACTCCGGAAAGGATTTCACAGCGGTCGGATTCCTGGCGTTGAGTAACTATGGCGCTCTGGCCGGGGCGGCGGCGATCTAGTTCTTGTTGGATGTCGTTAGGCGAAAGCGCAATGCGCGAAGGGCAGCCATCGAGGACGACACCGACACCACCGCCGTGCGATTCGCCGAAGGTGGTGATACGGAAAAGTTGACCAAAGCTGCTGCCCATAGCGGGAGCAGATTAGTCCGAGTCGCGCGCGAACGAAAGCCGGGGAGGACGGGCTGCCAGCCCGTCGAGGGGAGGTGTCACCTCCACCCCCGAGCGTAGTTGTGGGTGGAGAGATCCCATCGCTCAGGGCGCAGAGTACGAGCGACGTGAGAATGAATCCCAACCCTCCTCGTGCGCGCGGTTGGAGGCAGACTGCCTCCAACGACGGGCTGGCACCCCGTCCTCCCCGGCGTTTGCCTTCGTGCTCGCATGGTTAGGCAGAGCTAGATCGCCGCGAGCGCGCTGCGCAGGTCGTCGCGCAGGTCTTCCACGTCTTCCACACCGACCGATAGCCTAACGAGTGACTCGGTGATGCCTAACGAAATCCGCGTTTCCTCCGGGATCGCTCCGTGGGTCATGATCGGTGGATAATTCACCAGGCTTTCTACGCCACCCAGGCTTTCGGCAAGAGCGAAGAGATGGGTGTTTTCCAAGAAGCGGCGCGTCCCGGCGAGGTCGGTCTCGAGGATGACTGTGACCATGCCACCGTAGTTGCCGTGCATCTGTCGCCGCGCCAGTTCGTACTGGGGATGACTCGTTAGGCCGGGATAACTCACGCGCCGCACCTGGGATTTTTCTTCCAGCCAGCCGGCCAGGATGAGCGCGTTTTCGCAGTGCCGCTCCATGCGGAGGGCGAGCGTTTTTAACCCGCGCATGGCGAGAAAGCTATCGAACGGTCCCGCGATCGCGCCGACCGAATTTTGCAGGAATTGCATCTGGTCGCCCAGTTCCTTGTTCTCTCCTACGACGGCGACGCCACCGACCATGTCGGAGTGGCCGTTGAGATACTTAGTGGCGGAATGGATAACCATGTCGAAACCAAGCTCGAGCGGCCGTTGAATCCAGGGACTGGCAAAGGTGTTATCGGAAACAGAGATGACATTGTGTTTGCGCGCGACCTTCGCCACGGCTTCGAGATCGATGAGTTTGAGCAACGGATTGCTCGGCGTTTCCACCCAGATCATGCGTGTGTTCGGCTTGATCGCTCCTTCGATTTTCGAGGGGTCGGTCATGTCGAGGAAGGTGAAATCGAGGTTGGCCGAGCGGCGGCGCACTCGCTCGAAAAGACGGAAGGTTCCGCCGTAAAGATCGTCGCTTACGATGACGTGTGAGCCGCTGTCGATTGTCTCAAGCGCGGTGGACATGGCGGCGAGTCCCGAGGCAAATGCCCAGGCGCGCGTGCCGCTTTCGAGATCGGCCATGCAACGTTCGTAGGCGAGGCGGGTAGGATTGATCGAGCGCGCGTAGTCATAGCCTTTGTGACGGCCGGGACTTTCCTGCACGTAGGTGGATGTCTGGTAGATAGGAGTCATGACTGCGCCGGTGGAAGGGTCAGGGGTTTGACCGGCGTGGATCACGCGCGTGGCGAGATGGTGTTTCTTATTCATAGGAAATTTGGAAGCCAGGAAACCAGGAAAAAGACAGGCAAGAGTGATGAATCAGGAAAGCAGGGAAAGGTAAGATGGTCTTACACTCGTTAGGCGAACAGTCGTTTCTTTCTTTTTCCTGACTCCTGATTCGTAATTCCTTTCCTGGCTTCCTGGTTTCCAAATTAATATCTCTTTTCTCCTGCTTTCCTATTTTCCTGATTGATCACTCTTCTTACTTGGACATCTGCAAGCGCAAGTAGGAGAGAAGATCGGTGCGGGTTATGAGTCCGAGGAACTTGTCGCCGTCTTTGAGGATGGCGACGCGGCCGCGATCGAAGACGCCTAACAAGTCGGCGATGCTGGCCGAAGGCGACAGAGTTTCCAGCCGATCAGTCATGGCTGCGCTGACAAGGTCTTTAAATTTTGCCGGGTCACGATGCACTTTGAGGAGCAGGTCGGATTCATCGACGATCCCGACGGCGCGGCCTTCCGGACTTAGCACAGGTAGCTGTGAAACATCGGCTGTGCGCATCCGCTTAAAGGCTGTGAGTAGCGTATCGTTTGGCCCGACGGAGATGACTTCGCCCTTCTCCGCGCGATGGGAGATGAGGTCATTCAAGTCTCCTTGCGCTGGTCGCGCGACGAAGCCCTGCTCCGCCATCCAGAAATCGTTAAACATCTTGGAGAGATACTTATTCCCCGTGTCGCAAACAAAGGTAACGACCCGCTTCTTTTTCGTCTGCTGTCGGCAATAGCGCAGTGCTCCGCCGAGGAGCGTGCCGGTAGATGAGCCGCCGAGCACTCCTTCTTTTTGTAACAGCTCCCGCGCAACGGCGAAACTCTCCACGTCATCGATCTCGAAGGCGTCCCTAACGAGTGACATGTCTGCGTTATCGGGAATGAAATCTTCGCCGATGCCTTCGACCGCCCAGCTTCCGGCTTCGGTCATCTTTTTGGTTTTGACCCATTCGTAGAGGATTGAGCCTTTAGGATCGGAGAGAATCATTTCCAAGTTAGGCTGGGTCTTTTTGAAGAACCGGCCGAGTCCGCTGAGCGTGCCGCCGGAGCCGACACCGACTACTACTGCATCGATGTCGTGATTCATTTGCTCCCAAATTTCCGGACCGGTGGTGGTCTCGTGGGCGAGGGGATTAGCTGGGTTGCCGAATTGGTTGACGTAAAACCCGCCGGGAATTTCCGCCGCCAGTTTCGCAGCCATGTCCTGGTAATATTCTGGATGGCCACGCATCACGTCGCTTCTCGTTAGGCGAACTTCCGCCCCGAGCGCGCGGACGTGGGCGATCTTTTCCTGCGACATCTTGTCCGGGATGATAAGGATGATGCGGTAACCTTTCGCGCCCGCGATAAGGGCGAGACCGAGGCCGGTGTTGCCCGCCGTCGCTTCGATGACGGTGCCGCCGGGTTTCAAGGAGCCATCGCGTTCCGCGGCTTCGATCATGGCGAGGGCAACGCGATCCTTGATCGAGCCGGTCGGATTTTGATTTTCCAGTTTCAGGAAAAGCTGGCACGGGCCGGTGTCCATGCGCGTGACTTCGAGCAGCGGCGTCTTGCCGATGAGTGAGAGGATCGCGGGCGGATCGTTAGGCGAAACGGACGTTGCAGTGTTAGACATGCGGGATGCAGCTGTGAAGAGCCGCATGGCTATGCGACCATTTGCGGCTGGCGGCGTCAAGCGGGCCGGCGCGTGAGGGCGCGACTTTGCAGGCGGGCGGCGGTCATGCGTTCGCGCAGTCCGCCATGCGCGAGGAAGTCTTTTTCCAGGCGGCGGATTTGCTGGTCGAGGAGATAGTTGGCCTGGTGAATGAGGCACAGGGCGATGTTGGCGATGATGCCGGGAGGGCGGGTCTCGATTAGGGAGCGATAGGTCTCATAGGACTGAGGGGACTTATGACCCAGGCGGCGGACGTAGAGGGCTTCGCGGGAGTTTTTCGGCCACTGGGGATGGCGATGAGTGCGGAGGTAGTCTTCGTAATCGGCGAGGAGTTCTTCGAGGCTTGCGCGGGCCACGTTGGTGAGCTTGAGCTCGGTTTCGGTGGAGGTGCGGGAGGCTTTCGAGCCTTCGAGGATGTTTTGTTTTACCGGAGCGCGCGGCCTGCCGCATTTGGTCGATGGTGCGGTCGCCTTTGGCAAGAAAGCGCGCCGTGAAATCAAAGGTGAGATCGAAAATGATCTCGGCCTTTTGGTAGGAAAGAAGCTCGCGATAGTTGCCGTGGGGTGGGAGGAGCAAGGCGCTCTTGGGAATAGGTCGCATGGGTCTTATAGGACATATAAGACCTATAAGCGTCGAGCCAAAAAAGGGTGGGCCCTGCACCATTTGGACATCCCGCTTTCTTGCGCTAGGGATGACGGCGTTGCCTCGTTTTCTGAGATTCTTTTTCCTGCCCCTTCTTCTTGCCGCGCAGACCCGGGCCTCCGATCCGCTGCATTGGCAGACCGAGCGATTTTTTTCTCTGCCGCTCGATGGCTCAATCAACCTTGAGAATCTTGATGGCTCGATTCATATTTACGGCTGGTATCAGCCGCGCGTGCGGCTCGCGACGTTGCGCAATGCCTACACCGCACCACGTCTGCAGCAGATCCGCGTCGAGACTAAGTCGGCGGCTGCATCGCTCGACATCCGTACTCTTATTCCGCCGGAGCACGGGGTCTTTGCCGACCGTTCGGGCACGGTTGATTACACGCTCAACGTGCCGGAGACAGCGCATCTGACACTAAAACTCGGCAGCGGAGAAGTAACCTTGCAGGGTTTGCGCGGAGGCCGGGCGGAGATTGCCCTAACGAACGGGCGCGTCTTCGCCATTAACTGCTATGCGCGAGTCGAGGCGCACGCGGTCACGGGCGCGATGGATGTCTTCTATGAGTGGTGGGAAAATGCTCCGGCGCTGTTTGCGCTTACGCTGCAACACGGACGAATCGGCGCGCGCATTCCGGCGGTCGCGCAATTTCGCGTGGAAGCGCAAACCGGCTCGGGAAGTGTCGGCGATGATTTTCATCTGACCGCGCAACCTCACGAAGCCGGCGAATCGCTTCAGGGTGCGACGAAGCCGAACCCACCGCTCGAGTTTCATTTCCGCACCGGTAGCGGCAATATCAGTATCGACAGTTTTCGTTAGGCAGGGAAAAGTAAAGACATGCCTTCCTTCGATATCGTCTCCGAGATAGACAAACAAGAGATAGACAACGCGCTCAACCAGGCGCGCAAAGAACTCGCCACCCGCTTCGACTTCAAAGGCTCCGTCGCCGAGATCGAGCACGAGAAAGATAAGATCACGCTCACCGCGGAGGACGCCTCGCGTTTGCGCGGCTTGCGCGAGATTGTTATCGGCAAACTGTCAAAGCGCGGGGTCGATTTGCGCAACGTCGATCAACAGGAGCCAGCCATTTCCTCGATCGGACACGCGCGGCAGGAGTTGAAAATCCAGCAAGGCCTCGAAGGCGACAAAGCCAAGGAGATCATCCTGGCGATCAAAGGCGCTGGCTTTAAGGTGCAAAACCAACTGCAGGACCGGCAAATAAGAGTTACCGGAAAAAAGCGCGATGATTTACAGGAGGTTATCGCCTTTGTGAAGAGTAAAGACTTTGGTGTTACCACTAACTTCCAAAACTTCCGCGACTAACTATGAATAAAGTCAATCTAAGTGAAATCGAAGAGAACGAGCGGCTTTCGCCGAAGGGTAAGTATCAACGTTTCGTCAAGGACATCTCCGTCGCACTCGGACGTGAGCGTTATTCGCTCGACTTAACCAAGCGTCATCCTTTTGACCTGGCCCTAACTAGAATTCCCAAAGGCAAAAGCCTGTGTCCTTATCACTCACATGGGGCCGAGACGGAACTCTATCTCGTGGTCTCCGGCCGGGGCGCTATTCGCGACCGCGATGGGACTACGGAAGTGACTGCGGGCGACGCCTTCCTTTTTGGCCCCGGCGAAGCGCACCAGCTAACTAATGCCGGAGAGGATGACTTTGTTTACTATGTCATTGCGGATAACCCGCGTTGCGACTCTTGTTACTATCCGGATAGCGGCAAATTTGCGGTCGCGAAAGAAGGTCCTGAGTATGCCATCGTTAAAGCCGAAGAAGCCGATTACTTCCTAGACGAAGAGTAAGTCGAAAGAAGGATTAAACCGCTTAGTCGCTATGAGTGCTGGGTCGGATCTAGCGGATCCTTTTGACTTACAACGATTCCTCCTCGCGCAAGAGGAAGTGTTCGAGACCGCTTTGCGCGAGTTGGAGCGAGGCCGCAAAGAGAGTCATTGGATGTGGTTCATCTTTCCACAGATCGACGGGTTAGGAAGCAGCGTGACCGCGAAGCGTTACGCGATTAAGTCGAAGGAGGAAGCCTTAGCTTATTTGGAAGAGCCTTTGCTGCGGGATCGTTTGCATCGTAGCGCGCAGGCATTGCTACGAGTTGAGGGTAAGTCAGCTTTGCAAATCATGGGTTTGCCGGATGACTTAAAGCTACGATCCAGCATGACTCTGTTCGGTAGCGTTCTTGGTGGCGAGACGGTTTTCCGTGAAGTCATCCAGAAGTACTTCGGCGGCATAATGGATGAGAAGACTCTCGCCATTCTCGGGAAGCAAAGAACCTGTCATCTCGAATGAAGCGTAGCGCAGTGAGGGATGACAACGCACACAGCTAATGACCGGGATATGTCACACTTATCGATTCGTATAAAACGCCATGCGGATGGTTCCGCGGCTCTTACCTGCACGCGCCCCGATGGCTCAGTCACCTGGCAGCGCCAGCAAGGCAAGCTCGGGCTCGTTTTTCCTACTCATGACCTGACTCACTATGCGGTCGAGACAGTGATGGGTTATAAAAACGGTTTTTACGGATTAGTCGCGGCAGGTTGGGAGATGAAGGACTTCGCGGCGCCCTGGCCGCGTGGACCTATCCCGCGAGAAGCGCGTGAGGTGGAGTTACTCATTGGACTCTTCGACGTCGAGCGTCGCACCGGCGGTAACTGGTCCGCCGCCGACTTGCGCGCACAAGGCGAGATCTACGCGGCGAGCAATAGCTCCGGCCGGAAGGCAGTCGCGATGCCGTCACTAACGGACGAAGATGTGAGTAGGATTCGCGCTGTCCTGCGAGATGTCCTCAGCCGTTGGGCCGCGACGCCGCCGGGAGATGCGCTGGAGTTAGCTTTTCCTGTGGCCGGAAAGTAGCCTAACGAACTCCGTTTCCGCGGACGAGCCGCAGTCGTTGCTCGTGGTAGCGGGTGATGGTAATTCACAGGGTGAATTCCTTGCGCCGCGTTGCGCCTGCACTTCTTTTTTTGGTGCTGGCCTTAACTCCGCATTCTCTGCGCGCGCAGAAGTTTGAAGGTCGTGAGCTGGTGCATGCGAGGCTGATCGCCGATACGACGGCTCTCGTAGCGGGCAAGCCGTTCTCCGTCGGGCTCCTCCTGAAGATGGAGCCGACCTGGCACACCTACTGGCAATATCCGGGCGATGCTGGCATTCCGACGGAGATCAAGTGGCACCTGCCCGAAGGTTGGAAAGTGGGTGCGATGCAATGGCCCGTGCCGCTGAAGTTGAGCGAGCCGGGCGACATCCAGATATACGGTTATCACGACGAAGTGCTGCTGCTGACGCAGCTCACGCCGCCCGCGACGCTCCCGGGGCAATCGGTCCGTCTCGCGGGCGACGCGGACTGGCTGGTCTGCGCGAAGATTTGCATCCCGGGCAACGGCAAGGTGCAGCTTGATTTGCCGGTCGGTCCCACGGGCACGGCGGCGAATGCGCAACTTTTCGAGAAATATCGCGCGCAGTTACCGAAACCGTTGCCGTCCGCGGCGAGCGCGGCAATTAAATGGACGCGCGCAGCTAAAGCGTTTCGCCTAACGATCGCGGATAAAAGCCTGTCTGGAAAAGGTGACGCGGATTTTTTTCCGTTGCCTGACCCGGCTACGGTCCTCGGTCATCCGCGGCGCGAGCAAACGACTGACGGCTCGACGGTCTTCACCATTCCTTTTGAGGCCGCTGCGGCCAGCGTGCAGTCGCTCGCCGGCCTGCTCGTTTTCGATGGGCAGGCCTGGTCGTTAGGCACCTCGGTCGCGGGGCCGGCGGATGAAGCGGTGAGCGCGTCGGCGCCAGTGGCGGCGAACGCGCCCTTTTCGGGCGGACTGCTCAAGTTCCTTCTCTTCGGATTTATCGGCGGATTCATTTTGAACCTGATGCCGTGTGTGCTGCCGGTAATCTCGCTGAAGATTTTCGGTTTTATCCAGCACGCGGACGACAGTCGCGGAAAGATTTTCGGGAACGGTCTCGCGTTCACCGCCGGAATTTTTGCGTGGTTCATCGGCCTGGCGTTGCTCATGATTTCGCTCAAGGCCGCGGGGCACCAAATCACCTGGGCGTTTCAATTCACCAACCCGATTTTCGTCGTGGTGATGAGCGCGGTGGTGCTCGTTTTCGCGCTCAATCTTTTCGGCGTTTTCGAGATCACGCTCTCCTCGAGCGCGACGACTGGATTGCTCGGCTGGACGGCGCAGGAAGGTTATGCCGGCTCTTTTTTCCAAGGCGTTTTCGCGACAGTGCTCGCAACACCGTGCACCGCACCGTTTCTGGGAAGTGCGCTCGGTTTTGCTTTTGCGGCTTCGGCCGGCGTGATCCTGCTTATGTTTGCGGCGATCGCGCTGGGAATGAGCGCGCCTTATTTGCTCCTCACTGCGCAACCAGCGTGGCTGCGTTTTCTGCCGCGACCGGGCGCGTGGATGGTGGCGGTGAAGCAGTTCATGGGGTTTCTCCTCATCGCGACGTTGCTCTTTTTGCTTTGGGTTTTGGGCGCGGAACGCGGGCCGGAAGCGATCGTCTGGACCGGCGCGTTTCTTCTCGCACTGAGCATCGCCTGTTGGATGAAAGGAACGTTCTCCACCCCCACCGCCTCCTTTTTCCAGCGCGCATTCGTGTTTGTGCTCATGCTCCTGCTCGTGCTTGCGAGCGGCTATTATTTCATCGGCGAAAAATTCAATGCGACTAAAACCGCTGCGCTCAGCCTAACGAAAGGCGATTGGGTCGCCTTTAGCCCCGAGCGTTTGCAGACCGAGCTGGCGCAGGGCCACAGCGTGTTCGTCGATTTCACGGCGGCCTGGTGCATCACCTGCAAATTTAACGAAGCCTCCGTCCTCGAGACCGAAGCGGTAAAGAGCGCCTTCACCCGCTACGGCATCGTGAAAATGAAGGCCGATTGGACCAACGCCGATCCCGTGATCACGAAAACTTTGCAACAATTCGGCCGCGTCGGTGTCCCATTCTATGTGCTCTATTCCGCGAACGATCCGGCGAAACCGATCGTGCTCCCGGAATTGCTCACCCAGACTTTGGTTCTGGATCACTTGCAATCGACCGCGCCCAAAGTCGCAGCCGCTCCTTAATTACCTATGAAAACAAAACTGCTCCTCATCGCCCTAACGACACTCTGCACCGGCGCGCTTTTCGCCGATGAATCACCGGCGGTTGGTTCCGCCGCGCCCGATTTCAGCCTGCCGAGTGCGCACGGCAAAACCGAAACGCTCAGCAAATTCATAGGCAAATACGTCGTGCTCGAATGGTTCAACCCGGGTTGCCCCTTCGTGCAGAAACACTACAAGAGCGACAACATGCAGAACCTGCAGAAAGAGTTCACCGGCAAAGGTGTTGTCTGGCTAACGATCGACTCCTCCGCCACGGGCGAGGAGGGTAATCTGTCGCCCGCAGGGGCGATCAAACAGATGGAAGATTGGAAAATGCATTCCACCGCGCTCCTCCTCGATGCGGATGGCAAAGTCGGTCACGAATACGGCGCGACCAACACGCCGCACATGTTCGTCATCAATCCGAAAGGCGAAGTCATTTACAAAGGCGCGATCGACAGCGTACGATCGACGGAGATCAGCGATATCAAAGGCGCGACCAACTACGTGAAGGCGGCGCTGACCGAGGCGATGGCCGGCAAGCCAGTGGAGCCGGCGACGACCAAGGCCTACGGCTGCAGCGTCAAGTACGCGCCTTAGACAGAGCATCGAAAGCCTGTCATCCCGAGCGGAGCGCAGCGCAGTCGAGGGATCCCGTGGAATTGCTGGGAAGCCTCCGATTGCAAAATTAGCTGTAAAGAAACTGCACGGGATTCCTCGACTGCGCTCCGCTCCGCTCGGAATGACAGAGTTCTCCGTAGTCTCAAAGGCCAAGTCCGGTCGCCACGAATCGTTAGGCCAGATCGTTAGGCGGACTTCGCGTTGAACCGGCTGGCCAGACGCAGAACGGGCATCGGCGTTAGCCTAACGAGTGCCATGCCGATCTTCATCGCCAGACCGGGGATGACGATCGCCCGTCGCGCTTGCACCCCGCGGAGCGCAGCGGCGACCACGTTTTCTACCGAGACATAAACCAAAGCCGGCCCGAGTTCGGCGTCGCTCTTATTGCGCTGCGCCACCTCGGTGAACCCAGTCCGCACCGGCCCCGGACAGAGCGCCGTAACATCGACACCGTGAGCTCGCACTTCACTGCGCAGCGCTTCGGAGAAACTGGTGACGTAAGCCTTCGTCGCGGCGTAAACCGCAAAGTTCACCAGCGGCAAGAAACCGGCCGACGAACTGACATTCACAATCGCGCCGCGGTTTTGCGCAATCATAGCCGGAAGCAGCCCGCGGGTGAGTCTCGTTAGGCCAACGATGTTCACCAGCATCATGCGATCGAGCTTCTCCGGGTCGGCCGTCGCGAAAGCGCCGAGATCGCCAAGGCCGGCATTATTAATGAGAAAATCAGGCGCGAGGTTTTCGCTCTGCAACCACGCGAGCAAAGCCTCGATCTCATTGTCGTTCGTCAGGTCGGTCCGGCGAATTTCCAGGCGCAGTTGCGGATGCGCCCCGGCCAGCTCGGCGCGCAACTCTTCCAGTAGATCCAATCGCCGTGCCACCAACACGAGCAGTCCCGCGCGCGCCGCCAGTTGGCGCGCAAACTCACGCCCGATGCCGGAGGAAGCTCCTGTGATCAGCGCGTGGCAACCGTTGAGGCGCATTAAGGTCCAGTTCTCGTTAGGAGCGGCTCGAGCACGCGCCAAACATTGTCGGCCACAATTTTGTGGCCCGCCGGAGTGGGATGGATGTGATCGGGCTGATTCAAATCAAGATGGCCTCCGACTCCTTCCAGCAAGAACGGAACGAGCGCAGCGTGATTTTTCGCAGTCACGCGCGCGAAAGCCGCTTGAAAATTCGCGGTGTAATCGGCGCCCAGGTTTGGCGGAATGCGCATGCCGGCGAGCACGATTTTCAACTGTGGATTTTTCGCTCTTACCTGATCGATGATCGCCTGCAAATTTGTCTCCATCGCGGCGACGGGCAATCCGCGCAGCCCGTCATTGGCGCCCAACTCGAGCACGACGATGTCGATCGGCCGTTGCAAAATCCAATCGAGCCGGCTCAGACCGCCGGCTGTCGTGTCGCCGCTGAGTCCGGCATTGATCACTTCGAACGGAAGATTCTTCGCGTGAATCTTTTCCTGGATGAGCGCGGGAAATGCCTGCGTTTCCTCCACGCCGAGGCCGGCCGTGAGGCTGTCGCCGAGGAACAGAATCGTGCCGCCGAAAGCATGCGCCACACAGCAAAGCGCAAAAAACGCGAGCGCGAGGCTGCAGCGCGCCGATTTCCTCATGCGGGATCGAGGCTCATCGCGTAAGCAAGACGCGCCCCCGTGACCCGTCAATGAACTCGTTCCCGATTCTCGATCTCCGCAGCCTAACGAAAAGCTATGCGACCGCCGCGGGCCGGCTCGCTGTTTTGCAGAATGTCTCCTTCACCCTCGAGCAGGGAGCCACCTGCGCCATCCTTGGTCCGTCCGGCAGCGGTAAGACGACGTTGCTCGGTCTCGCCGCTGGCCTCGATCAGCCGACCTCCGGTTCGGTTTTGCTAAACGGCGTTGCGCTCGGCGACATCAGCGAGGACGAGCGGGCGCGCGTGCGCAATCAGCACGTCGGTTTTGTTTTCCAAAACTTCCAGCTCATCCCGACTCTCACCGCTTTGGAGAACGTCACCGTGCCGATGGAATTGCGCGGCGATCGCAACGCTCGCCGCCTCGCGTTGGAGTTATTAGATCGCGTGGGCTTGAGCGAGCGCGCCGATCATTATCCGACGCAACTCTCCGGCGGCGAGCAGCAGCGCATCGCGCTGGCTCGCGCCTTCATCAATCGCCCGAAGATTCTCTTCGCCGACGAGCCGACGGGAAACCTCGATGCGGAAACAAGTCAGCGCGTCATCGACATCATGCTGGAATTGAATCGCAGCGCTGGCACCGCGCTTGTCCTGGTCACGCACGACCCCGACGTCGCCAGCCTAACGAGTCGCACCATTCGCCTGCGCAATGGGGAAATGGTGAGCTGATGTCAGCGCGAATCTGCAATAAGACAGTCTTGACATCTGCGTCGCGACATTGGTAACGAACGCTATGAACCCCCTATCCAAACTCTCGCGCAGACTCCTTCTTCTTCTTACAGCGCTCGGCGCGGGCTTCCTTTGCGGCGGTCTGCACGCGGGCAGTGCGACCTGGTCGTTAACTCCTCAATCGGGCGATTGGTACACCGCGGCGAATTGGGTTCCTGAAACCGTCCCGAACGGCCCAAATGACGTTGCGACTTTGAACGGTTGCTCGTCAATCCTCAACCTAACCTTCCCCGCTGGGTCAACTACCATCTTGGATTCCATGGTCATTCATGCCGCGCCCTATTACGGAGTCACGGTGGGAGATCAATCCAGCCTCACCTTCGTCGGAAGAGGCGCACTTTTGGTGGGCTCTTACGCCTCTGACCATCTCATTGCCGATACAGGGGGCACCATCACCTTTACGGGCCGTTCCTCATCTGAAGCGGGGGTATACTGTACGGGAATGGTTTCTTTTCAGGACAATTCTGCGTCGATTGGCAATGCCGACGTCTATTCCCCCGGCATCCTAATTTTTTCCGACCAAGCCAACGCCACAGGTGTTGTTAATGTCGTGAACGGCGGCGCGGCTTACTTCAACGACGATGCGACCGCCGACAATGTGCTCCTTGGCGTTTATGGAGATGGATTCGCGGACATTAGCAGACACAGGGCACCCGGTCTCGCCACCAGAGCCCTCTATGCAGACGGGACCATTTTCCTTGGTGCCAATAATCTCATGGTCATCACGAGCCCTCTCCCCTACGACAATTCCTTCCCAGGCACGCTGACCGATGGCGGCACCAGCGGCGGCAGGGGAGGTTCTCTCACAAAGGCGGGTGCAGCCGACACGTTCCTCATTCTTTCCGGCTCTAGCACTTACACCGGCGGCACCACGGTCGTCGGCGGGGCGCTTTTCATCGAAACCGATAGCCGCAGCACTCCCACCGGCACCGGCGATGTTCACGTCAATAACGGGGGCTTCGGTGGTAGGGGCAATGTGCAAGGCAACGTCACTATCGGCAGCGGCACAAGCACGCCCGCCTCTCTCCTTCCGGGCAAGCGCGCTAACGGATTCGGACGGCTTTCGATCAGGGGCGCTCTCACTTTCGCCTCCGATGGGACCCTCGCTTCCCGCGTTAGCAGCGCCAAGGTTGGTAACGGCGAAGTTTCCGCGCGGGGCGTCACCATCATAAACGCGGCGCAGGTCGAGCTCACCGATCGGAATAATACGAAACTCCCGACTGGCACAGTGCTCACCCTCATCAACAACACAGCCGGCACACCCATCGTAGGGACGTTTGCCAATCTCCCTGATGGCGGCACACTCACCGCAAACTCCAACACCTATCAGGCAGACTATGAAGGCGGCGACGGCAACGACCTGACCCTCACGGTGATCAACTGAGGCGGATCGCGGCTGCTGCCTGCCTAACGAGGTTGCGCATTCGCCTGCGCGATGGCGAGATGGTAGCATGAGTTCTGTGGGCGAAGTGCGAACGAAGGTGAAACTGTCAAATCCCTATGATGAGTTGCGCGCTCGTCACGGTGAAATTCCCGCCGCTCAAGTTCGGACGTACGAAGCCGATGCAATGATCGACTCTGGCGCAGTGCGAACAATTATTCCGGTCGCAGTGTTTGACCGTCTTGGACTGGAAACGCAGCGAACGGCAGTCGCGGAGTATGCCGATGGGCGGAAAGATGCGGTTCGTTTAACTGATGGTTTGCGCATTGAAATTTTGGGACGCGATACCTTCGACGAAGCGTTGGTCCTAGGTGACGAGGTGTTGATTGGACAGACGGTTTTGGAAAAATTGGATCTGTGGATCGACTGTCATAACCGGCGCTTGATTCCAAACCCAGCGCACCCCGATCAACCCGTTTCGAAGGTTAAGTAGATTCACGTGCTCGGTGGCTGGAGCTTCATTCCGCGCATGGCGTGGCGCGACAGCCGATCGAGCCGGCGGCGGCTGTTGCTTTTCTCGATCTCAATCTCGTTAGGCGTAGCCGCGTTGATCGCGATTGGACTCTTCCGCGCGAGCCTGGCGGAGGCGATCGACGACCAGGCGCGATCATTGTTAGGCGCGGATCTGGTGGTGGAAAGTTCGCAGCCGTTTACGCCGGAACAGGAGCAGATGCTGCGTTCGTTAGGCGAGACGCAGGCGCGCGAAGTGCGCTTTCGCACGATGGCGCTCTTTCCCAAAACCGGCGGGACGCGGCTCGTGCATGTGCGCGCGCTCGGTGGGAATTTCCCATTCTACGGCAGGATGGAAACGGCTCCGGCTGGCGCTGCGCAGTCTTTTCGCAACGGCGCCAAAGCAGTCCCGGAAGAAAGCCTGCTCCTGCAATTCCGCGCGCACGCGGGCGATCCGATCAAGATCGGCGACGCCACTTTCACTATCGCGGGCGCGCTCACGAAAATGCCGGGCGAAGCGTCGCCCGCGGCGAGCTTCGCGCCGCGCGTTTACATTCCGCTGCAAAATCTCGCGCAGACCAATTTGCTCAAGCCCGGGAGCATCGCGCGCTACCTGAACTTCGTGAAGTTCGCGCCTAACGTGGATGTCGCGGCCGAGGTGCAGAAGCTCGCGCCGCAAATCGAGCGGGCTGGTCTGGAATACGACACGGTCGCGAAGCGCAAAAAGGATCTCGGTGAAGCGCTCGATAATCTTTATCGCTTTCTCAATTTGGTCGGTTTCATCGCGCTCCTGCTCGGCGCGGTTGGGGTGGCGAGCGCGATCCAGGCGCACTTACAGCAAAAGGTGCGGACGGCCGCGGTCCTGCGTTGCCTCGGCGCGGCGGGGCGCACAACGGTCGCGGTTTATCTTTTGCAGGCGATCGCGCTCGGTCTCATCGGCGCGGTCGCGGGAGCGGCGCTTGGCCTAACGATGCATCAATTTCTCCCGGGCGCCCTGCAGAAGTATATTCCGTTCACGCTCCCGTCCGCGATCGCCTGGACGCCGGTGCTGCGCGGCATGTTGGTCGGCCTTGCGGTATGCATCCTCTTCGCGCTCCCGCCGCTTCTGCGCTTCCGGCGCGTTTCACCGCTGCTGACCCTGCGTGCGGCGGTGGATGAAATCGCGGAATCGGGATCGCGCGATTTCGTGATCTGGTTCGTTTACGCGGCGATCGGCCTCGCGCTGACGACGGTCGCGATCTTGCAGGCGGAAACGTGGAGCGATGGGCTCTTCGTCGCCGGTGGGCTGGGCGTGGCGGTCCTGATTCTTATCGCGGTGGCAAAGCTGCTCGTTTTTCTTGTGCGCAAGCTGGTGCCGCAGCGCTGGAGTTTTGTTCTGCGGCAGGGATTGGCCAATCTCCATCGGCCTAACAATCGCACTTTGCTGCTCATCCTGTCGTTAGGCTTGGGCACTTTTTTGCTCCTGACGATTTATCTCACGCGCGATGTTTTGCTCGCGCAGTTCCGCTCGATCGACGCGCACAGTCAGCCGAATATTTTCCTCTTCGACATTCAGCCCGCACAGACTTCCGCGGTCGCGGCGCTCGTTAGGCAGATGCATCTCCCCGTCATTCAGGAAGCTCCGATCGTGACCATGCGCCTGACCGAAGTGAAGGGTCGCAAGTCGTCCGAGATCCTGAAAGATCCGCGCCGGAAGGCGCCGGACTGGGAACTGGAGCGGGAATATCGCTCGACCTATCGCGCGACGATGAGCGAAACCGAGAAGCTCACTGCCGGCCGTTGGGTTGGTCATGTCGACTATCACCTGGGGGAGAAGGTGCCGATTTCGATGGAGCAGGATATCGCGAAAGATCTCGGCCTAACGATCGGCGACGATTTGGTTTTCGATGTCCAGGGCGTGCCGATCAAGTGCACCGTGGCGAGTTTGCGGCTGGTCGATTGGAAGCGTTTTCAAACGAATTTCTTCGTCGTCTTTCCGACCGGCGTTTTGGAAAAGGCGCCGACCTTCAACGTCCTCGTGAGCCGCGTGCCGACGCCGGCGGCTTCCGCGAGTTTGCAAAATGCCGTGGTGAAACAGTTCCCGAATGTTTCCGCGATGGATCTCACCTCCGTGATCCAAACGGTCGATTCGATCCTGAGCAAGGTCGCGCTCGTCATTCGCATCATGTCGCTCTTCATCGTCGGCACGGGCTTGATCGTGCTCGGGAGCACGATCTGGAGCGGACGTTATCAGCGGATGAAAGAGAGCGTGCTTCTGCGAACGTTAGGCGCGTCGCGCCGGCAGATTTGGGAAATTCTTTGTGCCGAATATTTATTTCTTGGATTGCTCGCGAGCGCGACGGGCGTGCTCCTGGCGCTGCTTGCGAGTTGGGCGCTGGCGGTTTTCACTTTCAAGCTCGATTACACGCCATCGCTCTGGCCGATTTTCGTTGCGGCAGCAAGCGTGAGCGCGCTCACGGTCGCCGTTGGCTTGCTGACCAGCTACGGAATCGGGAGCACGCCGCCTTTGGCGATTTTGCGCGAGGAACTCGATTGAACGCGCAGGCCGGCGAGTTCGCTTTTCGTTAGGGGACGCCACGCGCCGCGCGGCATTTCGCCGAGGCGAAGTTGACCGAGGCGCACGCGGACCAACCGCACCACTTCGTAGCCGATCGTGTAGAACATGCGGCGGATTTGCCGATTCATTCCCTGCTGCAGGATGACGCGGAGCCGCGTCGGGCCGATTTGCTGCACGCGCGCGAGCTTGGCCCGCTTGCCGTCGAGAAAAATACCGGCGTGCAATTTCTCCGCGAGCTTCGGTTCCCAAAGGTGATCGACGGTGACCTCGTATTCCTTTTCCACTTTGTAGCGCGGATGGGTGAGGTGTTGCGCGAGATCGCCGTCGCTCGTGAGCAGGAGCAGCCCTTCGGTTTGGGCGTCGAGCCGGCCAACGTTGAAGAGACGGGAAAATTTTGCGGGCAACAGATCGTAGATCGTGTCGGTCGCGTTCGGATCGCTCCGCGTGGAAACAAAGCCGGCCGGTTTGTGCAGCGCGATGGTCAGCGTTTCGGCTGGCCTAACGATTCGGTTACCGACCTTGACATGATCGGTCGGTTCGACCTGCGTGCTAAAATTGGTGCACGGTTGGCCGTTCACCGTGACCCGCCCCTGCGCGATCAGCTCGTCGCAATGCCGGCGCGAGCCGAGCCCGGACGCCGCGAGGAAGCGATTGAGGCGCAAGCGGACTAGAGATCGGGCTTGGTCTTCGGCAGGCCGATGACCTTGCTCGTGTCTTTCCACTGGCCGCGCTTTTTCAGGAGCTCCACCCGCTCGAAGCGCTTCAAGACGTTGCGTTTGGCGGCGATGGTGCTGGCGCCTTTGAGGCTGCGATGCTGCGACATAGATTGCTTCGGGTTAGACTGCGAAAACGAGCGCCCAAGCTAACGGGCTTCGGGGGTTTTTCAAATGGATTACGTGATGCCAGGACGACGCAATAATTGGAACGCGCGCACGCGTCTCGCGCTCGGTGTGATCGCTCTGCTCGCGCTCGCCGGCCTGATGGTTTCGTGCCGACCGGTCGATTGGTTTTTTCTGAAGCGCTCGCTCCGCGCCAAGTTTAGCGACGTGCATTGGATCACGACGGAGCAACTGGCCGATTGGCTCGCGGATAAAAAGCGGCCCGCGCCTGTGCTTCTCGATGTGCGATCGCCGGCGGAATGGAAGGTGAGTCATCTTGCTGGCGCGCGGCGCGTGGATCCGAAAGCTTCGGCGCCGGAAGCGGCGGGCAGCCTCGCGAAGGACACGCCGATTGTGACTTATTGTTCGGTGGGCTATCGCTCGGGCGAGATGGCGGAGAAGCTGCGCGCGGCTGGATTTACGCAGGTGCAGGATTTGGAGGGCTCGATTTTCGAGTGGGCCAATGAAGGGCGGCCTCTGGTACGCGACGAGGGGAAAAAGGCGACGCAAGTGCATCCCTACAATGCGACTTGGGGGCGGTTGTTGCGCGATGATGTGCGGGCGCCGTTGCCAGCGCCGTGACAGGCATCGGGTAGCGCATGCGTCTCGCGTGCTGGTCGACGCGTCTCGCGGCGACGAACTTTTTCTTTGGCGCTGGATTTTGCCTAACGAGTGGGCGCACCTGAGGAAGTTCGCGACGGTGGAACACCGTCGCCAGCACGCGAGACGCATGCGCTACCCCGACGAGACAATCAGCGCCTAACGACGATTGCTGAGTAGGACCGTGGTGCCACAGGTCAGCAACTCCGCGAAAGTGTCGCCTTTTTTTTGCAGCTCGGTTTGCCAGTGCGGCAGGCGGCTCTCTTCGATTAACAGATAGAGCCGGTCCGCTCCGCTCCACGCGCGCACGACGGTCGGCTCGTCGAGATAAACATCCGAGTTCGTGGCGAAGATCATGCCCGGTTCGGATGGGGCATCCTGGTTCACGAGGTAGAACTTTCGCCTCAGATAAAAGAGCAGACTGCTCCCGGTGTGCAGCGAACCTTCGTAGATAATTTTGTCGTTAGGCGCGATGCGCGCATTGATGTAGTCGGCCGCTTCCGCGAGGGAAAAATAGGGCGCGACCCGAGCCACGCCGTCGATCATGGCGAAGCCGATCGGCGCCATCGCCGCCGCGATCGCGATGAGCGCGAACTGCTCGCGATTTTTCCGGATGAACCAGAGCGCGAGCCCGGGGAAATAAATGAGCGCGAGACCGGTGAGGCCGAGCATCGGACGAAAGCCAAACCAGGTTGAAGTCGGGATTTGTTTCACCGTTAGCCACGCCGTGGAGCGCGAGGCTGTCGTGCCCCACTGCCCGTCCGCGACGTTCCACAAATGCGGGAAACGCCAGGCGACGAAGAGAGCGAGAAGACCTATCGCAAGCAGCGCGAAGATGCCCGTGGCTTTTGACCAACGCGGCATGCGCTCCCACGCCGTCGCTGCGAAAATCGCGCCGCCGCCCCACATGCTCATGGAGTAGTAATCCTGGCGTTGTCCGATGATGAGCATCGGCACGAGGACGACTGCGATCCAGCAAAGCGGGAGCGCGTCTGCGAACTCAATTTCGCGCGGACGAAAAACGCGGCGCCAGGCCAGGAGAACTCCCGGCAAAATCAAGACGGTCCACGGAAACCACCACGCCAGGTGCGTGAAGAAAAACGTCGTGCGCGTGACGTTATCGTAGGTGTGACCGCGATCCGGCACGCCGAAAAGATGGATTAACCACTCGTGTCCGGTGATGACTTGGAGAAAACCTGGATGCCGCCATTCCGACCAGATGTGCCACGGTGTGGCGATGAGAAGGAAGGTGAGAATTCCTTCGAGACTCAGGATTTGCGTGAAACGAATCCGCGCCTCGCGATAAAAACAGCCGAGCAAAAACAGAATCGCGGCCGGATAGAGCAGTCCGTGCAAACTCTTCGTCATGCAGGCGAGCGCGGCGCAAATCCAGAAGCCGGTGAACCAGGTGCGGCGATTAGCGCGGCGTTCGTAGCCGCGAATCGCGCAGTAAATCGCGCCGGCGATGAAGGCGCTGAAGACGGCTTCCGGCATGACAATGCGACTGAGGAGAAAAGTGCCGCAGCAGCAAAGGTGAATGAGGCCCGCGAGAAATCCCCGCCACGGTCCGCCGAGCCGATCGCCGATGAGAAAAGTGAGCGCGACGGCGGCGCAGGTCGCGAGCGCGATCGGTAGGCGGGCCGCCGCAGTCGTTAGGCCAAACGCTTTCATGGAGACCATGAGTCCCCAGTAAACCAGAGGCGGTTTTTGGGGTCGCGGGACACCGTCGTTCGTCGGCATCAGCCATTGATGCGACTCCAACATCTCGCGCGCGGCGCCCGCATACTGGCCATCGGTTTCGTTGTAGAGCGTGCCCCAGCCTGCGGTCGCCACCTGGAGCAGCACGCTCAGCGCGATCAGAAAAAAGAAGAGCGCGCGGCGTAGCGGCGGCGGTTGGGCTGCGGCTGGCGAAAGAAAAATCGTGTCGAGACTAAGCGCAGGATTGCCGGGCGAACTCATCGTTAGGCGAGTCAGCGTCCGGAGTCGTTAGGCGCGCGGTAAGGTTCCCACTCCGGCGGCAAGCGCAGCAGCTTGCCTTCGGGCATTTCGATGAGCGCGAGCATTTGTCGGCAGGTGGCGATGACCGTTTCGTCTATCGGGCGCGTGATCTGAAAGGCACACCAAAAACGCACCCGCTCGACTCGCTCAAGCCAGCCTTCGACGACGAGTTTATCCGCCAACTTTGCCGGGCGCCGGTAATCGATCTCCGTTCGCACCACGACCGGATAACGTCCCGTCGTCGCCATCTCCGCGAGCTTCATTCCGAGCTGTTCGGCCAGGAGCGTGCGCGCTGTTTCGATGAAGCGCAGGTAGGCGAGATTGTGCACGACCGCCGCGCAGTCGGTGTCGAAAAACATTACCTGCACCTCGGTCTCGATCCGCGGAACGGCACTCGTGCCTTCAATGTGCGACATACGGCTCACGGATTTCACATCCGCACCAGATCGAGCAGGAATTGGCACCAAAGATAAACCATCCCGCGCCACGAATACTTGATCTCGCCACCGGCGGTTTGAGTGAGCACGCCCTGGTCGATGTTGTGCGCAATCTGCGCGCGCAAATCATTCTCGATCTCGTGCTGGATGCGATCTTCATCGAGCGGATTGATGACGTGGGTTTCGACCGAATGGTCGCGCAGAAAATGTTTGTGGCTTTGGTAGAGTTGCCAAAACGATTGGTCGGGCCGCTGACGATTGATCCGAAAATGCGGTGTGAGTTTCAGCCCGTAGGACAGCGGATAATTCCAAGTCGTCCAAATCGTGCCGTCCTGCGCCCGTGATGAAATGCGCAGGTAATAAAAGGAAATGTCGTTCTGTTCGTTGAGGCAGATCGTGGCCTGCGCGCGATCTTCTTCTTTATAAAAGAGCCGGAAGAATTGCTGGTAATCGGCCCAGTCCCAACCGGCGTCGCTCATGTGCGCGAAACCCTCGCTCTCGATCTGGCTGGAGATTTCGTCGAGCGACGGGAAGACTTCCGCGGAGGGTGGGCTCTTCGGGCGCAGCGTTTTTTCCTTCGGAAGGCGCAGTGCGCGGATGCGGGTGAGGATCTCGACCCACGGCAAAAAGAGCCAGCTCAGCGCGGCGATGAGACCGAGAATCCAGTTGTCGGTGATGTAGTAGATCGCGAGAAACGACGCGATGAGAATGCCGACGGCGCCGATTTTTTGCGAGATGGCGGACTCGTAGCTGCGCAGGGCCACACTGAGCGCGGCGACCCCGAGGGTGATAAAAAGTCCGAAAAGCATTTACGGGACGATGTCGTGCGCGCGCAGAAATTTTTCGAGCTGGTTGGTGTCGAAATTTGCGAGCACGTCATCCCCGGCGAGCAGTGTGGGCACGTAAGTCTGGTCGGAAAGCTTTCTCATTTCCTCGTAAGCGGTGCGGTCCTGACCCACGTCGATCTCGGTGAATTTGTAGCCGTGCCGACTGAGATAATCCTTCGCGTCGATGCACCAGGAGCACCATTCGCGGCTAAAGAGTTTGAGAGCGGTCGGCACGGGGGGAATAAACAGGCAGCAAGGGGTGCGTCAACGCTTTGTCCCGCTCCTAATCGGCTTCAAGACGCACGGGAAGGAGCAGGAGCAAGAGCAAGAGCAGGAGAAGGAGTGTTGTTATTCGTTAGGCAAGCTTACTCGACCGTTTCCCACGTCCCATCCGGTTTCCGAACGAATGCCATCCTCCCCGGATAAACTGTTCCGAGAACAGTCGCGGCGCACATCTGCGTATCTTCATCCTTCAGGGTGGCGAACGCTTTTTCATCCAGGCCGAAGAGCGACCCGTGCGCTTGCGTCACGACCACTTCGGGTCCGCCGGTCGTGATAAAATTCAGGTCGCCCACTGCCGGCGCGTTCACGCGCACGCCGGCTTTGTACGCCGCCTCGACGCATTGCGCTTTGCGCACATCGTCCACTTTGAGCGATTCGTTGTCCTCGATCGCTTTGTAAACGCTGGCAAAATCCGGCTGGAACCAACTCGCGCGCGTCTTGAGAAGCGCGGCGATTTTCTCCTTATCTTCCGAGCCTAGCTCAGTGACCGCCGGATAATGATGCCACGGCAGATCGAGCGCGAAGTCCGCTATGAACTCACGCTCGAAGACGACCTTCCCTTTCACTTCTTTGCGGTCGTCCACGCCCTCGCCTTTTTGGTTCGTCGCTTTGCCGCTGCCGCCGTCGAGTTCCTCCGCCGGCTCATCCGTTACCGCCGCCCAGCGCAACTGCGCGCGATAAGGTTTGGCGAGATCGTTAGGCGTGAACTCGATTCGAATTTTGTTTTTCCCTTTCCGCACCGTCGGACCGGCCGAGCTCATCGGCACCCAAACGGCCGGAGCGATCTCATGCGTCTCGAGGAGAACCGGCAGCTTGTCGTCGCGCACTTCCTGCTCCGCGGTCGGGACGTTGTTGATGAACACCTGCGCTTTCCCCGGCATGGCGGCGACTTCCTGTGCGGTCGCCGGATCGCCGAGGAATGGCGTGAACTTAAACTCGACGTTGATGATCGCCGCCGGGGCGAGCGATGCGGTTAAGAGGAAAAGCGCGCTGACGATCTTTTTCATCCCTCGCGAAGGCAGCAGCGATCGCGCCGTCAACCGATCGCGGCGCGATAAGCCGCGGCGTCTTTCAGATTTTTTAACTGCTCTGCATCGTCCACTTGCAGGACATAAATCCAGCCTTCGCCATAGGGATCGGTATTGAGCAACGCCGGATCGGTTTGAAGAGCTTTGTTCGCTTCGAGCACGGTTCCTTTCACCGGGGCATAAATATCGCTCGCGGCCTTAACCGACTCGACCACGGCGATCGTGCTGCGCGCTTCGTGGACCGCCCCGACTTTCGGCAGCTCGACGTAAACCACATCGGTCAATTCCGCCTGTGCGTGGTCGGTGATGCCGACACGAATCTTGTCGTCTTCGCGGCGGACCCATTCGTGCGATTCGGTATAGAGGAGGTCGTCTGGAACGTTCATGATTTTTTTAGGAGCGGTTTCTTTTCGATCGTGGCGGGAAATTTTTGGCCGCGAATTTCGATCTCGATTTCTTCGCCCGGTCGCGCGATCGGGCAATCAAGATAAGCCATGCCGATGCCGTAGCCGAGGCTGGGCGAGAGGGTGCCGCTGGTCACTTCGCCCGCGTCGGCGCCGTTGCGGAAAACTCGGTAGTGCGGTCGTGGTGGTGGCCCCTGGCCGGTCATCTTGAAAGCAGCTAAACGGCGCATGAGACCTTCCTCTTTCACGAGCTTGAGTTTCGCGCAGCCAGTGAATTCGGATTTCGTTAGGTCAACGAAAAAGCCGAGACCGGCTTCGAGCGGGTTATGCTTCGGCGAAAGATCGGAGCCATTTAGGGGGTAGCACATCTCGAGACGCAAGGTATCGCGCGCGCCGAGTCCGCAGGCACGAATGCCTAACGACTGCCCGCGCTCCAGGACTGCGTTCCAAACCTGCGCCGCGTCTTCGGCCGCGAAGAAAACTTCAATGCCATCCTCACCGGTGTAGCCAGTGCGCGCGACCCAGAGTTTCGTGCCGTCTAACGAGAATTGGACAATCTGATTTCGCGCCGGCATTTCCGTCGCGCCGAAAAGCGCCGCGAAAAGCTCGCCGATCCGCGGCCCTTGAATAGCCAGGCCGGCGTAGCGATCGCTCTCGTTTTGCAGCCGCACATCGAGCGCGAGATGCTCTTCCATCCACGCAAAATCTTCCTCGATGCGCGACGCGTTCACGACGAGAAGAAACTTTTCCTCCTCGATCCGGTAGACGATAAGGTCGTCGATAATCCCGGCGTCATCGTTCAGCAAAAAAGTGTACTGCCCCGACCCGACGGCGAGCTTCGTGATGTTGTTCGTCAGCATGGTGTTGAGCCATTCGCCAGCCTGCGGACCGCTCGCTACCAGCTCGCCCATGTGTGAAATATCAAAAACACCGACCGCATTTCGCACTGCGAGATGTTCCTCTTTGATGCTGGTGTATTGCACCGGCATGACCCAGCCGCCGAAGGGAATAATCTTCGCGCCGAGCTTCACGTGTTCCTCGTAAAGTGGCGTCTTTTTCTGCTCCGCGTCGCTCACCGCGCTGAGCCTAAAGGTTGGGCCGAGGGTGTCAATCGCGCCGGCTTTTTCTCTTCCTTCCTCCTGCTCATGCTCCTACTCCTGCTCTGATCTTTCAGAAGAGATTAGGAGCAGGAGCAGGAGCACGAGGAACTGCCGGTTTCTTGAAGTCGCCCATCGCCGCCGCTACGGTGAGCGCCCCGATGAGTTTCTTTAATTCGCTCGAACGCCGCCTGGGCTGGCTCGCGATTCCCGGTCTGATCCGCTTCGTCGTCGCCTTTACCGCGCTGGTTTATTTGCTCACGCTTATCAACCCGGATTTCGTTTCCATGCTCACGCTGGATCCCCGGCGCATTCTGCACGGCGAAGTCTGGCGGCTGGTCACCTACATCTTCATCCCGCAAGTCGGCGGCCAACCCGGATCGACCCTGAGCCCGTTCTTCCTCATCATGGCGCTTTGGTTTCTGCTCTTCATCGGCGATGCCTTGGAGCAAGCCTGGGGCGCGTTTCGCCTAACGATCTATTTCCTTCTGGGAATGATCGGCACCACTGTCGCCGCCTTCCTTTTCGGCGCACAATTTTCCAACATCATGCTCGCGTCGTCGCTGCTTTTTGCCCTTGGCCACGTCTGCCCCGACGAGGTTATTTACGTCCTCTTCATTCTGCCGATGAAGATCAAATGGGTCGCTGGAATCTCCGCCGCTTTTCTTTTGGTCGGTTTCGTCTCCCATCCGATGTCGTATCGCATGGCCCTCATCGCTGCCTTCGCGAACTATTTCATTTTCTTCGGCCCCGGCCTGGTGCGCGCCGCGCGCGGACGCAACGAGGTTGCCGGCCGGCGTCGCCGTTTCGAAGAGAGCGCGCGCCCGGAAGAGGAAGCGTTGCATCGCTGCGCGACCTGCGGCGCGACCGAGCTAACCAACGCGAACTTGGAATTCCGCGTCTCGCGCGACGGCGAAGAATACTGTCTCGCGCACCTCCCGAGCGCGAGCAAAGTAGAAGCCTAACGAGACGGGGAAGCAAACGTCCAACGTCCAACGTCCAACGTCCAACGTCCAACGTCGAGCGTCGAGCGTCGAGCGTCGAGCGTCGAGCGTCGAGCGTTGAGCGTTGAGCGTTGAGCGTTGAGCGTTGAGCGTTGAACGTTTTCGCTCCCAAGACTCGACCGGATGTGAGCCGCTCGCCCCGCTTGACCCCCTCTCCTCGCGAACGCAAACTCGCCCATGGACCCGACACCCGCGCCCCTCATCCCGCAGGAAGGCTGGCATTGCCTCCACCTTTTTTACCGGATCGAGTACGGCCAGTGGCAACTGCTCAACGCCGCGGAGCAACGCGCCGCCAAAATCGCGCTCTCGACTCTGGTGCAGGAAACGCGCGCGCTCGAGAACACCCAACTGCTCACCCTCAGCCAGGTCACACCGAAAGCCGACCTCGGCTTCATGCTCATCACGCCCGATTTACAAGCCGCTAACCGGATCGAGAAACAACTCACCTTATCGTTAGGCGCGGACGTGCTCGTGCCGGTTTACAGCTATCTCTCGCTCACCGAGGAGAGTGAATACACCACGACCGAAGAGCAATGGGCGCAAACGTTGGAAATCGAGCAACAGCTTAAGCGCAACACCGCGGAGTTCGACGCCGCGATGCAAACTTTCCGCGAGCGGATGAAACATTACCGGCACGAGAGAACTTATCCGACGCTGCCAGATTGGCCGATCGTCTGTTTTTACAATATGACGAAACGCCGCGGCGAGACCCATAATTGGTATTCGCTGCCCTATGAAGATCGCCGCAAGCTGATGAGTGGCCACGCCCGTGTCGGCCGGCAATACGCGGGCAAAATAAAACAACTCATCACCGGATCGACGGGCCTCGACGACGCGGAATGGGGCGTCACGCTTTTTGCTCACGACACCTTCCAAATCAAAGCCATCGTCTATGAAATGCGCTTCGACGAAGTGAGCGCGGCCTACGCTGACTTCGGCGAATTTTATCTTGGCATTCAACTGCCGCTCGACGAACTGTTCCGCCGCCTGCAGCTCTAAGTCTTCTGCCTAACGAGTATAAGTCTCTCAGATATGGATGGGTGGCAGAGTGGTCTAATGCGCACGCCTGGAAAGCGTGTTTGCCGCAAGGCAACCAGGGTTCGAATCCCTGCCCATCCGCCCTTCCGCGAAACTTTCATCTTGCCTCGCACACTTCGATCTAAAACCTTCGCCGGCATACGAGCTGTCTCGGCGCTACTCTTTCTCGTTTTCGCGGCGCGGACTTTGGCGGTGGGTGATCCCTCCAGTTCCAGCATCCTGGAATCGGCGAAAACGGATTACCTCGCGGGCCATTTCGACTCCGCCCTAACGAAGCTCGCACAGCACGACAAAGCGAAAGGAGCCGACGGGGATTCTCTCGACCTGCGCGGAGCGATCGCGCTCGAGCAAGGCAAACTGGAATTGGCGGAACGCGACTTCCGCGAAGCCAACAAGGTCCAGCCGGAACTCTTCGCGCCGCGCCTGCATCTGGCCGACCTCTTCCTGCGCGAGAAGAAATACGACCTTGCGCGCGAGCTTTATGAAAAGCTCGGGAGCGAAACCAACGTGGTGCTTTCGAACGAGCAGGTGCGCTACGGTTTGCTCCTGATTGCGCTTGCGACTCACGACGACTCCGCCGCACAAAGCGCGCTCGCGCAGCTCACCTTTCCGACCGAGAGCCCGGCTTACTATTATGCCCAGGCCGCAACGGCTTTCGCCAAAGGCAACGAGAGTGCCGGCAAAAAGTGGATAGCCACTGCGCGTCAGATCTTCGATCGTCCAGCGCTCGCGTGGTTCGCGTCTCAGCTCTACAACCTCGGCTGGTTGAAAGAAAAACCGAGCCCGCCCTCAGCTTAGCGGCATCATTCAACCTTCAGCCGGTGGCTGCCGCCGGCTCAGCACCTGCGTTGTCTGCCGCACTTTCACGATGCTATTCCCCGGCAGCACGCCGCGAAAACTTGCACCCGGATAAATGATGCAGTCGCGTCCGATGACCGAGCCGGGATTCAAAACTGCGTTGCAACCGATCTCACTCCGGTCGCCGATGATCGCGCCGAATTTCGTTAGGCCAGTCGCGATCATGCCGTCCGTCGCGAGAACCGAGATCTCCGCGTGATCGAGTTTCACATTGGAAAGAATCGCGCCCGCGCCGAGGTGCGCGCGATAGCCGAGAATGGAATCGCCGACGTAACTGAAATGCGGGACCTGGACGTCGTCGAAAAGGATGCAGTTCTTGAATTCGCACGAGTTGCCCATGACGACGCCGTTGCCCGCGATCACGTTTTCGCGCACGTAACAGCCGCTGCGGATGTGGCAATTCTCCCCGATCCACGCGGGGCCTTTCAACATCGCGCCTTGCTCGATGATGGTGCCCCGCCCGACAAAAACGGAGCTGCTCACAAACGGTTTCCCCACCAGCTCCCCAAGCACCGCGGGCTTCAGTCGAAACTTGAGATAACTCGGGATCTGCTTCAGGGCTTCCCAGACATATTTGTCTGGCTCGAAAAGTTTCGAGTGTGCGGTGTGACCGAGCTCGAAGAATTCCGTGGCTTGAAACATATCGTTAGGCACCGGCCCGCCGGGTGACGACCTGCCCGTCTTTGGTGTCGCGCACATCCCAGCCGAGATCGCGCAAATTGTCACGCAACTCGTCGCTCCGTTGCCAATCGCGCGCCTGCCGCGCCTGCTTCCGTTTCTCAACGAGCTGCTCGATTTCCGGAGGCACTTTTTCCTCCGACGTCTCGAGCGCGAGGACGCGGTTAATTTTTTCCCACCACTGCAACCAGGCCAGGGCGCGTTCGGGTTTCATGCTTTCGTCCAACTCGCGATTGCTCACCCGCAGTTGTTCAAACAGCTCGCCGAGCGCGGCGGAAATATTCAAATCGTCGTCGAGAGCCGCAGCGAAGTTGTCGCGTTCAATCGATTCGTTAGGCGAACTCGTTAGGCGCGCTGTTTCGCGCAACCGCCGCAGCCATTCGTCGATTCGGCTCAAGGCCTGGCGGGCTTCCGCTAAACCTTCCCAAGTGAAATTGAGCGGCGCACGGTAGTGCACGCGGAGCAAAGCAAAGCGCACTTCGCGTCCGGTGTATCCTTTCGCGAGAAGATCGGGCAGGGTAAGAAAGTTGCCTAACGACTTCGACATCTTCTCTCCCTCGACGAGCAGATGCGCGCAGTGCAGCCAATAGCGCACGAACGGCGCTTTGCCGCTGCAACCCTCCGACTGGGCGATCTCCGCTTCGTGATGCGGGAAAATATTATCGACGCCACCGCAATGGATATCGAGCTGTTCGCCTAACAATGACGTCGCCATCGCGCTGCACTCAATGTGCCAGCCCGGCCGGCCGCGACCCCACGGGCTCTCCCACGCCACGTCGCCATCCTCTTCGTCCCACGCTTTCCAGAGCGCGAAATCGCCGACGTGCTCCTTGTCGTATTCATCGCTTTTCACCCGGCCGGTCGAGCGCAATTCGGCGAGATCGAAGTGCGCGAGATGACCGTAATTCGGAAAACGGTTGATCCGATAATAAACCGATTTGTCATCGGCCTGATAAGCGAGCCCGCGCTCGATCAAAATCGAGATCATGGCGATCATGGCCGCGATGTAGCGGTCTTCCGTCGCCGCGGGAAACTCGTTAGGCGATTTGATCTCCAGCGTTCCGAGGTCCTGAAAAAATGCTTCCTTGAACGGTGCGGTGAAGTCCGCGAGTGGGAGATTTTCCGCGCGGCTGCCGCGGATTGTTTTGTCGTCCACGTCCGTGAGGTTCATCACCCGATTGACGTTGAAGCCGCGGGCTTCGAGATGGCGCTGGAGCAGGTCTTCGAAAATGTAAGCGCGAAAATTTCCGATATGCGCGCGGCTATAGACCGTCGGCCCGCAGGTGTACATCTTTACGATCTTCCCCTCGGGATCGAGAGGCTGAAACTCCTCCAGTGTCCGCGAGTAAGTGTTAAAAAACCGAAGCGCCATTTAGATCGTCACCAGCGCGCAACTTGTCATCCCGAGTGAAGCGAGAGACCCCGCAAGCGTCATTGTGCTTCCCATTTCCTCGAATCGCAAAAGCATGGAGGGGACCTTCGCTCCGCTCAGGCTGACATCGTTAGGCTCATCATTCCTCATTCTTGCTCCACACTCGCCACCGCCATCGCCGCCATGCCTTCTTCCCGGCCAATCGCGCCCATGCCTTCATTCGTCGTCGCCTTGATCCCCACCTGCGCGACATCAATCCCTATCGCCTCCGAGATCCTCGCGCGCATCGCCGCAAGATGCGGTCCGATCTGCGGCGCCTCCGCGATCAACGTCGCGTCCACATTCGCGACTCGATAATTTTGTGCGGCCAAAAGTTTTCCGACTCCTCGCAAAATTTCCAGGCTGCTCATCCCCCGAATCGATTCATCCGAGTTCGGAAAATGATGCCCGATGTCGCGCTCGCCGATCGCGCCTAACAATGCATCCGCGATCGCATGACTGAGCACGTCCGCATCGGAATGTCCATCGAGCCCGCGCGTGTGCGCAATCTCGACGCCGCCAAGGATCAGCTTGCGGCCTTCTTTAAAACGGTGGGCGTCGTACCCGATTCCCGAACGAAACATCTCGTTAGGCTAACTCAGATCGAGCAATCCGTTCGAAGCCACGACGCTGAATTTATCCGGCAGATCGGCGCGCGCCTGCATTTCCACGCGGCCGCCCGCGGCTTCCACGAGCAGCCAACCGGCGGCGATATCCCAAAGGCTGATGCCTTGCTCGAGATACGCATCGAGCCGACCGCAGGCGATGTAAGCGAGGTCGAGCGCGGCGCTGCCTAACATTCGGCACTTGCGCACCCGATGCACCATTTGCTGCAGCAGCGGCAATCCCGCATCGATCGTCGAGCTCGTTTTCGCGAAGCCCACGGAGACGATCGACTCTGCGAGATTCGCCCTTTCGCTCACGTGAATTTCCCGGCCGTTGAGCAGCGGCGGCTGACCTTTTTCTCCAGTCCACAACTCCTCGCGAATCGGATCGTAAATCACGCCCACCATGATCTCCCCGCGCAAGCGCAACGCGATCGAAACGCAAAAATGCGGGATGCCGTAAAAATAATTTACCGTTCCATCAAGCGGATCGACCACCCATTGGTAAGCGCTCGCCTGATCGCCGACGACGCCCTCTTCGCCATAAAGCGCGTGTTCTGGAAAATGCCCAAGCAAAATTTCCGTGATCAAATCCTGCGCGAGCACATCAACTTCGAGTTTGATGTCGTGCGCCGTAGTCGCATTGATCGTGAGCGGTTTTTCGAAACGCGCACCCAGGAGTTCACCGGCGGCTTGCGCCGCCTCCTTCGCCGCTTCGAGATGGGAAATCACGCGCGCAACCTAACCGATTCTGCCGCGCCGCTGAGAAGTTTTTTCCCTGAAAAAAACCGGGAGAAGAAATAAATCCTTCTCCCGGGTTGAATTTTGATTGAGGAAGAACGGCAAACTGTCCGCCCTTCTGTGGATGAGGCGGCCTAGCGTTTTCCTTTTTTCTTGGCTGCCATTTTTTTCTTAGCCGGCGCTTTTTTCGCCGCTTTTTTGGCTGATTTTTTCTTCGTTGCCATAGGGAATCCCCCCTTTCAATCCGCAGAAGCGGTGTGTGAACAGTGTGTGAATAACTTCACTTCATCGAGTCACTAAGCGTCACGTTTTTTTTGTCAAACAATTTTCGCGCGCATTCAAAATAATTTTCAACAAAGTGCGCGCGAGTTCCGTTTTTTTTCCGCGCGCGACCTTCCTTGGCTCGTCGTTAGGCAAAAAAATCATCAACTCGTTCTCATCGGATTCCATCCCGAGATCAGCGTGGCTCACGTCATTCGCGACCAGGAGATCGCAATTTTTCTCCCGCAGTTTACGCGTGGCGTTCACTGCTAAATCCTGCGTCTCCGCCGCGAAACCGACTACGAAGCAATCGTGTTTCACACTCGTTAGGCTGGCGAGAATGTCGCGGGTCGGCTCCAGCGCGAGCGCGAATGGCTCGTCGTGCTTCTTCATTTTCCCAGCCGAGTAATGCGCCGGTTTGTAATCGCAGACCGCGGCGCACATCACGAAGACATCGCAGGCGCCGATCTGCGCAGATGCGGCCTCGAACATTTCGTTGCCCGTGGTCACGCGAATAACTTTCGCGCCTAACGGATCAGCCAGCGCGACCGGTCCGGAGATAAGAGTAACTTGGTGTTTTTCTTCGAGCGCGGCCGCGGCGATCGCATAACCCATTTTGCCGGACGAGCGATTGCTGAGATAACGCACCGCGTCGAGCGGTTCGCGCGTCGGTCCGGCCGTGATCAGAAACTTCACGCGATCAGGTTGTCCTGGCGCGCGAGCAAAAATTCGGCGCGAAACGCGATCTCCTCGACCTTCCACAACCGGCCGAGCCCTTCGTAACCGCACGCGAGCATGCCCGCTTCGGGGCCGATGAATTCAACGCCGCGTTTGCCTAACGACGCCACATTTTCCTGCGTCGCGGCATGCTCCCACATTTTTCCATTCATGGCTGGCGCGAGCAGAATGGGAGCGCGCGTCGCGAGCGCGATCGCGGCCAGCGGATGACCGGCGAGGCCGTGCGCGAGTTCCGCGATGATGTTCGCAGTCGCGGGTGCGAGCAGGAGAAGATCAGCGCGATCCGCGAGCGCGATATGACCCGGATGCCAACTTTCCTTCTCATCGTAGAAACTGGTGGTGACCGGATTTTTTGAGAGCGTCTGGAAGGTGAGCGGCGTGATGAATTCGGTCGCGTCTTGCGTCATCACGACAAAGACATCGTGCCCTTGTTTCACGAGCAGGCTTGCGAGTTCGGCGGCCTTGTAGGCGGCAATCGAGCCGGTGACGCCGAGGACAATCTGTTTTTGTTTCACGATGATTTTTACGAACGAGCGCGTGCCCACGAATTGTCATCCCGAGCGAAGCGAGGGACCCCGCCAGCGTTTGCCGGTGGGAGTGACAACCAAAGCGTCGAACCGCGCGAGGGGTCCTTCGCCGCGCTGCGCCGGCTCAGGATGACAAGGTAGGATGTCGCCATATCACTCGTTACTCGTTAGGCCAAAACCAGCCGTGTGCTGAGATAACGTTCCGCGCCCATGATGTTGCGAAATTTTTGCAGGTCTTCTTCAATCGATTTGCTGATGATGGTGTAGCGATAATCGCGCCAGAGTTCCATCTCGCGCGCCGCCGTCACCAGGCGCACTTCGATTTGCGCCGGCGTCTCCGTTCCTCTTTTCGTTAGGCGCCGACGCAACTCCTCCAGATCGGGCGGCAGGATAAAGACATCGGCCAGCGCCTGGCGGACAAAGACATCGTCGTAGCCGCGGATGGTCGCCGCTCCCTGCGTGTCGATGTCGATCAGGACATCGACGCCGTCGTGCAGATTTTTCAAAATCGGGTCGCGCAAGGTGCCGTAAAATTTTCCATGCACATTTGCGTGCTCCAGGAATTCGCCAGCGGTCAGCCGCTCCGCGAACTCGGCTTCAGAGAGAAAATGATAGTCTTCCCCGTCGATCTCGCCGGCGCGCGGCGGGCGCGTGGTGCAGGAGACGGAGTAAACAAAGTCGCGCGTCTGTCGGAGCGCATCGCAGAGCGTGGACTTGCCCGCACCCGAAGGCGCTGAGACGACGAAAAGAATTCCGTAGCGGCTGAATTCCTTATTCAAGATTCTGGATTTGTTCGCGAATTTTTTCCACTTCTGCTTTGCAGGCGACGACGTGCGGTGAAATTTCGGGGTCGCCCGCTTTCGCGCCTAACGTATTCAGCTCGCGCGAAATTTCCTGGGTGATGAACTCGAGCGCGCGGCCGACCGGTTCCTCCTTGCGCAGATGATGCGCGAATTGCGCGAGGTGACTGTCGAGTCGCGTCAGCTCTTCGGAGACATCGGAGCGGTCGGCAAAAAAGGCGACTTCTTTGAGCAGGCGCTCATCGTTAGGCTGAAGATCGAGCCCGGCCTGGTTGATTCGCTCCAGCAAAATGTGCCGATGCTTTTCCGCGAGGGCAGGATGCAAACGCCGCACCTCTTTCAGCGCCTGGCGCACGACTTTGAGGCGATGAATCAAATCCTTCGCGAGATGTTTGCCTTCGCGCGCGCGCATCTTAATCAGCTCCTCGAGCGCGCGGCCGAGCGCCTCCTCGAGCGCGGGCCAGACGTCGTTAGGCACGACACTTTCCTCGGAGAAGCGCATCACGCCCGGCGCCTGCAGGATCATCCCGATGGTGATCTCGCCACTGACCGCCAGCTCCGTTTGCAGCGCGCGCATCGCTTCGTGGTAGGAACGCGCGAGCGTGCGATCGAGCGCGAGATGGCGCGCACCATTCGCGCTCGGTTCGTAGGCGACGACGACGTTCGTGCGCCCGCGCGCGAGACGTTCGCTGACCGCTTCGCGCACGCGTGGCTCGAGCGCGCTTAATTCCCGCGGGAGATTCACGACGATGTCGCTCTGCCGGCGGTTCACCGAGTTGATTTGGACGCTGATGCTGGCGCCGCCGCGTTCGCTTTCGCCCCGGCCGTATCCGGTCATGCTCCGCATCGTTAGGCCAGGCGCGAGGGCGCGAGTTGCGTTGGGAGCGGAGTCATCGAGCCGGGCAAGTTAAGTGCGCGCAAAAGTGCTGCAAAGGTTTTGTCGCGGCAGGAGCTCTTCGAGCGCGCGACGATGGGGCGAGGGGACGGGCAACTCGGCCAGTTGAGCAATGGGGAACCAGCGTTGCTTCTCGTTAGGCAAAAACGACCGCGTCGCGGCGAAGACCGAGAGCGTGATTCGGTGATGCGTGAAAGGAAAATCGAGCTGAAGCAAAGGACTCCGCGGCGGAACGGCGGCGAGACGCGGCAGTATCCACATACCTCGCCAACGTGCGTGCGATTGCTCGAGAAGAATACGCTCGCGGCGGAGCGCAAAGGCGTGCGACTCGTGCAGCAAAACCTGGCGCGGTTTTGCTCTCTTGCGCGGGAGCGCCGCCGGTTCGACAGCAGCGCAAAATTTTTGCACCGGACATTGCGCACAGAGCGGGCGGCGCGGCAGGCAAATGAGCGCGCCCAGTTCCATGAGGGCGGAGTTGTGCAGACGCCCGTTTTTTTTCGGCAGGAGAACGGAAGCGGTGGACCAGAGATGATCGCGGCCGGCGGCAGTGTCGATCGGCTTTTCCCAATTCGTTAGGCGCGCAAGGACGCGGGCAATGTTGGCCTCGACGATCGGGACGGCTTGATCGAACGCGAAGGTGGCGACGGCGCCGGCGGTGTAGCGGCCGATGCCGGGAAGGGCGGCGATTTTAGCGAGATCGTTAGGCAACACGCCGCCGACGTTTTTCGCGACGCTTTGCGCGGCGGCGTGAAGATTCCGCGCGCGCGCGTAGTAGCCGAGACCCTGCCAGGCGTGGAGGACGGCGGATTCATCGGCGCGGGCGAGGGAAGCAAAATCGGGGAAGCGCGCGAGCCAGTGTTCATAATAGGGGACGACGGTCGCGACCTGCGTCTGCTGGAGCATGAACTCGGAGACGAGAATGGCGTAAGGATCGCGCGTGCGGCGCCACGGGAGATCGCGTCCGTGGCGGCGGAACCAGGTGATGAGTGGTTGCCGAAAGCGAGAGGCAGGGAAGGGCGGCATGAGAAACGGAAGATAAGCTTCCAAATTGTCGCCGAAAAGTTGTCATCCCGAGCCCGCGCAGACGGCGAGGGATCTCGCAAGCGTGGTGCGGAAGCGAAGTTGCCTAACGAGATCGAAGGACGCTGGCGGGGTCCTTCGCCGCGCGACGCCGGCTCAGGATGACAACGTTCGCGCAAGACCGAAAGAGGAGGTGAATGTTCTTTTGAACATATCCCCATTGGGATATTGTTCAACATGCCTGCGAGGAAAATTGTCGATTTGCGCAAGCTGCTGGCGGAACGGTTTCCGCAGGAAACACTCCCGGCCGGTTCTTGCCTAACGACCGGAGTGCGGCAGCTCGACGAGGTCCTCACTGGTGGCCTAACGAAAGGCGCGATTACCGAAGTGAGCAGCGTTCCGCCGCAAGCGGGGAGCGCGACGCTGGTCGCGGCGCTGCTGGAGCAGGCTTGTCGTGAGCGTTATTTCATCGCGTTGATTGATGGGCGCGATTCGTTCGATCCGGAATCGATCGGTGACGATGCGATTTTGCGGCATCTCTTGTGGGTGCGATGTGGGAAGGCGAGCGAAGCCTTGCAGGCCGCAGATTTGCTTTTGCGCGATGGGAATTTTCCGCTGGTCATTCTCGATCTCGTGCTCAATCCCGCGCTGGAGCTGCGCAGGATTCCCGCGAGCAATTGGTACCGGTTGCAACGTTTGGTCGAGCCGGCGCCGACGGCATTTCTGGTCCTGACGCCGCAGAGCATGATCGCGAGCGCGCAATGGAAACTTTGCCTAACGAATCGCTGGATGCTGCCGCAGCTCGATTGGGCGGCGGGGGATTTGCCGGCTTGCCTAACGATGCAGGTGCAGCGGGGGCAGCAGCCTAACCAATGGAGGAGCGAGCCGCGCCACGTGCTCGCCAGCTAATGTCATCCCGAGCGGAGTGGAGCGCAGCGGAACGGAGTCGAGGGATCCCGTGGGATTTCCTGGAAGCCATCGCACGCGACAAACGAGAGCGGCACGGAAACCCGGCGGGATTTGAAAGCCCGGCCTCGCCGGCTACGCCGTCTGCGTTACGGCTCGACTGCGCTGCGCTGGGATGACAACTATGTTCGCCGCGATTTATCTGCCCGATTTTGAATTACAGGCGGCTTTGCGCCACGCGCCGGAACGGCACCAGCAACCGGTCGCGTTGCTCGATAACGCCGAGGCAAAAGCCACCATCCTCCAGCTCACGCCCAGCGCGGCCGAGGCCGGCGTCAGCGCGGGCATGACGGCGAGCCAGGCCCTGGCGCGCTGTCTTAGCCTAACGATCATCGATCGCGCCCTCGCACAGGAAAAAATCGCCGGGGAAATTCTGCTCCATCACGCGGCCACCCTCGCGCCGGAGATGGAAGCGACCGCGCCGGGAGTTTGCACGGTGCATTTTACCTCGGCGAAAAATTATCTCGAAAATATCGAGCGCGTCGTTAGGCAACTGGCCGCTTTGCAGTTAACCGCGCGAGTGGGAATCGCCGCCACGCCCGATCTGAGTTTTCTCGCCGCTTGTCTGGCGAAGCCGATTTTGCAGATCGACGATCCGCAAAAATTTCTCGCGCCGTTGCCGATCGAGACATTGCAACATTTGCTCCCTCTCGAAAAAACTTGTCATCATTCCTCTGGCTCTTAACGAAGAGTCAGCATGAGCGACGACGAGAGCGCGCAGTTGCGGCCGGAGATCGGCCACGTGCTCTTCGTCGACATCGTGGGTTATTCGAAGTTGCTCATCAACGAGCAGAGCGAACTGGTGCGGCACTTGAATGAGATGGTGCGCGGCTGCTCGCAGGTGCGCGAAGCCGATGCGGAAGGAAAATTGATCCGGCTCGCGACCGGCGACGGGATGGCGCTGGTTTTTCGCAACAGTCCGGAAGCGCCCGCGGCCTGCGCGCTGGAGTTGAGTCGCGCTGATCAAGCGCATCCGGAATTAGCGCTGCGGATGGGAATTCACAGCGGGCCGATCAACGAAGTCACCGATGTAAATGAGCGCGCGAACGTCACCGGCGCGGGGATCAACATGGCGCAGCGCGTGATGGATTGCGGCGACGCGGGCCACATTCTTTTGTCGAAACGCGCGGCGGACGATCTGCGGGAGTATCGGCATTGGCAGCCGCTCCTGCACGATCTGGGCGAGTGCGAAGTGAAACACGGTGTCGTCGTCTCGCTGGTAAATCTTTATCAGGATGAACTCGGCAATCCCGCGTGCCCGAAAAAACTTTCCGCCGCGGGAAAGTTTTCGAAAGCAAAACCGGCGCGCGGGAGAGGGGCGGCGCTCGCTGTCGTTAGTCTGCTTCTCGCCGCGAGTGCGGTTTGGTTTTTTCTCCACCAGCGCCGCAGCGGAAACGAGATCGCGGACACCACGCCGATCTCGAAAAACTCGATCGCAGTTTTGCCGTTCCGAAATCTGAGCACGGATAAGGACAACGCTTTTTTCGCCGTCGGCATTCAGGATGAAATTCTGACCGCACTGGCGAAGATCAGCGGATTAAAAGTTACCTCGCGCACTTCGACCGAGCATTACCAAAGCTCGCCGGAGAACCTGCCGCAGATCGCGCGCGAACTGCGCGTCGCGCACGTGCTCGAAGGGAGCGTCCAAAAAGCAGGCGACCGCGTGCACATCAATGTGCAGCTCATTCGCGCGGATAAGGACGAGCATCTCTGGGCGGAAAGTTACGATCGCGGAGTGGCGGATATTTTTTCGGTCGAGGTGGAAGTGGCGCAGGCGGTCGCAAGCTCATTGCAAGCCGCGCTCAGCCCGGAAGAAAAAGTGCGGGTCGAAACCAAACCAACCGAGAACACGGACGCTTACGTGCTTTACCTGCGCGCGCGCGAATATCAGACGCGGCCGACCGGCCTGCTCCAGGATTACCAGACTGCGATCCAACTTTATTCGCAGGCGATCGCGCTCGACCCGAGCTTCGCCGTCGCGCATGCGCGGCTCTCGACCACGCTCGCTTATCTTCACCTGAATTTTCAACCGACCGCCGAGATCAAAACGCGCGCGTTTGCCGAGGCGGAAGAGGCGCTGCGGCTGCGGCCTGATTTGGGCGAAGCGCGCGAGGCGCACGCGCTTTGTCTTTACTGGACGGCGAAGGATTACGCCGCGGCGTTGCGCGAATTGGAGGTGGCGCGTGCGCTCTTGCCTAACAATGCCGATATCGACGAGGACACGGCCGCGATTCGGCGGCGGCAAGGTCGCTGGCGTGAGGCGATCGCCGACATCGAACGCGCGGCGGCGCGCGACCCGCACAATTCTTTTTTCGCGCGCGAAGTGATGCTCACTCATTGGATGGCGCGCGATTGGCCGGCGGCGGCCCGGGCCGGCGAACGCGCCGTGGCCCTCGCGCCCGATCTGCCGTTGCTGCGGGTGGAAAAAAGTTTTGTCGATTTCTGGATGCGCGGCGATCTCCGGCCACTCGACGCGGCGCTCGGGGCGGTGCCGCCGGGTTTGGATCCCGACGGCGAAGCCACCCTCGCGCGTTGGGACGCGGCATTGCTGGCGCGCGACCTTCCGAGAGCGGAACAGGTCATCGCCACCGCGTCGGCTGTGGAAATGATCACGCCGTTTGGAACGCCATTATCGAAAGAGTATTTGCGAGGATGCGTGGCGCTCGCGGGTGGCGATGCTTCGCGCGCGCGACCGTTCTTCGAAACTGCGCGCGCGGGGATGGAAGCCGACGCGGCGGCCTATCCCCTCGATGCTTTCCGGCAGGCGCAGCTCGGTCTGCTCTATGCTTTCCTCGAGCGCAAAGAAGACGCCGTGCGGCAAGGCCGGCGCGCGATCGAATTACTACCCGAAGCAAAAGACTCCTACTACGGACCGTGCCTGTCTGGAATGCTCGCGCTGATTTACGCGCGCAGCGGCGAGCCGGAGCAAGCTCTGGATCTGATCGAGCGTCTGCTCATTCTGCCCGGGCCGGTCGATCATGTTTTCGACGGCAGCATCACGCAAAGCGATCTGCGCTCGCGCTGGCAATGGGACCCGTTGCGCGACAATCCGCGCTTCCAAAAAATTCTTGCCGGGCCGGAACCAAAAACGATTTATTAGCGCCTAACGAGTCGACGGGCGCAGACAAATTCTGTCATCCTGAGCGAAGCGCCGCGGAGTCGAAGGATCTCGTCGCCTAACGAGAAGTGTTCGCCGCGAACTGATCTTCGAGGAAACGCCACGGGATCCCTCGACTTCGCCTCCGGCTCCGCTCGGGATGACACGTCAGGCAGGTCAGCGGCAGATGTAAATGGACTCGTTAGGCAAGAATCAGCCGCAGAGAGCGCCGGACTCGTTAGGCAAATCAACCGCGGGCGTAACCGGGATATTTTTGCTGCAGCTCTGTGCGGGCGCGCGAGGCTTCGTCCGCTTTGCCTGCTTTGTCGTAGGCGTGCGCGGCTTTGTCGAGCGCGACCGGCGTTATCTCGGGGTCGTCGTAAAGCAGCGCCACGCTCATGAAGGATTTGCCGGCGTTTTCGAAATCGTTCCGTTCCATCTCGACGTCGCCCGCGAGCAAACGCGCCTGCGCATTGACCCGGCCTTCCGGCTGCAAGGTCATGATTTCTTCGGCGATTTTTTGCGCATCATCCGGTTTGTGCGCGCCAATTTTTGCTTCGCCCAAGGCGAGCAGCCCTTTGGCTTTGGCGGCGGGATCGGTCGCGGTGGCGAGGAATTTCGTGAGGGCATTTTCGGCGTCGTTAGGCTGATTTTGTTTCATCTCGGCGTCGCCGAGGTAAAACCAAAAGTCCGCCGGCACGCTGCTTGCGGTCGGGCTCTTGCTCAGCGCGCCGAGGTATTTGACCGCGGCGGCGTAATCTTTCGCGTTGTAGAATTCCAGCCCCAGCCATTGCAACAATTCCGCCGGCACCTGTCCGTCCGGAGACTTCGCAAAATAGCGATCGACCTCTTTCGCGAGATCATCGCGCTGCTTCAGGTAAAAGTAGGACGACATGATGCGCAGGGTCGCGGGGGTGGCGTACTGATCGGCGTTTATGTCGCGCGCGAGTTTCAGTTCCCTGAGCGCGGTCTCGTAATCTTTGCCGTCGAACGCCGCTTTGCCGATGTAGTAATGCGCCTGCGCGGCGGCGGTGGTTTTTGGGTATTCCTTCAGCAATTGGGCGAAGGTTTCGCCCATTCCTTTGTTGTTGTCGGTCTGGCCGAGGAGGAGTGCTTTTTGCTGCAGCGCGGCTTCGCGTTCGCGCGCTTTCGGAAATCTTCTCAGCAACGTTCCCAAATCTTCCAGCGCGGGGTTGTATTGTTTTGTCTCCTGGTAAGCGAGCGCGCGCTGCGCAAGCGCGGAGGGCGCTTCATCGCTGTCCGGATACGCTTGCAGAAAATAAGTGAACGCCTGGACGACGCGCGGCGGCTCTTTCGTTTGCACGTAGCACCAACCGAGTTTGAAGGCGGATTCGGCGCGCAGTTTCTCGGAAAGTTTCGCGTCACGCAGAGTTTCATAAACGGTCGCGGCGGCGGCGAAATCTTTCGCTTTGTAAAGTGTCTCGGCCTTGAGCAGCCGCGCCTGCTCGGTGTGCTCGCCGCTCGGATTTTGCTGGAGGAAAAGATCGATCTCCTTGCCTAACGACGGGTCGTTCGCGTTATAGAATCCAATCAGGCGCTGATATTGCGCCTCGCGCGCTTCTTCGTGCGCTGGATATTTTTGCATGATCTGGCGATAGAGAGCCTGCGCTTCGGCGAAATGGCTGAGCTGCCGCTGGCTGTTCGCCGCGAGCAGCATCATTTCGGGCCGCGCTTCTTCCGGCACTTGCTCGACGCTGCGCTGATAATCGGAAACGGCTTTGGCGTATTGCCCGCCTTGATACTCGAGGCGCAGTAAACCGACCGCAGCAATTCCGCTCCAGCGACCGGCGTCAGGCAGCGTTCGGCCTTTCTCCAGAAGCGCCTTCGCTTTTGCGGTCATCACTTTGTCAGACTTTCCCTTTTCGGATTGCGCGAGATCGAGCGCGATCGAGCCGGCGCGAACCGTCGCCTCGGCTTTAAGCGCAGGCTTTGTCGTCTCGTTGGAGAGCGCTTCGAACTGTTCGAGCGCGTCGCCTTTGCGCCCTTTTTCGAGAAAGATGGTGGCGACGGCGAGCCGCGAATCGTCGCGATAAGGATTGGGGTTCGCGACCGCGACGACCTGTTGGTAAATATCGCGGGCCTCATCTTTGCGGTTGAGACTTTCGAGGCAGCGCGCTTCGAAATAGCGCGCCGAGAGCGCGAGCGCGGAGGCTTTCACCTTCGCGGCGGCGCGATGAAAAAGCGGACGCGCCGATTCGTAGTCTTTCGCGTTGAAGAAAATTTCCGCGAGACCGTAGGCCGCCGGACCGGCCAGCTCGCTCTCGGGAAAATCGTTCACGACGGTCTGAAAACTTGTCCGCGCCGCCGCCGTCCGTCCGAGCGCGCGATACGCTTCAGCGAGATAAAAATCCGCGGTCACGCGATCGGCGGAATTTGGATAAAGGCCGAGAAATTTTTCGTACTCCGGTACGGCAAGGTCGTAGAGCTTGCGGCCGAAAAGTCCGTTTGCGTAATTCAGCTGGCGTTGATCGGGCGCTTCCGTGTCTTCCGCCGGGGCGGACTCGTTAGGCGCGACACTAGCCGCAGGCGCGCGAGTCGGCGCAGGTGCGGGCGTGATGGTTTCCAGTTCCTCCGGCGCCGGGAGGGCGCGACGAACGGTGGGCGTTGCGGTCGGTGTAACAGGAATCGCGCGCGCGACGGGAGGTTCGTTGACCGGGAGCGCGCGGCGCACCGGGACATCGTTTTGTGCAAAGGCGAGCGGAGCGGCGAGGAGCAACGCCGCCGTTCCGAGCGGCCACTTCATTTTGCCGTGGCGAAGGCGACGTTGGTCACGCCCGCTTCGCTGCAAATGTTGAGGACGTTGACGATGTTTTTGTACGCGCCCGCTTCGTCGCCGCGGATGACCACAGCCTGGTCGGCGTTCAGTTTCACCAAGCCTTGCAACATTGTCGTGAGGTCGGGACCGGAAAGCGTGCGGCGATTCACGACCACATTGCCGTCCGCTTTCACGTTCACGATGACATCACCCATGGGCGCGGATTTTTCTTTTGCCTGACTCGCTTTCGGCACCTTCACGTCGAGCTCGTTTTCGTTGCGCGCGGCGTTCCAGGTCATGAGGAAAAAAATCAGGAGCAACAGAAGGACATCGACCAGCGGCGCGAGCTGGATGCCCGGATGTTGTGGTGCGGTGCGGCTACGGAAATTCATCTGGCGAAAAATTCCGGGGCGGAAACCAAAATGTTTTGACGCCTAACGACGCTCAAAATTCATCTTCGAGCAGAACCGGTGAACGCTCCGGGCGACGACTGTGCTGGAGCGAGAGGAGCGCGATAATATGGGTGGACGCGGATTCCAAATCGGAGATGAGCCGTTGCGCGCGGCCGCGGAAAAACGCGTAGAAGATCATCGCGGTAATGCCGATGGCCAGGCCACCGCAGGTGTTGATGAGCGCTTCGCTAATGCCTTTCGAAAGCAAAGTATAACGGGTCGGCCCGGCGAGATCGGAGCCGAGCGCACCGAAGGAGCGAATGATGCCGATGACCGTGCCGAACAATCCGACGAGCGGTCCGATCGTGCCGATGTCGGCGAGATATGTGACCTTGTTGTGAAGATTAGTGGCGACGCGCGTGCCTTCGGTTTCCGCGATCTCGCGTGCCTGCGCGAAATCGGCGCTCGGGTTTTTGGTCATAAAATCGAGCGTCTGTTGGACGACGCGCGCGATTGCTTCGCCGTGACGATTCGAGACTGCGAGCAACCCGAGGTAATCACGTTTGCGCAGGAGCGCATCGGCGGTGGCCATATAACCACTCGTGACGATGGCCCCGCGGCGAATCGTAAAAAAGTAGATCACGATCATCGCCACAGAGACGATCGAGAGGAGGAAAAGAAGAATGATGACCGGCCCCGCGGACATCATTGCTTCGAGGATGTTGGTCGTGCGCGGGAGGATCGGCTGGTCGGGCGGAGTGGTTTGGGCAAACGCGGAAGCGGCGCTCGCGAAAAGAGCGAACGGTGAGAGAACGCGTTTCATGCTCAGGTGCGAAAAGGATAAGTGCCCGCGCGAGTGATGCAAATTTGCACGCGGTTGGGTGCAGCGTGTGGGCTCAGCGAACAGGCCGCACCGAGTTGTCATCCCGAACGGAGCGAAGCGGAGTGAGGGACCTCGCAAGCGTTGCGTGATGTTGTTCCGTGAATCGGGGTCGAACGACGCTTGCGGGGTCCCTCGCTTCACTCGGGATGACAAATCGGCGTGTTTACAATCTGCGCACGCGAAAGATGTGCGCGGGTTGCACGCCAGGATGAAGCGCAACGTAGTTGCGCGCGCCATGCCACTGGTAGCGGTCGCCCGTCAACAAATCTTCCACCTCGTAACGATCGCCGCCGATCTCGCCGAAATCCTCCACCGGCGCGTGCACGAAAGCCGTCTGCGTGCTTTGCGGATCGAGATTCACTGCGACGAGAATGATGCTATCGCGCGCCGGCGTCATCCTGCTGTAAAAGAGAATCGCGTCGTTCTCCGCCGGGTGAAAACGCAGGTTATCGTAGAGATGCAGCGCGCGATTCTGGCGGCGGATGCGGTTTAACTTCGTGATCAGATCCTTGATATTTCCGGGCGCGTCCCAGTCGCGTTCTTTGAACTGGTATTTCTCGGAATCGAGATACTCCTCGCGGCCAGGGAGCGCGGCATTTTCGCAAAGCTCGAACCCGCTATAAATGCCGTAAACGCTCGAGAGCGTCGCGGCGAGGACGGCGCGAATCATGAACATCTCGCGCCCACCTGTCTGTAGGTGCAGCGGCAGAATATCCGGTGTGTTGGTAAAGAGATTGCCGCGAAAATATTCGCGCATCTCCGTTTGCGTGAGCTCGGTGAAATACTCGATCAGTTCCTGCTTGTAAGTCCGCCAGGTGAAATAAGTGTAGCTCTGCGTGAAGCCGGCCTTGGCCAAGGCCTTCATCATTTTCGGCCGCGTGAAAGCCTCCGAGAGAAAAATCGTGTCGGGAAATTTCGCCTGCACACCGGTGATGAGAAACTCCCAAAACGCCACGGGTTTGGTGTGCGGATTATCGACCCGGAAAATACGCACCCCGCGCTCTGCCCAGTAGAGGATGATGCTTTTCATCTCCTCCCAAAGCGCGGACCAATTCTCGCAACGAAAATTTAGCGGATAAATGTCCTCGTACTTTTTCGGCGGATTCTCGGCGTACTTGATCGTGCCGTCCGGTCGCTTGTAGAACCAATCCGGATGCTCCGCGACGTAGGGATGATCGGGCGAACAATTGATCGCGAAATCGAGCGCGATCTCCATCCCGCGGGCTTTAATTTCCTTCTCCAGCCAGACGAAATCGGTGAGCGTGCCTAACGACGGTTCGATGTCCTTGTGCCCGCCGCCGTTAGGCAAGCCGAGCCTGCGATTGCCAATCGCGTAAGGAACGCCCGGCTCCTCCGGCGCGGAGGTGACAGCGTTGTTTCGGCCTTTGCGATTCGTTAGGCCAATGGGATGAATGGGCGGGAAATAGATAACGTCGAAACCCATCCCCTTCGCGTCGTCCACGCGGCCAAGGCAATCGCGAAAAGTCGAACCGCGCTCGGCCAGCCCTTCGGCCGAACGGGGAAAAAACTCATACCAGGTGGAAGTGCGCGCGGCCACGCGATCCACCGTGACCTGCGGCGGCGGCGCGTATTGCGTTGCGCCAAAGCGCGCCGCGTGCGTCGCCATCAGCGCAGCCAATTCTCCGGAATGCGCGATGAGGTTGACGTCGTGGTTTTCGCCGGCGCGCATCTGCTCGGCGAATTCGCGCAGGCGTTTGGCGTCCGCGCCGCGCGCGCGCTCGGCGGCTGCGTTCAGCATCTTCACTCCTTCGAGCTTTTCGCTGGTCAGATAGGTGATGCCGGCCTCGAATTTCGCAGCGAACTCATGCTGCCAGCCGCCAAAAACATCGGTCCAAGCCTCGACTGTATATTCGTAGGTGGCGTTTTCGAACAGGGAACAGATGCCGCGCCAGCGGTCGTTTTCGAGCGCAGTCATGGCCGTCTCGTGCCAGCGCGATTCGCCGACGACGCGCCACTTCAGCGCCGCCGCGACAACGTCGTGCCCGTCTTTGAAAATATCGGCCTCGACCACAACGTCTTCGCCGACCACGCGCTTGATCGGATAGCGGCCGCCATCGATGAGCGGCTGCAAATTCTCGATCACAGCGGCAGGGAATTGGCTGGGCATGATGCGCTGCAATCAATCGAGATTCGACTCGAACGAAAGGAGTAATCGCGCTGCTCCAGCACCGCGTGAGCGATGGTGCGATGGGACAACGTTTGGCTCCGTTTTGTCATCCCGATCCGGCGTAGCGCGGAGAGGGACCCCTCAACTGTAAGCCTCGCTTACTTTGGCCTCGGGCGCTCTGATTACGCAGAGGGGTCCCTCTCCGTGCTACGCCGGATCGGGATGACAACGCACTCCGGTTTGCCGCGACTCCGACCCCGCGACTTAAGCCGTGTGCGACCGAGCTTTCGCTCTAGCGCCTGCGACGCTTCGGAGCTTAGATCGCGAAGTAAAACGCCGCTTCGAAAAGCCCGGAAGTCCAAGTCTCCTCGCGCCGCACCGGCACCTGCAGGAGCTTCTCAAACATGTCCTGCTCGAACTTGCCGATGAATTTGTATTTCTCGACCAGGTTCATGATCGGGCTGTGGCATTCGAGGATTTGCGGGCCGCCTTCGTTCGGATCGGAGAGATATTGCGACATATAGCCTTCCTGATCGCGCGATGCGGCCAGCTCTTTCGCGCGCGCTTCCACCGTTTCGCCTTTGATCTTTGGCTTTAGCTGTTCGGCTTTTCGCTCGAAGAGGTTGTGCATCAGTTTCTCCGGGGCATTGGGCCCGTGGATTTCCTGGATGGAATCGAGCAGCTCGAGGGTGAAAGCGTTGCTGTCAGCCTGGAAAAGTCCGTGGCTGCGCCGGGTAAGCCGATAAACCATTTCCGGGCGGCCCATTTTTTGCGGTCGTCGCCAGGTATCGAGATAACCGTCGCGCTCGAGAGTGAGGCAGTGTTGCTTGATGCCCATGTAGCTCATGTGCATTCGGGCCACGAGTTGATTCACGGAAAGCCCGCGCGTGCGCTTGAGGGTGTTGAGGATTTCCAGTCGCTGGGTGCGACCGATTTCGGCAAGTATTTGTTGATTCACAGTATGAATTTCTTTGGGTTGAGATCAGTATTTCCAGTGCGGAAGCAGATGTTTATACGCGAGCAACTTACTTCTTCGCAAGCAAATCATGCATCCGTTTTTTCGCGCGCGTCGTAAGTGAGCCGCCGCGTGGAAATCGGATCGAAGAGATGCGCTTTTTCGAGGTTCATCTCGAACTGGAAACGGTGGCCCGCCTCCTTGTGATCGAGCGAATTCTGGCTCCGGCAAACCAAAGTGTGCGCACCGGTTTGCAGATATAGATTCGTTTCTGCGCCCATCGGCTCCACGATGTCGACGATCGCGGGAAAGCTGTTCTCGCCTTTTTCGCGGCCGTCTTTGCGCTCGAACTTTGCCACTTCCAAGTCTTCCGGGCGGATGCCGAGGATCACCTGTTTTCCAACGAAGTCGCGCGCCGCCGGCCGATCGACCGCGCGGAAGGCGACGTCAATCGTGCCGCCCTCGATTTCGCAAAAACGAAGCTTGTCGCCATCGGCCTTGAACGTCCCGGTGACGAAATTCATCGGCGGACTCCCAAGGAAACCGGCTACGAAAAGGTTGGCCGGCTCGTTGTAAAGTTTCAGCGGCGCGTCGTTTTGTTGCACGATGCCGTCGCTCATCACGACGATGCGATCGCCCATTGTCATGGCCTCGATTTGGTCGTGCGTGACGTAAATCATCGTCGCCTGGAGACGCTGATGCAGCTTGGTGATTTCCGTCCGCATCTGCACTCGCATCTTGGCGTCGAGATTGGAAAGCGGTTCGTCAAAGAGGAAAACCTTCGGTTGCCTAACGATCGCGCGGCCAACGGCAACCCGCTGTCTCTGGCCGCCGGAGAGCGCCTTCGGTTTCCGCTCGAGCAGGCTTTCAATGCCGAGGATGCTCGCGGCGTCGGTCACGCGTTTTTTTATTTCAGCTTTTGGAAATTTCCGCAACTTCAGGCCGAAGGCGAGATTATCGAACACGCTCATGTGCGGATAGAGCGCGTAATTCTGGAAGACCATGGCGATGTCGCGGTCTTTCGGCGCGACGTCGTTGACCCGTTTGTCGCCGATGAAAACATCACCCTTCGAGATTTCTTCGAGGCCGGCGATCATGCGCAAGGTGGTCGATTTCCCGCAGCCCGACGGGCCGACGAGGACGACAAATTCGCGGTCGGCGATCTCAAGGTTGATGTCCTCGACTGCGGTCACGTCTTTTCCTTTATCGCCGGGATAGATTTTGAAGACGTGCTGGACGCTGACTTTGGCCATGAAGAGCGCCCAAGCTAGGGAGTCGGCCGCAGGAGGTCAATCACTGTCGCATCGACGCGCGAAAATTTGCCTAACGAGTGGCTCTATCCAAGGGCGAAAGGCAATTCCACCACTTCCACCCAGCTCGACGCCATTAGCTTCGTCCCCGGTTTGCGGAAACCGCGCTTGAGATAGCCGAGCGCGATCTCTTTCCCCACGCGCTCACTTCGCGTCGCACTGGTGATTCTCCCCACCTCTTTGCCGCTGACGGAGTCGAACAGCTTCATCGCCGGCGCGAGCGGTGTGCCTTCCAAAGAAACCAATCCACAAAGCAGCTTGTTTGTTTGGCCGGACATTTTCATCCGCGAGATCACTTCCTGGCCGATGTAACAACCTTTCCCATAATCGATCGCGTTCCCTTCGAGATTCGCTTCCACCGGAATGATCTCCGCGCTCAACTCCCGGCCCCACCGCGGCACGCCCTGTTCGATGCGGAAACGTTCCATCTCCCCAACGTCGCCTAACGAATCCGTCGCTGCGAGCGATTGCCGAACATGCTCGTGCTCGCCAGCATCGAGCAACAGGTCCCAACCCGCCACGCCGAAACGTTTCCCACGGCGCCAGTGGAATTCGTTAGGCAAATTCGGCGGCTTTTCGCCGACGCTGTGGAAAAGGGAAAATCGATCGGTGACGTCTTCGAGCGTTACATCATCGGCGATGATGTAACGTTCGAGTCGCGCGGGCAACGCTTCGCGCAATTCCGGGTCCGTATCGAGCAACAACTCCTCCATGCCCGCTGAAATAAAAATGAGCGCGTCGATTTTTCCTTTGGCGCTGAGGACACAGGCCTCCATCGCGAGATTGGCATTCGCTTTGCGCACATCATTCGTCACCTGGCCGTTCAGATAACGAACTCGGTCGTTCCCGGTCAGCCGCAATTTCGTGCGGCTGGAGAGATCAAAGAGCACCGCTATCCTCTCGCGCCTGTGCGCGCCGGTTGAACCAATTACGGAAACCTCCGGAGAGATTCGCGCCTTCGGGAACTTCAGCCTTCGACGACTTGCTTTCTTCCTTCTTCGGAAGCGGTGCCAGCGATTTTGCGCTGGCCGCTTTTTCAGTGGCTGATTGCTCGCGCGCCGGAAAATATTTTTGCGCGACGGAAGAGTAATCGGCGTCGCCCCGGCCACGTTTCATCTCATCGACCAACATCTCCTCAGTTGCTTCAGTCACGGGCAAACGCAGCGTATAATCCTGCGCGAGCTTGGCCGCGATGTGCACATCCTTAAGCATATGCTTCACGGAAAAGTGCGGCTCGAAGTTACCCGCGGCCATGAGCGGAATCTTCATTTCCATCGTTGCCGAGTTACTTGCGTTGAACTTCATCGCGCGGCAGAAAGTTTCCGTCGAAATTCCAGCCTTGCGCACGAGCGCGAGCGCTTCCGCGCCGACCTGGGCGGTCGCGGCGGTAACAATGTTCGTCGCCACTTTGACGATCATGGCGTCACCGATTTCGCCGATGAGCACAATCTCTTTGCTGCTCGCCTCGAGGACCGGGCGCGCCTGCTGCAATGCCGCTTCATCACCACCAATATAATAGACAAGCTGGCCATTTTCGGCCGCGACTTTGCTCCCTGTAAACGGCGCGTCGAGGAAGCGCGCGCCGCGCCGTTGCACGATCTCCGCGGCCGCGCGCACGCTTGCCGGCGAGACCGTGCTGTGCGCCGTCACGACATGCTGTGGAGTCAGCGCCGGGCTTAACTGCTGCACGATGGCAAGGAGCGCCTCTCCATCGGAAACAAAGATTTGCAGCACATCGCAGATCTCCGCGACCTCGACCGGCGAACCGAGAAAATTCTGCTCCGGCCGCGGCGTGCGATTCCAAACGTAAACACGCAGGCCGCGTTTGCGCAGTGTGGCCGCCACGCGCGTGCCGATAATACCCAGCCCGATGAGACCAACGTTTTTCGATTTCGAACGAGCCATGAATTATCGGGCGAAACTCAGATTGTTTGGCCTGCATCGCAAACAGCATCTGCCGCCGGACACAATACGCGCGTGCCTGAATTCATTCCGTGCCCTTCTGCTTCCAGGCATATGTGCCGTCCGGTTTTGGCAGCTCCACCCACTCACCGCTAAACGCATTATTCGCGGCGATTGCGGCCTGCTCTTTCTCCACGTCGGGCAGCGAGATTTTCTGATTTTTCGCCAGCCCGTCCATCAGACTGGCGCGGTCCTTGTTTTCCGATGCGACGGTTTCGCGAACGTAGTCGCCGTATTCGCCGGGCGGTGCATTTCGCACTTCGAGCAGGCCGAGATGATTTTCGCCAATAAAACGCGCGTTCTTTAAAGGTTGCAGTTCGCCGAGGCGAAGCCGGCGCCGATCCTGAACTTGCTCCGCCGTTTCGGCCGGACCAACGGTCGCAGGTTTTTTCTCAGCGCCGGGCGGACTGTGCTGATAAACATCCAGCTTCATCGCCAGATCGACTTTTATCGGCTGCGGCGTGGAGAGCGACAGCGGCGGTAGCGAACAGCTTGCGCAGGTGAGGAGCGCGCCTGCGAAAATGCCGCGCGCGATTCTATTCATCGCCGGGCCGCTTCCTCGGTTCGTTAGGCGATTCCTCCGGACCGTGCACGATGGCTTCGAGCTTGCGCGAACCGGTCGGACCCTGGAGAGCGAGCTTGAGATTGCCGGTGCGATTGGCAAACCAGAAAGAACCATTCCCGGCTTCATAGTTGAAATCGCGCAGAGTCTCCAGCCCAATGCGTGTGAGGCTTCGTTTTAACTCGGTCCATTCCGGCGGCAGAACGCCGAGCAAGTCGTCGAGTTTTGTCACTTTCAACCGGCCCGGTTTTCGCATCGTGTAGCTGCCATTGAGCCGCTCGATCTCGTGATTGAGTCCGTTGACTTCCATCTTGAAATCCGCCGGCCCGCTGATCCGGAAACTTTGCGGCGCCAGCACATCGGTCACCTTGCGCAGGTCGATCTGCGAGCCGGAGATCCAGCCCGACCAGGGCGAGTCCGTTTGCGAAAGAAAACTGAAGCCGCCATTGAGATAACCCCCGTAGGCTTTTGCGCCGAGCGCGCCGTAGATTCCCTTTTTGTCGTAGGTCACGGAGACGAACGATCTGCCGGCGGCGAATTGTTTCCAGCGCACGTTCTTCACCTCGAGCGTGTGCACGAGATTGTCCTTATGGCTGTCAGGTGGCAATCCGAACTCGACCAAGCCGGAAAGTCCGAGCATGTCCAGCTCGTAGGATGGAAAAGTGTAATCGTCTTCCGGCACGACCAGTTTCAATTTCAGTTGCAGGTCGCTCAGGTTGCTGAAGTCCACCTGCCGCGCGCGCCAGGAAAAAGTCAGAGGCAAAGTCGCGTGACTCGTGCCGCTGTTCGCGATGATGATCTCGCCAAAATCAGCGCCGAGATTTTTGACGATCCAATGCGGAGCCGTCGCCGCGGGCGCTTCGCCGGGGACCGCAGGCTCCGATTTTTTCTGGAGCGCATCGGCGTACCAAAAAAGATCTTCGCCCACGAAAATCTGCGGATTCAGCAAACTCACTTCCTCGATTTCGTTCCGCAGCAACTGGGCGATCGAAAAGCGGAGGAAAACCGTTTTAAAATTCAAGACCGGCACGAACGGATCGAGCGGCGAATGAATCGAAATGTTCGACAGCTCGATGCTCTGCAGTTGATTACTGGCGAAGCGCGCATCACCGGAAAGCGCCACGTCGCTCAACCGCGTCCGCACATAGAAGCCGAGATCGGGAATGCCGAGGCCGATGTTGGAAATGGCGAGGTAACCGCTTTCGATCCCGAGGTCGCGTACCCGCCACGGCGCCGCCGGAATCGTCGTCGTTAGGCTAACGCTGCTGGCCGCGGGCGAGTTGCCTAACGAACGCAACCCGCGGCCAAAACCGATCCAAAGGCCGGTTGTCTCCAGCTTCGCGATCTCATTCCGTGCCAGCCCGGCATTGGAAAAATTGATCGTTAGGGCATTGAGCTCGAGAAACGGATGGAGTGGATCGAAAAGCGGTGCGGCGCGCACGTCCCAGAGTTGGGCGACGTGGAGAGATTCGCTCGTTCCGCCAACTCCAATGTCCGTCGCATCAAGCGCAAACTTCGCGGATGTGACTGGCACCGTGGCGCCGAAGTCTTCGACGAAGAATTCGCCGCTCGTGATCTGGAGCCGGCCCACTTGCCAACCCGGGGAAGCGGGATTTTCGCTCTTGTTTGTGCCCATGCTCGGCGCTGCAAACAGCTCGAGTAATTCCGGTCGCAAATGAATCGATGGCGACGAAATGGTGAGAGCCGGCAAGCGTTGTTGCGCGAGATCCGCCAAGGCGAACGAAGCCGTCGCAGCGCTCGCCTGCACGAGATTGTGCGGAATCGCTCCCCGCGTCGCGATCCGTATATTTTTCAGTACGAGCGTCTGTCTTTTACGCGACCTCGTGGCGCGCGGGCTGAGCTCGAGACCCGCGAACTCGCCCGAAAATTCGCAGCGCACCTGCGGCCATGCCGGCAGATTAAGCGCCGCTTTGCCGCCGCGAATTGCGAAGTGATCGACGCTCCAGGCGTCGTCCGTTTTCGCAACTTTGCTCGTTAGGCCGGATCCTGTTTTCGATCCGCTGAACGAAGCGACACCCGTCTCCTCGAGCACAATCTGCGGATTTTCAATCTCCACCCGAACGAGATGGTGATCCCACAAACCCGCGAAGGAATAATCAACCGCCGCGTGGGCGATCGAGAGAATCTTTTGCTCTTGCCGTCGCGGGCGCAGCTCGATCTCCGAGAACTCGATCCGTCTAAAACCAGCCAGCTCCGCCGTCCCGAAGCGAAGCGAAAGTTCCGGCGACGAACGCGCGGCAAACCACGTCGTGACGCCGGCGAGATTTCTCATCAGCCAGCAGGTCGCCAGCACCGTCGCGATCGCAAAAATAAAGAGCGGATAGAAAAACAGGCGCAGCCAAAAGCGGAGACGGCGCATGCGAGTCAGCGCGAGGTGGTTTGCGCCATGCGCGCGCTCAGGTCGCCGAGCGCCTGCGCGCGCCGCTCGTTTTCCAGCGTGACCTCGATCTCCGGCGCGGCCTCCGCGATGGTCAACTCACGCGCGGGCAGCACACTCGTTAGGCGCAGAATGTGAAAACCGAGACGACTCCGAATCGGCGCGCTCGTTTGGCCAGTCTTCATGGTTTGTGCGGCCGCAAAAATCTCCGGGAGCATGCGCGCGGCGTCGAAACAATTCAGATCGCCGCCGTGGTTTTTCGTCCCCTCGTCCTCCGAGAATTCAACCACGAGCGCGTCGAAGGATTCGCCGTTGCGCAAGCGCGCCGCGAGTGCCTCGCTCAGCTTCCGTTTCGTCTCGATCACTTCATCGGGATAGCCTACCGGCGCGGCGAGAAAAAGATGGCTCGCGCGAAAACGCAGCGGCTCCGCGAACCGCGCGGGGTTTGCCTCGTAAAACATGCGCTCCTCCTTTTCGTTAGGCGGAATTTGCGCGGGAAGTTTCGTTTCGAGCCACGCGCGATCGCGCAGATCCTGCGCGACCTCGCGGCGCAACGCGCGCGCGTTCATCCCGGCCCGTTCCAGCGTCGCGTTCCAGGATTTTTCGTCTGGAAATTGCCAGCGGAGCAAATCCATTTCGTGATCAATTGCGGCCTCGGCGACGGGTTGGTTCTGCGCCGCGCTCCTCACTTTCGCGTCGGCAAGCGAACGTTCGTCGTGCCTGTAAACGCCGACGCGATCGACCAGCGCGACCAGTTCGTCGCCCCTAACGAGTCGGCCGAGCCAGGCGCGAAAGGCGAAGTCTGTGGTCAGATATTCGCCCGCGGCTATACCCAGGAAAATCGCGGCAGCGAAGAACAGCAGCCGCTTCATCGGAAGGCCATTTCCGCTAAATAATAGGCGGTGACCGCACCGACGGTTTGCAGACTTTCGGCGCTCAATTTGTCCATCGTATCCTCTGCCGTGTGCCAGGGCGGATAATCGAAATCGATCAGGTCGATTGTGGGAATGCCGATTTTGTTCAGCGGTGTTTGGTCGTCGAGGATGTCGTTGTTGAAGTAGGTAAAATGATTGCGCGCGTTCAGCGCGTCCGCCGCGGTGAAGATGTCGCGCGTGAGCTGTTCGGGAGAATCGGTGGAGAGAGTTATCGTTAGGTCGCGGTCGCCCATCATGTCCCAGAGAATGCCGCCACGATAGCGCTTTTGGGTTTTTGATTGTCTGATCTGGTCCGCAAAATAGCGGCTGCCGTAGAGGCCATCGGTCGCGGTAAAATTTTCATACGCTTCTTCGCCGTCGAAAAAAACCAGATCGACTCGCGCCGCTAAATCGGGGTGCAGACCGATGACGCGCGCCATCTCCAGCAGCGCGCCCGTGCTGGAGCCGCCGTCGTTCGCGCCGACGAAGGTGATCGAATCGAAAGTCTTGGTGTCGTAATGCGAGCAGAGGAGGAAACGCTGGCCGTTTCGCGGTTCGTTAGGCCAATGCGCGATCAGGTTGACGAACGCGACTTTTCCGCGCGGCGTCTCGTCGGTGAAAGCTTGCTCTTCCACCTGCCAGCCAAATTTCTCAAGATTTTTGCGCAGATAAGCGCGCGCTTTTTTGATCGCCGCAGAATCGGGTGGCCGGGGGCCGAGGTCGACCAAAGCGCGAACATGGGCGAGCGCGTTTTCGCCAGAGAATTCCAACCATGGCTGTCCATGAGTTTCGCGTCGCGCGCCGTGGAAGAAAACAAAAACGAGGACGAGGACGAGGACGAGGACGAGGACGAGGACGAGAAGGGCGAGGGCACCGCGACGGCGCAATTTTCCTTCAAAGCTGTCGGTTTGCCACCAGCGGCGCCAGCGCCGCTTTTCGTTAGGCATCGGGCGGCAGGCCGAGCCGGGTGACCACACGCTCGAGGTCGTCGGCGCCGTAATATTCGATCTCGATGCGACCGCGCTTTTCGCCGTGATGAATCACGACATGGGTGGCGAGATGCTGCTGTAACCGATTTTCCAGCTCGCTGAAAGCTGCCGAGGGAACGGTAGCGGAATCTTTGCGACGCCGCGCGCCGCCGAGTTTGCCGAGCTGGCGCGCGACCATTTTTTCGGTGGCGCGGACGGTCGAGCTTTGCCGCAGAACAGTGTCGGCGACGGCGCGCTGTTCCTCGTGATTTTTTAATCCGAGGAGCACTTTGGCGTGACCGACCGAGAGGAGATTTTGCACGACCCAGGTTTGCACCTGCTGATCGAGGTCGAGCAGGCGCATGGCGTTCGCGACCGAGGCGCGACTGCGGCCGACCTTCTGCGCGATGTCGTCCTGGCGCATGCCGAATTCGCCCGCGAGCCGCGCGTAGGCCTGGGCTTCTTCGATCGGGTTGAGATCGGCGCGCTGCAGATTTTCGATGAGCGAGAGTTCGAGGACTTCAAGGTCGCTCGCGCGCCTAACGATGACGGGGGCTTCGGTGAGACCGACTTCCTTGGAGGCGCGCCAGCGGCGTTCGCCTGCGATCAGCTCGAAGGTATCGTTGACTTGCCTAACGATAAGAGGCTGGATGATGCCGCGCTGGCGGATGGAATCGATCAGCTCGCCGAGGGCTTCGCGCTCGAATTCGCGCCGCGGCTGCAGCGGGCTGGGAACGATGCTCGTTAGGCTGACGAGCTGTATTTTTTCTCCGGCTTCTGGCTCGGCTGGGCGGAAGGCCGGCGTCGCGCTGATGAGCGCCCCGAGGCCTTTGCCGAGACCGGATTTTGCCATGGGGCTGAGGCTATCGGAGCGGGTGCGCGAACGCAAACCTGCAAACGGACAGGATTAACAGGATTTACTGGATTAAGACGGCCCTCGGCGCCGCTAGCGGAGTGAACGCGTGATGGCCGCGGCGCATTGGCTGAGGAGCCGGCTCTCGGCCGCGACCACGGCTGCGTAACCGTCGCCGTGGATCGGCTCATGGAAGGTGTCATTGCCATGGGAAAATGCGCTGCCGCCAGCGTCTTCGATGCGCCAGCTCACGTCGAGAATGGCGTCGCTGCCGCTAATGCCGTGGAATTGGCGAATGTCGAGCGCAACGCGGCGATGCGGGGCGCGCCCTGCCGGCCAGGGGAAGGTGAGCACCTCGCGCGCGCCAAGCAGTTCCTGCAGGTCGCCCGCGAGGACGCTGGCGATGTTGGCCTGGAGCGAGCCGGCCCAGCTCACGTTGGGCGGGATTTGAAATTCGTTAGTCCCGCTTTGGAAAACCAATTCGCTGCGATCGATGTAGGCCGGCAGCGAGATCGGGCCGACGCCGAGGCTGATCGAGGAATTCTTTCCCTGCACCGCAGCGGCAGGCTCAGCGCTCAGCCGATAATATTCCTGCTTCGACCCGCAGGCAGTGAGGCAAAATACGAGGAGAAGCGCGGCCGTTCCGCGATAAGAATTTCGTCGTCTCATTTAGTGGTCACTTCCTTTCGGTGGCGGGACGCTGCCCGGTTTGCCGAAGATGATCGAGTTCGGTTTGCGATCCAGCGTGCTCGTTAGGCTGCGAAGTGAACGGAGCGTCTCGTCAAGCTGGCGCAGCGTCTCCGAGAGGTTGTGATAGAGCGGGGAATTATCGTTGAAACCGCTCGCGGTCTTCTTCAGCTCATCCGCCGTGGTTTTGATCGAGGCGAGTGCGTCCGAGGCGTTGTTGACCGTTTTCTCGAGTGGCAACGCCTGTAACTTCGCGAGCAGCGCGGAGGCTTGTTCTTGAATCTGCGCGAGGCCGCCCGCTGGCCCCGTCGGGAGAATCTCGTAGCCGCCCACCTGCTGCACCTCCTCCGCTTTCGCATTCTTCTGAAAATCGAGATCGATGAACATTTGGCCGGTAAGAAGATTGCCCGATTTAAGGCTGGCGCGCAGACCTTTCGCGACGTTGCGCGCGATGAAATCCTGCGCCGGCGCGTAGCCGGTCGAAGGAAGTTCGGTGATCAGATCGGGATCGATCCGGATCATGACCGGGACGCGCTGGTCGGGGTCGTTAGGCAAATATTTGAAGGAGGCGCCATCGACCGTGCCGATGCGAATGCCGCGGAATTCGACCGGCGCTTCCGGGTTGAGCCCGCGCACACTTTCCGTGAAAAGGAGAAGGTAAGGCAGCGGATTTTGCATCATGAATTTCTCGGTGTCCTCAAAGCTGGTAAACAGAGTGAAAACGGCGCCATCCGCGACCACCGGCGAATGTTCCTCGGGCGGCGATTCGTTGAAGGTGATGCCGCCGACGAGGAGACCTTCCAGTGTGCCAGTGCGCAGTTTGACGCCGTTGGCGCCGACCTCGAGATCGATCCCGCTGGTGTTCCAAAATTTCGTGTTTTGGTGGACGAGCTTTTCGTAATCGCCTTCGATAAAAGCGTCGAATACCACCTTGCCGGTCTCGGCGCGGAAAGTGCGTTTTTCGATTTTTCCGACGCCGATGCCTTTGTAGGTAATGGGCGAGCCGGGATCGATTCCGCCGGCGTCTTCGGCCATGAATTTAATGTGCAAACCCGGCACGCCTTTTGGCGTCACCGGCGGTTGCTCGAGGCCGATAAAATCGGTCCGTTCGTTTTTCGAAAGACCCGGCTCGAGCTCGATATAATTTCCCGAGACGATCGTGCTCAAGCCTGAGATGCCCGAGCCGCCATAACGCGGCCTAACGACCCAAATCTGCGTGTCCTGCACGAGCAGCTTCGCGGCGTCGCTCGTCATCTCCAGAGTCACGCGGACTTTGAGTTTGTCGGTGAGCTGGACTTTATCGACGGTGCCGATGTTGACGCTGCGACAGAGGACGGGGGTCTTGCCGGCGATGATTCCTTCCGCCGTTTCGAAACGCACGGTGATCTCGGGGCCGCGCGCGGAATAATATTTCCAAGTCAGCCAGAGGCCGAAAAGCGCGGCCACCAGTGGGATAATCCAGACCGCGGAGAAGCGGGTTTTCTTATGTTTGATGATGGGCCGCGAGTCGGGCTCGCGCGGTGTCGGATCGGAACTCATCAACGTTTTTTTTAGACAGGATTAACGGGATTTACAGGATGAAGAGAAGAAGCATGGGCGGCCGCTGCGGCCAGAGGCCATTTCTTTAATCCGGTAAATCCTGTTAATCCTGTCAAATTCGTTAGTCGTTAGGCAACGCGGCGGCGTCCCAGATGAGGCGCGGGTCGAAACTGATCGCAGCGAGCATCGTCAGGATAACTACCGAAGCGAAGGACAATGCCGCCGGTCCGACGTGAATGGAAATGACTGACCCGAGCTGGACCACAGCGACGAGAATCGCGACGACGAAGACATCGACCATCGACCAGCGGCCAACCAATTCGGTGATGCGATAAAGGCGGGTCATCGCGAGCGGACGACGCCCGAGCCGGGCCGCGAGACAAAGCCAGAGAAGCGCGATGATTTTCAAAACGGGAATCATGACGCTCGCGGTAAAAATAATTATCGCCACCGGATAATCGCCCGTCTGCCAAAACTGGATGACGCCGCCCACGATGGTGTTGGCCTGCGCGCCGGTGATCGATTCCACCTTGAGAATCGGGAGAAGATTGGCGGGGAAATAAAGGAAGAGGGCCGAGACCGTGAGCGCGAGGGTGCGTTGCACACTCGCGGGGTTGCGCAGGTGCAGGCGCGCGTCGCAACGCGGGCAGCGCTCCAGCGTCACCGGTTCGACTCGACCGCAAGCGTGGCAAAGCGCGAGGCCGCTGGCCGCGGCGGAGTGGGGGTAATAAGCGCTCACGCTTCGATCTCCTCCAGCCGCGTCCAGAGTTCGCGATAATCGATCGAAGAAAGCGCGGCGGTGAGACAAATGATGAGTCCGACAAAAGCCCAAAAAGAAATGCCTAACGTGAGCGTGGCCAGCTTCCCAAGCTTGAGCAGACTAACGAGTGCGCCGAGGAGGAAGACTTCGGTCATATTCCAGCGCCGCGCGCGATAGACCCAACGGCAAAGCGGGATCGCGCCTGGCAGCCGGCGTCCGGCGATTAACCCGAGCAACAGATAAGCCAGCCCGCTGATGACGAGCGTCGGCGCGGCCAATGTAAAAATCCCGACCGCCGCTCCGAGAAAGGGCGAGTCCTGCTCCTCCAGACCGCTGACACTTTGCGAGAGAAGCATCTGGCTTTCGCGGTAGCCGGCGCGCAGGGTCATGAAGGGGAAACAATTCGCGACGAGAAATAGGAAGGCGGCCGCGATCGTTAGGGCAGCGGCGCGATGGAGCGAATTGCGATGGTAATGGAAAAGCGACGCGTGACATTGCGCGCAGAGGACCTGCTCGCCTTCCTTCAAAGTCGGTGCGTCGTAGACCGCGTCGCAATCGGGACAGGCGATGTGTTTAGAAGCTCCCGATGTCCGCACGCGCAACCGTAGCATCTTTTCGGTTTGGGGAAGGAAGAGAGCCGTGGCTAAGTCGGGGAGTTATGCCTTGGACTGTTTCCCATGCCGCGGCTGTTTTGCCGCTGCGCCGTTTCTCGCCGCGGCCGTTGGATTTCGCGGCGTTGGTCGTCGGCAGTATGACGCCGGATGTCGGTTACTATATTGGCGCGTTCGATCTTGCGACTTTGGATCACACGCTGGCCGGTAGTTTTTTGGTGGGTCTGCCGATCGGAGCGGGGCTGCTCCTGGCGTTTTATCTTTTCTGCAAACCCTTCTGTTACGTGCTGCCGCAGCCGCATCGTCAGGCGCTGCTGCCGATTTGCCCAGGCTTCGACGGATTGCGTCTGGTGCGCTGGCCCAGTCTTTTGCTTTCTCTCCTGCTCGGCATCTGGACGCACAATTTCTGGGACGCTTTTACTCACGAAAAAGGTTGGTTCGTCGAACGCATTGCGTGGCTGCGCAATCCCGTCGTGCACGTTGGCTCGGCGACTCTCGGTTTGCCCTTTATCCTGCAAATTTTTAGCACCCTGATCGGCTTCGCCATCGTCGCGACGGTTTATAATTCATGGCTACGATCGCAACCGAAGCGTTCGGCGGCGGAGGCGGAAAGCGACCGCTGGCGGTACCTCGCCGGCTTGGCCATTTGCGCTCTTGCGTTGCTCATCTCACTGCCGGCGGCGATTCACGCTGCCGGCGCGAAACAAGGCGTGCTCTTCGCGCGCGCGATCATGTTTCGCACGGCGATCTACGCGCCGGCCATCGCGCTTCCGTTAGGCTTGGCGGTGGCTTGTTTCGTCTATCTGCGCCGTCGGCCCATTTGAATTAGACTCACTTCTTATGAGCAAAGCGAAGCGCGTTTTCACTCTCGGCCATTCTCCTGATCCGGATGACGCGTTCATGTTTTATGCGATGGCCAAACACAAGATCGATTTGCGCGGCTACGAGTTCGAGCATCGCCTCGAAGACATCCAGACGCTGAATGAACGCGCGCTCCGCGGCGAACTCGACATTTCCGCCATCTCCATCCACGCCTACGCTTTTGTGAGCGATCATTATGCGCTGCTCTCCTGCGGCGCGAGCATGGGCGACGGCTACGGGCCGATGCTGGTGACGCTTGATCCCGCGGCGCCAGTGGACGCTTCGCCTAACGAAAAGCGCGCCTGGCTGCGCGACCGGCTCATTGCGGTTCCCGGGACGATGACGAGCGCTTATCTCGCGCTTCAACTTTTCCTCGGCGACTTCCGTCATGTCGTGGTGCCGTTCGATCAGATTTTCGACGCGGTGAAATCGGGACGCGCCGATCTCGGACTCATCATTCACGAAGGTCAGCTCACTTATGCCGCAGCTGGTTTTCGCAAGCTGCTCGATCTCGGCGCGTGGTGGAAAGAGGAGACCGGCCTGCCGCTGCCCTTAGGCGGGAATGTTTTGCGCAAGGATCTCGAACCGGCGGTGCGGCGCGACCTTGCGGAGATTTTGCGCGAGAGCATCGATTACGGCCTCAGTCATCGCGAAGCGGCGGTGGAGCATTCACTGCCCTACGCGCGCGACATGGGCGCCGATCTCGCGGGAGAATTCATCGGCATGTACGTGAACGATTTTACCCGCGACTACGGCGAAACCGGGCGGGAAGCGATTCGGCAATTTCTGACGCGGGCGGAAGCGGAAGGTTATCTGCCGCGAAAGGTCGAACTCGAATTCGTCAGCTAGGGGTTATCTGGCTTTTTCGGCGGGTGGACCTTCTGATCGACCCACTTCTCGATGCGCTCGCCTTCTTTCTGAAAGCCATTCACGAAATCGTTCGGGCCATACTCAAAAAGAACGAGGAAGCAGAAAGTAAAAAAGACGAAAAGGGCCAACCAGAAAAGGCCGCGGAGTAATCCCACGCCGCATGCTAGCCGACCGCTTTCCCAGGGTCAATCAACTCGTTAGGATCGTTCGCCAGCGCGCGGCTCTCATGCTTCGGTAGCACATGCGCGTGCCCTTGCTCGATCTCAGCGCGCAATACGAGTTGCTGGCGGAGCCGATTCGCCGCGAACTCGACGAGATTCTGCGGACGCAGAACTTCATCCTCGGTCCGAAAGTGGAGGAGTTTGAGCGGGCGCTGGGGGAATACTGCGGATCGCCTCATGCCATCGGCGTCTCTTCGGGCACGGACGCGCTGCTTGCGATTCTCATGGCGCTCGGGATTGGACCCGGCGATTCGGTTGTGACCACCGCGTTCACGTTTTTTGCCACTGCAGGCTGCGTGGCGCGGGTCGGCGCCACGCCCTGCTTCGTCGATATCGATGCGCCGACTTTCAATGTCTCACCGGAATCCCTCGCGAACTTTTTAGAGAGGCAATGTCGCCGCAACGGCGTGGGTCAACTTGTGGATAAAACGGGGAACATCGTTAGGGCGATCATACCGGTTCACCTCTTCGGGCTGTGTTGCGCGATGGATGAGATCAATGCGATCGCCACGAGTTATGGACTGACCGTAATCGAAGATGCCGCGCAAGCGATCGGTGCGGAATACCCGGGCAAAGCTGGCGGGCGCCAGGCTGGAACCATGAGCGCGGCGGGGTCTCTCAGCTTTTATCCGTCGAAAAATCTCGGCGCCGCAGGCGATGCCGGCGCGATCATCTGCGAAGACGACGAGCTGGCCGAGCGCTTCCGCAGTTTTCGCCAGCATGGGATGGAGCCGCGTTATTTTCATCACGTCATCGGCGGCAACTTTCGTCTCGACGCAATGCAGGCTGCTATCCTGCGTCTCAAACTGCCCTACCTCAACGAATGGTCGGCTGCGCGGCGGGTGGTGGCGGATGTTTATCGGGAAGAATTCGGGCGCGTTGGCCTAACGAATAAAATTACCCTGCCGTCTGAGCCCTACCGAGACTTTGGCCTAACGAACCATCACATCTATCATCAATTTGTGATTCGTACGCCCGACCGGAATGAACTCCAGAGAGCGCTCGCCAGCCGCGGCATCGGCGCGGCCGTCTATTATCCGCTCGGTTTGCACGAGCAGGAATGCTTCGCTTCGCTCGGCTATCACGCAGGCGATCTGCCCGAGACGGAACGCGCCGCGCGTGAGGTCCTCGCGCTTCCGATTTATCCGGAGTTGACCCGCGAAATGCAGCGGGAAGTCGTCCATGCTATCGCAGAATTCTTTGCCTAACGAATGAAGGACACGCTGGGTTTTATCCACAAATTTGTCGCCGGCACTTCTGCGCGCACGCTTCTGCTTTTGCATGGTACAGGCGGGGACGAGGAAAATTTGATCGTTCTCGGTCAGGCGCTCGATCCCGCGGCAAATCTTCTGAGCCCGCGCGGGAAGGTGCTGGAAAATGGACAGGTGCGTTTTTTCCGTCGGTTTGCCGAGGGCGTGTTCGATCTGGAGGACTTAAGAATCCGCACGGACGAACTGGCGCAATTTGTGACGGACGCCGCCGTGCATTATCAACTCGATCCCGCCAAAATTGTTGGGGTTGGTTATTCCAACGGGGCAACTATCTGCGGCAGTTTGGTGCTGCAAAGGCCGGAGCTTTTGCGGCGCGCAACTTTGTTGCGGGGGATGGTGCCGTTTGCGCCCGCCGTTTTGCCCGACCTGCGCTCGGTCGCGGTTTGGATCAGTGCGGGAAAAGAAGACACCATCATTCCGCCGGCGGAGTCGGCGCGCCTGGCCGAGCTGCTGCGGCAGTGCGGGGCGGAAGTGGCGCTCGAATACATCGAGGCGGATCACGCCCCGACGCTGATGGACGTCGCGGCCGCGAAACGCTGGCTGGCGGCACACCGCGACTAAGGGCCGCGGCTGAAACTGCCTTGCGAGCGGAAGTGACTGCGCCTATATCAAACGCTCGTCCCGCGGGTAGGTACCGAAGTGGCCAAACGGGGCGGACTGTAAATCCGCTGGCTTACGCCTTCGTTGGTTCGAATCCAACCCTGCCCATTTTCCCGCGTTTCCGCGCGGGCTCTCGCACATGGTAGTTTTTGGGTGGCCAAACCAAGCTTAGTTTGTGGCAGACAAAGGTTAGTCGGGGCCAGACGAGCCTTGATCCAAAGCAGACTAAGTCTCGTTTGGGACAAACCCGGCTCAGGATGCAGTGGCGCGGGACGCTATTGCGTGTACCAGCGGGAGCGCCGGTAATTAAACGAGGCGAGGAGTCCCGGGGGCGGGTTGGAGATGAAGTTGGTGTCGAAATACCAGGCGCGATTGGGCGGGTTGTAAACATTGGCCGCGCCCCAATGGCCAATGGCTTGCTGGCTCTTGTAGAGCTCGATCATGGAGCCGTAGTAGGTGAAGACTTGTCCGGACCAGTTCTCGAGGAAGCGCGGGAAGTTTTCCACCCCGCCGCTGTAGTAGCCGTTACCGGTGGGGACGTTGCCGGAAATGATGCCGGCGTTAACAGTGGTGGGAGCGGCCGCGGGGTTGGTGCCGGATTGGGAATCGATCCAGGAATTGGAGAGGATGTTTACCGCGTCGGCGATGATGGCGGCGGGCTGGCGGGTGTAGCCGGCGACGGTGGGCTGGGTCGGGTCTCCGGTATTAGAGGGGGGCTGGACGGTGGGCGTGGCCCCCGGCACGGCCGAAGGGGTGGAGCCGGTGTTGTAATCTCCCTGCACGTAAACCGGGTTGGCGCTCGCGATGGTGAGGCCAGGAGCGGAGCTGCCGCTGCCATCGGGAAGTTTCGCGCCATTTTTCAAGCGAATGGCGCGCTTGGTGGCGATGCCGTCGGCGCTGGCGCTGGTGTCGGTGATGTAGATGATGCCGTTAAAGTTGTTCCCGAAATCGCCGTTTTTAATGGCGTTGCTGACGGCACCGACATCGAGGGTGGCCACGCGGATGCTGGCGTTGCCGGTGGTGGCGCCTTCGCGGTTGTCGGTGATGGTCTCGTTCGTGGTGATGGCGGCGAGGAGATCCTGTTTCATCCGGCCGCCGTTGCCGATGCCGTTGCCGTTGGTGCTGATGAGGTTGCCGTTGCCGTCGTAGATCTGGATGGCATTGGCGGCATCGATGATGACTTGGACTCCGGCCTGGGATTGAAGGCGGTAGGGGTCGAGGGTCGTGGGAGTGGTGGTGTAATCGATGAGCTGGTGGTAATCGGTGAGGGCGACGCCGTAGGGTTGCTGGGCCTGATCTTTCGCCGGCGGGAGGCCGGTCGCCCAAGTGGGGCTGCTGGGTGTCTCCGAATGGGTGCCGTCGCCCGGCATAAAGCCGATGGACCAACTGTTCACGTAGGTCGTTTTGCCATTGAGGGTGAGAGTATTGTGGGCGGTATAAAGGCTGCCATTGGTTTGGACGTCGCCGTTAACGACCATGGGAGCGCCGGGGTGGATCTCGAGGTCGTCGTTGAAGAAGATTGCGTAACGCCACAGGGAGAGGGTCTCTTTCTGAAAAACGCGCCGGACGCGGACGACGATATTGTTGGGGTCAGTGGGGTCCTGGGTCTTCCCTACCGGAGTGCTGACGGTGGGAAGGACGACGTCGGCTGTGGCGAGGTAGTAGTAGCTGAGGTCGCCGTGGTTGGGCCCGGCGATGGGGGCGGGAGTGGCGCCGCCGCCAGCCTTCGGTGCCCAGGTGGAGTCGAGAGCCCTTACGGTGAAGTTGGTGAGAGTGTACTGGCTCACGCCGGGGAAGTCAGCCGGGGTGGGGCTGGGGATCGACCCGGAAAAATCGCTGTTCTTGAAGACTTTCGTTTGATTGGTCCGGCAGATCGAGCGCCAGGCGGCGAAAGCCATCTCGGTGCTGGAGTCGCCGATGTTCGTCGCCTGGCGAAGGAGAATGCTGCGCCGGACGTTGCGGCCTACGGAGTCGGTGTATTGCAAGGCGAGACCAATCCAGACCCCGACGATGGCCATCGTCATAACGGTGACGATGAGGGCGTTGCCGGCTGCGCGGCGAAGCGGGCGTTTCGAGAGCGTGATCATTGGGAATTGGTCAAGCGACAGCGGAAGGGGATGGTGGAGCTGATGAACATGTTTACCGCGGCATAGCCGCGATTAGTAAACTGGGGCTCGACGGTGGAGAGGTTAATCGCGGCGAGGAAGCGGTTTTGCAGGCCGCCATTCTGGAGCACGGGCACGCTGAACGGCGTCGCGTTCACGATGTTGCGGGTGATGACCTTGTAGTTGTTCACGTCGTTTGTTGGGTAAAAGCGGAGCTCCGAACCGACGACGGCGTAACTGAAGCGGGTGGTGATAAACGCGCTGATGACGTAGTTGACGCCCGCCTGGCCTTCAATCCCTGTGCCGGCAACGTCCACGGCCGTGCCGATCCCAGTGACAGGCGTGGCAAGTCTAAAGCCACGGTAGGAGCCAAGCGCGGCGGTGTTAGTGATGTTGTATTCGATGTTGTGCGAGGGGATATTCAAACGGGCGCCAGCCGGCGGCACGTAGCCAGGGCAGTACAAAACGATCGAGGTCGCGTTCGCCGCGGCGTCCAAGGTGACGGGAAAAGGTCCGGCATTGAAAACCTGGAAGGAAACGCCCACGGTCGAGATGGCGTTGCCAAAGCCATCAACGATGGGGTTGACGGCCTGCAAGTTGGCATCGACCAACTCCGGGATGGAGACGGAACTGTGGACGTTGGTCAGCATTTCATCGATGCCGGCGCGCGCCTGCTGGTGAGCGGAATTGACCGCGGTGTTTTTAGCGTACAGGACCATGGAGGAGTTCAGAACGTAAAAGATCAACCCCCCAACGAGGGCCATGATCGCGGTGGTGATGAGGATTTCCAGGAGGGTGTAGGCGCCGCTCAGCCGGCCGGGGGCGGTTTTCATACGTCGGATGCGCGCATGGCATTCAACTGCACGCTGTAGGGCTTGCCGCGGTAGGTGTAGGTGACGATGACGGTGGCGGAGTACAGGCTTAGGGTCGGATTCCGAGGGTTGAGCGTGATCGTTGTCGTGAGTGTGCCGGTGATGGAACTGGTCTGCCCATTGGTGCCCACAGGCTCGGTGTAAATGGCGACGTTGGGCGTAATCGAGCTGCCGACGTTCCATTCGCCCGTCGTGCCGAATGCTCCATCCTGAGGATTAAACGGCGAGTCGGAGAGGAGGTAATCGATGCGATTTTGTGCGGCGGTTTCGGCGCCGGTGTAAAGCCGGTTGATGGAGGCGTAATTATTGGCCTGCGACAGCGCCCAAAGGGAGCCGGCCGCGAGTATCGCCAGAAGGGTGGCGGCGACGAGGACCTCGATGAGAGTGAAGGCGCGATGGCCGCGGCGCTTATCGGATATCTTGGTGCGAAGGTGCATGACAGCACGTTCAAAGTAGCAATGGCCGTGCCGGGGAGGTCAGGCAGATGAATTTTCAACCGGCGAACGATAATTCTAAAAAATCGCTTCCCCAGCTTACGCCAGAGGAGAGAATCGCCGAATAAAATATGGAAATTATAGCTGGCATGAAAATAATTATTGACGATGCGAATCATTTATAAGAATTATGGTTTTCATAAATCCGACACGTTATATGAAATACCGCTCTTTAATCGCCAACAAACCGTTCTTCACCTCTTCCGCACGTCTGCTCCGTCCCTTTCTCGGAGCCGCAGCCAGCCTGGTCTTCGCCGCCGCTTCTGCTCAGGCCAGCGTGACCACGCTTTCTTTCCAGCCGAACCCCGCGGATATGGGCGATCTCGATCACCACCTCGCTTACACTTGGAGGATCGACAATGTCAGTCTGACCGGCTTCAGCATCACGAGCGCGACGCTTTCGATCACGAATATCTCGAATTGGGACACGAATCCGAACGTGCTGCACCTTCACCTGCTTGATACCGCGGTGAATGCCGGGATCGCGACCTTCGTGGACGACCCCACCGGCAGCGTTCCGCTGGCGGATTTGACCGACGATTTCGTCAGCACCCGTTACCACAGTGATCCGAACTGGCTCGTTAAATCCGGCACCGGCGATACCTTTCTGGCGAACCCGAGTTTCACCACCACGGGCGTGAATTATACCCTGAACCTGACCCCGACTCAGCTCCAAACGCTGACGAGCTATATCGCCAACGGCAACGACATCGCCTTCGGCTTGGATCCCGACTGCCACTTCTATAACGACGGGATCAAATTCACCATGACCCTCACTCCGGTTCCCGAGATGTCCGCGCTCTTGCCGATCGTGGGTTTGATCGCGGCTGTCGGCTCGACGCATCTCTTACGCCGGCGGCGCGCGGCGCAGCTCGCGTTGGTCCGATGGGAAGACTGATTTTTCTTCAGGTTGGTTAGGGATAGCGGTCGCCTCTGGCTTGAGGCGGCCGCTTTTCTTTGCGCCCAGTCGCGCTCCTGTAAACGCCGCCTGCTTCCAGGCGCTGATCTTTAATTTGCCGAGAGAAATATGATTGACCTCCGAAATTGTTTATGACAAAACGGGCTCTCGTCGCGGCAAATAAACGGAACTAATCGCTCGATTCCCAGAACCCATAGAAGACCTTGACAACTCAACCGCGTGCCATGAAAAATTATCGTGCTCCCCGTCTCGGAAAAAGCCTCGCGGGTTTTTCGCTTCTCTTTCTTTTCCTCGCCTCGTCAGCATGGGCCACTGTCGTCACTTGGGACTTGAATTCCGGTGCCACGGGCACCACTAGCCAGACTTTCACCTCATCTGGCTACAGCATCACCGCCAATGGCTATACAACGGGAGTCCCCTGCACGCCGCTCGGTCTTTATTTTAAGACGAGTGGGGCCGATCTGCCCGGTCTTGATATCGTTAGCACCTCTGATAATCAATTGCAGGGCAACGGTCTTTACCCGACGACTTTCATTCGGTTCGATGTGAGCTCGATTCTTTCTCAAGACTTCACGGACGGTCAGCTCCAGATCGGAAATGTGTCCGGCTCCGATTCCTTCGTTATTTATGGCTCCTCGGCGTTGGGAGACCCCGGCACCCAGATCGGCGGGCTTTACACCAGCTCCTCGAACCTGAGCTTTGTTAGCATCGCGAACTTCGCCAATTACAAATTCATCTCCATGGGCGCTGTGACCGGTGGTGTTTTGCCGGTGGCCTTCCAAGCAACCCTCGAGGCCGTGCCGGAAATGGGCGCTCTCTTTCCAATCATTGGCCTGATTTTAGCCGTCTCGCTCACCGAGCTTCTGCGCCGCCGTCGCATCGCTCAGTCGCGCTGCGGTTGCAGGTAGCTGCGTTCTCGGTTTTGGTTTGGCGGCCGTCCTTTCGAGGACGGCCGTTTTTTTTTCTCAACCACCGAGCGCCATCTGTGCGGTGGCGATTTCCAGAAGCTCGGTCGTGATGCTGGCTTGGCGCATCTTGTTGTACTCGAGCGTGAGATCTTTGATGAACTGGTTCGCGTTATCGGTCGCGTTTTTCATCGCCACCATGCGAGCGCTGTGCTCGGACGCGCGCGCGTCGAGAATCATCTGGAAAACCTGATACTGCACATAGTAGGGGAGAATGAAATCCAGCACCGCGTCCGCGTTCGGCTCGAAGCTGTAAGCCAGCGGATCGCCGGGAGCATCGTTAGGCGCAGCCGTGTCCTGGGCGGCTTCAAAAATAAACGGGCTGATCGGAAGGAGCGTTTGGGCGACCGGCTTTTGGCTGATCGTATTGACGAAATGCGTGTAGAGCACGGTCACTTTATCGACCTCGCCGCTGAGGAATTTCTCCACACAGAATTTGGAAATTGCTTTGGTTTCCAAAATGGTCGGCGCGTCCTTCAATTCAAAATCCGCCAGCAATTCGCGCCGGGTTCGAGCAACGAACTGCCGCGCTTTGCGGCCGCTCGTCACGTAAGCCGTTTTGTCCGCGGCGAACGTCGTCGCTTCGCGCATTAGATTGGTATTGAGCGCGCCCGCGAGGCCTTTATCCGTGCTGATGGCGAGGACCAGTTCCTTCCGCACCGGCCGCACTTGCAGGAGCGGATGTAGGAGTGGATCAGTCCGGCCCTTGAGCGAAACGAGCACGCGGTTCAGCGCGTTCGAATATGGCCGTCCGGCGAGCGCGTGTTGCTGCGCCTTGCGCATTTTCGAGGCGGCGACCATTTGCATCGCCTTCGTGATTTGCGCGGTGTTGCGGATCGACTTGATCCGGCGACGGATGTCCTGCGTATTGGCCATTCGTTAGTCGTTAGGCAAATTATTGCCAGGTGGATTTGAAATCGTCGAGTGCGCCGCGCAGCTCGGCTTCGAGATCTTTATCGAGGCTCTTCTTCGCGCGAATGTTGGTGAGCACGCTTTCTTTGCGCGTCTGCAAATAATCCTGCAGCTTCGTTTGGAATTCTTTCACGCGATCGACTGGCACGGGATCGAGATAACCGTTTTGCATCGCCCAAAGAATCGCGACCTGTTCCTCGACGGGAATCGGGCTGTATTGCACCTGCTTGAACAATTCGACGATGCGCTGGCCACGATCGAGCCGCGCCTTGGTCGCCGCGTCGAGATCGGAACCAAACTGCGCGAAAGCCGCCAGCTCTCGGAACTGCGCGAGCTCGAGTTTGATCTTACCAGCCACTTGTTTGATCCCCTTGATCTGCGCCGCGGAACCGACACGACTCACCGAGAGACCGACCGAGATCGCGGGGCGAATACCTTGAAAAAACAAATCCGTCTCGAGATAAATCTGGCCGTCGGTGATCGAGATGACGTTCGTCGGGATGTAGGCGGAGACATCGCCTGCCTGCGTTTCGATAATCGGCAGCGCTGTCAACGAACCGCCACCTGATTCTTCCGTCACGCGCGCGCTGCGCTCGAGCAGGCGCGAGTGCAAATAAAAGACATCGCCGGGATACGCTTCGCGACCGGACGGCCGCTTCAAGACTAACGACACCTGCCGATAGGCGACCGCGTGCTTCGAGAGATCATCGTAAATGATGAGCGCGTCCATGCCGTTATCCATGAACCACTCACCCATCGCGGCGCCGGCAAACGGCGCGAGATACTGGTTCGTCGCGCTCTCGGAGGCTGGCGCGGAAACAATCGTGGTGTAAGCCATCGCCCCATTTTTTTCGAGGACGGCGAGCGTCCGCGCGACATTGGAATTTTTCTGCCCAATCGCGACGTAGATGCAATAGAGCGGCCGATGATCGTCGAGCCGGCCTTCTTCGGCGGCTTTATTCAAACGCGCCTGGCTGATGATGGTATCGACCGCGATGGTCGATTTGCCGGTGGCGCGATCGCCGATGATCAATTCGCGCTGGCCACGGCCGATCGGGATCATCGCGTCGATCGCCATGATGCCGGTCTGCACCGGCTGATTCACGCTGCGCCGCTTGATGATGCCGGGCGCGATTTTCTCCACCGGATAATAGCTGTCCGTTTTAATCGGTCCCTTGTTATCAACGGGCTGGCCGAGCGTATTCACGACGCGGCCTAACAATGCTTTTCCCACCGGCACTTGGAGGAGACGGCCGGTTGTTTTCACCTCGTCGCCTTCCGAAACTTTCGTCGGATCGCCGAGGAGGATGATGCCGACTTCAGTCTCTTCGAGGTTGAGCGCGAGCCCGAATTCGCCGCTCGGGAATTCGATCATTTCGTTCAACATCACCTCGCTCAGTCCTTCCACGCGCGCGACGCCGTCGCCGCACTCCCGCACCACGCCGATGTTGCTTTTGGTAGTCGAGGTTTTTAGTCCCGCGATTTCCGTTTCGAGTTCTTCCAGAATGCTAGCCATGATTATTCGTTAGGTTAAAATTTTTGCTGCAGGCGATCGAGCCGGTTGCGCACGCTGCTGTCCCAAACATCGTTCCCGACGCGGATGCGCACGCCGCCGAGCAGCGCGGGATTGACGACAAATTCAGTCGTTAGGCCCGCGCCGTATTTTTGTGCGAGATCGCGCACGATGCTTTCGCTCGCCTGCTTTTCCAAAGCGGTTGCGGATTCGATGCGCGCCCGCCGTTTGTCCGCCTCGAGACGGAGGAGGCGCTGATAGGTTTCCAGGAGCCGAACATAATTGCGCGGTTTGGTTTTGATGATCGCTCTTACGATCGACTCAACTTTACCGCGATCCAGCGCGCCCTCGACAAAGCTTTCACGCGCAAGTTTGCGCGAGAGTTGCCGAATTTCCTTGCTGATCTTCATGGGCGCGTTCGTTAGGCTTTAGGCCGAGACCTGGCGCGCGGCTTCGTCCTGCAGCCGCCGCTGATCCTCGCTGGTCAAAACTTTACCGGTGACTTTCGCCGTTGTGTCGATGACGAGCCGGCCCAGCTCGCGTTTGAGCTGGCTCATCGTTCGTTCGTGTTCCAGCGCGCTCGCCTCGCCTGCCTTGGCCATGATTTGCTCGGCCGCGGCGGCGGCTTCCTGTTGTTTTCGCTCCGCCACCACACCCGCGCTGGCGCGCGCTTCGTCGATCATTTTCTGCGCCGCGGCATTGCCTTTGGCCAGAATTTCCTGGTAGCGCTGTTCCGCTTCTGCGAGTTGCTGCTTGATTTTCTCGGCGTTCAAAAGCCCTTCGGCGATCTTCTGCCGCCGCTCTTCCAGCACTGCGAGAATCGGCTTGTAGGCAAATTGCCGAAGCAAAAGCGCGACGATGACGAAGCTGACGACCTGTGACAGGAACATCCAGAGATTCAGTCCGAATCTCTCCGCGGTGTCCCGGCCTATATCGAGGATGGAGGCAAGCATGACCATGTTGAGGAAGCTGATTCGGGAAGAGCGCGCGTCGCTAAACTATTTCACGAGGAAGAGCGCGTAGAAGACGATCGCCTCGGCGAGCGCGATCGCGAGAATCGCCTGCACCAGGATCGGTGTGGCGGCGCCCGGATTGCGTCCGACGGCCGAGGAGGCGCCCATGCCGATCAATCCCACGCCGATCGCAGCGCCGAGAGCCGCGAGTCCGACGTGAATGCTTCCGTTAATCTCCGCTAACATTGGTAGTATCATATTTTTTCTAGTTGGTTGTTTCTCAGCCACTCCGCGGAAACCACGGTCATATGGCCAAAAGTTTTAATGATGCGCAGCTTCGCCGTGTCCCGGTTCATGCGGCGCCATCAAGAGAGTAAAGACTGCGGTTAAGAGCATGAAGACGAGCGCCTGCACGAAGCCGACGAGCACCTCCAGGAAATAGAACGGGATCGAAATTAACCAGGCGAAAAAGTGACCGCCGGCAACGGCCATTGATTCCATCATGATTTCGCCTGCATAATTATTGCCGAACAACCGAAAGCCCAGGGAAATCGGCCGGAAAAGAATCGTCACGATTTCGATCCAGCCGACCATGAAAAAGATGAAGATCATCAGGATTTTCAGCAGGCCTTTGGTTTCGCCTTTCGGAGCGAACAAATGCATCAGAACACCGCCGGGGCCATTCATTTGCAGCGCCCAAACGATCCAGCATCCGAAGAAGACGCAAGCCATCGCGAAAGTCAGATTCAGATCCGCGTTCGCTCCGCGGAGGAGAGGGCGGGTGACTTCAAAACCGCCGGCCGCCTCGTGACCCCAGCCAATCGTGCCGACACCTGGGATAAGGCTGAACCAGTTTAAAAATAGGATGAAGATGAAGATGGTGGCGAAAAACCAGAAGGTCTTTTTCACCAACTGACGGCCCAGCATTCCCTCGAGGAAATTATAGAGACTCTCAACCATCCACTCCCAAAAATTCTGCAATCCGGTAGGAACTGGTTTGATTTTCCGAGTCGCAATCTGCGCGAGGAAAATGATTCCAGCCGCGACAAGCCAGGTCACCATCATGGAATTTGTGACGGTGAATTTCCCAACCTGAAAAAGCACAGGCGGCTTCAGCGGCAAAACGGCTGCGTGCTCTTCCGTCCCTGCTTTCTCCGGCGCCGTTTCCTGCGCCCGCACGGTGGTCGCAAAGCCGCCAACACTCAGCAAGGCAAAGAGACTCAAGAGGAGCGGTAGTTGACGAAAAGAGCGGTGCAGCATGCGTGGGTGTCGAAAAGCGAAGTGTTCGTCAGGCTTAAAAGGGGCTTGCCGTCTTCCCGATGGAACCGGCGTGCCTAACGAGCCCGCTTACGTCGCGCATACAGAAGAACATTTTCTCCACCCTGACAAGCGACTTTGCGGGAATTTTTCTCCCGCGAGTTTTGCGGGCCGCCGTTTCCAGCCGCGGCTTATTTGACGGAGACGTGCTCCGCGAAACGCTGCGCGACCACCGGCGATGTTGCAGGCTCACGCGCCTCCACTTCGCCGGCGATTTCGACCGCCTCGCGATAATGGGCTTCGAGCATGGCAGTCTGATTTCGCTGTTCAAAATTCGTCGCCACCGATTCACTCGCGAGCATTCCCATTTCGGCAAACGAGTGCGCCGAGCGCGTCATCTTTTCCATCTCCGCGGCGAGCGCAATGTAATCGCGCTCTTCCACGAGCGCGCCACAACGGCCATCCTCCACCGCTTCAGGAATCCCGCCGTGACGCGTGGCTAGGACCGGCATGCCGGTTGCCATTGCTTCGAGGATGGAGTTGGGGATTCCCTCCTGGTTCTCATCGGCCGGCATTTCGCTCGGATGCAGAAAAATATGGCAGCGGTGATAAAGCGCGAGCAGATCGGCCTGTGAAAGGAAACCGGTGAAGTGCACGTTCGCCTTCAACCCGAGTTCCGCGGTTAATGCTTCCAGCGCGGGTTGCAGCGGACCCTTACCGGCGATGAACAACTCAGCCCGCGGATGCTCCTTTTGAAAAAGAGCGAAGGCGCGGAGGCAAGTCGTTAGGCCCTTCTTCGGAATGAGCCGGCACGCCTGCAGAAAATACCACGCGTTATCGCGCGGCGCCTCTCGCTGCACCATCGGGAACTGCTGCAATGGAACACCAGTGCGATTGATCCGAATCCTCTCTGGCGGACAACCAAGCGCGACCAGCCGCCGTTCGAGCGAGCGCGAGCGCGCGAGGATCAACGGCGCGGAATGGAAGACCTTGCGCAGCTTCATCGCGTAATCGGGATTCGCTGCTTTCAACATCACATCCGCGCCGTGAAACGAGACCACGCACGGCCGCCGCCAGCATTCGATGAACGGCAGCAGGTGCACGCCGGTGTGCCCAAAATAAATGTGCATCAAATCCGCGCCGCGCCGTTCGAGCAATTTCGAGAGCGCCTGATATTCACCGCGATAAACGATCGGCGGCCGGCGCTCCACGAACTTCAACCAGCCATGTCGAAAAGGATTTCGTCGCGGCTGCGGGATGAGTTCGATGTCGTCGAACGGGAAGCGCTCTTGGTTTTGCAGCTTCTTCGTCATGACGAAAGTCTGCACTTCGCGCAGAGCCGTCACCTGCCGGTAGATGTGGAACATCTCCGATTTCAGGAAGGTGGTGCAGTAACTGGCGACAACGAGCTTCGACATAAATGAGAGGGGGATTTATCGGCGCTTAAAAGCTGGCAACTTTGGAGAACTAAAACCCATTGTCTAACTGTTTATTCGCAGGTGCCGCTCCCCACGGCCTTTGCATAAGAAGAATCGCGGGGAGCGCGTTCGGTTACGTCGTTTTCGCCGAGCCACAGTTCCAAGTCACGTTTTAGTTCTTCGATTCCCTCAGATTCTTTGGCGGAAATCGCGACGACGGTGCGTTCCGGATAGCGGCGCTGAAACGCCGTCAGGTTTTCCTCCGCGTCGGGCAGATCCATTTTATTCGCCACCACTTTCCAGGGACGCTGCGAGAGTCTCGTGTCGTAAAGATCGATCTCGCGCCGGAGATGTTGCAGATCTTCAATCGGATTACGTCCTTCGCTGCCCGCCATATCGAGGACGAAAAGAAGCAGACGGCAACGCGTGATGTGCCGCAGAAACGCATGACCAAGGCCAAGATTTTCATGCGCGCCGTCGATCAAACCCGGAATATCCGCCACCGTCGCTCGCCGATAATCGGGGAAATCAACGACGCCGATCATCGGGTGCAAAGTGGTGAAAGGATAGGGCGCAACCTTCGGATGTGCCGCCGAAATGCGCCGCAGCAAAGTGGACTTCCCCGCGTTCGGATAACCAACGAGGCCGGCGTCCGCGATCGTGCGCAACTCAAAGATAAAGATTCCTTCTTCGCCCTCTTCGCCTTCGGAATACTGGCGCGGGGCGCGGTTGCGCGAGCTCTTGAAATGGACATTTCCTTTTCCTCCTTTGCCGCCCTGACAAAGAATATATTCATCGTTAGGCCGAACCAGATCCGCGAGCGGCTCTCGGTCCTTCATTTCCGCGGCTTTCTCTTCCGTGTTCGCGTCCCAGACCACCGTGCCGGCGGGGACCTTCACGATTTTCGGCACCGCGCCGCGTCCGTGCATTTGTTTCCCCATGCCGTGCGTCCCGTTTTTCGCCTTGATTAACGGCTCATAAAAAAGGCTGGAAAGATTATCGGTGTGTTCGTCCGCGCGGAGGATGATATCGCCGCCGCGTCCGCCGTCGCCGCCATCGGGGCCGCCGCGCGGGACGAATTTCTCGCGCCGAAAACTGACGCAGCCGCGACCGCCGTCCCCCGCCTTCGCCGTCACCTTGATCCGATCGACGAACATCTGAAGAACCATACACGTCGTCGCCGATCACGACACCCGCGAAATCGCCTAACGAGAAGAAACTTGGCCTAACGAGTGTGTCGCAACCTTTGTCATCCGAGCGGAGCGAGGGACCCCGCAAGCGTCAGTCGGCCTGGGTAACAACTGGCGTTTCTCTCATGCTTGCGGGCTCCCTCGCCGCGCTTTGCCGGCTCGGGATGACAGTGCTCTGCCTACACCAGTGACGCGTAAAGCCGCTGTGTTTCCTCCGCGATCGCGCTCCAGCTAAACTTTTCCTCCGCCCGCTTCCGTCCTGCGCGCCCGAATTTTTTTTGCAGCTCCGGCTGCGCCATCAATTCGTTAATCCGCGCCGCGAGATCGCTCTCAAATTTTCGCGCGTCGATCGGCTCGAAGGGCGCCTCCTTCCTTTGCGCTACCGGCACGAGAAATCCAGTCTCGCCATCGACCACAACCTCCTTGATTCCACCGACCGCGCTCGCCACCACCGCCGTTTCGCATGCCATCGCTTCCAGATTGATGATCCCAAACGGCTCGTAAATCGATGGACAACAGAAGACCGCGGCCCGGGAGTAAAGTTCAATCACGGTTGGCTTATCGAGCATCTCTTCTATCCAAATGATGCCATCGCGTTTGGCCTGCGCTTCCCGGACGGCGGCACTCATTTCCGCCGCGATCTCCGGGGTGTCGGGCGCGCCCGCGCAAAGCACGATTTGAAAATCGCGCTCCATCATTTCAATCGCCCTAACGAGATGAATGATTCCCTTCTGCCGCGTGATCCGGCCCACAAAAAGCAGGAACGGCTTCACGGGATCGATTCCGTGCCTAACGAGCGCACCGCTCTTTCCGCCAGGCCTGTATTCTGCCAGATCGATTCCGTTATAAATCACATGCAATCGCGACGGCTCGATAGCGAAGAGCCGCTCGACGTCTGCCTTCGTCTCGTTCGAAACCGCAATCACCGCATCGGCCATTTCCAGCGCCGTCTTCTCCAGCCAGACGGTGAAATCGTAACCGCCGCCGAGCTGCTCGCGCTTCCATGGCCGCAGCGGCTCGAGCGAATGCACCGTGATCACGAGCGGCCGTCCGTAATTTAATTTTGCGAGGATTCCGCCAAAGTGGCTGTACCAAGTGTGACAGTGCACGACGTCGGCCTCGATCGCGCACGTGTTGAAATCGAGGCAACGTTGCACCGCGCCGAAGACCGAACGCAACGGCTGCGGGCAAGTGTAGCCGCTCGCGTCGAGCCCAAAGCCGCGCACCGCCGGATTTGTGCCTAACGAATCCTGTTCGCCAAAACAGCGCACTTCCACCTCGATCGACTTCGCCAGCTCGCGCGCGAGATATTCCACATGCACGCCCGCGCCCCCGTAAACGTGCGGCGGGTACTCGTTAGTCAAAAAGAGCGCTTTCATTTCTTACTTCGCGTTGACCAACAACACCGGCACCTTCGCGCGATGGCGCACCTGCGTGATCGTGTTCCCGTAAAGCAAGTCCTTCAAAAAACGGTGACCGTGCGTCGTCATCGCAATCAAATCGCATGACTGCTCCGCGGCGATCCGCAAAATCTCGGTCGCGGGGTCGCCCAATCCGAGCTGAACATCCACGTCGTGTCCTTGCGCGCGAAAATTTGCCGCCGCCTGCTCCAAATAAGCGCGGTCTTCCTTCATTTCCTCCGAGTCCGCCAATTGAAATTGCTCGTAGTGTCGCGCGGCCCAGCCATCGGCGACGTGCAGGAGAAAAAGTTGCGCGCCATGCACGCGCGCGAGCTGCGCGATGTGCGCGAACATCGCCTGATCCGTGGGACTATTGTCGAGCGCGACCAGGATCTTTTTGTACATCGGACAGAGCTTTCAGTTTTAAGTGTTCGGTTTTAAGTGTCCGCGTTCGCCGCCTCTTCACTTAAAACTGAACACACAAAGCTGAAAGCTGTTTTCGTTATGCCCAAGCCCGCCGTTCTCGCCCTTGATCTCGGGACGTCCTCGGTGCGCACAGCGTTGTTCGATGAGAAAGCGCGAATCATTTCCGGCAGCCTCGGTCGCACTGAGTATGACGTGCGCTACTCGGGCGAAAGCGGCGCGGAACTTGATCCTGTTGCGCTCTTGCGCGCGACTAAGAAATCTCTTCGCCTAACGAAAAGCCGCGCACCTTTGGTGGCTGGCTCCGGTTTCTGGCACAGCTTGCTCGGCCTTGATCGGCGCGGGCAACCGCTCACTCCCATTTATACTTGGGCCGATTCGCGCTCCGCGACGGACGCAGCCGTCCTGCGCAAAAAGTTGGACGAGCGAAGTAATCAGCAACGCACCGGCTGTATGCTGCGAGCTTCTTTTTGGCCGGCAAAGTTGTTTTGGTTACGGCGGACGCAGCCGCGACTTTTCCGTCGCGTCGCGCGTTGGGTTTCACCGGCGGAGTGGATTTTCGATAAAATTTTTGGGGTCGCGGCTTGCAGCCATTCCATGGCCAGCGGCACGGGCCTCTACAATTCCAGCGCGCAAGATTGGGACGATCAATTGCTCGAGCTGCTTGGCCTAACGAAATCCCAACTCAACCCTTTACGCGATCAGGAAGAGGATTGCTTCCCGGCGATCGGTGACGGCGCGGCGGGCAATCTCGGCAGCGGCGCATCTGTTCCTGGGATTTTTGCGATCAACTTTGGCACCAGCGCGGCAGTCCGGACGGTTCCTCACGAAGAGGTTAAGTTGCCCTTCGGATTATTTCGGTTTGTTATCGATCGCCACCGCGCGCTCCTCGGCGGTGCGGTGAGCAATGCTGGCAACTTGCGCGCCTGGTGCCTGCGCGAGTTGCGTGTTTCGCCTAACGATCGCGCTTTGAGCGCCGCGGCCGAGCGGGCCGCTCGCCTAACGATCCTGCCGTTTTGGATCGAGGAGCGAGCGCCGACGTGGCCGGAAAATATTCGCGGTGTCGTCCTGGGCCTGACGCAGGCCACGACCGCCGCCGACCTCCTCTACGCCACCACCGCTGCGGTCTGCCATCGGCTCGCGGAAATTTTCGATCTGCTGGAAAGCGTTAACGGCCCGTCCAAAAAAATCGTCGTTTCCGGCGGCATCCTGCAATCGCCCGCTTCGCTGCAAATTCTCGCGGACTCGTTAGGCCGCGAGATTCTCATCTGCGCCGATCAGGAAGCGTCACTCCGCGGCGCCGCGGTCCACGCGCTCGAACAAACCGGACACAAGGTTCCGCCGCCTCGTTACGGACGCCGTTTTCGTCCCGGTCGCAAAGCTTCGGCTGCAGCCGCCGTGGCGCGACAACAACAGGTGGAACTGGAGGAGCGCCTAACGATCGAGCGCTTTTAGCCAGTTCATGACCAGCCCATGTTTTCGCCGGTCGCCGGCGCGCTCGAAAATGAAAAGCAGGTTCGCGAGCATGCGGAGGAAGACGAGTCGTGGCGAGGCCGGCGCGAAATAGCTCGATTCGGTTTTAAGATGTTGCCGCGCCAGAATCGCTTCGCAATCGGGCCGCGACAAAATTCGTCCGCCATGAAACGGATCGAACAGAATGCGCTCATAACGGGCGATGAAATGGCCGGGCATATTGATCCCGTCGATCTGCATATTCGCGCGGCGTCCGATGATGATATAGAGCACCGCGAGTGAGATCGGGATGCCGAGCCGCGTTTCGATCAAGTCGCTCAAGAGCGAATTTTTCGGGTCGTAATATTCCTCGGCGTTCCCACGAAAGCCGAGGTCCTCGGCCATAAATGTAGTGAGCACCTGGAGCCGTTCGCGGCTCGACTCAGCTCGCGCGACAAGCATGCGCAAGCGCCTTCCCCAGGCGTCCAGTTTGCGGCGAAGTTTTCCGATCGGCGCGTCGGGGTCGAAGCAGCTCGTCAATAACCACCACGCCGCTTCCAGATCGCCGTGTTCGGGAAAGAGGTGCGCGCAAAGGAGCATCTCGTCATTCGCATCGTCGGTCTGGATTTTTTCCAGAACTTCGCGCACGTGCTCCGTCACCGCGGCGTCGTCGAGCGCGAGGAGATCGCGCAAAGCAGGGATGCCGTCGCTGCCGGATTCGACCAGTTGCTCCTTCAGGAGAAGAACGGTGGCGGGATCGTTATCGCGCAGCAGCCTAACGATCGCTTCTTTCTGGAACATGGAATCGTTTTACGATTTTCGGCTCGCGGAAGCAAGGGCACATTGCGCGCGGGAATTGTCATCCCGAGCGGAGCGAGGGACCTCGCAAGCGTACCTCGATTTCGATTTGCCTAACGACACCCGGCGCGAGCTTGCGGGATCCTTCGACTCCGCGGCGCTCCGCTCAGGATGACAAGCTGGTCCCCGTCCGCGATTCGTTAGGCTTCCAGCACGATTGTCGCCATGCCGATCCGATCGGTGTGGCTCAGGCTGATCCAAACTTTTGTGACGCCGCGTTCGTCTGCCATTTTTTTTGCGCCGCCGCTGAGCACGACGAACGGTTCGCCGCTCTCTTTTTTCTGCACGTTGAGATCGCGCCAGCCCATCGCTTTGCCAATGCCGGTGCCGAACGCTTTCGAGAGCGCTTCTTTCGCCGCGAAACGCGCCGCAAAATGGCGCGCGGGAAATTTCATCGACTTGGAATAGGCGATCTCGCCCGCTGTGAAAATGCGGCCGAGGAAGCGGTCGCCGAAACGTTCCATCGAGCTTTGGATGCGATCGCAATCGACTACGTCCACTCCGATCCCGAGAATGCTCATGCCGGATAATTTTCCATGAGCGCGAGCATTTCGCGTACGGCGTTTTCGAACCCGACGATGAGCGCGCGCGCTACAATGGAGTGGCCGATGTTCAGCTCGGCGAGATGCGGAATTTGATGGATGAGCACGATGTTGCGGTAGTTGATGCCGTGGCCGGCGTTGACTTGCAGGCCGAAATTCGCCGCGCGCCGGGCCGCATCGCCGAGCCGCTCCAGCTCCTGCCGCTCGAACCTTTCGGTGAAAGCATTCGCGAGCGCGCCGGTGTGCAGCTCCACCATTTCCACCTCGAGTTGGCTCGCCACCTCCACCTGCGCGCGCTCCGGATCGATGAACAAACTGACGCGAATGCCCGCGGCGTGGAGGCGCTTGATCGTGGGCGCGAGATCGTTGCGATGCCTAACGAGATCGAGTCCGCCTTCAGTCGTGATCTCCTCGCGCTTTTCCGGCACGAGACAGACTTCATCCGGCTGCAGGCGCAATGCGAAGCTCAGGATTTCCGGCGTGTTGCCCATCTCGAGATTGAGTTTCGTCATGATATTCGCGCGCAGGCGCTCGAGGTCGCGATCCTGCATGTGGCGGCGATCCGCGCGCAGATGCGCGGTGATGCCGCTCGCGCCCGCGCGTTCGCACAGGCTCGCGGCGACGAGCGGATCGGGCTCGGCGTTTTTCGAGTCGGGCATCGTCGCGTAACGCGCCTGCCGCAGCGTCGCGACGTGGTCGATGTTAACGCCGAGGCGAAGAGTTCCCATTTCGGTTCAATAGGATTGCGACGGATGCGACGCAACCGGGCGCTCGGGTAGCGCATGCGTCTCGCGTGCTGGCGATGGTGTTTCACCGTCGCGAACTTTTGCGAACAGTCACGATCGTTCCAGGATATTTCGCGGTCAGGAAAGTTCGGCGCGCTGGAAC
>JACDGS010000083.1 GCA_013821455.1 Chthoniobacterales bacterium
GAGCGAGGGACCCCACAAATCATCCACGACGTGGCAATTCAAAAAACGCTTGAGGGGTCCCTCGCTTCACTCGGGATGACAGCTCGGAAGCGAGAGGCGATGCAGCGCGCGACAGCCGCGCCGCGTCCTACGACAAATCCTGTAGTCACTTCTACAGGCTTGCGCTTGCTGCGCCATCGGCGGAAAGCTCGCGCTCATGCAAGCGCGCGCCTGGTTCCGTCACTTCGCTGTGCGCGGCGTCTTTTGGCGGCAGTACCTCGACTTCGCTCAGACCGACGTGCCCTTCTATTTGCGCACGATCATGATCGTCCTCTGGACCTGTTTTTTCTACGTCGTCGCCGCGCCCGCGCGTCGTGCGCTTCTGCGCAATGTCGAGGTCGTTCTTCCCGGCTCGAACCGCCTAACGAACCACTTTCGCGCCTGGTTCACGCTCTTCAACTTCTCTTGGACGATCTCCGACGCCGCCGATCACAAGCTGCTGAAAACGGAGTTCGCCTACTCGGTCGACGGCGCGGAAAATCTTGAGAGCCTGGCCGCGAGCAAAGGCGCGATTTTGCTCACCGCGCATATGGGCAGCTACGATCTCGGCGCGGCGCTTTTTGCCGGTCGTTATCATCGGGAAATCCGGATGGTCCGCGCGCCGGAGATCGATGAAAAAACCGCGCAACACGTGGACGAATCACTCGCCCGCGCGACCGGTGGCGCGATCAAAGTCGCCTACAGCAGCGCGGGAATGGCCCTGCCGCTCGAGCTGCTCAACGCGTTGCGCGCGGGCGAGATCGTGTCGATTCTCGGCGATCGCGCCACGGACGGAATTTCACAGCGCGAGACGCGCCTCTTCGGCGAACTCGTTAGGCTGCCGGACGGCCCTTTCATTCTCGCTTTCGTGACGCAGGCTCCGATCTATCCGGTCTTCATTTTGCGGACCTCTTTTCATCATTACAAGATCGTCGCGGGCGCGCCGTTTTACTGCCGGCGCGCGGAAGGCTCGCGCGACGCGGCGGTCGAGGAAGCGCTCGGTAGCTGGTGCCGCAAACTCGAAGAGGTAATCCGGCCGAATTGGTCGCAATGGTTTTCGCTCGTGCCGATTTTTCCTGAGTGATGAAAGGCGCAGCCGGCTATTGGTTTGCGCTCCCGCGACTGCTTGCGCGCTGCAGCGGGCGCGAAGTGCGCCGCGCTCAATGGAGCCGTTGGGAAGCCTACGGATTGGGCTGGCTGGTTTTTGGTATCAGCTGCGTTTCGTTAGGCCACGCGCTTTTTGCGTTCGTTAGGCCATGGCCGTGGCGGCTCTTGATTCTGCTCGCGATTCCGTTCGCGGTCTGGATCGGCTGCCTGATTTTTTATTTCGTAAATTGGTTGCTCGCACTGCTGCTTCGCCGGCTCGGACTCTTCTCCGCGCGAACGAATAATCCGCTGCAGAGTTTCATGATCATCTCGCTCGTCACGCTCCTCGCGGCGTCGCTTGCGCGCGGCGAGAACGGCTGGCTGCGTTCGTTAGGCATCTTTTGGTGCGCGCTGGTGATTTTGAATTTTCTCGCTGCGGTCGTGCTCAAGCTCGCTGGGAAAAGCGAATGACGCGGAAGCTCATTCTCGGTTTCGCGCTTGTCGCGGCTCTCTTTTTTCTGGCGACCGTGGTGTTTCACCCGTGGCTGGCGCTGGGCGTTCTTTTCCTTTCGCACCTGCTCGTGCTGTATCCGACTCTTGTCGCGAATTCCCAGTGGTGGGGGCCGGTCGTGACCCATTTCGAAACTCCGCGGCGCGAGGTTTGGCTAACGATCGATGATGGGCCGGATGGGACGCATACGACTGATTTTCTGGTGCTGCTGATGAAGTTTGAGGCGCAGGCGACGTTCTTTGTCATCGGACAGCGCGCGGAGAATTTGCCTGACGAAATCGCGCAGATTCGTGCGGGCGGACACGAGATTGCCAATCACACCTTCTCGCATCCGAGCGGAAGTTTTTGGGCCTTTGGGCCTGCGCGCATTGCGGCCGAGATCGACCGGCATCCGCTGACGTCTCGTTATTTTCGCGCGCCGGCGGGATTGAAGAATTTCTTTGTCCATCCCGTGCTCGTTAGGCGAAAAATGCGGCTGATCGGCTGGACGGTGCGCGGGCTCGATACCATGAGCCGCGATCCCGTGGCCGTGGTGGCGCGGATTCGGCGTGGGCTGAAACCGGGCGCGATTATCCTGCTGCACGAAGGTCATCGCACCGCGACGGAGCCGGATTTTCATCCGCGCTGCCTGGAGCTCACCCTCACGACGCTGGCGGCGGAAGGTTATCGCTGCGTCATTCCAAATCTGGAGCAGTTGCGCGCGGACGGCGAAGTGGTCGCGATTTCTCAAGGAGCGGCGGTTTGAAACCGCCGAGGGCGCTTACAAAGCGCCCTTCCTTGTTTACCCGGCGCGCCGGCGAAAAATGAAGAGGTGATTGTTGAATGGCGTTCGGCCCCAGAGCGGCGCCACCGTCTGCTCGAATTCGTTAGGCGGGAAGGCGGCGGCGATTTCGTCGCGGGTCGGAAAGTGCAGCGGCGTGCGCATGTTCCAGGTGATGAGCTGAGCGAAACGCTCGGCCGCGTAAGTGCAGCGGAACCGCGCATTGTCGTCGCGCGGACAATCGCGGATGAGGAGCAGGCCACCAGGCGCGACCTGCGGCGCCAGCCTTACGAGAAGGAGTTTCTGTTCGTTAGGCGAGAGATAATGGAGAACGTCGAAGAGCGCCAGATTGCCGCGGTGGGCGAGATCTTCGCAGGCATTCTGCTCGAAAAATTCCAGATCGGAATAGTTGCTCGCGTGCGCGACGGCGCGGCCGCGCGCGATCTTCCGTCCGTCGCGATCGAGCCCGATGATGGGCGGCTGGAAATTTCTTTCGCGTAAATAAAATCCGAGCAAGCCGACGCCGCAGCCGACATCGATCAACGGCTCCGGCGAATGCTCCAGCAGCGCGAAGGCCGCGGGAAAAACCGGATCGCTCCGTAGTTTTCGTCCGGCGTAGAGCCGCAGCCAGAGTTCGCCGAAACGCCCCGCCACCCGGGCACAGGCCTGCTCATGTTCGGCCGCCGCGTCCCCATTTTTCATTGCGTGGGTCTTTCGTCCTGACAGATTGCCCCTGCAAATGACCGGCCTGTTTACCGAATACAAGGTCGAGCAGTTCTTCGATGAAATGTTCTCGGCCCCCGGAGTCGCGCGACCGCATTACAGCCGGCTGCTCGCGAGCCTCGGCGAAATGGCGGCAGGTGATTTCGAGCGGAAGCGCAATCTCGCGGCGACTTCGTTTTTGCAGCAGGGCGTCACCTTCACGGTTTACAACGACGACCAGGGAACGGAGCGGATTTTTCCGTTCGACCTGATTCCGCGGATCATTCCGGCGCGCGAATGGGATTTGATCGAGCGCGGCTTGATCCAGCGCATCACCGCGCTCAATCTTTTTCTGCACGACGTCTATCACGGCCAGAGCATCCTACACGACGGCGTGATCCCGAAGGAGATCGTCTGGCAGGCGACGGATTTCCGGCCAGAGTTCATGAACTTCGACGTGCCGCGAAATATCTATGTGCACATCTGCGGGACCGATCTCATTCGCGACGGCGACGGCAATTATTTAGTCCTCGAAGACAACGCGCGCTGTCCGTCCGGCGTTTCCTACGTCCTCGAAAATCGGCAGGCGATGAAGCGGATTTTTCCGCCGCTCTTCTCGGAATATCGGGTGCGGCCAGTGGAAAATTACGCGCAGGAATTGCTCAACGTTTTGCGCTACATCGCGCCGCCGGGGCGCGCGGAGCCGACGGTGGTTTTGCTGACGCCGGGCGTTTACAACTCGGCTTACTACGAGCATTCCTTTCTCGCGCGCTCGATGGGAATCGAGATTGTGGAAGGCCGCGATTTGGTCATGCAGGATGGCTGCGTTTTTATGCGCACGACTAAAGGTCTGCGGCCGGTGGATGTGATTTACCGCCGGATCAACGACGACTTTCTCGACCCGCGCGTTTTCCGCAAAGACTCGGGACTTGGCGTGCCGGGATTGGTTGATGCTTATCGCTGCGGCTGCGTGAGTTTGGCGAACTCGATCGGGACGGGCGTCGCGGATGACAAGGTGGTGTATCACTTCGTCCCGAAGATGATCCGCTATTATCTCGGCGAAGATGCGATTCTCGGAAACGTGCCGACCTATCTCGCTTCCGAGCCTAACGACTGTAAGTATATCCTCGAACACCTGCCAGAGTTGGTAGTGAAAGCGGCCAACGAAAGTGGCGGTTACGGCATGCTGATCGGCTCGCATTCGACCGCGGCGGAGCGGGAGGATTTCGCGGGACGGATCCGGAAGAATCCGCGCAACTACATCGCGCAACCGATCGTGGCGTTGTCGCGTTCGCCGAGTTTTTGCGAAGACTCGATGCAAGGCCGGCACGTCGATTTGCGGCCTTACATTCTCTACGGGGAAAAGGTCACGATCATTCCCGGTGGCCTAACGAGAGTAGCTCTTCGCGCCGGTTCGCTCGTGGTGAATTCCTCGCAGGGTGGCGGGAGCAAGGACACCTGGGTGGTGGATGATGAAGAAGAAGAGCGGCCGGTGGAGATTCAAGCGCAGTCGCAGGCGCAATCGGGATTGGCGGGAGAAACGCAATCTCAAGCCCAAGCGCAGTCGCAGGTTATCAGCTAACTCCGGTTTCATGTTCGGCAACAGAACTGTCATCCCGAGCGGAGCGAGGGACCGCACAAGCGTCACGAGATGTAATTTGCCTAACGAGGCCCGTGAAACGTTTGCGGGTCCCTCGCCGCGCTGCGGCGGCTCGGGATGACAACTTTGCTTATGCGCGCCGCGGAGAGGCGGGGTCTTTCATGCTGAGCCGCGTTGCCGATTCCCTCTATTGGATGAGCCGCTACATCGAGCGGGCGGAAAACGACGCCCGTATTCTCGATGTGAATTTGCAGCTCCTCCTCGATCTCGGCGGCGAAGCCGACGCCATGCAGCACTGGGCCCCAGTGATCGCTTCGCTCGAAGAAACCAACACCTTTGATTCCCTCTACGAAACCGCCGACGAAGCCTCCGTGACCGAGTTCCTCACCCTGCAAAAGGAGAATCCGAATTCGATCCTCTCCTGTCTCACCCGGGCGCGTGAGAACGCTCGCACCACGCGTGAGCAAATTTCCAGCGAGATGTGGGAGGAGATCAACCGGCTCTATCTCTTCGTGCAAAGCGACGCCGCGCGAAAGCTGCTCCTCGCGAGCCCACACGAATTTTTCAAACAGGTCATCACCGGCTCGCATCTTTTCCAGGGCGTCTCCGGCGCGACCATGACGCACGGCGAAGGCTGGGATTTCATCCGCATCGGGACGCTGCTGGAACGGGCCGATTGCACCTCACGAATCCTCGACGTGAAATATCACATTCTGCTGCCGTCAGGCGAAGATGTCGGCGGCAACGTCGATACCGTGCAGTGGATGGGCGTGCTCAAATCGTGCAGCGGGCTCGAGGCTTACTGCAAGCTCTACGTCAGCCAGGTCGCGCCTTGGAAGGTCGCGCAATTTCTCATCACGCATCAGGAATTTCCGCGTTCGATCCGCTATTGCGTGGATTCGTTGGACTACGCGCTGCACCGCATTTCCGGCGTCGATGAATCGCGCTACGCGAACGAAGCGGAGCGGCTCTCGGGGCGGCTGCGCTCGGATCTCGATTACGTCACCATCGGAGAGATTTTTGATTTCGGTTTGCACGAATACCTGACGGAAATCCAGGAGCGATTGGTCGAGGTCAGTAACGCGATGCATGGGACCTATTGTGCCAGCCTAACGATCGAATAGTTGGGTGGTTGCGCGCGCTTGTCATCCGTAGGTCGCGGCCTCAGCGGGAAAGCAAACCGGCGTACCAATTGACGAGAAAGGTGCCGAAGAACATCCAGACGAGCGCGCCGAGCGCGAGATATGGGCCGAACGGAATCTTCGCCGACCAGGCGCGCCGACCCAGCGCCATAGTCGTTAGGCCAACGAGCGAGCCGGCAAGCGAGCCGGCGAAGACGCTGCAAAGAACCGCGCGCCAACCGAGGAAGGCGCCGATGGAAGCGAGAAATTTCAGATCGCCGCGGCCCATCGCTTCGCGCGGGATTTGCAGCTCGCGCACGACGCCGGAAATGCGGTCGATGGAATCGAGCGCGAACTCTTCCTGCGCGATCGTTAGGCGATTGTAGCGCAGTTCCAGCGTCGTGTTTTCGAAGGTGCGTCCATCGACTTCCGCGCGGTCGCATTGCAGAAGCATGCGATCGCTTTCCCGCGCAAAATTATCGCTCCAAAGACCGCGCTCATCGCCGACGATGAAGTCTGCGTCATCGCCCTTTCGCACCCAACTGAAAGGTGTCGGCGCTTCGAGGCGGATGCGTTTCTTGCCGAAGGCTTTTTTTCCGCCTTCGAGCACGAGCCAGAGCAGGGCGTAACCAAAGGCCGCCGCGCCTAACGACCACGCGAGCGCACGCACTCGCGAATCCTGTCCCATCAATTCCGGCACCGCGACGCTCGCGAGGACACCGGCAACGGTGCCGCCGATCGTCACTTCATCGGGGATGATGAAGTGCGCGAAATCGATGAAGGTCGCGACGATGAGCAGCGCGACCAGAACCCAGTAAGCCAGCGCGATCTGCCAGGGAAAAACAAGCCAGAGCGCGAGAAACAAAAGCGCCGTGAGCAGCTCAACCGCGAAATAGCGAAAGGCAATTTTGCAGCCGCAGTTCGCGCATTTCCCGCGCAGAAAAAGCCAACTGAGGAGCGGAATATTTTGCTGCCACGGGAGAGTCTTTTTGCACGATGGACAAAAGGAGAGGCGCGGCTCGTTAACTGACAGACCAAGCGGAAGCCGGTAAATGCAGACGTTCAAAAATGAACCGATCGCCGCGCCGAGGACGAAAGCGAAAACGCGAAAAATCCACTCATAGGCGGCGGGCGTTTCCACTCCTTTACTCGTTAGGCAGAGAGGCGGCGCGTTCGGCTTTGCGCTGCATGAAAAAGGCGATCCAGATGCAGCTCTCGTAGAGGAGACACATGGGCAGGCTCAGCGCGACAAGGGTGAGCACATCCGGCGTCGGGGTGATAATGGTGGCGAGCACGAAAATCAGGACGATGGCGTAAGGCCTCGTCCGGGCCATGAAGGCATAAGTGACGAGCCCGAAACGGACGAGAGCGAGGACGACTACCGGCAGTTCAAAGGCGAGCCCAAAGCCGAGGATAAAGCGAGTGACGAAGGCGTAGTATTCCTCCACCGTCCAGGTCGGAATCCAGCCTAACGACTCGGTGTCGTGGAAGAAAAAGAGGATCGTTTTTGGCAGGAGCCAGAAGTAGCAGCAAGCCACGCCGATCAAGAAAAGGCCGAAGCTGACGGCGATCGCCGGGAACATGAAACGCTTCTCCACCGCGGTCAGCGCGGGCAGGACAAACTGCGCGAGAAAGTAGAGCAAGAGCGGGAAGGAAATGACGATGCCGGCGTAGAACGCGAGATGAAACGAGATCGTGATTGAGTCGGTGATGCCAAGCGCGCGCAAGGTTCCGGCCTGCGCGCCGACTTGATAAAGCGGCCGCTGCATGACGAGCACGAGCTTTTGCCGAAAAGCGAAGCTGCCGGCCATCGCCACCACCATGACGAGGGCCATTTTCACGATCATCCAGCGCAGATCCTCCAGATGTTCGAGGAACGGCTTCGAGCTTTCGGACTCCGGCGGATCGCGAAAAGCGAAGATGTCGCGCAGCTTCATTCGTTAGGGAAAAATCTCGCCGCGCGCGACGAGGCGCGCCCAGAGGCTGAGTGTGTTCGAGTCGCGAATCTGGCCTTCGGCGATCATTTGCCGCAGGACGTCGGCACCGAACTCACGGCAGTCGAGAATGGCCTCGCTGCTTTCGTGTTGCGCGCCGGCCGCGCTCGCCTCGACCGGACGCGCAAGGAAAAAATAGCAAAGCTCGTCGGTAAAACCGGGCGACGAAAAAAAGTGGCCTAACGAAACCAGCTCGGCGCCCGCGACCAGCTCGTAGCCGGTTTCTTCGCGCATTTCGCGCTGCGCCACTTCGCGGATCGCCGCCTCGTCGGGCTCCAATGTTTCGTCTATCTGTCCCGCGGGAAAAGACCAGATCGCGGCGCGAATCGGAATCCGCTCTTCGCGAATGAGGACGAATTTTTGGTCGCGCGTGAGAGGCGCAATCACGACCGCGGGCTTGCGATGCACGACCGACCACTTGTGCGGCTCGTGCCGCGCGGGTGTGCGCACTTCGTCGGTCGCAACGGTCAAATGCGGTGAGCGAAAATGTGTTTCGCTGCCGATGGTTTCCCAGCCGTCGCGGTCGCGCACGAGGTTGCTCTTTTGCACGCGGGGAAGTTAGGGACGGTGTCGGGAAAAGCGAATCGTTAGGTCGCCGGTTTCGCGACGCGCGCGATTCGCACGGCGACGTATTTGGTTTCCGGGAGGACGAATTTTCGCAACTCCAATTCCACCCGCGCGATGTTGAAGGCTGCGAGCAAATGCTCCGCCATGGCGTTCGCGAGCGTTTCGATTAACTGATCCGTGCGGTCGCGCACGAAACGCCGCACTTCTTCGCAAACCGCCGCGTAATCGATCGTGCCGCTCAGCTCGTCGCGGAGTGTGCGGAAATCCCACCGTGGTTCGAGGCGCATAGAAACGATGAGGCGCTGCGGCGTCATCCGCTCTTCTTCCGGCACGCCGACGCGGGCGAAGAGTGCGAGTTCTTCGATCAGGATTTCATCGGGCGCGGCGAAGTTCTCAAGGAGCTTCTGCAACTCGCCGAGATCGCGCACCATCACCTCGGGATTCGCGCGGCTCAGTTTTTCGCGTGAGTCAAATCCGGTCAGAGTCGCGATCGCCATCACGCCGCCTTGGTGTGCGCTTTCCACGTCGTGGACCATGTCGCCGATGAAAGCGGTTTGATCAGGAACGAGTTGGTGGGTCGCGAGAATTTCGGCCACGCGCGCGCGTTTATCCATCACGCCGACGTAGGTCTGCTCGAAAAAATGGGCGACACCAAGTCGGCTAGATTGCTCCGCAAAATGGGAATCTTTTATTGTGCTGAGAAGAAACATCCGTCGTCGGGTTGCCTGACAAAACCGCAAAAAAGCGAGCGCGTGCGGGAGAAGCATTACGGCGTGCTGGCGTTCGAGAAAATGCTGGTGGTAGAGCGCGTCGAGTTCCCCTTGGGCGACTCCGGGAAGCAATTCCTCGTAAAAGGAATCGAAGGGCAGACGAAAGCGCTCCCGGAATTCCTCGAGCAAAAGGGCCGGCTTGCCATAATGAAGAAAGATTCGGTTGGTTGCGTCTGCGACGGGACCGAGGTCGTCCGCCAGCGTACCCGACCAATCGAAAATCAGGTTTCGCAGCATGGCGCAAGATGGTGCATTAGGACCGCCGGGAAAGTTGCAATTCGCGAGGCCTCGGCGAGGCGGAAAAAATCACCGCGGGCCTGCTGTTTTGGATTGACAAAGGTGACCCGCCCCCAGCATCCTATATGCCGCTGAGATTGCCTTGATGTGCACTGGCTGGCGCTTGAGCATTCAGAACCCATCTCCACTCCCGCGACTTCCGATGATCACTCTCTCCCCTATCGATTTATATTTGTCGCGTTTTCATCCCCGCATGCGCACCGCGTTTTCGCGCTTTGTTCTGGTTGCTTTTGGCTGCGTAGCGGCCGGGCTCGGCAACGCCCAGGCTGAGGTGGATAAGACTCCCTACGGCTCCCGTACTTTCGTTCGATCCTCGGAGGCAACTGCCGCGAACTCGGAGGCCTCGGCATTCCGCGCTCCTTCGGGTGCGGCGGTGGACGCGGCGGGCAATATTTATGTCGCGGATACGGATAACCAAGTCTTGCGCAAAATCACGCCGGAGGGCAAGAGGACGATCGTGGCCGGTTGGCCTGGCCAGGCGGGCGCGAGTGATGGGTCTGGTCGCGCCGCCCGCTTTTCCTATCCCAAAGGTATTGCCCTCGATGAGTCTGGAAATATCTATGTCGCCGATGCCGCGAATCAGACGATCAGGAAAGTAACCCCAGCCGGTGTGGTGACTACGCTTGCCGGTTTGGCGGGAGCCATCGGCGATACGGATGGCGCCAGTAACCTGGCGCGGTTCAACTATCCGTATGGCGTCGCGGTTGATCGCGGGGGCAATGTCTATGTCGCGGACACTTTCAATAGCGCGATCCGAAAGATCACGCCGGCAGGTGTGGTCAGCACTCTTGCAGGTCAAGCCGGGAATGCCGGCAGCGCCGATGGCTCCGTTAGCTCCGCCCGTTTTAACTATCCCTTTGGCGTCACGCTCGATGGACTGGGCAATATCTACGTCGCTGACACTGGCAACAGCACTATTCGCAAGATCACCCCGGAAGGTATGGTCAGCACATTTGCCGGTGTCGCGGGCGTTCATGGGAACGAGGATGGAGCCGGCTCGATGGCCCGCTTTAACAACCCGCGCGGAGTAACAGTAGGAGCGGCGGGCTATCTCTATGTCGCCGATACGTTGAATCACGCCCTACGAAAGATTAGCCTTACGGGCGTTACGCAAACCTTAAGTGCTCCGGCCGTTAATAGCCTAACGAGTAAAGGAGATTCCAGCTTCTTCTCTTCGCCGGACGGCATCGCGATCGACACCCGCGGCAGTCTCTATGTGGTTGATAGCGACACCAACGATGTTTTGATCGGCAAATCGAACTCCCTGCACTTCGAGACGACAGAATTAACGGCTAACGCACATACTTCTGTTGCCTCCAGTTCATCCGGAACCGAGACCCAATCGACCCACGATCCACTGAGTAACACGCCCACGGCCACACCGACCATAACTCCACTTCCTGGCGGAGTGGTCTATGGCACCGCGCCCGACGGCGCCACTTTGGAATGGAAGGAGTATCCGCCGACGAATGGCGCTCCGCCTCCCTGGCCGGTTGTCCTCTTAATCCATGGCGGCGGCTTCTATGAAGGATCGCCCATCACCGGCCCACAGATCACTTATGCCGCGAGGGACCTCGCGGCCGCGGGCTATCTCGCCCTCTCCATTACTTATCGCCTCGCGCCACCGGGAAAAATCCTCAATCAAACCTCCAACGGTTACGCGCCCGAACAGTATGACGATTGTAAGATGGCCGCGCGCGCGGCACGATCCGATCCGCGCTGTAATGGCAAGCTAGGTGTCCTTGGCGGAGCGGCGGGCGGCTGCCACGCGCAATGGCTGGCGATCGATCATACGATGACGACCTCGCCGCCGTGGTCCGATGCCGATCGGCCTGATGTTATCGTTACTCTTTCCGCTCCGTCGGATTTCACCGACTACACGACTGGAAGCTGGAACCTCAATGTCGCTCGAGGCGAATGGACGAACTATTGCAACGTGCCGAACACCAATTTTCCGACGCCCGAAAACCTGGCCATTTTGCAAGCTAACTCACCGGCTTTCAACCTCGATAGCCAGGCGAAGCCAATGCTGTTGATGATCTGCCAGAACGACGTCACCCCTTATCCTCAACTCGCCGACATGATTTCGGCGTTGGACAGAGCCTTTGGATCGTTGCCGAAGAACTATGACTCCGTGACGGTTCCGGGCAGTCTTCATTCCTTTGCTCTTTGGCCCGCGAGTATCGACGGGACGCAAACGGTAAAGGTTCGCGCCCTAGCGTTCTTTGCGGCCAACTTTGCGCCGGCAACACCAACACCAACACCAACACCAACACCAACTCCGACTCCGACTCCAACTCCAACTCCAACTCCAACCCCAACACCAA
>JACDGS010000033.1 GCA_013821455.1 Chthoniobacterales bacterium
GCGAGGGACCCCGCAAGCTTCGTGAGATCCTTATTTACCCGGATCGCTCCGCACGAAGCTAGAGGACATCCCGAATTTCGTGCCACGCCAAACCGATCTGTGCTGCTGAATCCGCAATTTGCAGACCACGTCATCACAACGCTTGTGAGGTCCCTCCCCGTCTTCGCGGGTCGGGATGACAATCGTTCGTGCGGGTGAATCATCCGGCCCTGCCCGCGTCGGAAATAACCGGTTTGCCAGAGCAAAAATTCACTCGTTCATTCGCGGCGGGATGATCGCGCTCAAAGAAACTTTCGGCAGCGATTTTGTCGAGCGGGTGCGGTCGATTTTCGCCGAGGGCGGACTCTTCGCGCAGGCGCGTAACTTCGAGTACCGCCCGCAACAACAGGAGATGGCCACCGCCATCGCGCGTGCGCTCGAGGAGGAGCGTCACCTCGTGGTGGAGGCCGGCACCGGCGTCGGCAAATCCCTCGCCTACCTCGTGCCCGCGGCGCTCTTCGCCATCGAGCAAAAGAAGAAGGCGATCATTTCCACGCACACGATCAACCTGCAGGAACAGCTCCTCTACAAAGACATCCCGATCGTTAAAAAAATTCTGCCGATCGAGTTTGAGGCCGCACTCATGAAAGGCCGGCAGAACTACGTCTGCCCGCGCCGGCTCGAGCGCGCCCTCGCGCAATCGAACGAACTCTTCAGCACAACCGAACAGGCCGAACTCGTTAGGCTGGCGGAGTGGGCGCGACTGACGACTGACGGTTCGCTGAGCGATCTGCCGATCGAACCCGACCCGAAAGTCTGGACGCAAGTATGCAGCGAAGCGCACATCTGCACCGCGAAAACCTGCGGGCAAAATCCGCGCTGTTTTTTTCAGCAGGCGCGCAAACGGCTCATCGCCGCCGACGTCGTGGTCATGAACCACACGCTCCTTTTCATGCTTCTGGGCAACCCGGCCGAGCAGGAAGAACGCGAGGAAGGCTATCTTTTCCCTAACGACTTCCTCATCTTCGATGAAGCGCACACGCTCGAGCAGACCGCTTCCCGCCAAATCGGCATCGGCATTTCGCAGTACGGTCTGCGTGCGACGATTCAGCGGCTCTACAACCCGCGCACCAAGAAAGGCCTCTTCACCGTCACGCGCGATGCCGCGGGGGTGACTTTGGCGGCGTCGTTAGGCGACGAAGTCGAGCGTTTCTTCGACGCCGTCGATGAGCAGGCCGATTTCAAGAAAGGTCGCGAATGCCGCGTCCGCGAAGTGGATTTCGTCCCCGACCAAATCACCGGCCGCCTAACGAGTCTGCAAGCCCGCATCGGCGAAGTGGTGCGCAAAACCGAGGATGAATTCCTGAAAGCGGAACTCGGCGAGCTGGGACGGCGCATCAGTGAAGCGCGCGAAGGCATCGGAGTTTTCCTGCAACAAAGCGCGCGCGAATATGTTTACTGGATCGAGCGCACCGGCAAAGCGCAGCAAAATCTCACCCTCAACGCCGCGCCGATCGACGTCGCACCGGTCCTGCGCCGGATGCTTTTCCGCGACGGCTGCAGCAGCATCATGACAAGCGCGACGCTCGCCGTCGGCCGCGCCGATCTCATTTACTTCCGGCGGCGCATCGGCGCGGACGACGCCGAGCCGTTGCAGCTCGGGAGCCCATTCGATTTCGAGAAACAGATGAAGCTCTTCATCGTTAGGCGAATGCCCGAGCCGCGCGCGGAAGGCTACAGCGAGGCGCTCGCGAAATGGATCGAGCATTTCGTGGAGGAATCGGAGGGCCGCGCCTTCATTCTTTTCACCAGCTACCGCTCGATGCAGCAGCTCGCCGGTGAGATGGAACCGTTTTTCGTTAGGCAAAAAATGAACCTGCTTGTGCAAGGCAAAGGCGCGCCGCGCAGCCGGCTGCTGGAGGAATTTAAGACCACTCCGCGCAGTGTCCTTTTCGGCACCGATAGCTTTTGGATGGGCGTCGATGTTCCGGGCGAAGCGCTCTCTAATGTCATCATCACGCGCCTCCCGTTTGCAGTGCCGGATCATCCGCTCATCGAGGCAAAGCTCGAACTGATCCAGGCTCGCGGCGGCGACGCTTTCACAGAGTATTCGTTGCCCGAAGCGATTCTGAAACTGCGTCAGGGCGTTGGCCGGCTCATTCGTACGAAGAGCGATTGCGGCATCGTAGTCATCCTCGACAACCGGATCGTGACCAAAACCTACGGTCGCGCTTTTCTCAAAGCTCTTCCCGAATGTCCGGTCAAGATTCTGTAGTCATCCCGAGCGCAGCGCAGCGGAGTCGAGGGATCCCGTCGGGTTTCCCTAACGCTCGCCACGCAAAGACTGCAAAGCGTTGCTTCACGAAAACTCAGCGGGATCCCTCGGCTCCGCTGCTTTGCTCGGGATGACGGTTGAGCGTTTCTTGTTCTCTGGCTAACGTCCCTCCCCATGAAGCCGTCGTCCCTTGGGCTGTTCCTGGCCGCCGGCGCATTTGCCGCCGGCCTCGCAGTCGATCGTTTCGTGCTGCCGCCACGCCTAACGACCGCCAAACCAAACACGCCGGCGGCGACGTCGTTAGGCGAAACGGGATCGTCACAACCGCTCCCGCATGCGGCAGCCAAATCCGCGTCGAAGCCGAAGTCCGGCGAGACTGCCTCCGCGCCGGCTTCGGTTGCCTCCGTCATCGCGGAAATCAAAAGCGCGCTCACCATTTCCTCCGATCGCCACGGCTACACCGAGCTGAGCAAATTGATCGACGGCCTCGCTCCCAAAGATGTCCGCGAAGTCATCGGCTCGATGCAAGCGCTGCCCAATCAGCGCCGCAAACTCATGGTTCTTTCGATGCTTTTTTCGCGCTGGGCCGATGGCGATCCGCAGGCTGCGCTCGGCTACGCGCAGACGACCGGCACGGCCTCGGAGCGAAGCATGATGATCTCGGCGACCGTTCGTTCGTGGGCGGAAAAAGATGGCGAAGCCGCGAAGGCTTACGCGCTTCAGCTCGCGCCCGGACAGGAGCGCGAGCGCGCGCTGCAATCGGTCGTCTCCGCGCTCTCGGAAAAAGATCCGCAAGCCGCGCTCAGTGTTTTGCAAGCGCTGCCCGCGAGCAATTCCGAGCGCAACATGTACTGGCCGATTTTTTCCAATTGGGCGAACAGCGATCCCGCGACCGCGGGCGCGCGCGCCGCGCAATTGCCGGCCGGCCCGGGTCGCGACCAGGCGATTCAAGTGGTCGCGGCCACCTGGGCCAACTCGAATGCCGAAGCCGCCTTCGGTTGGGCGAACGCTCTTCCGCAAGGCCAGGGTCGCAATAGCGCGCTGCAAAATATTCTTTCCAATTGGGCGAACACCGATCCGCAACGCGCCGCCGGTGTGATCGCGCAATTGCCTCCCGGTTCCGCGCGCGACCAAGCCTCGGCCAACATCGCCCGCCGCTGGGCGCAAAACGATCCCGCCGCCGCCCTCGCGTGGACGCGCGCGCTGCCCGCGGGCGAAGGACAAAAACGTGCGCTGCAAAGCGTGCTTTCGAGTTGGTCGGAAAACGATCCAACGGCTGCGGCTGATTATGTCTCCGCACTTCCGGCTGGTCCGGCGCAGCAGGAAGCCGTGCGCTCGATCGCGCAACAACTCGCCACCGCCGATGTGCAGGCAGCAGTAACTTGGGCGCAGAAATTTCCCGACGACGCGACGCGGCAAAGCGCGCTCAATCCGATCATCTCGCACTGGAGCGAAACCGATCCTGGCGCCGCCGCTGATTTCACCCTGAACAATGTCCATGGTGAGATGCGCAAGAGTTTGCTCGAAACGATTTCGCGGCAATGGGCGCAAAACGATCCCCAAGCCGCGCTCGAATGGGCGCAGGGTTTATCCGACGCCAGTACGCGCACGGCGGTGATGCCCGACATCATCTCGGCCGTGGCGGAAAACGATCCGCGCGCCGCCGCGGAAATGGTGGGAAAGCTTTCCGGCGAAGCCCAAACCAACGCCGCCAGCTCCATCGCTTCGCAATGGGCGGGCAGCGATCCTCAAGCCGCCAGCACTTGGGCCGCTTCGTTTCCGGAAGGCGCGGCGCGCAATCAGGTTTTCCAAAGTCTGATCAATCGCTGGGCCGGAAGCGACGCGACCGCGGCAGCGACCTGGCTCGGAAGTTTGCCCGACAGTTCATCGCGCGATCAGGCTGTGAGCACTTTTACCCAGCGCATCCAAGCCTCCGATCCGCAGGCGGCAGTGCAATGGGCCTCGACAATCGGGGATCAGGGACTGCGCGACAGCCAGACGGAATCGGCCGCGCGCGCGTGGTTGAAAAACGATCCGCGCAATGCCTCGGCGTGGATCAGTAGTTCGACTTTGCCTAACGACACCAAAACGCGGCTGCTCACGCCTAACGGCTGAGTTGTCTGAGACGGCGCGCGCCGCCTGACCCAACGGCGCACCGCGCGCGTTTGTCATCCTGAGTCGGCGCAGCACGGCGAAGGACCCCGCAAGCGTCCTTCGACTGTGACTTGGAAAAATCGAGTCAGACAACGCTTGTGGGGTCCCTCGCTCCGCTCGGGATGACAAATCTGCGAGCGACACCGCCAGCCTTATCATGTTCTATTGAACATATCTCCTCTTTGTTTTAAAATCCCCGCCATGAAGGACGAGCGCGCCGCTGAAATCTCCCGCATCCTCGCCCTCCTCCACAAATGGGGCGTCCATACTTTGGGCGATCTCGCCGCTCTCGAACGCGACCAGCTCGGTACGCGCCTCGGTCCCGAAGCCACTCGCCTCTGGGATCAGGCCACCGGCCAATCGACCCGTCTCCTCCGACTCGTTAGGCCGCCGGAACTCTTCGCGGAACTGCTCGAATTCGAATACGAAATCGAGACCACCGAGCCGCTCCTCTTCGTCCTGCGGCGTTTTCTCGAACAACTCAGCCGCCGTCTCGGCACCCTCTATCTCGTCGCGCGCGAGCTAACCCTCCAACTGACATTCGCGGACAAATCCGAGTACCAACATCAATTCCAAATTCCCGATCCGACCCACTCAGTGGAGATTTTATTTCGCCTCCTCCAGACCCATCTGGAAAACTTCCGCGCGGAACATCCGATCGTCGCCGTGGGGCTTACCGCGCAGCCCGCGAAACCGGCGCGGCAGCAGTTCGATCTTTTCGCCACGCCGCTGCGCGATCCGAGCCGCCTGCACGAAACGCTCACCCGGCTCACGGGATTGTTAGGCGCGGAACACGTCGGCACGCCGGTGTTGGAAGATTCGCATCGGCCGGATGCGTTTCATCTTGAACCATTCGTGTGGCAATTACCCGACGCGCCTAACGAATCGGCGCCGCGGCTGGGCCCGGTTCTGCGCCGTTTCCGCCGGCCCGCGCCGAAGCGCGAGAGCGCCCAGCCCATCGCACGCCAGGGACCTTATCGCTCCTCGGGCGATTGGTGGGATCGGGAAAGCTGGACGCGGAGCGAGTGGGATTTGCAGTTCGCCGATGGCGCCGTTTGTCGCGTGCAAGAGCAAAACGACGGCTGGAAAATCGAGGGCTGCTATGACTAGTCATCCCGAGTGGATCGCAGCGCAGTCGAGGGATCCCGTGGAGTTTCCTGGAAGCGCCGCTACTGAAATTGATTCGCGACCGAGCTTCACGGTCACTCTGCGGGATCCTTCAACTCCACTCCGTTCGCTTCGCTCTCTGCGCTTCGCTCAGGATGACCTACATCGAGTTGTACACTTCTAGCGCCTTCAGTTTTCTCCGTGGCGCCTCCTTCCCCGAGCAACTGGCGGAACGGGCCGCGGAATTGGAATTGCCCGCGGTCGCTTTGCTCGATCGCAACGGCGTTTACGGGGCGCAACGTTTTTCCGTGGCCTGCCGCGAGCAGGGGGTGCGCCCGATCATCGGCTCCAGCCTAACGATGGCCGATGGGAGCCTCCTCCCCGTCCTGGTGGAAAATCGCATCGGCTACAAAAACCTCTGTGGCCTTCTTACCCAGGCGCATTTGCGCAGCGAGAAAGGAACCTGCGCGGTGCGCTGGGAAGAGGTCTCGGAGTTTAGCGAAGGCTTGATCGCGTTGCTGGGGAGCGCACGCGCCTCGCGTGCTCCGTTCGGCGCCTCGCCGAACGGTCGAGCGCAGAAAGCGCACACCTTTGCTCGCGGCGAGTCAGTCGTACGAACGATGTCCAAAAATAACTCCACCCGATCCTTGCGCCCAAGTTTGCGGCGAGGCGCCGCAAACAGCACGCGAGGCGCGTGCGCTCCCCAGCTCGCAGAACACGCACAACGTCTGCTCAACCTCTTTGGCCGCGAACGCGTTTACGTCGAGCTGCAACGCCATCTCGTTAGGGGCGAAGAACGTCTCAATCGTCAGCTCATCGATCTCGCGGAGCATCATCGTCTTCCACTCCTCGCGACCAACGGTGTGCAGCATGCCACATCGTTAGGCCGCGAGGTGCTCGATGTTTTTACCTGCATCCGCGAGCACACCCATCTCGATGACGCCGGCACACGCCTAACGGGAAACGCCGAGCGTCATCTCAAGAGCGGGTCGGAAATGCACGAGCTCTTTCGCGACCGGCCCGACGCCCTAACGAACACGCTCCGCCTCGCCGAGCGCCTCCAATTTTCCCTCGAAAACATCGGCTACGATTTCCCCGATTATCCCGTGCCCGACGGTCATTCGATGGATTCATTCCTGCGCACGATCGTCCTCTTCGGCGCGCAACAGCGTTACGCTTCGATCAGCACAAAAGTGCAGCGGCAACTCGAGTTCGAGCTCGCACTCATCATCCGTCTTGGGTTCGCCGGTTATTTTTTGATCGTCTGGGACATCGTTAATTTCTGCCGTGAAAACGACATCATGGTCCAGGGTCGCGGGAGCGCGGCGAATAGCGCGGTTTGCTTTTGCCTCGGCATCACGCCGGTCGATCCGGTGAGCAACAATTTGGTTTTCGAGCGTTTCCTGAGCGAAGGCCGCAAAGGCTGGCCCGACATCGATCTCGATCTCCCGAGCGGCGACCGGCGCGAGCGCGTCATCCAGGAAATTTACCGGCGCTACGGCAAACACGGCGCGGCCATGACCGCGAACGTGATCACTTATCGCGGGAAAAGCGCGGCGCGCGAGATCGGCAAGGCGCTCCATTTCGCGCCGAACATTCTCGATCGCTTCTCGCATCTTTTTGCGAATGGCGATTTCCCGCACACGCTCGATCTCCAGGCGCAGATCGAGCAGGCCGGTTTGCCGAACGAACATCCGCGCATGCCGGCGTTCGTTAGGCTGTACCGCGCCATCTACGGGCTGCCGCGTCATCTCGGGCAGCACTCGGGCGGGATGATTATTTGCCAGAATAAACTCAGCTCCTTCGTGCCGCTAGAGAACGCGTCGATGCCGGGCCGCGTGGTCGCGCAATGGGACAAGGACGACTGCGAAGATCTTGGAATCGTGAAGGTCGATTTGCTCGGCCTCGGCATGATGGCGGTGATGCAGGACACTTTCACGCTCTGCCGCGAACGCGGCCGGCCACTCGATCTCGCGCATCTGCCGAAGGACGACGCGGCCACGTTCGAGCTGATGCAGAAGGCGGACACGATTGGTGTTTTCCAAATCGAGAGCCGTGCGCAAATGGCGACGCTGCCGCGGATGAAGCCGAAGGAATTTTACGATGTCGTGATCGAGGTCGCGATTATTCGGCCGGGGCCGATTCAAGGCGACATGGTCCATCCGTATCTCGCGCGGCGCGCGGGCAAGGAGCCGGTCACGTATTTCGACGAGCGGCTCGAACCAGTGCTGGCGCGAACGTTAGGCGTGCCGCTTTTTCAAGAGCAGATGCTGAAGATCGCGATGATCGTGGCCGATTTTTCCGGCGCGGAAGCGGAAGAGTTGCGGCGCGCGCTCAGCTTTCATCGTTCGCAGGACCGGATGGAAAAAGTGAGTGTAAAGCTGCGCGCGGCGATGGAAAAAAACGGCGTCGCCCCGGATGCGATCGCGAAAATTTTGCAATCGATCACTTCTTTTGCGCTCTATGGATTTCCGGAATCGCACGCGATCAGTTTTGCCATTCTCGCCTATGGCAGCGCCTATTTGAAAGTGCATCGCGCGGCGGAGTTTTACGCCTGCCTGCTGAACAATCAGCCGATGGGTTTTTATGCCCCGGCCACGATCGTGAAAGACGCGTGGCGGCATGGGATTCGGATGCGGCCGGTTTGCGCGGCGGTGTCGCAATGGCACTGCGTGGTGGAGTCGGATGAAGTCGTTAGGCTGGGCTTTTGTGTGGTGAACGGATTGCGGCAGGAGCATGCCGAAGAACTCGTTAGGCAACGGCCTTTTACTTCGTTAGGCGATTTGAAGGAACGTGTTGGCCTAACGAAAGAGGAATTACGCACTCTCGCCGAGCTCGGGGCGTTTAACTGCTTCGCCGAACATCGTCGGGCGGCGCTCTGGGAAGTAGAGGAGCCGCGGCATAACGATCTGCTCGCGCGCGCGGAAGCTGACGCGCCGGGGAGCGCACGCGCCCCGCGTGCTGGTTTCTGCGCCTCGCAGAAACGAACTTTCCTCTGCGGCGACGTGCTCGGAAAAGTTCGTGATGGCGAGGGCGCCATCACCAGCACGCGAGGCGCGTGCGCTCCCCGGAGTTCGCCGCTCGCGCCGATGACTTTAGCGGAGCGGGTGCAGGCCGATTACGCCGGGATGAGCCTAACGACGGGACCGCATCCGATGAAATTGCTGCGGGCGCAATTGCCTGACGTCTGGCGGGCGAGCGATCTCGCGCAGGCGCGCCACGGGGCGACGGTGCAGATCGCGGGGAATGTCATTTGCCGTCAGCGGCCCGGAACGGCAAAGGGCTTTGTCTTCGTTAGTCTGGAGGATGAGACGGGCGTTTCGAATGCGATCGTGACGCCGGATTTATTCGAGCGGATGCGGCTGCTTATTACGGAGGAGCCGTTTCTGCTGATCGAAGGCGTGGTGCAGAACACGGAGAACGTGGTCATCGTGAAGGCGCGGAAAATTCAGCCGCTGCCGCACGCGCAACTCGGCGGAAGCGAGTCGCATGATTTTCATTAAACAAAAGATTTGTCATCCCGAGCCGGCGCAGCGCGGCGCGGGATCCCACAAGCGTCCGCAACGGCCCCATCCCAAATTGCTTTTAGAGCGTCTCGCACCAGGTCGTTAGGCAAAATGCTAACCGTTCGGACGCTTGCGGGATCCCTCGCCGCGCTGCGCCGGCTCGGGATGACAGGTTTAGTTTAGTGGCAGCCGCAGCTCGGCCCGCATCCTCCGACCGAGCCGACCGACGGGCCAATTGAACTGCCGGTGACATGAACTCCGTACCCACCGGAGATAACGCGTTTCACCGCTTCGCCCGTCTCCGGGTCAACACGCAGCGGCTCGTCTTTCATGCTCTGCTTCAATTCAAAACGCCGCGTGGGTTTCGCGGGATCGGTGGTTTCGTAAACGTAGGTTGGCATAGGACAAACTTACTCCGACGCATGACGCTTCGGCGCTTCCTTGGGCTCGGCCGCTTTTTCTTCGCACGCTTTGCCTGAGCCCATCCAATCGGTGTGAAAAACGCCCGGCTTGTCCACGCGTTCGTACGTGTGCGCGCCGAAAAAATCGCGCTGCGCCTGGAGCAGATTCGAAGGCAGCCGCGCCTGCCGGAAACTGTCGTAGTAGCCTAACGACGCGCTGAACGCCGGCACCGCCACGCCTTGCTGCACCGCCGTCGCGACGGCGACGCGCCAATTTGGCTGCGTCTTCGCGATGATCGCAGTGAAGTAAGGATCGAGGAGGAGATTGCGCAGATTCGCGTCGCGCTGGTAGGCCTCGACGATACGGTTCAAAAACTTTGCCCGAATGATGCAGCCGCCCCGCCAGATGGTGGCGATGTCGCCGAAGTTCAGGTTCCATTTGAACTCCTTGCTCGCCGCGCCTAACAATTCCATCCCCTGCGCGTAGGAGACGATCTTCGACGCGTAAAGCGCGTCGCGCACCGCGGCGATGAGTTCGTCGCGATTGCCGCTGAATTTCTCCAGCTTCGGTGCGGGCAAAATCTTCGAGGCTGCAACGCGATCTTCTTTATGTGAGGAGATGACGCGCGCTTCGACCGCAGCGTTGATCGTGGAGATCACGACGGACTGGGTGATGGCCGATTGCAATGTCCAGATGCCGGTGCCTTTCTGGCCGGCTTTGTCGAGGATGACATCGACCATCGGTTTGCCGGTGTCGGGATCGTGTTTGCGAAAAATCTGTGCCGTGATGTCGATGAGGTAGCTGTCGAGATCGCCGCGATTCCACTCGTCAAAAATATCGGCCAGCTCGTCTGTCGTTAGGCCGAGAGGACCGCTCAGAATCGCGTAGGCCTCGCCGATCAACTGCATATCGCCGTACTCGATGCCGTTGTGGACCATCTTCACGTAATGGCCGGCGCCGTCCGGTCCCATGTAACGGCAGCACGGTTCGCCATCCACTTGGGCGGCGATCTTCTGGAAAATCGGCGCGATCATTTCCCACGATTCGCGCGAGCCGCCGGGCATCATCGACGGACCTTTGAGCGCGCCTTCTTCGCCGCCGGAAACGCCGCAGCCCACGAAGTGAATTCCTTTCCCTTCGAGATCTTTGCAGCGCCGCTGCGTGTCGGTGAAAAGCGAATTGCCGCCATCGATGATGACGTCGCCTTTTTCCAAGAGCGGCACGAGCTGGCCGATGACGGCGTCAACCGGCGGCCCGGCCTTCACCATGATCATCGCTTTGCGCGGGCGGGAAAGCGCGCCGACGAACTCCTCCATTGTTGTCGTGGCCTGGATGTTTTTGCCTTTGCCGCGACCGGCGGCGAACTTCTCCGTCACCTCGGTGGTGCGATTGAAAACCGCTACGGTAAAACCTTTCGACTCCATGTTGAGAACGAGGTTTTCGCCCATGACGGCGAGGCCGATGAGGCCAATATCACATTGATTCGTTTTCATTTTCGGTATCTCCTGACTGGCCGCGCGGCGGTAAGGGGCTGCACCTTACGGCTGCGGCAAAGCAGATGGCAATTTCGAATTCGCTGATCCTGATCACGCACGCGCCGCTGCTTCCTCCGCCTAACGAATGGGAGACGGCGGCAGGCGCAGTGGTGGATTTTTGGGGAGTCGTCCGGGCGCTGGAGGACGGCCGCGAAATCTCCGGAATCGAGTACGAAGCGCACGAGCAAATGGCGCGACATCAGATGGAAATTTTGGCCACCCAAGCGCAGGAAAAGTTTTCGCTCGAAGCGGTCATTTTGCAGCACCGGATCGGCTTCGTAGCCACAGGCGAAGCGTCGCTTTTTCTCCGCTCTACCAGCCGCCATCGCGCCGCTGCTTTTGCCGGGAGCGAATGGATCATTGCCGAGTTGAAGAAGCGTGTGCCCATCTGGAAGCGTCCGCTTTTCGTTAGGCAAGAAGAGGCTCCGCCGCGAGTCGTTGGCCGATGAATTGGGCCAATCGTCTTACTCTCGGGCGGCTGGTCTTGACGGTTCTTTTCGTCGTCGCTTTGAGCAGCCACTGGAACTACGGACGCACGGTGGCGCTCGGTCTTTTCGTGGTCGCGGGCGTGACCGATTACCTCGACGGCGAGATAGCGCGGCGTTACGGCATCATCACGAAGTTTGGGAAGTTGATGGACCCACTCGTGGACAAGGTCATGATGGCAGCGGCGTTTATTTGTCTGGTGCCGATCGGGGCGGTGTCGGCCTGGGTCGCGACGGTGGTGGTGGCGCGGGATTTCCTCATTACCGGATTGCGGCTGCTCGCCTCGTCGGAAGGTGTCGTGCTGCCCTCGGAACGGTTAGGCAAACACAAAACGTCCTGGCAAATTGTGACCGTCGCCTACTTGCTCGCGCTGCTCGCGACACTCGAAGTTTGGCCGCAAACGAGTCAGCAAATATGGTGGCAAAATGCCTGGCACTACGGCGGCGATGCGCTGCTCTGGATTACGATTGGCCTAACGATCTTCTCCGGCCTCGGCTACCTGTGGCAGCATCGCAATCTCGTCCGGTCGGATGCTGCCTAACGAGTCGCGGAGTCGTGCGGAATGTCGTCACGCAGACATCCTGGCTGCGGTCGCGCGGGCATTGCCGGTAGGGGGAAAGACCGCGCTGGAAGCCTGTGTTACGCGCTTTTTGGATGGCTTCTAGAAGAAGCTCTGCGGAACTTCGATCCGGTCGCCCGGCTGCAAATGCGGATCGAGGCCGGGATCGCGCCGGAATTGGCGCACATCATAGACCTTCGCTTCATTCCCGCGCAGGAGGCGGACATGTTTCTGGTCGGCGAAATCGTTGAAACCACCCGAGGCATTGATCGCCACGAGAAGGGTCATGTCTTCGGTATAAGGGACGCGCATGGGCGAGCGCACAGAACCGCCGACATTGACGAAGCGTGTCTGCGGCTGCATCACGATCGTGATCGTAGGATTGGTAAAAATTCTGGCGCTGCGGTAGCCGCCCTCGATTGCGCTGGCCAACTGCGCAGGCGTGAGTCCGCCGGCGTGGACTTTGTTGATGTAAGGCATGTTCACCATGCCGTTGGCATCAACGGTGTAAACGTTGTTGACCTGCGTCTGCTCTTCTGCGGGCACGCCGCTGATTTTCAGATCCACCGGATCGCCCGAGCGCAGGACGGAGTCGGCCAATCCAGTCGTCGTTAGGGCGACGAAAACAAGGGCGATTAGGAGGCCGCGCATTAATAGTCGTCCGGTTTGGAGGCGCCGTTGCTCCGGATGCTGGAAATCGTTTTGTCCCGGCGGCCTGATTTCTTCTTTTCGTCCTGCCGGGGCTGATAGTAGCTGTAGTAGCTCGTGTAGTAGTAGTAATTCTGATCGTGTTTGAGATCGACGTTGTTCAGGACGACGCCGAGGACAGTGCCGCCCACGCTGCTGATCGCCTGCTTCACCCGGGTCAACATCGCGCGCGGAAAACGGCGATGCTGCACGACGATGATGCTCTGATCGACTTCGCTCGCGAGGACGGAGGCGTCACTCACACCAAGCATCGGCGGTGAATCGAAGAGGATGAGATCGTAGCGGGTTTTCAATTCCGCCACGAGATCGGTCATGCGTTGCGAATTCAAAATTCCGACCGCGTCGGCCGGAAGAATACCGCTGGGCAGAAGCGAAAGGTTTTCCACCTGTGTGGGAAAGATCACGTCTTCGAGCCGAATTTCAGTCGTTAGGTAATTCGTTAGGCCAATATTATTCGGCAGATCGAAAAGCTCGTGCTGCACGGGACGCCGAAGGTCAGCGTCAACGATCAAAGTGGAGTAACCACCCTGCGCCGAGATAAAGGCAAGATTGGCCAGCGTGGTCGATTTTCCTTCACCGGGGCCGCCGCTGACTAACGAGAGCGTATTCGCGTCCGCGCTCTTGCGATTGAACTCAATGTTCGTGCGCAAGATGCGATAAGCCTCGGCATCGGGAATGTCGCCCGCCTCGCGATGCAGAATCTTGATGTTCCGCGGAATGATCGCGAGCACCGGCACGCCTAACAATGTTTCGACGTCCTCCATCGTCTTCACGCTGGTGTCGAGATATTCGATGAAGAAGGCGAGTCCGATGCCGAGGACCAGACCGAGGAGAGCGCCTAACGCCATGTTGAGCGCGACCCGAGGACGCGCGGCGGTGGAGGACGGTTCCGCCACTTGTTTCACGCTCAGCGCCTGGCGGGGCATCGCCATTTCCATCGTCTCGCTCTGCGCACGCAGGCGCACGCCGTCGCGCAACGACTTCTCCTTGATGTAGGCGTTCTTGGCGCGGGTGTAATTGGCGCTCAGATTCTTGGAAGTGACCTGTGCCTCATTGATGGTGGCGAGACGCTTTTGCAGCTGATCACGCGTTTCGCGCGCGGAATTCAAATTGCGCTGGAGCGCTTCGCGCACGCTGGTGACCTGCTGCTCCAACTGACGGACGTAAACCGCTTTGGTCGCGCGGAGCGCTTTGACGCGCGGATGATTTTCACCGAGGCCGGAATTCAAAAGCTGCGCTTCACTTGCGACCGCTTCCTGAAAGTTAGGCAAAATCTTCTGAATCGTCGGATCCTGAATATTCAGCGTCGGCATCATGCGCATGAGGTCTTCGCCTTTGAGGTTCTCGATCTGCTGTAACTTGGCCTGCAAAGTGGAGACGCTGGTCTCCGCGTCGTTCACCTCGCCTTCCTGTTTGACGACGTTCTGATTGGCCGCCGTGAGCGAGTCCTCGGTTCCTTCGGGGTTGAGATCGACAATGTGCTCGGCGTCGCGAATGCGCGAGACTTCGGCCCCGGACTCCTGAACCTTTTTCTCTTCCTTCGCGACCTCTTCGTTCATCGTCGCCACGGCGCGGTTGAGGATTTCCTTTTCCTCCTGCACCCGCTTTTCCTGATAGACGGCGACGATCTTATTCGCGATATCGGCCGCCTCCTGCCGATCGGTATCGAAAACGCTGATCTGTAAAAGATCGGTGTTGCGCACTTCATCGACGTCCAGTTTTCCTTTCAAAATCTGGTAAGCCACCTCGCGCGTCAGCTTGTTCCCGTTCTGGCCCCACTTGTCCTGCAACTTCAGATCGTCGATCACCGGGTAAAGAATGCCGGTGCGCTGAATGACCTGAAACACGGTGGGAGCGAGCTGCGGATCGTGATACGGAAGATTCAGATCGTTCCCGAAAATGCGCGGCGTCTCCGCAGTCGATTTCACCTCGATAAAAACCGAGGACTGATATTCGCGCGGCTGGAAATAAGTCACCACCGCGGCGGTGATGACGACGAGGAGAAACGCCAAAAGAATGAGCACCCACCGGACGCGGATGACGCGCCAGTAGTCGAGAAAATGCAGCTTAACTTCTTCGGTTTGTGCCATGAATGCCTCTGAGCGGGAGGGAAACGAAATTTACCCGCGGTTTCTCACAGCGCAAAGCGTGCCTAACGGATCGCGCGATTTAGAACGTCGCGTTTAAGCCGACGTAGTAGCGGTTACGCGAGTACTCACGCAGATTGACATCGGAGAAAACCTCCGAGTGGTTGTAGCCCGCGAGCAGGGCGAAATACCGATTTATCTCGTAGCGCAAAGCGATCCCGATCTCGAGAGAATCTTCGTTGAATTGCGGAACGAAAAAGGTCGGAGTGCTGAGTTCGGCGTTGTCGTCATGCTGGTAAAAAAACGCGCCCGTCGCAGAGAGCCGCGACGTGATGGCGTAGTTCACGTTTAAGCCGGTGCGAAATGTCGTACGCGATTGTGTCCCGGCGACATCGGGTTCTTCCAAGCCATAACGAGTGACCCAGGCGATCGAGGTCCGCTGCCCGACCGCATAACGCAACGTCGATTCAGCATAGGGGGAAGTCCGCTCGCCGAAATTGTCGATGTCGCGGAACTCTACGCCGGCGCGCAAAGAGACATTGAAGCGGGGGTTGAAAGTGTGATCGACGCCCGCGAGCAGAAAATGCGTCGTGGAATCGCGCGGCGCGTCGGCGAAATTAATGATCTCGAAACGATATTCCCCGACCAGCGTGGTGGTCGGCAAAACTAGGAAGCGGAATTCGTTTCCAAAGGTGTGCTCAGTGCGATCCTCGAACGAGCCGATCGACTGATCGTCGTAATGAAGCGCGCCGAGGGTGTAGCTGGTGACGGTGGAAAATCGCGGCGTCCATTGGTAGCCAAGGCCAAATTTATCCGTCGTGAAAAAGAAATTTCCGGCGCGCCGGTTTGAGCCGAAGTTGCTGTTGAAATCCGGCTCCGTTTGATAGGTGAAATAGGCGTTCGCCGAAAGGGTAAGACGGGGGGTGGCACGATGCTCCACACTCAGCGCGAGTGAGGTGTTGACGTCGTAGTTCTGACCGAAGGGCCGGAAGTAATAATACGTGCCGCCCACGATTGCTTCCAAGCTGAAGACTGTTCGCGGCGTGCCGGCCCGATAGTCAAAAACCGCGGACGCATTCGTGAAAAACGAGCCAACCTTGTTGAGTTTGGTCGTGTAAACGTTGTCGTCGTAACCTTCGCGCACCGAAACCGAGACGCGAAACGGAGCACGCTGATAAGTGCCGGTGCCGAGGCTGGGCGCGCCGCCGGTCGCCGTACCCGTCAGAGTTTGCGGGCCGAAATTCTGAGTGCCGTTGTCGCCCGTAGAAACTGCGCCTTCACCGCCTGCGGTCGCAGTTCCACCGCCTGTCCCTCCCTCTTCCTGAGCCTGAAGAGCCGGCGCGAAAAAGGCGAGCATGGCTGCAATTGCAGCGCTACAGACCGAAGCTTTAAGGGAGATCATCGAGGAAAAATCCTTGGCGGCGGGGGTGATTTCGCCTCCTCCGGCCAATGCGTCGCAGGCTAAACACTAGGCAAAAATGAGCAATCTTTTTTTGGTTATAATTGCGAGACAATGAGTTTTATCCGATTTCAAGGCGGCGGCGTGGCCGATGGCGCGACGAGCGGCGCGGCCTGATCGGGCAGCTGCAATTCCGGCGGCGCGACGAGTGGAACGGCGGATCTTTTCCAGAAGTCGAGGTGAGCGGCATAGGATTTTTGCGTGACTTCCGACCGCGGATCCCACGCCAGCGCCTCGCCGAACATCCAATCCGCTTCCGGGTAACGGCCTAACGAATCATAGACCCGGCCGAGCGCGATGAGAAATGTTTCATCGTTAGGCGCGAGCGCGTGCGCGTGCTGGAAAGGCGCGAGCGCCGCGTTTTCAAACGAGGCGCGAGCCGCGGCTGATCTCTGGTTTTCCGCCCGCCGTACCCTGCTTTCCCCAAGGTAAAACCACGTTTCCGGATTGGTCCGATCGAGCGCGAGAGCTTTGTTCGCCCACAACATGGCGGTCACATGCCGTTCATCGCGCAACGCAGTGCGCGACCGTTCCGCGGCATACTCCGCCGGCAGGTAGCGGACGCAGGCCGCCGCGAGCAAGAGCGCGAGGATTGGCAGTGCGATGCGGCCAAAGAAAAAGTCAGTTTTTAGCCGTGGCTCCGTCCGGACGCTGTCAGGAACGGAATAGGCGAGAATCCCGAAAACAAACGCCAGCAAGAGAACGTTGGCCGGGATGTGGAGATTGAAGTCGAAAGCGGAATGAACGAGAAAAGCCGCGACCGCGCCTAACGAACCAAGGTTGAGCGCGAGGCTATTGCTCGGCAGCAGATGCGAGGCGGCGACGCGTCGCGGGCCGAGCCGCTGAAATGCGTGCCATCCACGCGACAAGTGAGCGCCGAGGAAGAGCAGACAGGCGAGCCCTCCCACCGCACCGTACTCGCAGAGCAGGTGCAGAAAATCGTTATGCACTTCCACCGGATCGAGCTGCACACGCTCAGTGCGGAAACGCCGGCCGTAGTACAAATAAGTGCCGCTGCCGGTGCCGACGAACGGCCGCAATTTCCATTCCGTCAGCGCCGCGCGCCAAAGATCAACCCGCATATTTTCAGTGTCGAAAACCGCCTGCGCCCGAGTGCTGAGAAGGCTGCTATTCTTAAAGCCCACGAAGACCGCCGCGCCGAGCAAAAGAACGCAGATCACACCCGCGAAAAAAGTCCGCCAAAAAATCTGCGTTCCGGCCTGGCGCAGCACGAGCAGAGTCAGGAGCGCGAAAACGACCAACCCGAAACTCGCGCTCAAATAGCCGCCGCGACTTCCCGTTAAGGCGAGCCCGGCCAGACAGATCGCGCCCGCATAGGCGATGAGCATTTTCGCCCACACCGGCAATCGACTCCAGCACGCGAGACTCAGACAATAGATCGCCAGCACTTCGAGCAGGCCCGCGAAATGATTCGGGCAAACATAAAAGCCACTCGCGCGGCGGCCGTAATCGAAGCGCTGCAGGAACGGGATCAACATAAAGTTGTTGCCGTCGCGAAATTGAATGGCGCCGATCGCGACCTGCACCAAAGCCACCAGGATCAGGAGTAGCAGCAGGTAAATCCGCTTTTTCGGCGAGGTAAAAACGCAGGCGGTGAAGAGGTAAACCACGAGCCCGCCGAGGATGGAAAAAATGTCCGTCCGCGCGATCGAAAAGACCGGAGAAAACCACCCGCGCGCGAGCAGGTAGCCGAAAAACATCGCGGTGGTGAGAAGGCAAAAGCGCGCCGCCGCAGGCTTCGCCCACGACGCGACCAGGCTGAGAAGTCCAACGACAGCCAGGAGCGCATAAACCGGCAGGCTAAAAACCAGGCGCGTTCCGCCGATGAGAGTTTGCATGCCGGCGAGCGCGAAGCCGAGCAGCACGACGGCTAAGCCTTCGGCGCTTCGCCTAACGAGAGAAGGACTCTTTTCCACTGTCCGGCACGATCAGCCTAGCGAAACTCCGGGGAAAAAATGCCGTGGCAGAGACGGCTGCGACCGGCAGTGAGAGGATCGCGAACCTATCGATTTGTGGTTGGCGTTGGCTGGCAAGACCCAACAAACGCCCCGGGATGGGAAAGAAGAAACGGACCGAGCTCACTTTCCCGTATCGATCGCTGCGTGCCGTTGTCGCAGACGCTGAAGACATTCTCCCCCGGTTGGAAACCGCCGCCTCCGCCACCGGTAGAACCCGGCAACGGAAGCTGGTTCGAAGGGGCGCTCCCGAAACCTTCCACGCCAGCCGGTCCTTCCGCGGGCACATCTTTTCCATCGAGGATTTCCTTGCCGTCCTTCGAATCGGCAATCTCTCTTCCACTGCCGCTGCCACCGGTGGAAGCCTGGATCGCATCCGCGCAATCCGGGGCCGTAGCCAGGGCAGCATCATCGACTACGGAAGCCTCACTCGGCGCCACTTGGATCGCCGCGCGCACGATGGTGCCCACAAAACCGCAATCGCCTTTCGGACCACAACGCGTCACGGTCGCGACGATATCTCCCGCGAATGGCCGATGCGCCAGCACCGCCGCTCGCGTGATGGCAGGCGCGTCGGGTTCGTGGCTCCTCACCGCAGCGCAAACCGCGGCCAGGAATTCGGGTTTGGTTGCATCGTCCATGGTCTTGCCCGGCGGCAGGCCTTCCTCAATCATTTCCTTCGGCGACATGACGCGGGCGCGCGCTGTGGGCAAAGTGGCAACCCAGAGACTCGCGGCCAGCGCGACCGTCAGCAGCGTCGGGAAAATGAGGCGTGTGGGAACCGTGAGGAGTTTTTTCATTGGAGGTTGCACGAGATTTCTAACTCCGAGACGTGCATACGGTCAATGTTTAATTCGCCCTCTGAGAAAAATGATTTGTCCGAATTACTTTGGCGCTGCTTTCCAACGGCCCGTCGATAGACGTTTGCGGGGTCCTTCGCCGCGCTTCGCCGGCTCAGGATGACAACTCTTTGGTTAGGAGAAGGCTTCCAGTAAGTCCTTTACTCGTTAGGCAGAGGCATTCCCATATTACGATAAATCCCGTTTAATAACTGAAGGATTGAATCGCCGTCGTTAGGTCAGGACCATTGACGAAGCCGGTTCGCTGGACCGAATTCAGCGTGATATGCACGGGGAAGACATCGAACCCACCCTGGAAGTGAAACCCATTGATAGACTCTACGAAGTTACCCGCGATGTCATACACCTGGATACTACTGCTATCGCTCGACGACGTACTAGAGAAGGTCTGCGCGATCAGGAATAGCTTGTGCACCGGATCAAACTCCACGTCCTGTCCCGCAAAGAGTCCATCATCCGCTCCCTCGATAGGGACGTTGATCCCGGTGTGTGGCACGAGGTCGTAAAATTGCACCCCGAAATCGAACGATGTCGTCGTGCATAGGACCGCATCGTCAGAATCCACCGCGATCCCATTGATCACCCCGAGTCCCAGCCCGATGACTTTGTCGAACTTACCAGTCGTTAGGTTCACAAACCCAAGCCGCGGCGGAAGAATAAAAGGCGATGGCTGGTCGTGACCCAGGATCGCCTGGTCGCGCGCTGGATCGAACGCGAGCACCGGGGGCGCTTCGGTGGTGAAGGAAGGATCGCTGATCTCAATGACCGGCCCGAAAGAGTTCCGAGCCACGTCGGAGCGGAAGACCAGAGGGTTAGTTCCGAGGCTAATAGAGAGGGCGTAAACCGCTACGTCAGGTCTCTCGTCAAGACTCGGTTTTACCTGGAAGATCACGTGTTTGCGATCGACCGGCGCCGACCAGACGCCATTGATCGCATTCCCTTCGAGTGGATCGAGTAGGACATAGCTGCGATTGACATGAAAAAGGCCGTTCACCTGTTCGCGTTCCACCAGACCGATCGAGCGGCCAGTTATGGCTAAGGCGACAAAGTCATCCTGAGTCTCCGTTTGCCTGACGACTTTAATAATTTGTCCTGTGACAGGATCGAAAGTCTCCACCGCCGCGAGCACTGTCCCATCCGAATTCCCCACGGCTTCGCAGAGCAAGCCTTCCGTGCCGTCCGGATCAAGCTCGAAACCGAAGATATTGCCGCCGAACTGTCCGTGCACAATCACATCACCCGCGCCGGCGTTGGGATTGGCCTTACCTGTTTCCGCGCCCGCGCGCGAGAGAGTTAGACCAAGCACGGAGAGGGACAAAGGCAACCATAGAGCCAGTCCTTTACTCGTTAGGCTAGAAAACGGATGACCGAAGACACTTAGAACTTTCATCCGCCGATCTTCCGGCGGCGCGAAAGGAACAATAAAGAATCTTGCCGTAACAGGATTGTTACTCTGGACCGCTAACTTTACAGAGAGCGGGCAAAGGGAATCGAACCCTCATAGCCAGCTTGGAAGGCTGGAGCTTTACCATTAAGCTATGCCCGCGCGCGCCGCCAAAGTGGCGCGGCCGGAAAACATTGCCAAGTTTTTTCGCGAAGTCGCTCCTCACCGCGACGACGGCCCCTCTTGCCAAAGGCCCGCGTTCCGTCTAGGAACTTCACGTGAATACCGTCCGTCTCTCTCTTCTTGCCCTGCTCTTTTCGACTATCACGGCGCGAGCCGATCTTACCATTGTGCAGAAAGTCGAAGGATCGGATGGCACGAACGAAATCACCCTCAAGGTGAAGGGCGACAAAGCGCGCGTGGAGATCAATCCGCAAATCACCACCATTATGGACGCCAAGACCGGCGAGCTTATTACTCTCATCAACGATCAGAAGAAGGTCATGCGCATTTCCGGCGACAAAGCCAAAGCCATGGCGGAAATGGCCAAGTCGATGAGCAAGGATTTAATGCCGGAGAATTCCGCGCCGAAAGCCACGGGCAAAAAGGAAAAGATCAATGGCTATGAGACTGAAGAATATCTCGTCGACTCGCCGAAGGTTAAAACCAGTTATTGGGTGGCGAAGGATTACCCGAACTACCAGTCGATCCTGAAGCAAATGTCCGTCCTGCAAAACGGCGCCTTCGCTGCCATGCGCAAAGGCATTCCGGACTTCCACGACCTTCCGGGATTGCCGCTCCGGACGCAGATCACGATGCAAGGGAAAAACCAGATGACGAGCACGCTGGAAACGGTCGGAGTCGGACCTATCGACGATGCGGAGTTTAACGTGCCGGCCGGTTACGAAGAGATGAAGTTGCCCGATTTTCTCGGCGGGAAAAAAGCTCCCGGCCAACAGCCGTAGTGAGCCAGGGCGCGCCGCGCTTGATCCTTGCTTCCGCTTCGCCGCGGCGCAGGCGATTGTTAGGCGAGGCCGGGTTTGTCTTTGAGATCGTTGCTCCTGCGATCACGGAAATTTTCCCCGCCACTCTCACGGTGGGCGAGATCACTTGTTGGAACGCGCTCCGCAAAGGTCTCGCGGTCGCGCGCACGCACTCGCATGCAGTAGTTCTCGCGGCCGATACCCTGGTTGCGGTCGATAGCGAAATTATCGGCAAGCCCGCCGACCTCGCGGACGCCCGCCGCATCCTTGCGCGTTTGAGCGGTCGGGAACACACCGTTTCGACCGGCGTTTCTCTGGGATGCCTAACGACCGGAAAAACCGAAACGTTCACGGTGAGTTCGCAAGTTTTGTTCAAGAAATGGAACGCCTCGCAGATCGAGGATTACCTGCGCAAAGTCGAGCCGCTCGACAAAGCCGGCGCCTACGCCGCGCAGGGAAAAGGCAGCGCGATCATCGCGCGGATCATTGGCTCGCGCAGCAACGTCATCGGTCTGCCGATGGAAAAAGTTACACCCGCGCTCGCCCGCTTCGGCGTCACGCCTAACGCCTAACGAACCGTGGCGACTTCGCGTTTTTCTGGCGCCGGACGCTCCCGTTTCTCGCGCCGCAGCACGCGATAGAGGAACCAGACGATGAAGATATTCGCCGCGAGAATGATTGCGGCGATCGTGCTCGGTTTATACCAGAGATGATGAATCTCGAACGGAATCAGAGCCGCCGTGGCGAAAACCATCAGCAGCTCGGCCCAGCGCTGTTGGAAATAAACTCCGGTGCCTTCAGTGAAGAGAACTGCCGCGTAAAAAAGTGAAACCAATCCAGTCACGCGCAGTTGTCCGCCCGCGACGACCACTTGCAATTGATTCAGCAGATACAGGAGCGGGCGGCTGTGCACGAGAGCCAGCTCATCCCCCGCCCAGTCGCCGATCGCGTCCAGCAAATGCGCCCTGCTGTTCAAAAAAAGAAGAGACACACCCACGCTCAGAAGCAGAAAGCCCTTCATAATCTTGAAAATGGCGATGATCCGCAGAAAGCGGATGCGCCGTTTCGGTTGGAGCATTTTCTGGATGGGAGCGGAGTCACTCACGTCCGCAATCTTTCACAGAACGTCCGCAACCTTCAAGCGCCGGCCACTCGTTAGGCTGAACGCGCGCGTTACAACTTCGTGCGCCCCTGGAGCGCCCGGGAGAGCGTTAGCTCATCCGCCGATTCCAGTCCTCCACCGGCGGGCAGCCCATGCGCGATCCTCGTTAGGCTGACCGGATAGTCCTTTAACAAATCGACCAGGTAATGCGTCGTCGCTTCGCCTTCCACGTCGGCCGCGAGCGCGAAAATGATCTCGTTAGGCGAGTCGCGTTCCACCCGCGCCACCAGCTCCGCGATGCGCAAATCTTCCGGCGCCACGCGATCAAGCGGAGAGATGCGACCGCCTAACGAGTGATAGCGGCCGCGAAAAGCGCTCGTCTTTTCCAAAGGCAAAATGTCCGTCGCCTGCTCCACGACGCAGAGCAGCCCCGCGACACGCGAATCGTCCGCGCAAATTTCGCAAACCTCCGCGGTCGCAAAAAAGCCGCACTGCCGACAGGGATGAATGGCGGCGCGCGTCTGCGAGATCGCGGCCGCGATCGCCTCCGGTTGCCCCGCGCGCGCCTGCACGATCCAGAGCGCGATGCGTTCTGCGGAGCGCGGCCCGACGCCGGGCATTTGCCGCAACTGCGCGATCAGTTCGCGCAGCGCCACGGGATACTCGGTGCGCTTCAAAACGGGGCCAGCGGCTCCACGGCCGGCGCCGGCTCGCTCGCCATCCGCAGGATCACCGGTTCGAGACGGCGCAAATACCACTGCAAAGGCTCATCGCGCGTCACGCCGGCGCGACGCGCATGAGTGAATTCGTTAAAGGCTTCCGCCCAACGTCGCTCCCGGAAATAAACGAGCGCCGTCCAAAAACGGTCACGACAGGCAATCTCTTCCGCGCTCGCTTCGGTGGCGAGAGCGAGTAGCTCGTACACTTCCAAGCGCTCGTGCGCTTCGCCGCTCGGTAAAAAATCGATCGGCCGGGCCACGATTTCGGCGGTTGCTTCGCTGTAGGCGCGGGGGCCGAGCAAAATTTGCGAGCCGTAAACCTTGTTCGCCCGTGCGAGCCGGCGCGCGAGTTCGACCGGCTCCCCACTCATGACCACATCGTGGCGTTTTTCATCGTTCGGCACCGTGGCCACAACCGGACCGGAACTCATACCGATGCGTAAATCGATTTTGCCTAACGAGTCCGGTTTCTTGAAGGCGAGGACGGAAATGCGGTCGCGAAAAAGAAGCGCCGCCCGCGCGGCGCGCGCGGCGTGATTCGTCGTCGCGTGGGGAAAACCGAAAACGATGCAGACTCCCTCTCCATCCGCGGCATGAAGGTAACCGCCTTCCCCAAGAAAGAGGTCGCTGGCCGCGGCGATGAAGTCGTTCGTGAGACGCGCGCAATCGGCCGGACGTAATTCGTCGATTAACTCAGCCTGATTCGCGATCTCGCAAAACAGAAAAGTAGCCACTGGCGTCTGCGGCGTTCTCCAAACGGCGAGATTGCTTTCCGTTAGGCGAGTGAGCGCGCTCCCGGACAGCCGGTCGCGGAAATGGTGCGTGAGAATGCGGCGCTGCCGACCATCCGCGGTCATCTCGCTCGCGGCCGCAAGCGCCGCGGCGAGCAGCGAAACGAGAATGGCCGGAAACGGCTGGAAGAAAAGGTGGACGAGCGAAAAGACCAGCGCGGCGCAGATCAATTCCACGACGAGGAGCAAGAGCAAGAGGCCACGCCGGCTCGTCTCGGCGACCTGCAAGATTGACCACGCGACGGCAAAGCCGAGCGCGACAACGAGCAGGTAATTCCAAAATCCGAAGCCGTCGTTAGGCGTGATTTCGCCGAAGATCAGTTGCGCGAGGGCGGTTTCCGGCCGCAGCAGGAATCCGCTTTTTTGCAGAACAATAGTGATCGCGGACGAGAGCGTGCCGACCCAAAGCGTGGTCCCGAGGAGCCGCTTCATTCCGGCGCGGCCGCGGGGCCATACGATTGCAGGACGAGGTCGCTAAGAAATTTATCGGGCGCATCCACAGCCGAAGCACTGAGGACAAACCTGGTCCGGCCCATGTTCTTGCGAATCAGGCTGAGGCCGAACTGGAAATCTTTGAAAAGATGTGCGCAGAGTTCGCTCATCTTCATGCGTTCCGCCTCGGCGCGCTGGGCGAGACGCTGCAACGCGGATTCGTCGAAGCGCACTTCCACGGCGTGCTCAGCGGAGAATCGATCCGCGAAAATCTGCGCCTCATGCACCATCGCCGCCTTTTCCTGCTGATGACCTTCGGCCATGAGCCGCTCCAGCACGCGCACTGGTTCGCGCACGAGTTCCTCGCTCACGCGCAACTGTGTTAAACCCGAACCGGCGAGATGATATTTGTAATCGCGAAAGAGCTTTTCCCAGACGGTGAGGAGCCCCCGCGCGCCGGTCTTTTCCAGCGCCGCGGCGCTGGCGATGAGGAGGAGCGCTTCGTCTTCGAAGCTGGCCTCGATGCCGTAGGCGCGAAAGGCGCGCTCGTATTGCCGCAGGATGCTGCCCTCGGAAAACTTCATGATCTTGTAGAGATCGCCCGCATTTAGTTCCTCGCAGACGACGCGCACCGGCAGCCGACCGATGAACTCCGGCTCGAAGCCGTACTCGACGAAGTCGCCGGTCGTGACGTGTTTGAAAACGTCGTTATCGAGCACGGCGAGAGGTGCGTTTTGGAAACCGATCTGACCTTGCGCGATGCGGCGCGCGACCTGGGTTTTGAGACGCTCGAACGCGCCGCTGACGACGAACAAAATATTCCGCGTGCTGATCGTTTCCCGTTTGGCTTTGCCTTTGCGTTGGAACTCGAAGGCGGCCTGGAGCTGGCCTTGCAAATCGTTCGCGCTCCGCAACGGCACTTCGGTTTCTTCCATCAATTTCAGCAGCGTCGTTTGCACGCCGCGGCCGCTCACGTCGCGGCCGCCCATGTTATTGGCCGACGCAATTTTATCGATCTCATCGATGTAGATGATGCCGAATTGAGCGCGCGCCACGTCGCCGTCGGCTTTTTGCACGAGTTCCCTGACGAGATCTTCCACGTCGCCGCCGACATATCCGGTCTCGCTAAATTTGGTCGCGTCGGCTTTGACAAAAGGCACTTTAATCAGCTCCGCGACGTGCTTGATCAGGTAGGTTTTTCCGACGCCGGTCGGGCCGACGAGGATGACGTTCTGCTTCGCGTATTCAGTTTCCTCCGCTCGAACCGCATCCTCGGTCGCAAGCTGGCGCACGTAGTTGATGTGGTTGTAGTGATCGCAAACCGCGATCGCGAGAACCTTCTTCGCTTCGTCCTGTTGAATAACGAAACGGTCGAGATGCGCTTTGATGTCACGCGGCAGAAAATCGAAGACGAAGCCGTCTTCGATCGGCTTGGGTGGCTCTTCTTCGTCGCCCACTTCGGCTCGTTCCGGCTGGGCGAAGCTCGCGAAAGTGACCTTGTCGCCAAAGTTCGATTTCATGAACTCGGAAAGCTTCGCTTGGAGTTCCTCGGGCGATGGAAACGGCGGATTTTGATTCATAGAGCGGGCACGCTACAAGATGGCCGATGCGGAGAAAGAAACTAACATCCTCACCCGCTATGTAAAATTGCCACCCAAAGCGCGGACAGCGTGCGCTACACCGCGGACTTGTCATCCCGAGCGAAGCGAGGGACCCCGCAAGCGTCACTCGACCCTCGCCGCGAACATGGCGCCAGCATTAGCTTGGGGGGTCCCTCGGCGCGCTCCCCCGCCTCGGGATGACAATGTGCTCCCGGCGCCTCCTTTCCGCCATCCGCTCTCTTGCATTCCGTCGCCAACTGTGCTCAGTGAAATCCCGCTTCGGCGAGCGCGCCGCAGCGACGATTTGTTTTACCCAATGTTATTTCTTTTTCTCGCCCAAGCCGCTCCCGCCGCTCCTGCTTCGCCAGCCTCCAGCCTCGTTGGGCTGCTCCCGATCGTTTTCATTTTCGTCATCGGTTATTACGTGATGATTCGGCCGCAAATGAAGCGGCAAAAGGAACAGGCGCGTCTCGTCTCCGCGCTCAAGACGGGCGACGACGTCATCACGACTTCGGGCATTCATGGTCGCATCACCAATGTGAAAGAAACCACCGTGATCGTGAAAGTGGCCGATAACGTAAAACTCGAAATGGAAAAGTCCGCCGTGACCAACGTTCTGAAACCGTCACAAGCTTGATATGACTCCCGCCTTCACTTTTTTCCTCGGCCTCATCCTGTTGGTTCTGTTCGGCTGGTACTTCGCGACCGACTTCGGCGCGCGCAAACGTCTCCTCGCGATGGTGCTCGTGCTGCTCCTGGTCGCGTTCAGCATTGTAACGATTTGGCCGCCCGATAAAAAAATTCAGCTCGGGCTTGATATCAAAGGCGGCACCTCGTTTCTGATCCGCCTCATTCCTGGCGAACGTCCGATCACGAAGGCCAACCTCGAGCAGGCGGTCGAAGTCATCCGCAAACGCGTCGATTATTTCGGCGGCGGCGAGCCGGTCATCAGCCCAGTCGGGACCGACCGCATCCTGGTGCAAATCCCAGGGCTCGATCCGGCGAAGATCATCGAGGCACGCGCCCAATTGCAGCGCGTCGCCAAGCTCGAATTCCATTTGGTGCACCCGCAAAGCAGCGCGTTGATTTCTCAGTTCGAAAACGGAACTGGGGTTCTTCCTCCCGGTTATTCGATCGACACCCTCACGTCCGAGCGGCAGGACAAAAAAACCGAGAGCAAGATTCTCGTGAAGAAGAAAGCCGACTTGCTTGGCAACCACGTGACGAACGCCGGCGCTTCCTACGGGCCGGAAGGCTGGGAAGTAGATTTACAGTTTGATTCGGAGGGAGGGGCTCAGTTCGGAAAGTTGACCGAGCAGGTTTACAACGAGAAATCCGCGATGGCGATCCTGCTGGATAACAAAGTCATCTCCGCGCCGGGAGTGAGGAACGGGCCAATTTACGGCGGTCGAGCGCAAATCAGCGGCGGCGGCATGGGTGAGAACGAAGCACGGAATCTCGCGAGCGCACTCGAGAATCCGCTGCAGACTCCAGTGAGCGTGGAAGAGCAGCGCAGCGTTTCCCCCACGCTTGGGCAGGACTCGATTCGCAGCAGCATTTTCGCCGGTCTCCTCGGGCTCGCGATCACCCTCGTGCTCGTGCTCGTTTATTATAAATTTGCCGGCCTCATCGCGAACCTCGCGCTGATCGTTAACATCATCCTGCTCGTCGGCGCGTTGACGATGTTTAACTTCGTCCTCACGCTCCCGGGCATCGCGGGTGTCGTGCTCACGATTGGTCTCGCAGTGGACGCGAGCGTGCTTATTTACGAACGGCTGCGTGAAGAACTGGCGCTCGGTAAATCCCTCAAGATCGCCGTGCAAACCGCTTACGAAAAAGCGTTCTCCTCCATTCTCGACGCCAACGTTACGACGCTGATCACGGCGGCGATTCTCTTCTGGAAAGCGAGCGGCCCGGTCAAAGGCTTCGCCATTTCCCTGACGTTAGGCATTCTCGCTTCTCTCTTCACTGCACTCATCGTGGGGCGAAATTTGTTCAGTTGGTTCGTCGATACCGGACGGGTGAAGAAGGTTTCGATGCTCCACCTCATCTCGTCGCACAATTTCAATTTTCTCGGCAAAGGCTTCATCGCCTGCATGTGCTCGCTCGCTTTGCTCATCGCGGGCGCAACCTCTTTCGTCATCCGCGGCGATCGCAATTTTGGCGTCGATTTCAAAGGCGGCGATCTGCTTTCCCTTAGCGCGGCGCGGACCGTCGAAGTCGCGCAGGTGCGCAACGCTCTAAAACCGCTCGGGCTCGATAACGAACCGATCCAGCAATCGCTTCAGGGCGAGCGCAACTTCATCACCCTGCGACTGCCGCTTAACACCAGTGAGAAAGTGGAAAGCGCGATTCGCAGCTCTATCCCCGCCGGCCAATTTAAAGTCGAACGCGAAGAACGCGTCGGCGCGCTCGTCGGCGGCGAGTTGGCCAAGAGCTCGCTTTGGGCGCTCGGCATCGGCATCTTGGGCATCCTCATTTACGTGACGTTTCGCTTCGAGCTCTCTTTCGCTGTCGGCGCGATCGTCGCTCTTTTGCACGACGTGCTCATCACGGTTGGGGTGTTTTCGCTCATGGGCCGTGAGCTGACCTTGCCGCTCGTCGGCGCCATTCTCACCATCGCCGGTTATTCCATTAACGACACAATCGTCGTTTACGATCGAATCCGCGAAGGCCTTGCCAGCGGCATGCGTGGCACGATCGAGAAGATCATGAACACGAGCATCAATCAGACACTCAGTCGTACCATCCTCACCAGCACGGTCACGCTAATCCCGATTCTGTGTCTCTTCTTTTTCGGCGGGGCCGTCCTGCGTGACTTCTCGCTCGCCATCATCATCGGCGTCGCGGTTGGCACCTACTCGTCAATCTTCATCGCCTCGCCCATCGTTCTCTGGTGGACCCGCGCCCGCGGCGGCAGCGCGAGCAGTCTCCGTCGCGAGGTGACGCAGAAATCGGCCGTCACCACGCCGACGACGGCAGCGTGAGCTAAGCGTCCACGGCCCGAAAACCATGGTCGCCTCAGAGCGTCCGGTTCGGTTGGCAGGGAAGAGAAATTTCGCGGTAAGCTTTGGGAAGCTCGGCGAACCCCGCGCCCTTACGGCCTTCGGCCAGGGGCTGCAGCGTTTTCCCGAGGATTAGCGTCATCTTCAACGTCGCGCGTGGCTGGAAGCCATCCACCCAGACTCCTCGGTGCCTAACGAATGGGTGATCGCGCAGCCTAACGAACCAAACTCGTTAGGCCGAAAGTGGTTGAAAGTGGAACTCGGTGGTGCCAAGCTGAGGTGTCGGAGGAGAGGAAATAACTTTCTCAAGTGACGTTTCACCTCGACCTGAAGGAGCAAGGCTTGACTCCTGCTCTATAGTGCCGGTAGGAAAGAAAGAGCAAAAACATGACACAACTACGAGCAGTCCTCTCTTCGCTGATCTTCTGGAACCGGGCGTCGAGCCCGAAGGTTTCGGAGGGACCGCGAAGTTTCCACGCAAAATTCCAAGCCGCCTTTGAAAGCGGAAAATTCGACGGAGCAATCAAACAGGCAGAGATTGACTACGCAGAGGGAAGAGCGCTGGACCGGATTTATTGAAAATTAAATACGCCCCCGGCTTCGCGAAGCTATACGCGAAGCTTTCTCCCTCGTCGCAGAAGGCCTTCCAAGAAATCGACACGGCACTGCGCGCGACAGGCGATATGTCGAATTTCTCTAAGATGGGATGGGGACGTTTTGTTAAGATCGACGCGCATTGCTCTGCCATGGGCTCATTGCGCGAAGACGATTCCCTTTTCTACTGGATGCTCATCGGCACGCCGGCAACGATGCCAGCCATCCTGTAAGGCGAACAAAGCCTGTAAGTTCTCGCGGTGGAGGGACGGCGACATCATTGACACTCTGGCGGCGGCGTGCGCGGAGACCGGCGATTACGCGGCGGCGATCAAATACGAAGAGCGCGCTTCCCTCGGCGGATGAATCCAGCGTCGCTGAGATACAGAAGCATCTCCGGGCGTTCCAGCAACACCACCCTCGCGGGAAAACCCAGTCACCTATCTACGGGACGACAGGGTCCCGTCAGCGCACTAACCTGGGACCACCGCAAGATCCCCCGCGCAGGATGCGGGCGCCGGCCCTCCGCTCCAAGCCGATGTGGGTGTGCCACTAATCCATTCTGAGACGCCGCCGCACTTGACAGAAATGCCGCAGCTCCTCCCAGAAAACGTTGGTTCTACATCTAGAAACGACGTGGATCCCTCCAGAAATACCGTCAGTCATCGCTACGGAAGCGGGATCAAAGCAAAAATTCCCTCCGGTCGCTTGCTCGGACAGGTACGGACTATCTTCCTGTCGGGTGAGGTCGAAACCGATAGCTTTTCGGGGGGATCGCAAACCTCAGAGGCAGCTCCACGACCAGGGGACCGCGGCTGAACTTCCGGTTAGGCAAACTCTTCCGCATCGACTGACGGTGGCCGCCGCCGCCAGAACGCAGACGAATCCCGGGAGGAGAGAGGGGAAACGCGAAACACCGCTCTTCGTCCGGCGTGTTATCCCTTGGGCACGATCTCGGCGTTCTCGATCATGTTGAGGCCGTCTCGCGAAGTGACTTTGCCTTTCACCGTGATCGTCTTCGCGGCGAGCTCTGCCAGCTCGCTGTTGATCGGTTTGTGCTCGCCGATGATCAGGTAGGTTTTGCCGTCGGCGGCCTTTATCCCGACCGGCAGTCCGCTGCTGATGCAGGTCTTTGCGCAGTCGGCGTGCTTCGCGCCGGCCGCGCCGTGATCGATGTAGCAGGCCATATCGACCACTTCGCCAGTGATCGTTTTCTCGTCGCCTTTAGCGCCGTGCTCTTCCCCGCCGTGCGCGCGGGCAACGTTGGGCAACAAAGCGAACACCCCGCAGGCGAGGAGTGAGAGGATGATCTTGGATGTTTTCATTATTTTCCTTCGCGCTGATTTTCTTTCTTGGAACCGAATTTCAAAACGTATCTTATCTCGACTCATTATGAAAATCCCTCGTCGAATTTTTTGCGCTAGTCTTTTGGTCGTCGGCTTTTCCCGCTCGTTCGCTGGGAATAGCGACGTAGAAATTCACAGCGTTCCGAAACGGATCGATCAAACCATCGCCAAAGCCTCGGAAGGCGGCGCCAACTTGACCCGAGAGCACTGGACTTACGAAATCACGGTGGAAAACAAAACCTTCCATGACCTGACTGGCGTTCAGGCGAAATACGTCATCCTCTACACCCACGAGCAGCTCGGGGTGAAGGCTAGCGCGACTCCGAAAAGAGCGAATGGCACTTTCGAAATCCTCCAGCTCAAACCGCATGAGAAGAAGACTTTCACGACCAAACCAGTCGAACTGGAAAAATCGAATCTGGTGGGTAATTGGATTTATACCTCAGGTGCCAAGCCGGGTGCGCAGGATGCGTTGGTCGGAATTGCATTGCATCTCGAGCAAAGCGGCCAGGAGTTTGCGAACCCTTCCACTCTATCGAGAGAAAAGGTGGAGTAGAAAAAGTGAGTTAGCCGCAGGGAGATCCTGCGGTGCAGAAAACGCTTCTGGAAATTCGCAGCCCAGGGGTGGCGAGCCGCGCACCTTCAACTCTCGGATTTCACTGGCGTGAGGACGTTACGCGCGCGAGCGTAAGAGGAGGCGATCGTCCCCCGTGTTATAATTACTAGAAAATTAGTATTGCCCTCCGCGCGCCGATATTTCATAATCCGCCCCATGTTCGCCAGCTCTAGGATTTTCGCCTCGCTCGTTGCTCTCTTCACTTTGAGCACGGCCGCTCTCGCCGCTCCGAGTTGGAAAATCCTAAAAATCGGAGGCCGCGAATATCTCACGGCCGATAACGTCGCTCAATTCTACGGACTCCCAACCAACGTCACGCCGATCGAAAAACATCTGCGCCTCGATAATGGAACAAACTCCGTCGAGTTCCAGCTCGACAGCCGCGAGGTGATGATTAACGGCGTGCGCAACTGGCTCTGCTTCCCCGTAGCGGAAAAGGACGGTGAATTTTTAGTCTCGCGCGTCGATCTGGCGAAGACCCTCGAGCCGCAACTGCGTCCGCAGATGATTCCGAATCTCGGCCATTTCAAAACCGTCGTCCTCGATCCTGGCCACGGCGGTTACGACAAAGGCGCGATCAGTCCTTATGGTTGCGAGAAGGATTTCGCGCTCGATGTCGCGCGCAACATTAAGCCTCTCCTCGAAGCGAAAGGCCTCAAGGTCATTATGACGCGAGACAGCGACATCTTCGTGCCGCTGGAATTGCGCGCCCGCATCGCCAACGCGGCCAAGGATTCGATCTTCGTCAGCATTCACTTCAATGCTACCGACTCGAATGCCGCCGCCCAAGGCTTCGAAGTTTTCTCACTCACCCCGCGCGGCGCGCCATCCACCGCGGACGACGCGCTCGCGCTTCGGTTTATGAACATGCAGGCCGGCAGCCCGGTGGACGCGCCCAGCCTCGCGCTCTCCATGAGTGTTTATCACTCCGTCGTCGGCCATTTCTCCGAAGTTGACCGCGGGATAAAGCGCGCGCGTTTCGCCGTCTTGCGCTTGACTCAAACGCCTTCGATTTTGGTGGAAGGCGGCTTCCTCACGGAGCGCGGCGAGAGCCGACTGATCGCGCAAAGCACCTGGCGCGCGAAACTCGCGCAGTCCATAGCCACCGGCGTTATCAACTACAAAGGCCTCGTCGATAACAAAACGCGGCCGATGATGGTGGCCGACTACCGGCGCGAATTCGACGGCCAGCTCGTCCTGCACGACGCGACCGCCCCGGCTAAACCGGAGTCCTCGCCCTCGGTCACGATCATCCCGACGAGCAACTAAGCGGCGCAGCCGCTTCTCTGGGGAGCGCACGCGCCCCCGCGTGCCCTCTTTGGCGCCCTCGCCGAAGAGTCAGAACTCACGGCGATTCCGCCTCCGCCACGAGCACACAGCGAAACCCATAAATCACATCGCGCTCGCCGCGATCGACCACATTGCGATAAGAAGTCAGCAATTCCCCCCGACTTTTAGTTCCCCACGAGCCACCCCGGAGCACCCCCCACCGACTCCCCGGTTTGTAGAGATCGGAACACCATTCCCAGACGTTTCCCCCGAGATCGTAAATGCCTAACGAGTTCGCGGCGAAGCTCCCCACCGGGGCGGTAATCGCAAAACCGTCGCTGCTGCTTCCTTCGATCACGCCGTAGTTACCTGTCCCGCGCGGCGGCGGCCATGTTTTCCCCCAGGGAAATTGATCGCGGGTTTTGCCGTCGCGCTCTTCGGGCGTAGTCCCTTCCTCGTTAGGCAATCCGGCTGCTTCACTCCATTCCTGGTCGGTCGGCAGTCGATAGCTTTGATTTTCATCGAGCAAATTCTCGCGTCGCTCTTTCTCGGTCAGCCACTGACAAAATGCGTTCGCATCCTCCCAATCCACCTTCACCACCGGATCGTTTTCCGTCTGCGGGAAATCCGGCGGCGCGAAGGCGCGATTCGTTGCGCGGCAAAAAGCCATCCAATCCTGCACGCGTGTTTCCCACTCGCTGATGTGCCAGTTAGCAACCGGCACGAAACGCATCCCAAGAGAATTTTGCCACACTTTGCCGGGCGCCGGGCTCAGCCGTTTATCCAGCCGCGCCGCCAGGAAAGTTTGTTCGTTAGGCCGAACCGTCCCGCTGACCTCAGTCTGGTTTGAACCCGGCGACTTGCAAAGAGTAGCGCACCTCTCCGGGCTTGACCTCATCGAGCAGCAACGGGGTGACCCCGAGTTCGCTCCCGCCTAACGACACCTTCGCTCCGGCCGGCGCGCTGATGATCTTCACGCTGCCATTAGCGAGGCGAAACGTCTTCAAGGTGACCTCGCCGCGCTTGATCTCGGCCTGATCCTCCAGCTCCCAATCACCCAACCGCGCCTGCACCTCGTAGGTGCCCGTCGGGAGATCGTGCAGCAACATCGGAGCCTTCCCGCGCCTAACGACTTCGCCGCCGTGGCGAATTTCAAACGCCGCCCCCGCCGGCACGGAATTGATCTGCACCGAACCTTTGCTCCGAACCAATTTGAAGACCAGCCCAGTCTGCGGCGTCAGCTCGGTCTCGATCGAATCGTAATCCGGCAGCATGATGCGCAGCGGATATTTCTGATTCGTTAGGCCGGAAAACTTCGCCGGGCTTCGCTCCATCCGATCGCCCAAAATCACCATCGCACCTGGCGGCTCGGTCCTGATCGTCGTCGTGGCGGGTCCAGGTAATGGCGACTTTCCTCGGACAAAGTGCTGCACAACCAGAGCGCCTAACGAGAAAAGGAGGATGACGGCGAGAAGAGGAATCGTTAGGCGAAAGCGCCGCTCCTTTTTCTCTCCACTCTGGATGCGGGCGAGATCGGCGCGTAAATCATCGGCAGTTTCGTAACGTTGCGCGGGCTGTTGCGCGCAGGCTTTGAGCAAGACGCCGTTCAATTGCAGCAGGCGCTCCTTGTCCGTGGATTCGTCGAGATTGCTGCTCAGCTCCGGGAAATCGAGCCGGTCTTTCCCCATGCTGATTTCGTAAAGAACTTTGCCGAGGCTGTAGAGATCGGCTTGCGCGGTGCCCGGGCCTTCCGGTGGCACATAACCCTCGGTCCCAACGAACGATCGCTGCCCGCTGCTCGCGACCAGGCCGATATCGGCCAGCTTCGGCACTCCCCTAACGAATATGATGTTCGAAGGTTTGATGTCGCGATGCGCCAGTCCTTCGCGATGGAGCGCGCCCAGCGCCTCCGCGAGAAGCAAACCGAGTCGCAAACATTCCTCCACTGGAAGAACGTGACCAACTTCGGCCTTCAAAGTCTTCGGCGCATAGCGCGTGATCTCGATTTCCGCGCCGCTAACCTGATCGTCGGCCAGCTCCATCACGTAATAGAAGAAGCGCCCGGAAACGCTGCGGCCAACATGAAGAATATCGACGAACCCATCGTGCGCGCGCGAGATCGGCTCGAAGGCCGACATGCCTTCGAACTCGCGATTGAAGGTGCGCTCGCTCTCGAACGAATCGCGATAAACCACTTTTACCGCGCGCAACGCATTCGTTAGGCTGCGCGCGAGCCAGATTTCGCCGTAGCCGCCGCGCCCGATGATGCCGAGCATTTCATGATCGGGGATCGACGGGATACGCACGCGGATTGGTATAGCTGCAACCGTGACGACGGTCTACGCCTCCGCTTGTCATCCCGAGCCGCGCAGACGGCGAGGGACCTCGCAAGCGTTTCTCGACAGGGATACGCCTAACGACGTCGAGAATCGCCCGCGGGGTCCCTCTCCGCGCTGCGCCGGATCGGGATGACAACTGGATATCGTTACCGCGCCTTCTCGACCCTCTCCGCTTCCTTTTTCAACAGCGCCCCCACCCGATGTTTCGCCAGATACACCTGCGCCACGCTCACGCGCAATTCCTTCGTGACCTTTTGCACCGGCCATTCCTTCAGCACATAGCAATCGAAAATCTGATACTGCTTCGCGCTCACCTTCTTCTTCACCCGCGTCACCGCGGCTTCGCGCAGGTTGCGGCGCCATTCTTCATCCCAAGCCGCGTCGAGATCGAAACCCGCTGGGTCGGCTACTCGTTCGATCGTTAGGGTATCGCGCTCGTCGCGCCTCGGGCGCGCCCCTTGTTCGCCAACATCTTTTCGTTTTCGAAACTGATCCGCAATCCGCCAGCGCGTGATCTGCAAAAGCCAGCCCTTGAACGAGCCCAGCGCTGGATCGTACTTCAAGCGGTCGATCTTCTTCGCGACGGTGATGAGCGTTTCCTGCACGACTTCCTGCGCTTCGCTTTCCGTTAGGCCGGCCTGGCGCGCCGCGCCGTGGATCAGCTTCGCGTAAGAATCGAAGAACTGCTGCCAGCGCTTCCGGTCGCTCCAATCCCCCAACCGCTCGACCAGACTCCGCCGGGTAGCGAGGAATTCGCGGCGGGACATGGCGTTTGGTTTTAGCGCATTTCAGAAGGTCACGCGAAAGCATTCACGCTAGACTGCATCGATGTCTGTGGAGAAAGCGAAGGTCGCCCTGGGCATCGCGTTGCTTCTCGCTGTCACTGTCGCCGCTTACTCGAACCATTTTCAAAATGGTTTCCACATGGACGACGGCCACGCGATCGTGGACAACGTTGCCCTGCGCGACTTGCGGAATGTTCCGCGATTCTTTCGTGACGCGACGACCTTCAGCGCGCTCCCGAACAATCAATCGTATCGCCCGCTTGTCTCGGCGCTGCTCGCGCTCGATTACCGGCTCGCTCATGGACTGCAGCCGTTTTGGTTTCAGCTTTCGAATTTCGCGCTCTTCAGCGCGCTGATCTTGCTTCTCGCTTTCGTCCTTCGCCGTCTGCTTCTGGAGACCGAGCGTTCGCCCAGTGCGGGCTGGCTCGCGCTCGCGGGCGCGGGGTGCTATGCGCTGCACCCCGTAAACGCCGACGCCGTTAATTACATCATCGTCTCGTCGGAGATCATGGCCACGCTGGGCGTGGTCGCATCGTTTGCTCTCTACTTCGCCGCGCCGGGACTGCGCCGATATTTCGTTTACTGCCTGCCTGCCGCGCTTGCCATCATGGCCAAACCGACCGCAGCGATCTTTCCCGTGCTCTTCGCTCTCTTTCGGATCTTGTTGCCTAACGAAAAGCAAAAATCCGCCGGGCCAGCGCGATTTCTGGAATTACTCCCGCCGTTTCTCATCTGCGGCGCGGTGCTTTTCTTTGTCCAGCAGATGACGCCGCCGACCTGGGTGGCCGGCGCGGCGAACGCGCACGATTATCTGGTCACACAGCCCTACGTCGCGCTGCTTTATTTTAAGAACTTCTTCTGGCCGCTCGGCTTATCCGCGGATTACGACCTGAAGCCGTTCGTCACGGCGCACGATTCACGTTTGTGGGCTGGTTTCGCGTTCGTGCTTGTGCTCGGCGCGGCCGCAGCCTGCGCGGCGCTTTTCAAACGGACGCGGCTGATTGGTTTCGGCCTTCTTTGGTTTGTCGTCGCGCTGCTGCCCACCTCGCTTTTCCCGTTGGCCGAAGCGATGAACGACTACCGCGCATTTCCGGCCTACATCGGCATCGTGATCGCTCTGGTAGGCGCGGCGAATTTGCTCGCGGCGCGCCTGCAGGAGCCCGCTCGCGCCGTGAAAATCGCCTGCGCCTCTGCCGTCACGCTCCTCTTCTGCGCCAGCGCCTACGCGACGTTTCAACGGAACAAGGTTTGGAAAACGGAAGAATCACTCTGGCACGACGTCGTGTTGAAGGATCCTCGCAACGCGCGCGGCTTGATGACCTACGGAATTACCCTCGTGAATGAGGGCGAATTCGCGCGCGCGCTCCCTTCCTTGCGTCGCGCCCAAGAACTGGCGCCGCCCTATTCGGTGCTCGTGACCAACATCGCAATCGCAGAAGACGCGACCTCGCAGAGCGCGGCAGCTGAACAACATTTTCAGGAAGCGCTGCGGCTCGCGCCACTCGCCCCGGATAGTTATGTTTACTATGCGCGTTACTTGCTCGCACATGCGCGCTTCGACGAAGCGCTCGGGCTCCTCCACCGAGCCTTGGAACTGAGCCCGACCGATCCAAGCGCGGGGGCCCTTTTGCAGGAGGCGGAAACGCGAGCGTCCGCCGCGCAAACTGCGGAGGGCGATCAGCTCCAGCGGAGTCGGCGATTCGGCGAAGCGATCGCCCATTACGAAACAGCGTTGCGAATCGCACCCCGTTCCACCTCTACTCTCAACAACCTCGCCTGGACTCTCTCGACCTGCCCTGACCCCGCTTTCCGTGATGGCGCAAAAGCTCTCCAACTGGCACAAAACGCCGATCAGATCGCGGGCGGTGGCAGCCCGGTAATCGTTCGCACCCTCGCTGCGGCGTATGCGGAAAACGGTCACTTCGACGACGCAGTCCGCACCGCTCAGCGCGGCTCGGAACTTGCCCGTGTCGAGGGGAACTTCGTCCTGGCCAGGAACGTCGAGAAAGATCTCGGTTTTTATCAGCGAAACCTTCCTCTCCATCCGGTAGGAACGAGTCCCGCGCATCCTTAGCCGATCGCCGCGCAGCGCGGTCCGCCTGCTTCATCTCGGCCGCTCGTTAGGCGAAAAGTTTTTCAATTCGTTGAAAGAAACTCGCCTCGGCTCACGTATTTCCCCCAACATCTCAATTCGATTTATGCTCAAACGCTTCCTCGCCGCCCTCTTCGGCAACTTCATCTGGACCGCGCCGCCCTGGCTCACGCGCACTGTTCACGCCACTCGCCGCCATCGTGCGCGCAGCTTCCTTCTCCTGCTCCTACTCCTGCTCCTGATCTCCGGTGGCTGGTTCGGCTGGAAATGGTATGAGCGCCAACCGAAACCGGTTCGCATCACCGCCATCGCCGATCCAATTCCGGTCACCAGGCTGGAGAAAGAACTGAAGCCCGCGCCCCTAACGATCCGCTTCAGCGGCTCAGTCGCGAAGCTCGAACAAGTCGGAAAAGTCGTGAACAGCGGCGTGCACCTCGAGCCATCCGCGGAGGGAAAATGGTCGTGGACTTCCGATTCCGCGCTCACTTTCAAACCAAAACGCGACTGGCCCGCGGACCAAAAATATCGCGTCACCTTCGAGAAGACTTTTTTCCCGCATCACATCCACCTCGAGCGCGACAACGTGGAGCTAACCACGCCGTCTTTCACCGGCACGATCAAGGAAATCGAATTTTATCAGGATCCGAAAACTCCCGCGATCCGTCAGGTCGTCGCCACGCTGGAATTTTCTCACAGCGTCGATCGCGCCGATCTCGAGAAACATGTCGCCCTCGCCATGATCGGCGGCTCCGATGTCTTCGCGAGCAAATCCGGCCCGCGTTTCACCGCGACCTACGGGTTGCACGATCGTCTGGCCTACATCCGCAGCATCCCGCTCACGCTGCCCGAGCACGAAGACTTCATGAAGCTCACGCTCTCCCGCGGCCTAACGACCACACAAGGCGGCGCGCAAACCGTGGACGACAACGAGAAGAAAGTCAGCGTTCCCGACATCTACAGCTTCTTCAAAATCGAAAGCGCGAGCGGCAGCGTCGTGCGCACCAGCGATGGCGATCCCGAGCAGGTCCTGATCATCGACACCACCGCCGCCGCGAAGTCGGAGGAAATTCGCAAAGCGCTCCACGTTTATCTCCTCCCGAAACGAGCCGCCGCGGAAACCGAAGAGGCAGCCGATTCGCCTAACGAGTCCGCGGAGAACAACAACGACTCTGCCGAAAACGACGGCGACACCGAAGAAGAAAAATCGGAGTCCACGCCCACCCCGACTCCGAGCAGTTGGCAAAGCGCGCGCGAAGTTGACGACGACGTCCTGAAAAATTCCAGGCCGGTCGAGATCACCGTCATCCCATCCGAGCACGAGCAATCGCAGGTCCACGCTTTTAAATTCAGCGTCCCCGAAGAAGGCAGCCTCTACGTCCGCATCGACAAAGGCGTGAAAGCCGTTGGCGATTTTCCGCTCCAAAACGACTACGACGCCATCGTGGCCGTGCCGGATCTCCCGCGCGAAATCGCGATCGAAGGCAAAGGCGGCATCCTCGCGCTCAGCGGTGAACGGAAGCTCTCGATTAAATCGCGCGGCCTCGGCCAGATCGAATACGAGATCGCCCGTGTCGCCTCGAACCAGATCAACCACCTCGTCACCCAGACCAACGGGGGATTCGAGAACCCGGAATTCGTCGGCGAATTCGACGAGGAAAACATCTCGCGCATCGCGGTCGAGCATCAGCCGATCAATCTCACGAATAAATTCCAGGCGAACTTTTCCGCCTTCGATTTCTCCAGTCATCTGCAATTGCCTAACGACGGCGGCACCGAGCGCGGACTCTTCTTCGTTAGCGCGCGCGAATGGGATCCGGTGAAGAAAAAAGCGGTTCCAAATCCGAGCGATCGCCGCTTTATCCTCGTCACCGATCTCGGCATTCTGGTAAAGAAAAACGCCGACAAGAGCAGCGACGTTTTCGTCATGTCGCTCAAAACCGGCGCGCCGTTAGGCAACGTCGCGGTGCAGATCCTGGGCAAGAATGGCGTCGCCCTAACGAGCGGCACCACCAGCCCCGATGGCCGGGTCAACTTCCTGTCGTTAGGCGATCCTGAGCGCGAGAAACGCCCGGTCGCCTTCGTGGCGCGTCTCGGCAACGACGTTTCCTTCATGCCCTACGCGCGGAGCGATCGCGCGCTCGATTTCTCACGCTTCGACATCGACGGCGTCGAAAACATTTCGCCCGACCAACTCGAAGCCTTCGTCTTTACCGAGCGCGGCGTCTATCGACCGGGCGATGAAGTGCACATCGGCTGCATCGTGAAGCAGCGCTCGTGGCAGGGCAAACTCGAAGGCATGCCGGTGGAAGTGGAAGTCTTCGACGCGCGTGACGCGCGCGCCCAAGTGCGCCAGTTGCGTCTGCCCGCGAAAGGATTCGCCGAGCTGAATTTTCAAACGGCTAACGAATCGCCGACCGGCGCCTACCGCGTCGAAGTCTATCTCGTGCGCAACGGCAAACGCGACGCGCTCCTCGGCAACGGCGAGTTCCACGTCGAAGAATTCCTCCCCGATCGGATGAAGATCGAGTCGCATCTTTCCAAGGAGCCAGCGCACGGCTGGATCGATCCGAAAGACGTGCAGGCCTTTGTCACCTTGCGCAATCTCTACGGCACACCCGCGAGCGCGCGCCGCGTTGCGAGCAAGCTCGAGCTTTCGCCGGCTAATTTTTCCTTCAGCGAATTCAAGGATTACAGCTTTCACGATCCGCTGCGCGACGACCAAAAAGAGCACACCACGCAGACGGTCGATCTCGGCGACCTAACGACTAACGATGAGGGAAAGGTTACCGTCCCGCTCAATCTTGAGCGCTTCGCCGACGCGACCTACGAGATGAACTTCTCCACCGAAGGCTTCGAAGCCGACGGCGGCCGCAGTGTTCACGCTTACAATTCGCTCCTCGTCTCCGCGCTGCCGCGCGTCATCGGTTACAAGCCCGATGCGCCCCTCGATTACCTCCAAAAAAACAGCGCGCACACGATCGACTTTATCGCGGTCGATCGCGGCCTGAACAAAGTCGCGACCGAAAATCTGAAGTTCGATCTCATTGAACGCACCTACGTTTCCGTCCTGGCGAAAAAGGACAACGGCAACTACGCCTACGAGTCCGTGCTGAAGGAACGGCCGGTGAAAACGGATTCGGTCAGCATCGCCGCGAGCGGATTTTCCTACGCACTCCCCACAAGCGCGCCGGGAAATTTCGTCCTCGAAATCAAAGACGACAGCGGCCGCCTTTGGAATCGGCTTTCCTTCTCGGTGGTCGGCCTCGGCGAAGTCTCGCGCTCGCTCGCGAAAAATTCCGAGCTCGAAGTGAAGCTCGCGAAATCGAGCTACAACGCCGGCGACGAAATCGAGATCGCCGTCACGGCGCCCTACACCGGCAGCGGCCTGATCACGATCGAGAGCGACAAGGTTTACGCGCACCAATGGTTCACCAGCAACACCACGAGCAGCCTGCAACACATCCGCGTGCCCGAAGGGTTCGACGGGACGGGCTACGTCAATGTCTCTTTCGTCCGTGCGCTCGATTCGAAGGAAGTTTTCACGAGCCCGCTCAGCTACGCCGTCGTCCCGCTGACCGTGAATAAGGAAAAGCGCCGGCTGCAAATCAGCCTAACGAGTAAAGGACTTGCGCGTCCGGGCGAACCGCTGAAGATCGTTTACAAAACCGATCGGCCGTCGAAGATTGTGATCTTCGCGGTCGATAAGGGCATCCTTCAGGTGACCGACTTCAAGACGCCCGATCCGCTGGAATATTTCTTCCGCAAGAGCGCGCTTAGCGTCGAAACCTCGCAGATCGTCGATCTCATCCTGCCGGAATTTTCCATCCTGCGCGCCGCGAGTGCAGCCGGTGGCGACGGCGATGCGGAGATGCGTTTGAATCCTTTCAAGCGCGTCACCGACAAGCCAGTCGTCTTCTGGTCCGGCATCGTCGATGCCGATAGCACAGAGCACGAAGTCACTTACGAGGTGCCCGATTATTTCGACGGCGCGCTCCAAATCATGGCGGTCGCTTTTGCCGGCGACGCGACGGGCGCGGCGGAAAAGGAAGCGACTATCCGCGGACCGTTCGTGATCACACCCAGCGTCCCCACGATGGTCGCGCCTAACGATCAATTCGAAGTCGGCGTGACCGTCGCCAACAACGTCACCGGCTCCAGCGAGAACGCCGAGATCGCGCTCACGGTCGAGTCTTCGGCGCAGTTGGAAATCGTAAAAGCGCCGCCGATGCCGCTCCGCATTTCCGAAGGCCGCGAAGACACCGTCACGTTTTCCGTGCGCGCGAAGAACGAATTAGGAGCCGCCAGTCTGGCCTTTCACGCGATCGCATCCGGCAACGCCACCACGCGGCGCGCCACGTTGAGCGTCCGCCCCGCCGTTCCGTTCATGACTCAGGTGCGCAGCGGGAATTTTGCCGGCGGTAGCAAGCAAGTTCCGATCGATCGCCAGATGCATACGGAATTTCGCCAGCTCAGCGCGACGGTTTCCGCGTTGCCGCTCGGCCTGGCGCGCGGGCTCGATTTCTACCTCAAGAATTTCCCGCACGGCTGCACCGAACAAATCACCAGCGCCGCATTCGTTAGGCTGCTCCTCGCCGGTGAAGCCGACTTCGGTCTCACCCACGCGGAAATCGAGGACCAGTTAGAAAATGAATTCGCCATGCTCCGCCGTCGCCAAAACGATCAAGGCGCCTTTGGCTATTGGACCGCGGAAACAAGCCCCGAAAGCGATTTCGTTTCCGTCTATGCCACGCACTTTTTGAGCGAAGCCAAAGCCGCCGGTTTCGCGCCGCCGCCGGATATTTTGCAAAGCGCGCTCCGCAATTTGCAGACCATGGTCGCGCGCCAGCCGCGCGATCTCGCCGATGCGCGCACCATCGCCTACGCCATCTACGTCCTGACGCGCGAAGGCTTCATTACCACGAACTACATCCTCAACCTGCGCGACTATCTCGATAAGCAATTCGAGAAACAATGGCCGCAGGATCTGACCGGTGTGTATCTGGCCGGGGCGTGGTCGCTCTTGAAGAAGGACGACGAAGCCAATCGCCTCATCGCCGCCTATCGCATCGGCCAGCACGACGCGAGCGAGCGGACCGATTTCTATCAACCGTTAGGCGCGGACGCGCAGTATCTCGCCCTCGTTGCGCGGCACTTTCCCGCGCGCCTAACGAGTATAAGTGTCCGGGATTTCCAGGCGATTACGCGGCCAATCGGCGCGGGCGATTTCAACACCCTCTCTGCCGCTTACGCCGTGTGGGCGTTGAAGAGCTACTCGCAAAGTATGAGCGGACATCTGCCCGAAACCTCGATCGCCGAAATTTCGCGCGATAAACATGAAACGCCGGTGAGCACCACAGGCACTTCCGTGAAGAGCGCCACCTTCTCGCCCGACGCCGCGGCGCTGCAATTCGCCACCAAAGGTCCGTCGGCAGCCATGGGAATTTTCTACCAGGTGATCGAAGCCGGGTTTGATCGCGAGCTGCCGCGAAACGCCCTAACGAACGGACTCGAAGTCTATCGCGAGCTGGTCGATGCCAAAGGAACGCGTCTCGAGCAAGTAACACTGGGCGAGCCCGTCACAGTGAAGCTGAGCGTCCGCAGCCTAACGAGTGACAGCTTTACCAACGTTGCGATCATCGATCTATTGCCGGGCGGCTTCGAAATCCTGCGCGACACCGCGCGCAACGGGAATCATTGCGACTATGTCGATCTGCGCGAAGATCGCGCGCTCTTCTACAGCCTGATCACACCGCGCGTCACCACTATCACTTATCAGATCAAGCCGACGAATCGCGGCGAGTTCATAGTCCCGCCACCGTATGCGGAATCGATGTACGAGCGCGGCGTGAACGGCCGAGGCGTAGCCGGGAAAATCACCGTGGTGGACGCGAAATGAGCGCGGCGAACTCTAGTTCTGGGGAGCACGGGCTGTCAGCCCGTTGGTCGGCGGAGTCTCCGCCGACGAACTTTTGCCGGGCGAAGGTCTCTCGATTGCTTTGGCGCGAAGGAAAAGGCCGCGATGGGAGGCTCCCATCGCCAACGGGCTGGCAGCCCGTGCTCCCCAAACGAAGAGTCTTTCTCGCGGCGCTTTTGCTAGTCATCGTCCTTTGCTCGTTAGGCTGGCTCTGTCTCCCCAAACCGCCCCTCATGGACAACGTCAGCTTCTCCCACCGCGTCTTCGATCGCGACGGCCACCCGCTGCGAATGACTCTCAGTCGAGACGACAAGTATCGCGTCTTCACTCCGCTCGATCACATCTCCCCGCAGCTCGTCCAAGCCACCATCCTGCACGAAGATCGCTTCTTCGCCGACCACCCCGGCGTAAACCCGATCGCGGTCGCGCGTGCGGCCTGGTATTTCGCGCGCGGCGAAAAGCGCGGCGGCGCTTCCACCATCACGATGCAATTGGCGCGCCTAACGACGCACCTGCGCACCCGTACTCTCCGCGGCAAGTGCGCGCAAATGCTGCGCGCGCTGGAGTTCGAGCGTCATTATTCGAAGTCCCAACTCCTCGAAGCCTATCTGAATCTCGCGCCCTACGGTCGCAACATCGAAGGCGTCGGCGCCGCCAGCCAAATCTACTTCGGCAAGGAACCGGCCCAGCTCACGCTCCACGAAGCGATCGCGCTGAGCTTGATTCCACAAAGTCCTTCGCGCCGCGCCCTGCGCGCGACTAACCAACCCACAGCCAGGGTCGAAGCGCGCGACCACCTTTACGAACGCCTAACGAGTAAAGGAGACGCGCTCGACAGGGCATTCGTCGCGAGCGCGCGGGAAAAGCCACAGCTGCTCGCGCCTCATTTCACGACGCAAGTCTTAGGCGAGACGAACGAGCGCGAAATTCACACCACACTCGATCTCGCTCTGCAGCGTCTCGTCGAGCACCGCGTCGCCGATTACGTCGCGGAGAATCGCGGCCGCGGAATCCACAATGCGGCAGCCATGCTGATCGACTCGCGGAGCATGGAAGTGCTCGCGCAGGTCGGCTCCGCGAACTTCTCCGACGCTGCGATCAACGGTCAGGTCGATGGCACGCGCAGTCCCCGCTCGCCGGGCTCGACGCTCAAGCCGTTCATCTACGCACTCGCGCTTGACCAGGGGCTGATTCATCCCCTCACGATGCTGAAGGACGCGCCGCGCAGCTTCGGCGCCTTCGATCCAGAGAATTTCGATCGCGAATTTGTTGGTCCCATCAAAGCAACCGACGCACTCGCGCGCAGCCGCAACATTCCCGCGGTCACTCTTGCCTCGGAGCTGCGAGGGCCAACGCTCTACGGATTCCTGCGACGAGCAGGCGTGCAGTTGCCGCAGGATGAAAAATTCTACGGACTCGCCCTCCCGCTCGGTGGTGCAGAGATCACGATGGAGGATCTCGTTAGGCTGTATGCGATGCTGGCGCATGGCGGAGAGCTGAGGCCGTTGCGGCGCACTGGGAACGGCGGTTTAAAACCGCCGCTCCGGGTCGTTACCCCCGAGTCAGCTTTCCTCACTCTGGAAATGCTCGGCCAAATCCCGCGACCAGGCATGAGCGCGTCTGCGCCTAACGATCCCATCTTCTGGAAAACCGGCACCTCCCAAGGATTCCACGATGCCTGGTCGGTCGCAGTCTTCGATCATTACGTGCTCGCCGTCTGGGTCGGAAATTTTAACGGAAAAAGCAATCCCGCTTTTGTCGGGCGCAGTTGCGCCGCGCCATTGCTCTTCCAAGTCGTGGACGCGATGCATGCGACCGGTCGCGCGCGCGCCACTCCACACCAACCGCCGCCGAACGCGAATCTGCGGCGCGTGGAATTCTGCGCGGTCTCCGGAGAACTGCCGACCGCGGCTTGCACCCATCGCGTCACCGGATGGTTCATCCCGGGCGTATCGCCGATTAGTCAGTGCGACATTCACCGCGAGATCCTGACCGATGATCTTACCGGCTTGCGCGTGAATGCCGACGACGGCACGCGCAAGGTCCATCGCGAGGTTTACGAATTCTGGCCCTCGGAGTTACTCGCGCTTTTCGAGCAGGCCGGACTGCCGCGCCGCACGCCGCCGCCGTTTCTGCCCGGAGACGCCGTTGAGTCACTCGCCCGCCGCGGCCGGCCGCCGCATATCGTCTCGCCCAAGAACAACGTCCTTTACTCGTTAGGCGACGGCGCCGCCGGGCGCGCGCTCAGCCTGCGAGCCGAGACCGAGCCGGATGTGCAGCGCCTCTATTGGTTTGCCGGCCGCACTTTTCTCGGTACGAGCCAGCGCGACACGCCACTTTCCTGGAAGCCGGATCCCGGGAGTTACAAGGTCATCGCGCTCGACGATCACGGCCGCTCCGATACTTGCGCCGTGACTTTTGCGGCCGCGGAGTCGAGTGCGCGCTAGCCTGCGCTCCGGCCTATGCAATTGGGATTGACCGTTTTATTGCGACTGCTCAACCTGAGCAGGAACAACCAACCAAAGGAATATTCATGACAAAACTAATGAGTTACACAATGGCCGTCCTGCTCGCGACGATCGCCGTTTCGATGGCTGTGCCGAGCAACGACGACATGATGGCCAGGGAAAAAGCCGCCTGGCAGGCCTTCAAAGACAAGAATGCCGACGGCTTCAAAAAAGTGGTGGATCACGACATGCTCGGAGTCTATGCGGAGGGCATCGCCGACATGGCGAAAGAAATGTCCGACATGGCGAAGTGGGAGATGAAATCGTTTACCATCAGCGATTATAAGAGCCACTCCGACGAGAAGGACGTCGTCGTCGCGACCTACACCGTCACCCTCGAGGGCACCTACGATGGGAAGGACGCCTCCGGCACCTACAACGCCGGCTCGGTCTGGAAAATGGAGAACGGCAAATGGCTGGCCATCTTCCATACGAACATCTTGCAGGCAAAATAGGCAAGCGCCCCGGGTGGTGGCGCGCTCGCCTTTTCTGAGCGCGCTGCCGGCCGGGCGGGTCGCCGCGATTATCCCTGCGTTGACTTCCCCCGCGCGAACTCTATTCTGAGAACGAAAGTGCGGGGGAGCCGTTTGGCTGAGAGTCCAGCGTGATGCTGGTGACCCTTTGAACCTGATGCGGGTAATGCCGACGCAGGGAGGAAAGAGTCGTTAGGCCATGCGTTTCCGCCATGGCCTTTTTTATTGTGCCTAACGAACAAAGGATGAATCAGGCCGCAACACTGCCAGGAAAAATGTGAATAAGGAAAACAGGAAATGAGGAAAAGAAACTTACGACGAGTGCAGACGGCGAGGCCGGCCTTTAAAATTGCTGGGAAAAGGAATTCACCGCTTCTTCTTCCTTCCTGCTTTCCTGCTTTCCTAATTCATATCTCATGATCGCGACCAAAGACTCACTCGAACCGAAATCCTCCGACTACGTCATGACGAATTCGCGGCGCGTTTACGTCGAGGGTGACATCCATCCCGAAGTGCGCGTGCCGATGCGCGAGATCAGCCTCGCGCCGACGAAGGATTTCAGCGGCAACCTCCAGCCTAACGAGCCGGTGCGTGTCTACGACACGAGTGGCCCGTGGGGTGATCCGCAGTTTGCGAGCGATTCGAGCCAAGGCATTCCGGCTTTGCGCGAGCAGTGGATCAGCGGGCGCAACGATGTTGTCGAATACGAAGGCCGGGAGATCAAACCGGAAGACAACGGTTACTTAACGAAAGGCCACGAAGAGTTCGCCAGCACTGCCGAGCGCAAGAACCGCCTCGAACATTTCACCGGCGCAAAACGCAAACCTCTTCGAGCCTCCGCGAATCATCCCGTCACGCAACTCTGGTATGCGCGCCAGGGCATCATCACGCCCGAGATGGAATTCATTGCTATCCGCGAGAATCTGGGGAGCGCACGCGCCTCGCGTGCTCCGCTCGGCGCCTCGCCGAACGGCTCTTCCATCGCCCGGGACTCGTTAGGCTACCAGCACCCCGGCGAATCCTTCGGCGCCTCCATCCCACCCGAAATCACCCCCGAATTCGTGCGCGCCGAAGTGGCCCGCGGCCGCGCCATCATCCCGGCCAACATCAACCACCCCGAGCTCGAGCCGATGATCATCGGACGCAATTTCCTCGTCAAAATCAACGCCAACATCGGCAACAGCGCCGTCGCCAGCAGCATCGAAGAAGAAGTCGAGAAAATGCGTTGGGCCACCAAGTGGGGCGCCGACACCGTCATGGACCTCTCCACCGGCAAAAACATCCACGCCACCCGCGAATGGATCATCCGCAACTCGCCCGTCCCCATCGGCACCGTCCCCATCTACC
>JACDGS010000034.1 GCA_013821455.1 Chthoniobacterales bacterium
GTACGAAGGTTGGCTCAACCTGGTTGGCAATCAGGTGACGAGTACATGGATATAAGCCAGCTTAACTGTGAGACACACACGTCGAGCAGGTACGAAAGTAGGTCCAAGTGATCCGGTGGTTGAATGTGGAATTGCCATCGCTCAACGGACAAAAGGTACGCTAGGGATAACAGGCTGATCCTGCCCAAGAGCTCATATCGACGGCAGGGTTTGGCACCTCGATGTCGGCTCATCACATCCTGGGGCTGGAGAAGGTCCCAAGGGTCCGGCTGTTCGCCGGTTAAAGTGGTACGCGAGCTGGGTTCAGAACGTCGCGAGACAGTTCGGTCCTTATCCACTGTGGGCGCAGGAGAATTGAGGGGTTCAGACTCTAGTACGAGAGGACCGAGTCTGACGAACCGCTGGTGTTCCGGTTGTCGTGTCAACGGCAGTGCCGGGTAGCTATGTTCGGGAAGGATAAGCGCTGAAAGCATCTAAGCGCCAAGCCTGTCCCAAGATGAGTTCTCCCTGAAGGGTCGTGGTAGACCACCACGTTGATAGGTTACTGGTGTAAGCGTAGTAATACGTTCAGCTAAGTAATACTAATAACCCGTTTGGCTTGGTCATTTACTTTTCTATTAACCCGCCGTGTTGGGTCAAACCAACGCGGCGGCCAATAGAGAGGAATGACTTAAAAACAAAACGAAGCCTAGACTGTTGGAAATAACTTTTACCACGCCGTAGCTTTTTAGCGAAGGCGGGTCCTGTATGTAGACATCAGAGAATCAGTTGTTCTTTGGAGTTGGAAATAAGATCGCTAGAGATCCGACGCCGAAAGGTTCGGCTTCGCACTCTGGTGATCCTAGCGCAGTGGCCCCACCCGTTCCCATTCCGAACACGGAAGTGAAACGCTGCAGCCCCGATGGTAGTGCATCTATAGGTTGTGCGAGAGTAGGACGTTGCCAGAACTTACGCCCGACATCTTGGAAACAAGGTGCCGGGCTTTTTCTTTTTGAGCCCTCGTAAGTCAGTCGAGCAACTCATATCGATAGTTATCCTTCACACCGTTCCAAAAGGCGCCTGCCGAATCTGCCACCAGCAACGCGTCGAAGGCAAATTGCGGCACCGCAAAGTAGCGATAAGTATCTCCTTCGCGAAACTCAAGAACCAGCGTTCGCCTCTCCGAATCATACGTCGCCCCTGCGATCGCTGACGAATCAAGAACGACCCGTTTTCTCATGTCCTAGAAGAAGAAGATTTGAGACTCGACCACGATTGCCGTAAGCAGGTAACATCCGCCGAAAGGAATACCAATGCTCACCCAACAAAAAGTAATCGACGCCATCAACGAGCAGATAGGCTACGAATTCAGCGCCTCCATGCAGTATTACGCGATCGCGGCCCATTTCGCCGCTGAAGCCCTGCCGCAACTTTCCCGCCACTTCTTTCGGCAGGCCGAAGAAGAGAAAGACCACGCCCTGCGCTTCCTCAAATACGTCCTCGATGCCGGCGGCAGCGTAGCCATACCCGCGATCGCCGCCCCGCAAGCCAACTTCGCCAACGCCGAGGCAGCCATCCAGTTATCCTACGATCAGGAAGTCCACGTCACCCAGCAGATCAATGGTCTGGTCGAGTTAGCGCGCTCCGAGAACGATTATATCACGAGCAACTTCCTGCAGTGGTTCCTCACCGAACAGCTCGAAGAAGTATCCTCGATGGATAACCTGCTCAAGATAGTTCGACGCGCCGGCGAGAACCTCTGGCAAGCCGACGAATACCTCGCGCGTGTCGGCGCGACGACAATGCCCGAAGGTAAGAGTGCCTAACAAGTATAGCTCTGCTGCGCGCGCCGGAGTAACTCCCAGAAGGGCGGACCGGTGTTGGCGCAGCGCGTCCTGGGATGCTTTCAAGAAATGCGCGACGCGTTAACTCCGATGATGCAGCAATATCAGCGGCTGCGCGCGAGCGTGCCGGCTGACACCCTGCTTCTTTTCCGGTTAGGGGACTTCTACGAACTCTTTTTCGAAGACGCGAAAGAAGCTTCCGCGCTCATCAACCTCGCGCTCACCAAGCGGAACGACGTTCCGATGTGCGGCATGCCTTACCATGCCGCGCAGGGTTACATTGCCAAACTGATCAAAGCCGGCCGCCGTGTCGCCATCTGCGATCAGACGAGCGAGCCGCAACCCGGCAAGATCGTTACTCGCGACATCACCCAGATCATCAGCGCCGGCACGGTCAGCGACTTGGATCTTCTGGAAGCCAAACGCGCGAACTATCTCGGCGCGGTCTTCGCGGACGACGGAGTTTTCGGCCTCGCCTACGCCGACCTGACCACGGGTGAATTCCGCCTCATGCAACTAGAAAAAGAAGCGTCTGTTTTCGACGAACTCGCGCGCGTGGCCCCATCGGAACTGCTGGTGAGCGATAAGCAGGAGGCGCAATTCCGGGAGGTTCCTGGCGTGCTCGCTTACGATCATTACGCTTTTCTTCCCGAGAACGCGCGCTTCACCCTTTGCGAGCATTTCAAAGTGAAGTCGCTCGACGGCTTTGGCTGCAGTGATCTCCCGCAAGCGATCGGCGCGGCGGGCGCGATCATCCATTATTTAAAACATCAACTCCGGCGCAAGATCGATCATCTAGCCTCTCTTCGGTCTGAAGCGCCTAACGAGCACGTCGTCCTCGACGCGGCTACGCAGGCGAATCTTGAGCTCGTCAGCTCGCGCGGCGCGCGCGACACCAGCCTGCTGGCCGCTCTCGACCGCACCATCACGCCGATGGGCGGTCGCCTGTTGCGCAACTGGATTCTCCAGCCCATTCGCGATCTGCCGGAGCTGGAAAAACGCCAGCAATTCATCGCCGATCTACTCCAGGAATCCGATCTCCTCTCCTCACTGCGCACCGCTCTGCAATCGATTCGCGACTTGGAGCGCGCAGGTGGCCGCCTCGGCCAGGCGTCGGGAAATGCGCGCGATCTCGTCGCGCTCAAAATCTCGTTAGGCCAGATTCCTCAACTGAAACGCGAGCTACAAACACTGCTTGCTCGCGTCAATTTTGGCGCCAATCAGCCTAACGGAAAGTCGACCGCGGAGACTCTCGCCCAACAACTTCAGCGCGAGCTGCGCGAAATGCCGGCGCTGGCCGCAAAATTAAATGGCGCTCTCGCGGACGATCCTCCACTCGCGCTCAAGGAAGGCGGGATTTTCCGCGACGGTTTCGACGCGCAGTTGGACGAGTTTCGCCAGGCCTCGGGCGACGGTAAAACCTGGATCACCGAGCTGCAGGAACGGGAAATCGCCAGCACGGGCATCAAATCCTTGAAGGTCCGGTTCAATTCGGTCTTCGGATATTTCATCGAGGTTACGAAATCGAATCTGGCCAGCGTACCGGAGCGTTACACCCGCAAACAGACCACCGTCGGTGGCGAGCGTTTCATCACGCCGGAGCTGAAGGAAATGGAGGCCAAAATCCTCGGCGCCGATGAGCGCGCGCGTCATCTCGAGTACCAGCTCTTCCAAACCCTCCGTGAAGAAACGTTAGGCGAACTTGCCCCCATCCAGCAGACCGCGAGCGCGATCGCCACGCTCGACGTCCTTTGCTCGTTAGGCGAAACGGCGCGACTCTTCCACTACTGCCGTCCTCAACTGAACGATTCCCTGCGCCTCTGCCTGAAAGACGCGCGCCATCCCGTTCTCGATCAAAATCTCGCCGAGGAAAAATTCGTGCCTAACGACACCGACCTCGACGGCGAAAAGTTGCGTCTCGCCATCATTACCGGTCCGAACATGGCCGGAAAATCCACTTACATTCGGCAAGTCGCGCTCATCACCTTGATGGCCCAGATCGGCAGCTTCGTCCCCGCGGCCAGCGCCGAGATCGGTTTGGTCGATCGTCTCTTTACTCGCGTCGGCGCGAACGACGATCTCTCGCGCGGCCAATCCACCTTCATGGTCGAGATGAACGAGACCGCCAACATCGTCAACAACGCGACCGCGCGCAGCCTCGTCATCCTCGACGAAATCGGCCGCGGCACCTCGACCTTCGACGGCCTCTCCATTGCCTGGAGCGTCGCGGAATTTCTGCACGACAAAATAAAAGCGCGCACGCTTTTCGCGACGCATTATCACGAGTTGACCAAGCTCGCCGAGCAGCGAAACGGCGTGGCGAATTTTAACGTCGCCGTGCGCGAATGGAACGAACAGATCATCTTCTTGCGCAAAATTGTTCCCGGCGGCGCTGATAAAAGTTACGGCATCCAGGTGGCGCGTCTCGCCGGGTTACCGCGGGAAATTCTCGACCGCGCGAAGGATATTCTATTGCATTTGGAGAACCCATACGGCGCCGCCAAAAAAGCCGGCGCGACGAAAACGCGGCGTTCTCGCGAGAGGCCCCATCCGCCCCAGAAGCCTCAACTTGAACTCCTTTAACCAAACTCCCGCGCGGACGCGAAATTATTTCAATGACTCTCTCGCTCGGGGCGGGTAATTTCCTCCCCTCTTACACGCATGGCTGTTCGAACCGAAAGAGATCTCAGCGACCTGCTCCGCGGCTACTGGTTAAAGGCCGTCGCCGCGATCGAATTGCGTAATTTTGGCTATGCCATCGAGCTGCTCGAGAATCTGCTCAAACAGGAGCCGGAGTTTTTAACCGGCCGCCAGATGCTGCGCCGTGCCGAAGTGACGCGCGCGAAGAGCGAAAAGAAAAGTTTCTTCAACATGTCGTCTTCGCCGCTCGCTGTGATGAAAGCGCAGCGCGAACTAAAGAAAGATCCGCGCAAGGCGATCGAGTTACTCGAAAAAATCCTGGAGACCGAGCCCTACAACCAGCAGGCCAACATGCTCCTCAAAGAAGCCGCGGTAAACGCGGAGTATCCCGAGATCGCAATCTTCGCCTTGGAGACGCTGCTCGAAAACGATCCCAAGGACGTGAAAGTGATGCACGAATTAGGCCGCCTCTATCATCGCTACGAGCAGAGCGACAGGGCTGTCGAAGTTTACGGCCGCATCACAGAAATCAATCCCGCCGATCTCGAAGCGCTAAAGTTAGGCAAAGACGCGTCCGCGCGGGCTTCGATGAAAAAGGGAGGTTGGACCGAAGCGGAAAGCTACCGCGATTTGATTAAGGACAAAGAGATCGCCATCTCGCTCGAGCAACAAGGCCGCATGCAGTTAACCGGCGAATCGCTTGAACAACAAATCACCGAGACCTTCGCGCGCCACGAAGCCGAGCCGCAGAATATCGATTTCGCGAAGCGGCTCGGTTCGCTGCACGATCAAAAGGAAGATTTAGACGGCGCGATCGCCTGGTATCAATACGCGGTTGACCTGACCGAGCGGAGCGATCCCGGCCTTATTCGCAAAGTAAGCGACCTGCAAATGCGCCAACTCGAACAACGGATTCGCGAAGGTGAAGAAGCGGTCGCCACGCCGGGCAAGAACGGTGAAGGCTACGCGGAGAAGATGGCCGCGTTGGAGGAAGCGAAAAAGCAACGGGCGCAAATCCTGATCGAGGACGCGAGGAAGCGGCTCGACCGCAATCCGACCGACTTACAACTCCGTTACGAGCTGGGCGAGCACTTGACGAGTGCTGGCCTCTACCGCGACGCGCTGCCGGAATTGCAACGCGCCCGCCAGAATCCGAATGCGCGGCTCCGAGCGATGAATTTGTTAGGCCGCTGCTATCGCGAACTCGGCATGCTCGATCTTGCCGCGAAACAACTCGACGATGCCGCGAAAGAAATGATCACGATGGACGCGGTGAAAAAGGAAATCGTTTACAACCTCGGATTGGTTTACGAGCAGATGAGCGATGAAGCGAAATATATCGACGCGATGAAACAGATATACGAAGTCGATTACGGCTATAGGGACGTCGCTGAGCGCGTAGAAAAATCCTACAGCCGGGCCGCAGCCGGTAGTTAGAGATTCGCTCCTGCTCGATTCCCGATGTCGCGCGATTGACAACACGCGGAGGAGCACGGGAAACCCGAACGCGAATGTCATCCCGATCCGCCGTAGGACGGAGAGGGACCCCGCACCTGCAATCCTCGCGTTCCTTCTCCAGAGAACTCTGATTCCATCGAGAGGTCCCTCTCCGTGCTCCGCCGGATCGGGATGACAATGCGAGTCGCCCGCATAACCCTGCCGTCGCTGACCAGATTCTACATCTAATCCGAAGACGAGACTCGCCCCTCCCGGTTGCCACCCCCCGCCGCTCCGGCTTACCTTCCGCGCTCCTCGCAGATCGGATTGTTCTCGTTAGGCATGAATTTCTTCAAGTCGCTCGTCCAAAAATTTACCGGTCGGCCCGTCGATTGGGATGAGCTGGAAGAAATGCTCATCCGCAGCGACCTGGGCGTGCCGATGAGTCTGCGCATCGTTACCGCGCTGCAGGAGCGTGCCGTGAGCCACAAGATCACCGCCCAAGACGTCGTCGAAGTCGCGCGCGAAGAAATATTGCGCGTCCTCCCGATTCAACCTGCTCCTATCCGGCCACTTCCCGCGAAACCAAAAGCGATTCTCATCGTAGGCGTTAACGGCACGGGCAAGACGACCTCGACCGCCAAGCTCGCCGCTTATTTTCAGCGCCATCGCCACAGTGTTTTGCTCGCGGCGGCGGATACTTTCCGCGCGGCTGCGATCGAGCAATTGGCAGTGTGGGCCGAGCGACTGAAGATCGAAATGATTCGCGGCCAATACAACGCCGATCCCGCTGCGCTTTGCTACGAAGCCTACCAGTCCGCCGAGCGCCGCGGCATCGAGTTCCTCCTTTGCGACACCGCCGGTCGGTTACACACAAAAACAAATTTAATGGGCGAGCTGGAGAAAATTAAGCGTTCGTTAGGCAAACACGATCCTGCCGCACCGCAGGAGCGACTCCTGGTGGTCGACGCCACGACCGGCAGCAATGCTCTGGCGCAGGCCCGCGAGTTCCATGCCGCCGTCGATCTCACCGGACTCATTGTGACCAAGCTAGATGGGAGTGGAAAGGGCGGCGTTGTTATCGCCATCCAGCATGAGCTCGGCATCCCGACCCGCTTCGTCGGCACGGGCGAAAAACTGGAAGATCTGGCTCCGTTCGATAGCCGCGCCTTTGTCGAACAAATGCTCTAAAGAGCGGTTGGTCAGCTCCTATACTCGTTAGGCTAGACCTTGGCCCTGCGCGTTTGGGACGCCCGCCGATCTTAGTCACAGGAAATCATAATTGACGATTGCTCAAAATCCGCTCATAGGCAGAACACGTGGGAACGATCCGCGCTTTCCTGGCTACCCGTAAAGTCATCAACCAAAGGAAAGCGACGAAGTATCTCTGGCGACTCGGGGAGAACTCATTGTGAACGCTCTCCCCGTGGCCGCGATTTCATTCGCCTGCGTCTTCGGCGCCGCCCTCCTCGGCTTCCTCCTGCGCAGCGCGATCCCGGAGGAACACCTCAGCGACCAGACCAAGGACGTAGTGAAGCTCTCGATGGGCTTGGTCGCGACTATGACCGCGCTTATTCTGGGCCTGCTCGTCGCCTCCGCGAAAGACGCCTACGACGCCAAAAAAGCGGAGACGCTGCAGATGGCCGCTCGGATCGCTTACCTTGACCGCGGTTTGGCTAACTACGGGCCTGAAACGGCGGGCTCGCGCGCACTCCTCCGCGAGATCGTTGAACGGATGATTGCGAAGCTATGGCCAGATTCGGACTCCGCGATAGACCTGCGGGACGATCTGAGCGGCTTCCGCGGCGCGCAGCTTTATGACTCCATCCAAAAGTTATCGCCGGCGAACGATCTCCAGCGCTCTCTCAAATCCCAAGCTCTGACCGCGACCGGCGACCTCGGCCAAATGCGCTGGCTGCTGGCCGAGCAGGGCGGCAGCTCCATCTCCACTTCCCTGCTCATCATCGTTGTCTCGTGGTTGGCTATTCTCTTTCTTAGCTTCGCCCTCTTTGCGCCGCCTAACGCTACAGTTATCGCCGCTCTCATGATCGCCTCGTTGTCCGTCTCCGGCGGAATTCTACTCATCCTTGAGTTAGACCGTCCCTTTGATGGCTTTATCAAAATCTCTAGCGAACCTATGCGCCATACTCTGACTTATCTTGCTCACTAAGAGCCGGCTCACTGAACTATACTCGTTAGGCTGCTCACTGTGCGCTCCGACAGGTTAGCATGCTTCCTTGCCGTCCGTCGGCTTCGGCTTTCCTGGTTTTCTTCCTTATGTGGCAATGGAGTGCCAAAGTTCCCAGAGATTGCCTTCGGGATCGGCAAAGTAAGCCGTTCTTCGCCCCCACGACTGGCTTATTGGCGGTTTGATGAAGATAACCCCCTTGTCCGTTAATGCCTTATAGGTCTCATCGACATCCTTGACCCCTGCACACAAGAGCATCGTATGACTAACCTCGCGTTGCAGCGCCAACGCTTCCTCACTTACCATTTGCGCAGCGGCAGATATATCCAGTAGGACGAAATCCTGATCCTCCAACCGGAGGCCATCAGAATGAGTATCGCTGAACGTGACCGGAAGCCCGAGAGTGTCCCGATAAAACGCCATACACTTTGCCCGATCCCGCACAAACAGCACGACCGCATCAACCCTGCGAATTAACATCTGTCATCCTTCCATGTCGCCAAAGCTTCAGCCACATCATTTTTCGAATCGTTAGGTTAAGTAATGAAAAGCATGGGAGAATATGAGTGCTGAATCCTCTCCGACGTGTGACTTCCTGGCCATAAAGCGATGCCGGCTTGGAAGGTCTATTACCTGGCAGAGCAGGATGTGCATAGCCTAACCCTTCGCATTCCTTCTCTTCCCTTACGCCTCCCGACATTACTCGGGGTTCCAACACTAATCACGCTCGCTACATCGGGTTAGCCCAACCTTTCTCTTGACCTGCCGCCGGGCCGGCCTAGCGTGCCCGCAAGCTCGTCTGGAACCGGGTGGCGCTCGATAAGGTGTCGAGCGCAACAGGGAAATAAGGAGGTTCTGATATATGAGAGCGTTTCATTGTGTCGCAGTAGCGGGTTTACTCGGGCTAATCTTAGGTGGCCCAGTGCGGGCGCAGGATGGCACTTGCGCGGGAATTGATCTGGGGCAGGAGGCAAATCTTCACGGATTCATCCCCTTCCCGCCCGATAACGCCTGGAATACCGACATCTCGGCCTTGCCGGTCGATCCCAACTCGGCTAACTATATCTCGTTCATCGGCGCAACCTCGCCGCTGCATCCTGACTTCGGCTCCGGCCTCTATGCTGGGAGTTCCATCGGCATTCCCTACCAGGTCGTGGACTCCACTCAGCCAAAAGTCCCGATTAAGATTGTCCTTTATAAGAATGAGTCTGATCCGGGGCCAATGCCTATCCCGGCCAATGCACTCATCGAAGGTTATCCTAAACCAACCGGCGATCGCCATGTCCTGGTCTTGGATAAGGATGGCTGTTGGCTCTACGAGTTATACCACTCCTTTCTCAAACATGGCTTATGGCAGGCTGATTCCACCGCTATCTGGGATATGACTATCAACGAACAACGCCCTTACACCTGGACTTCGGCCGACGCGGCCGGGCTGGCTATTTTCCCGGGGCTGGTGCGTTACGATGAAGTCGCGGCGGGTGCAATCAATCACGCCATCCGTATCACGGTCCCGGTGACACGCGAAGCCTTTACTTTGCCGGCCACGCATTGGGCGTCATCAAATACGGATCCGAATGCGCCACCCATGGGTCTGCGCCTGCGCTTAAAGTCCAGCGTCAACCTGACCGGGTTTCCACCTAACGACCAGGTCATCCTCACCGCGCTTCAGAAATACGGCGCGATCATTGCCGATAACGGAAGCGCGATGTTCATCAGTGGAGCGCCGAACGATAGCTGGAATAACGATGAGTTGGCACTTATCGAGTCACTAAAAGGATCGGACTTCGAAGTAGTAATGTCAGGGCCCATCTATACACCGACCAATGTGCCGACTGGCCCGAAGCCGACTCTCTCCAGCCTGGTCGCTAACCCTTCCTCGATCAGCGCCGGCCAATCCTCCACTCTCACTTGGAATGTCGCGAACACCATCTATACCATCGTCTCACCGGAGATAGGGCCGGTCCGCGGCACGAGTGCGATCGTAAAGCCGGCGATAACGACGACCTATAAGGTTTACGCGACTAATCAATACGGCCGCACGACTAAGTCAGTGACAGTAACTGTGCAATAACTCTCTGATCAAACTGCGTTTGGAAGTCGATGAAGGAAGCCATCCCATCAAAACCCTCGAGCGTGCCATCCCTAGCTGGCGAGGGACCTCGCAAGCGTCTTTCGGCGCAATTTCCAAAACGACATCTCCCGAACGCTTGCGGGGTCCTTCGCCGTGCTCCGCCGGCTCAGGATGACAAATATCTAGTTATGCGATGGCTCGAGAGGTCAACAATTAAAGTTGTCTCACTCGGCGCGAATCGCTATACCTATGACATAGACTAACTGTGATGAAAAAAACAACACTCTTATTTGTTGTCCTTTGCGCGTTAGGTATATGGCCGATCCTCGCACAAAACGACCAGGGTAAATCAAAGTCACATCCGACCAGGAAGGCGGATCAGCACGTAGCGGTCAACGCTAACGAGGTGCACTGGATGGACGCTCCACCGAGCCTGCCGCCGGGAGCGCAGTTCGCCGTCTTAGCTGGCAATCCAGGCAGCCCGGGTCTTTACACCATCCGCCTTAAAATGCCTTCGGGGTATAAGATTCCGCCGCACACTCATCCGACCGCGGAGAACGTGACCGTCATTTCCGGTGCAATGTCTTTCGGCATGGGAGATAGGTTCGATGAGTCAGCCGGAAAGAAAATCAAGGCCGGTGGATTCGCCAGCATGCCTGCCGGGATGAAGCATTTCGGCTGGGCCAGCGGGCCAACCGTGGTGCAGGTGCACGGCGCAGGACCCTTCTAGATCACCTATTGCCATCCGGAAGACGATCCGCGCCGCGCGAAAGAGCCGCACCACTAACCGGATGTCCGGCCCCAAGAGATAGTGCACTGACTTAGACTCGTTAGGGAAACAGCGCAGCAGATGGGAGAGCTACTAGCCGTGACCGTAAAGTCCTGGCCGCTCCTTTTCGTTGCCTGCGCCAGTTTCCTTATCCTTGGTGTCTTACTCATCTGGGTGGTAGCGCGACTGGTGCGCAGTAACCGCGAGCAAATCGTCGCTACATTGCCCTTGCGTGAGGAGCAGGAACTTAAGCTTGGCCAACCCGCATCTCTTTTACTCATGGTCGAAGTGCCGCGCGTAGGATCAAACTTTCGTAATCTAGAATTCGAAATTATCGAAAAGGCGACCGGCCAGTCGGCCCGGCTAAGTTACGACTTTGCGCGCGCGCAGGGAGCCATCTACGGCTTGACCACAATGCGAGTACCAATCGGTCCAGTAGAGGTGCCACATGCGGGGAGTTACCTCGTGCGGATCTTCGGCTTTACAACCAGCTACGGAAGACACCACCAGCCGTCTCCTTTTCTCCAAGCCTTATCTTGGTCGAATGGTCTTGCAGATCATCGGCATCGTCCTCTGCGCGATCGGTCTCTTACTCAGCCTGCTTCTCGGCGCGTGGCAGTTGTTCGAACTACAACACGGCTAAGCTCAGCCACCAGTAAGAATCGAGGGACGTTCAGCTTCCGGGGAGCGCACGCGCCCCGCGTGCTGGCGATGGCGCCCTCGCCATCGCGAACTTGCTTTGCCAAGCGACCATAGATCCTCGCCGCGGAAGTTCGTTTCGGCGAGGCGCCGAAACCGGCACGCGGGGCGCGTGCGCTCCCCGGAACGCTCAGCACACTTCAAGCGATACGGATCACTAATCCGCGGCTGAGTTTACCGTGAGAGTCAGAGTGAGAGTTTGTATCAGAGTGCCGGAAGTGCCGGTCACAGTCACGGGAAAGGATCCAGTGCTGGCAGTCGTGCTGGCTTGGAATAAAATCTTCTGCCGATTTCCCGTCCCTTGAATACGAGCCTTCACTCCCCTCGGTAAACGAGATAGAGTTAGAGTTACCGTCCCATCGAAACCACCGGTGTCTGTTATAGTAATTAAAGCCTGCGCGGACGAGCCTTGATTGATAGAGACATTACCAGGTCCCGAAAGAGTAAACCCGCCACCAGTAGCGCCCACCGCGGTATTGATCGCATTCGCATACTGCGCGGCTAACCCTGTGCCGACGATGTCGTCATAGAGCCAGAGGAATCCGCCATTGATTCCACATTGGCTATGCCAGCCGCTCATAATACTCTGCACCTGCGCAGGGCTATCCACCTGATCCCACAGACCAGGCCACACTGGAACCGTCCCGAAGTTCCAACCTACACAAGGATTATTGCCCGCCCCGCCAGCATACGCCTGCAAGTGAACGCCATCGACCGTCCCTGGCAGTTGCGCGTTGATCTGCGATACCACATTTATCCAATAACTATTGTTATCAAAAGGATCTGGCACCACGTGATAACCCAGTTGACCCAGCATTACTCCAAACGCGATCGTCGTCGGTGAGTTAAAGCTATTCTCATCATCGAAGTCGATCGCATCCAAAGCAGGTATAGCAGCTTTTAACGCCGCAAAAGTCTTATAGAGGATACTATCCGTGCCAGTTCCTTGTGAGTTAACCAGCGCCGTAATATCCTGCCAGTCCCCCACGTTGGATGACCCGATACTAAAAGTAACTCTCTTGATCGTCCCTTGCTTCAAGGCAGCCATGTTCGCGGGAAAGTCAGGATGAGTTTGATCGCCGATATAAACTCCGTTGGAAGTTAACGGAAATTCGCCGTTAAAGTTGAGGTCGCCATTCGTCTTGACCTCGACGCTCCAAACGATGGCTTCGGTGAAGCCGGAATTCTTTATCTCATTGATGTTGTTAGTCGCGTTAATGTAGTAGGGCCCGCCGCCGAAGATGCCGGTGTAGCCGGTCTGGCCGAGGGCCGTCGCTCCGGCGAAGATCAAAGCCAGTGAGGCGAGAAAGAGGCCGCGCCGGGCGACCACAATGAAACGGTGCAGAATGGTTGAGATCATTTTATGGATGGTTGAAAATGCAGCGCTATTTACCGATCGGAAAGGGCGAAGTCAAGATAACGCTCAAAGGAAGTCGTGGCGGGTTGCCGGATAACCATGCCGCCCTCGGCGGCACAAGTCCTATACTCGTTAGGCGACGTCTTTATTTGCTTGCCGCATACTTCGGCTCCAGGACCTCTTTGCGCACCGCGGCGAAGACTTTCCGGATCGCTACCTGGCTGCCGTGGTTGGCCATGAAGGCCGGAATGGCGCCGCCGGTATCGCTCTGGATAAGATAAGTCGCGCGGGTCGCGCCTGGACCGGTGGCCTCGAGCAACCAGCTCCCCGCGCACGATTGCACCCGCTCCACGCCCGGCAGCGGCGCCGGCCCCAGCGCGTTGGCGGAGTTCCAGTGGATATGATAAACCGGGCCGTCCGGCCCCTGTGTTTCGGAATGCTCCGAGCGCACAGTATAATCGCGGTCACTAATCAGAGGCATACTAAGACGTTGATAGGCTACGGTACTATCCTTGGTCCTTTGCAGGACCTTGATCTCAGCGACGTAGGGCATGAAACTCGGGAAAGCTTCCGGGTCATTGAGCACCGCAAAGACAACGCTCGAAGATGCCTCAATCTCGCCCACGCCGCGGAACTCCTTGACCGACGAACCAGTCGGCGTCCGGCTGGAAATAACCACGCCTCCCTGCGTTCCTTCGCACTGCCATGCTGTAGCGTCGGTGCCGGCAAAAGCACTCACGGCGCACAGCAGCAGAAGAAAAATTGCGAGCCGCCTAACGAGTGCAGTAGCTCCACGCGATAGCATCACTTGGATTCGTTTGCGCGCGCTTCGGCGGACTCACCAGGGCGCAAAAGAAATATTCGTTTCTGTGGTTAACTTATATCGACTCGGCCTAAGTCTAAGAGGGATAGGTGCGTAGAGTTGCGCCGTGCGATGATGAGTTACTTGGCCTTCCGAGCCAGCCAGTGAATTTCTCCGGGCCACCACGGAAAGGCGCGCCCCCAACGGATATTAAATCTTAGCCACGCCCGCGAGTTTTCGCAGATGAAACCCTTATGTCTCATAAAGTGCGCGCCCGAGATGAATTCGATCGTTAGACCAGCGGCCGCCGTCATTTCATAGATCCGCTTCGGCGAAAATGCAGTGACATGACCAAGTCTTTCCGCCTTACGCCGCAACTGCCCCTCCCGAACTCCAATAAGAAAATGCGGTAACACGGGGGAACCGCCTAAAACGGAACCACCCGGCCGCAAGGTCGCCGCGACCTTACGCAAAGCTCCGAGAGGATCCGCCGTGTGTTCCAGAATGTGCAGACAAATAGCGGTATCGAAGGAACCGGGCATCGTTAGGTTAGGTGCTTCGATATCTGCCTGTAGGACGTCTTTGTAGCCGGCCCGCCTTAGAATCACTCGTTTCGGCTCGGCATCGACTCCAAGCCAATGACTCCAACGCGGCGCCCGCGCACGATCACGCACCTTCTCCGCGGCCAACCGCGCAAAGGTCCCCATCTGGCCATTATGGGTGCCGACTTCCAAGACCTTCAGCGGCCGGCCCACGCGCACATACTCGGCCGCGAGTAAGTGATAAGTAAACCAGTAACGCAGCATGCGCACCGGGAAGCGGACCCGCATAGCCTTATCGGAAATGCCAAAGCCACGTCCGCGGAGGAATCGTCTAGTCTCAAGGAAATCAACTTCCCAGCTCGCTAAGTCGTAAGGATCGCGATGCGAGACGGGCTGAGATGAGGCAAAACCATCCTTCGCCAGCACGAGGAGATTGGAACTACTTAGCGTTCTCATGATAACGACTTCATCGCACAAACAGTTGGCCACTTTCGGAAACGAAAGCAAGCGCAATACGCTGGCTTTGGGATTATTCTGATTTCCGCTGAGACAATACCAGCTACGATCAGAACTGAGCGCCTTTTAGGCTACCGTCCCGGAATCTTGGGCATTGACTCATAGACCTTTACTCGTTAGTTACCCCTGACCAGGTTATGATGAAAACCGTGCTGCTGCTATTTTTCCTCTTTGGTCTCAGCTTGCTAGGCTTTTGCTTTTGGGGTGTATCAACCAGCGCGGGGCAAGCGGCTTTCCCGGAGATGGCCGGCCTTTATCCGTTCTATGCCGGCGGGCTAAGTGGCGCGATCGTTCTGCTGACCGCTCTCATTTATACCTCACGCCGATGGCGGGATCGACGCGCCTCTCGTTCCTCGCGCGAGCGCTAGAAGCGGAAACTGCCTTCACAGATACTTTCGCCCGCCTTCCGGCGATCGTTAGGGCTTTCGCCCTTCTGTAACTTTTCCGGCAGAACATCCTTGTCCGCGGGCTTGCCGACAGCTGCCATCGCTTCCACCTGAAACTCTGCTGGTATTTTTAACTCTACCCGCGCGCGTTCGTAATCGAAGCCTTGCATCCCATGAACAACATAGCCTAGCTGGAAACCTTGGAACGCAAAGCTAAGCCAGGCAGAACCCGTATCGTAGGAATGAGTCACAGAAGGCTTGCCGTTATGTTCGAAGTGAGTCCGCGAAATAAATACCACGAGGACCGCGGCGCGTTCGGCCCATGACTTATTCGCGTCCGCCAGTAGCCCGACGAACATGGGCCAAGGCTCCGTCTCGCGACGGGCATAAAGCGCGCGCCATGGTTGCGCGTTGAAGGAGGAGGGCGCCCAGCGCGCAGCTTCGAAAAGCCGCATCAATTCTGCAACGGGAATTTCCTCGCCCGTCATGGCGCGCGGCGACCAGCGGTCGAGTAACCATGGCGCGATTGGATAGTCAGACTTTCTTACTTCACTTCCTTTTATCATAGGAAGTAACCCTGGCGCGGCGAAGCCGGCGTGTCGAGCAGAGATACGCCAACCCAGACCGGGCCGCGTTGCGTTTACTTTAGTTCCAGCCAACCTTACCCGGCCATGAACGATCTTACCCAGGGTTCGGTCTTCAAACACCTCATCCAAATGGCGTCGTTTCTGGCGGTGAGCATGGCGGTGCAGACACTCTATCTCCTGGCCGATCTCTATTGGGTGGGACGCCTCGGGAAGGAAGCCATCGCCGCCGTAGGTGTGGCGGGCAACCTCAATATGATCGTCCTAGGTCTAACTCAGATGCTGGGCGTAGGCACAACCACACTTATCGCCCAGGCCGCCGGGAGGAAGGATCAACCGCGCGCGGAATTGGTCTTCAATCAGTCGCTCGTCATGTCTTTGCTTGTTGGTCTGGGTCTGGGCGTCGTGGGGTTTTTGCTGCGTATTCCTTACTCTAACTCTCTCAGTGCCGACGCCACGACTTCGACCCTGGCGCAAAGTTATCTGCTTTGGTTCATCCCGAGTCTTGTCCTGCAGTTTCCCTTGGTCGCTCTCGGCGCGGCTTTACGCGCGACTGGCATCATAAAGCCGGCCGTAGGCATCCAAGTGCTAAGTGTAGCTCTTAACATGCTACTCGCGCCATTGCTTGTCTTTGGGCTGATCGGTCTGCCGCGGCTGGGAGTTTCGGGCGCAGCCCTGGCGACATTTATATCTGTCTGCGTCGCCGATGTCCTGATGATTCTTTATTTCAAGAAGAAGTATGACTATCTCCACTTTCGCTCGACCTCATGGCGACCTCAGTTCAAGACTTGGTGGGCCATGTTGCGGATAGGTCTTCCGGCGGGCGCAGAGTTCGCCTTGCTCTTTCTCTTTATCCTTATTGTTTACGCTGTGATCCGCGGGTTTGGCCCGGCGGCCCAGGCGGGTTTCGGTATCGGCGCGCGCGTCATGCAGGCTCTCTTCCTTCCCGTCGTCGCCTTGAGTTTCGCAGTGAGTCCAGTTGTTGGACAGAACTTCGGCGGACGCCAAGCGGACCGCGTGCGGCAATCGATTTACGCCGCGCTAGGTCTCGCGGCAGCGATTATGTTCCTACTCGCCGTCTTTGTGCATTACTTTCCGGACTTCCTGTTACGAGTCTTCTCGAATGATCCTCGTGTCATTGCCTTCGGTAGCGAGTATCTGCGCATCGCGGCACTTAACTTCGTCGCGGCTGGGCTCGTCTTTTCCAGCTCCAGTGTCTTCCAAGGCCTTGGTCATACCATTCCGCCTTTGCTTAGCTCCATGATGCGACTATTTCTCTTCGCTTTGCCGGCAGTTATACTTTCACGCCAGGCTGGCTTTGAGCTTCGCTACCTCTGGTATCTGTCTGTCGCCTCACAAGTCATTCAAGCCTGCGTTAACCTTCTGCTCCTGCGTAGGGAGTTGAAGCGGAAGCTAGTCTTTCCTGACATAGCGCCGTTTAGTTCCGCCGCTGTCTCACCCTAGCTCTCTTGGCGGCTTCCACCCCGTCGCGCCGCGATAGCTGCGCGCGGGCACAAGTTCCAGTTCGTCGAGCGCATCATCGTGTTCACGGTTCTTTACCCAGAGCTTCAAGTCGTCGTCAAAGAAGCACGCTTCGCAGTCATAACAGGCCGGGATTTCGTCAGCATATCCAGCGTAAGTCACAACCCGTGTGCCCAGGGGTCGCCTGCCGAGTTGTGAAGCAACATAACGAATATAGGACTTAAACAGCCTTATGGTGAGCGGGACCGTCGCATCGATCCTATGACCAGCAATATTCTCGGCGAAGGGGTTATAGAGATAGAACGCATCGTAGTCCTCGAAGCTCATCTCCAGCACATTGCCGCGCAGGAACTTCACATTACTGAGTTCCAACTTCGTTGCGGCACGACGCGCGACAGCGACCAGATCTGTGCGTTGCTCGATGCCCGTGAAGTAACCATCACTCGACTTGGCGCCAACAAGGCAAAACTTACCCGGCCCACAGCCAATATCCAAAACGCGCGTGCCGGGCGCGGTCACGAGTAAGCGGGCCGCAGTCGAGGCGACAGCTACCGGCGTCCAATGCAGCGCGGAATGTTTACGAATACGCACCGGGAAGATTTGATCGAACTCTTCGTCCGCGCGCTCCATGAGAAAACCTAGACCCGATCGTGTCGCTGTCACGAGTAAGCGCAGACTCGCTTTCCATGAGGTTATGTTGCACAGTGCGAGCATGCCACCGCTCACTGATACGCTGGCGCCGACCGTCTTTCGTAAGACCGCCGAGACTTACACCTCCGGCGCGCGCACCTTACCACAACGCTACTTTGTTTCACCGGAGGTCTTCGTGCAGGAACAGGAACAGATCTTCGCCCGACACTGGCTTTGCGTAGGACATCAAAGTCAGGTGTCGCGGCCGGGAGATTTTTTTGTGGCGGAAGTCGGCGATGAGAGCGTGATCATCGTCTGCGATCAAACCACGACCATCCGCGGTTTCTATAATGTGTGCCGCCATCGCGGCACGCGGCTGCGGGAGGCAGCACATGGTTGCGCCGCGGTTATTCAATGTCCCTACCATGCCTGGACCTATGGCCTCGACGGTCGCTTAATGGGCGCACCGGCAATGGATCAGGTGCCGGACTTCGATAAAGCGAACTACTCATTACACGCGGTGAATCTCCGACTTTGGGAAGGTCTAATATTCGTTAGTCTGGCCGCTAAGCCGGAGCCATTGGAAAAGGTCTTTGCTCCTTTGAGCGGAAAGTTCACGCACTGGAACCTACCAGCCCTTCGCTCTGCGCGGCGTATCACCTACGACGTGGCCGCTAACTGGAAACTGATCTTCGAGAATTATTCGGAGTGTTACCATTGCCCGGGTGTCCATCCCGCCCTCGCAAAAGTCTCGCCCTACGATTCCGCCGAGAACGATCTCGTCGAGGGACTATTCCTGGGTGGTTACATGGCGATCGCGAAAGGGCAGAGCCTAACGAGGAGTGGAAAAACTTGTGCCTTGCCTGTGGGTGAAATCGCGGCAGACGACCATGCGCGAGTATTCTACTACTCTATCTTTCCTAACGTGCTCCTAAGTCTCCATCCGGACTATGTCATGGTTCATCTGCTCCGCCCGCTTTCTCCCGGCCGCACTCTCATCGATTGCGATTGGTATTTCCACGCGGACGCGTCGAAGGCAGCCGAGCCGTGTTATCACCCGGAGGACGCAATCGAATTCTGGGATATGACGAACAAGCAGGATTGGCACGTTTGCGAGCTAAGTCAGCTCGGGATTGCTTCACGCGCCTATGAACCGGGACCCTATTCGCCGCGAGAGAGTATTCCCGCAGCCTGGGATCGGGAGTATTTGCGTCACGTTACTTAGAGATATCGGGCTTGTATCAAGGAGCGACCGTGCTTGGTGCGAAATAGTCTTTAATGGTATTCCTGTAGCGTGCGCTGTCCTCAGCGCAACGGACGATCCGGATACGTCGCCGGGTAATCCGCTGAGGACAGCGGACGCTACAGAACGCCGGGCGCGTCGAGGCAGCTAGCCACCCGCCATTGCGCCGATAATGACAAAAGGCTCAAGCCCACGCGCGACCTCGTCCGCCACAGGAATCTCGGGCGCCAAATGGGAGACATCTTCTCCGTTGGCAAAAAACCTAACGAGAGTTCGGCGGCGCCGGGTGCCTTGCTCTCGAATAGTACCGCGCAGGACTGGATACGCATTCTCCAGGGCGTCGAGAAGCGAGCTCTGCGTGACCGGTGCCGCCACTTCGAAACGCACTTCGTCTCGCACGTTCGCGAGCGTGCGCAGATGCGCCGGAAGGATGACCCGAATCATGGCAAGGTCTGGGCTTCGACGGAGAGGACGGCGGGTAAGTCTCTGGCAATCGCATTCCAGCTATCACCGGCGTCTGCGGAGGCATAAACCTGTCCGCCCGTCGTGCCGAAGTAGATGCCACACTTATCCAGCGTATCGACCGACATGGCGTCGCGCAGGACGTTCACATAGCAGTTACTTTGCGGCAGACCTTTGGTTAGTGCTTCCCATTGGTTACCGCCTGTCCGGCTACGATAGACGCGTAACTTACCCTCTGGCGGGAAATGCTCTGAGTCACTCTTGATGGGAACGACATAGATAGTCTCAGGTTCGTGCGCGTGCACGTCGATCGGAAAACCGAAATCGGATGGTAAGTCACCACTTACTTCGCTCCATAGGTCCCCGCCATTATCGCTCCTCATCACGTCCCAATGTTTTTGCATAAAGAGCACGTCGGGTTTTGACGGATGCCGCGCGAGACGATGCACGCAATGACCTACTTCCGCCGTAGGATCAGGTAATTCGTAGGGTGATATAAGGCCACGATTGATCGGGCGAAATGTTTCCCCGCTGTCATCGCTCCGGAAGGCGCCCGCAGCCGAGATAGCGACAAAGATACGCGCGGGATCGATCGGATCGAGCAGGATGGTATGCAAGCACATCCCGCCGGCTCCCGGTTGCCATAACTTACCCTTGGCAGCGCGCAAGCCGGGAAGCTCCTGCCAGTTCTGCGCGCCATCGTTACTCCGAAATAGCGCCGCGTCTTCTACCCCCGCGTAAACTGTCTCGCGATCGGTGAGTGATGGCTCGAGATGCCAGACGCGCTTGAACTCCCATGGATGCTGCGTGCCGTCATACCATTGATGAGTGCCCGGCGTGCCATCGTAGGTGAAGTCTTTGCCTAACGGCTGCCAGGTCTCACCGCCATCGTCGGAGCGCTGAATTAACTGGCCAAACCAGCTCGTGCTTTGCGAAGCGTAGAGACGATTCGGGTCCACCGGAGAACCTTTAAGATGATAAATTTCCCAGCCGGCAAAATGTGGTCCGCTGATTTTCCAATCCGCGCGCCGGCCATCGGCGGTGAAAATAAAAGCTCCCTTGCGTGTGCCGACCAGCAATCTTATTCCACTCATAGCGACAACCTTTTAACAAAATATTTCGCCAAGGCAATCATGGAAGGATCGCGGAGGTGTAAAAATATGGGCCAGCTAGTTAGGGCCATTTAACAATTCCTGCTCCCTGTCATCCCGAGCGAAGCCGAAGGCGCAGTCGAGGGATCCCGTGGAATTTCCCTGAAGCGCTCGAGGCTAAGCTTCACGGCAGTTCCACGGGATCCCTCGACTGCGCTGCGCTGCGCTCGGGATGACACACATGTTGAGGAGATGGCTTGTCGTTCAGCTTTTGCTTCGCGGCGAACCGCGTTACAATAAGCGGCGCATGAGTGCTGAGTTATACGACGTAGCCATCATCGGCGGAGGGCCGGCCGGGAGCACCGCGGCCACCTTGCTCGCGCGCACGGGACGGCGCGTCATTGTCTTCGAGAAGGAAAAGTTCCCGCGCTTTCATATTGGTGAATCACTACTGCCTTCGCTCATGCCGACGTTCGATCGGCTCGGCGTAAGGGAGCAGCTCGATCGCACTTTCATGCCGAAGTACGGCGGAGAAATCGCTGCGGCCTGCGGGGGTCGCCAGGCCAAGTTTTATTTCAAGGATGGTTTCAACGCGAAGCAGGATCGCGCCTACCAGGTCACGCGTTCGATTTTCGATGAGTTGCTCCTGAATCAATCCCGCGCCAGCGGGGCCGAAGTGCACGAAGAAACGATCGTGAACGAGCTCTCGTTAGGCGAAAGGAGCGTGGTGTTAGAGACAGTAAGCGCCGCCGGTAGGAAAACGATAACCGCGAGTTATCTAATCGATTGCAGTGGCCGACAAACAGTGGTTGGAAACTTCTGTCATTTGAAAAGGTCTTATCAGCACCTGCAGAAGTTTTCGATCTTCGCCCACTACGAAAATGTGGACCGGCCGAGCGGCATCGATGGCACACTTATCCGAATGGTGCGCGGATTGGATCGCTGGTTTTGGATGATCCCACTCACTCCCACACGCATGAGTATCGGCGTGGTTATGGATACCAAGGTTTTCCGCGCACTTAAACTATCCCCAGAGGAGGCCCTCACTAAGTGCATCGAAGAACAACCGGTCGTGACTGAGCGTATGACTCACGCCGAGCGGGTGTCTCCGGTCTATGCTGCCGGAGATTATTCTTATCGCAACGTGCAACTGCACGGCGATCGCTGGTTACTGGCTGGTGACGCCGCCGGCTTTATCGATCCGGTTTTTAGTAGCGGTGTTTATCTCGCAGTCTTATCCGGCGAGAAGGCCGCTGACACTCTCGAGCAGGTTCTGCGGGAACCACACCGTCGGCGAAAACTCTTTCAGAGCTACGAACGGAGCTTCAACTCTGTCCTGAAGATGTATCTCTCCTTTGTTAACTCGTGGTATAGCGGCAGGGAATTCATGGAGGTGTTCTTAAATCCTACCGACATCCTGCAGATTGCGCCGGCGGTTAATGCGCTGCTCGCCGGCAACGCGAGTAATAGCTTCCCCGTACGCTGGCGGATGTGGCTCTTCTATTTCTTTGTTCGCGCGCAGCGATACATTCCCTTTTCACCACGACTTACTCTTACCCCCACCAAGGCGGAGGGGTCAGCGCTCACGAACGAGCCAGTAACCGCGTGACTACTTCTAACTCCGACTACGATGTAGTTATCCTGGGCGGAGCGATGTCCGGCGCTTCGACCGCCGTGCTCCTCCTGCGGGAAAATCCCGGCCTGCGCGTTTTGATCGTCGAGAAGTCGAAACAATTCTCACGTCGCGTCGGTGAAGCGACGGTGGAGATAAGCAGTTACTTCATGGGCCGAGTGTTGGGTATGACTCAGTACCTCAATGAGCATCATCTCGCGAAACAGGGTTTGCGCTATTGGTTCGCGAATAAGGATGTCGCGAATCTGGGCGAAGCGAGTGAGTTGGGTGGTCGCTATCAGGTAAGGTTGCCATCCTATCTCATCGACCGATCGACCTTTGATGAAGAAGTGCTTCGACGTGCCTGTGATGCCGGCGCGGAACTCCTAAGACCTGCGGCCGTGAGCGATGTCCAGCTTTCACCTGGCGCCGTGCAAACGATAACTCTTAAGACGAACGATACCGTGCGGACAATAACTGCTCGGTGGGTGGTAGACGCTTCCGGCGTCGCCGCCTTACTCGCCCGTAAGAACGGCTGGTTTGTTTCGAATGAAGCCCATCCCACGGCGGCGGCCTGGTCGCGCTGGAAAGGAGTAAAGGACTGGGATAGTCTTGAGTTAGGAGATAGGTTTCCGGAGTGGAGTCAGGCAGTCTATGGTATCCGCGGGACAGCTACTAACCATATCACTGGGGACGGATGGTGGAGCTGGTGGATTCCGCTAAAAGGTGGCGATGTCAGTGTAGGTGTGGTCTTTGATCAGCGCCTCGTCCATTGGCCGCAGGATGGCAAGGTTGGCGACCGGCTAAGAGAGTTCCTCATGAAGCACCCGGTCGCACGTGAGATGCTTGCTCAGGCTGAATACGATCAGGAAGATGTGCATTGGCGGAAGAACCTGGCCTACTCCAGTACGACTTTGGCAGGAGATGGCTTTGTTCTGGTCGGCGATGCAGCTGCTTTCCTGGATCCTTTTTACAGTCCGGGGATGGATTGGATTTCCTTTACCGCAAGTGCCGCCGCAGACCTTATCGCAGCGGAGCGGCGAGGTGAAGCCATGCCCGAACGGATAGCGCGCCTTAACCGTGACTACGGCCTGAGTTATCGTTCCTGGTTCGACGCCGTTTACCGCGATAAGTACGAGTATCTCGGCGAATTCGACTTAATGAGTCTCTCGCTCATTCTGGACCTTGGCCTTTACTATCTCGGGATAGCTTCTCAGCCTTATAAGCTGGGACCAAAGGCGCTGTTAATACCACCGTTCTCCGAGCGTGTTTCCCGCCCTTTCTATCATCTTATCCGGACTTACAATCGACGCTTCGCCCAAATCGCTCGACGCCGGCGAAGGCTAGGCTTGCTTGGACGAAAAAATCGCGGGCGTCGTTGTCTTATCGGCGGCTTTACCCTTAAGCCCACTGATGTCGGACTTATCGTAAGAGCCCTTTCGCGCTGGTTGTGGTTGGAACTAACAGAAGGTTGGCATAGCTGGATCGACCGTGCGCCGCGCGTCACTGCGAACAGTGAGTTATCCGCGCCCCTCGCTCCAACTGTCTCAGCTCCGACGCGCGGCTAAGTCAGGCTAAATCCAGAAACTCCCGGCAGTTATCCGCCAGGATGTGCTCTCTATCTGCCGGTGTGAGTTCAACCATGCTTTCTACAAGTGCTCCCGGATGGGATTCGCCTAACGGGAATGGGTAATCCGAACCCAGGATCACTCGCTTGATGCCAAATAGCTGCAGGAGGAAGCCCAAGGCCGCGGGGTCGTGGACTAACGAGTCAACGTAGAAATGCGCTGGAGTGACAATGCCATCCTCAGACTTGGCCGCGACATAGTTACGCGGAGGAGTCTTACAATCGACCGCGCATAAGTCTGGTCGCACGTCGAAGCCATGACTTATGCGCCCCATGCTAAAAGGGAATGCGCCCCCGCCATGTGCAAACGCGACTCGAAGGTTGGGAAAGCGTTCGAAAACGCCGCCAAACATCATCGAACAAATAGCCAGCGAAGTCTCGGCGGGCATCCCGACCAGCCATGGCAGCCAATACTTAGTCATTCGTTCTTTGCCAACCATATCCCAGGGATGAACGAAGATCGCCGCACCGAGCTTTTCCGCTGCGCTCCAGAAAGGGTAGAGAGACTTATCGTCGAGATTTCTGACACCGCTCGTGAGATAGGAATTCTCATCGACATGCGTCCCGATTTGCGCGCCGCGAAAACCCAGGTCACGCACGCAACGCTCTAACTCTTGCGCGGCTAACTCCGGATCCTGCAAAGGCACCGTGGCTAGACCGGCAAAGCGTGCCGGGAATGCTCGAACGACTTCCGCAATGTGGTCGTTCAAGCGGCGAGAGAGATCGAGCGCGTCGGCCGGTTTCGCCCAGTAACTGAACATCACCGGCACGGTCGAAAGCACCTGCATCGTCACGCCAGTCTGGTCGCATTCCTCGATTCTACGTCCGGGATTCCAGACGTTATCGCCGATTTCGCGAAAGAAACGGTCGCCGATCATCATGCGGGCACAGCACGGCTGGTGATGTTCCAGCCTAACGAATCCAGGATAACCGTACTTCGCATCCAGATCGGGCCAGTCGCGCGGCAGAATGTGAGTATGCAGATCGATCTTCACGCTTTTCCTTGCACAGCTAGCGTTAAGGGCCGACGACGGTCAACGTTCCCGCGGTCGCCTGTTCCACGGCCGCCAGAATATTGGGGAGCAACGGATGGATATCTTGTAGTCGATTCGACCGCGAACGGACGAGGAGAACCGCGATACTAAATCTCGTTAGGCGCTGTTCCTCCGAAAGTTTGCGATCAACCGTCAGAAGGACATCGAAGTCCTGTTGCGCTAGTTCGAGCAACTCACCGTTCTTAATCCCCGCCCAACCGCAGCGTGGGACAGAAGATACCGAATGGCCTGAAAGAAATCGGCGTAACCGCGCCGGCACACACTCATCGAGCAGAATTCGCACAGGCGCGGTCAAGAACGCTTTCTTTAGCCTCTTTTAGGAAGGCGATCACCTGTTCATGGGTAACGGTCGGGAAATCCTCACGAAACTCCCCGATCGAATCCCCTCCCTCCAGATAATCGAGCAAGTGCTGAATCGGCACGCGCGTTCCCGCGAAGCAGGGCGCGCCGCTCATGATCTCCGGATCGATTTTGATGACGGATGGTTTCACAGATTTAGGATGCCGTAACGCTGCTGACGTGCAAGCAACAGTCTCGTTAGGCAGCGAAAGGCTCCACTGGTTTGGGCTGCGGCACTTTCGTGCCGCATTGGGCGCAGGTGCGGCGCGCGTCGTCGTTCCAGAAATCGAGCATCGCCTGGCTAAAGTGCTCGACGATATCGCCGCAATCGAAGTCGATGTTTTCCACCACCGCGCCGCAATTTTCGCAATAAAAAATGACGTGCTCGTGTTCGCCTGGCGGGCGGCGGCGTTCCACGACCACGCCTAACGTCTCCGGCGGCCGGACCGGCGCGTGCGGGACGTTAGGCGGAATGAAGAACGTCTCACCCTCGCGCACGAGATGCTCCACGATCTGGTCGCCTTCGCGGGTGAGCACTTTGATGTCGCCTTTGAGCTGATAAAAATATTCCTCCGAGTCCACAAGATGGAAATCGTTTCGCGCGTTCGGACCGGCGATGACCATGACGAAGAAATCGCGGCCATCGTAAAGATATTGGTTGCTGACCGGCGGCTTGAATTTATCGCGGTTCGCTTCGATCCAGTTTTCGAGATTTATCGGCGCCTGCACGGAGTTTTTCATAGGTCCTAATCGCGGTCTCTGTCTCTAAACTTCGCGCGGCTCCCCCACAACCCAATCCTTCGTCGGCCAGAGCATCTCGACATCGTTAGGCGCGGCACGCTTGTCATCCTGAGCGGAGCGCAGCGAAGTCGAAGGATCCCGCGAACTGACGCAATCGCTCGCTCAACACAGAGCCGCAAGAGAGATCCCTCGCCGTCTTCGCGGCTCGGGATGACAATAGCGCGAGCGACAGACCGGCGACAGCTTGGAGTCCTCATCATCGCCTGCGACGTCTTGGGAGCAGTTGAATTGTGAGTGCCTAGCGGTAAAGAAGCGCGGGAATCACGGCGTGGGCCCGCGCTCTTTTTTTACCTAATTTTTCCTACCCGAATAGAATCATGATTCCAAAACCTTCGCGCCAACTGGCGCAGGAACTCGACGCGAATGACTCGTTAGGCAAATTCCGTGCCCGTTTTCACATCCCCCGCGACGGCATTTATCTCGACGGGAATTCCCTCGGCCTGCTCTCGCGCGACGCGGAACGCAGCCTTCTCGAGGTCGTGGAAAAATGGAAAGCGGGTGGCATCGGCGGCTGGCTGGAAGGCGATACGCCTTGGTTCACGCTGGCGGAAGCGCTCGCCGCTCGCGTCGCGCCCCTGGTCGGCGCGGCCGCCGACGAGATCGCGATCGCCAATTCGATGACGATTAATCTGCATCAGCTTCTCGCCACCGTTTACCAGCCGCGCGCGCGCCGCACGAAAGTCCTGATCGATGCGCACAGTTTTCCGACCGATCGTTATGCTTTGCGCAGTCATCTGCGCCTGCGCGGACTCGACCCGGATGAACATCTCGTCATCGCGCCCGCGGGCGAATCGCGTTTCCTCGATGAAGCGGAAATCGAAAAGGCGCTCACAAATCCCGAGCTGCAGATGGCGCTTTTTCCTTCGGTCGTTTACACCACCGGCCAGCTCCTCGATCTCCCGCGGCTTTGTCGCGCGGCTCGGGAAAATGGCGTCATCATCGGCCTCGATATGTCGCATTCTGTCGGTGTCATGCCGCACGCGCTCGACGAATGGGGCGCGGATTTCGCCGGCTGGGGCCATTACAAATGGCTCAATGCCGGCCCCGGCGCAGTCGCGGGGCTTTATCTGAATCGCCGCCATTTCGCGCCTAACGGAATGGTGGACGCCGGCCTCGCCGGTTGGTGGAGCGTGCACAAGGAAAGCATGTTCGAAATGTCCGACGAATTTTTTCCAGGCATGGGCGCGTCGGCTTTGCAGATCGGCACGCCTGCGGTCCTGAGCATGGCGCCGCTCGACGGCGCGCTCCGGCCGATCGAAGAAGCGGGCCTCGCGCGCATCCGGGAAAAATCGATCGCGCTGACTGAATTCATTATCAACGGCGTGGACGCCGAGCTGAGCGAGCTTGGATTTCAAATCGGCACGCCACGAGAGGCGCGCCGACGTGGAGGTCACGTTTCGATTCGTCACGAAAATGCGCAACCCATGTCGCTCGCGTTGCGCGCGCGCGGCGTCATCCCCGATTTTCGCCGGCCTGACGTCATCCGCTTCGCGCCCTCGCCGCTCTACAACACCTTCACGGAATGCTGGGACGCGATGCAGCTCCTGCGGGAAATCGCCGCGACTCAAGCCTACGAAGAATTTGAGTCCACGCCCGCACTGGTCACCTGATGACGCCGCCCGCGTCTCAGCCTAACGACGGCCGTCGTCGGCCTCCCTGGCTTCTGCCGACCCCGGCCCGTCACGACGAAATCGGCCCGGAAGCGACCGTCCGGACGTTGCTCATCCGGCTGATGCGCGGCGAAGATTTGCCGCAGGCAGAAGCGGCCACGCTTTTCGGCGCAGCCATGGACGAGCGCGCGACCGACGCGCAGATCGGCGCGGCTCTCGTCGCGCTCGCGGTGAAAGGCGAAACCGTCGCAGAGCTCACAGGCATGGCGGAAGCGATGCGTGCGCGCGCGGTAAGAATCCACTCGCACCATGAGCGCTTCATCGACACCGCGGGCACTGGTTCAAGTTATGCGAAAACATTCAATGTCTCGACCGCCGCGGCGTTCGCCTGTGCGGGCGCAGGCGTGCCCGTAGCGAAACATGGCAGCCGCGCCGCGACGAGTTTGTCCGGCAGCGCCGATGTTCTCACTGAGCTCGGGGTCAACATTCAGGTCGAAGCCGCCATTTCGGAAAATTGCCTGAACGAGATCGGCATCTGTTTCCTTTTCGCGCCCCTCTATCATCAGGCGACCGCGCGCGTCGCTCATCTACGCCGCCAGCTCGGAGTGCATACCACGTTTAACCTGCTCGGCCCCCTAACGAATCCGGCCGGCGCGCCGCGCCAGTTGATCGGCGTGTGGCACGAGTCCCTCCTCGAACCGCTCGCTCATACCCTCCTCGCGCTCGGGACCGAGCACGCCTGGGTGGTCCACGGCAGCGACGGCCTCGATGAAGTAACGACCACCGGCCTAACGAAAGTGGCGGAGGCGCGCGAAGGTCAGGTCAGGATTTTTGAAGTCGGCCCGGCCGACTTTGATTTACCGCGTTGCCTATCGCTGGAGGAGCTGCGCGGGGGAACGCCGAGCGAAAATGCGCAGCTTATCCGTGCCATCTTGCAAAACGAAACCGGCCCGCGCCTCGAGGCGGCGCGCGATCTCGTCCTCGCCAATGCGGCCGCGGCGATCGTCGTGGGCGGAAGAGAGACCGATCTGCGCGCGGCCGCGGAACGCGCGCGCGATAGCCTTCGCTCGGGTGCGGCCTTCCAGAAATTGGAAATGCTCTGCCGCGCGACGAATGTGAAGTCAGCCGCTGCCTCATGAAGAGCGCGAATTTTCTTGAGGAAATCGTGCGCCGTCGCCGCGCGAAAGTCGCGCAAGATCGATTGACCAACAATCTTTCCGAGCTGCGGTGCGCCGCGGAGCAGAGGCGAGCGCAGCAACGCCCCCACCGCCTGCGCGGCGCGCTCGAGCAAGGCGAGGGCGTGAACATCATCGGCGAATTTAAGCGTGCCTCCCCCTCGTTAGGCGCGATTCGCGTGGAGGCGGACGCGGCGCAGACCGCCGCGCTGTACGACGCAGCCGGCGTCAGCGCCATTTCTGTTCTGACCGAGCCGGAGTTTTTTTGTGGCTCGCTCGGCGATCTGTGCGCCGTGCGCGCGATCTCCGCGCTCCCTCTTCTGCGGAAGGATTTTATCGTCGATGAATTCCAGATCGATGAAGCCGCAGCTCTCGGCGCGGATGCCATCCTCCTGATCGTCGCCGCGCTCGATCAAAACGAGCTGGAGCGATTACGCCGCCACGCGGAGGAGACGCTCGGCCTGGATGCGCTGGTGGAAATTCATTCCGCGGAGGAGCTGGAGCGCGCGGCCGCGAGTGGCGCCAGGTTGCTCGGCGTAAACAACCGCGACCTGCGCACCTTCGTCACGTCACTGGAGACTTCCGAAAAGCTGGCGGCACTCGCGCCTAACGATGCCACGCTCGTGAGCGAAAGCGGCATTTCCACGGCGGCCGAAATCGCGCGCCTCACGAACTGTGGTTATCGCGCCTTCCTCATTGGCGAAGCGCTCATGCGCGCGCAGGATCCGGCGGCCATGATTCGTTCGCTTCGAGGCCGGGAGCGGGAAGGCATCTCGCATGTTTGATTTCGGGAGGAGAGTGGCGGTGAAAATCTGCGGCGTCACGAGCGTGCCAGACGCGCTGGTTTGCGCCACGGCCGGCGCCGATCTGATCGGTTTGAATTTTTCCACGACGAGCCCGCGTTGCCTCGCGCCGGTGCGCGCGGCTGAGATCGTCGCAACGACCCGTCCGTTGTTTCCGAGAGTAAGTTTCGTCGGGGTATTCGTCGATCAGCCGAGCGACTTCGTGCAGAACCTCGCGCACGAGCTTTCTCTCGCCGCCGTGCAACTCCATGGCGCCGAATCTCCCGCCGAGGTCGCGAGGTTATCGCCGATCTTCACGATCAAGGCGCTGCGGGTCCGTTCTTCGTCGCCGACGATCCCGGCGACGGATTATCGCTGCGACGCCATTCTGCTCGACACCTGGAGCGCACAGGTTCCCGGCGGCACCGGCGAAATCTTCCCATGGTCTCTCGCCGCAGAGCTGCTGCCGCAGGTGCCGCGCTTGATTTTGGCCGGCGGCCTAACGAGTGCCAATGTCGCCGCTGCGCTCGCCGTCGTTCGGCCCTTCGCAGTGGATGTGTGCAGCGGAGTGGAAAAAGCGCCGGGCCGCAAAGATGCTGCCAAGGTCAGGGAATTCATCGCCGCGGTGCAGGCGGCAGAAGGAGCGAACGTTGCGATCCGAGCCTAACGAACAGGGATTTTGGGGGGATTACGGCGGACGCTTCGTCGCCGAAACGCTCGTCGCGCCCCTCGAAGAACTGACCGAGGCCTTCTGCGCCGCGCGACGCGACCGCAGCTTTCAGCGCAGCCTAACGGATTTGCAACGCGACTATTCCGGTCGACCGACACCGCTGACTTTTGCCGCGCGCCTAACGACACACGCCGGCGGCGCGCGCATTTTTCTTAAGCGCGAAGATTTGCTTCACACCGGCGCGCACAAAATCAACAACGCACTCGGCCAGGGTCTGCTCGCGCAACGCATGGGCAAGCGGCGCATCATCGCCGAGACCGGCGCGGGCCAGCATGGGGTCGCGACCGCTACCGTCTGTGCGTTGCTCGGACTCGAATGCATCGTTTACATGGGCGCGGAGGATGCACGGCGGCAGGCGCCTAACGTCTTGCGCATGCGTTTGCTCGGGGCGGAAGTGCGCGTGGTCGAAAGCGGCTCGCGCACGCTGAAAGACGCGATCAACGAAGCATTGCGGGACTGGGTGGCGGACGCGCGCGACACTTACTACCTGCTCGGGAGCGCGCTCGGCCCGCATCCGTATCCGCTAATGGTGCGCGAATTTCAAAAGGTGATCGGCGCGGAAACCCGCCGCCAATTTTTGCGCCGCGAAAAAGCGTTGCCCGATTATCTCGTCGCCTGTATCGGCGGCGGCTCGAACGCGATCGGTTTTTTTCACGCTTTTTTGAAGGATGAAAAGGTGCAGTTGATCGGCGTCGAAGCGGCCGGAAAAGGGAAACGACTGGGGCAACACGCGGCGCGATTTTTGCCTAACGGCGGCGGGAAGCCTGGCGTTTTGCATGGAACATTGAGTTATGTCCTGCAGGACGAAAGCGGACAGATTGCAAACACGCACTCGATCTCGGCTGGCCTCGATTATCCGGCGATCGGTCCGGAGCACGCCTTCTTGCGCGAGCGCAAACGTGTGCGGTATGTCGCAATTAACGATGACGAAGCACTGCGCGGCTTCCACATCCTGGCGGAGTTGGAGGGAATTATTCCCGCGCTCGAATCGGCGCACGCGATCGCCTACGGCCTTCGTCTCGCGAAGAAACTTGCGCGTGACAAGACGATCGTGATCAACCTTTCGGGACGCGGCGACAAAGATCTGGCGAGCGTGCCAGCAGTCGTTAGGCGAAAGAGGGCGCGAGGCAAAGCGTGAGCGCCCTGGGCGAAAGTTTCGCGCGCCTAACGAAAGGAGAAGCCGCTGGCTTCATCCCGTTTCTCCTGGCGGGCGATCCGGATTTGGAAACGACCGCCGAACTTTTGCGAGCGCTCAGCCGCCTCGCGCCGGTCGCGATGGAATTGGGCGTTCCCTTCAGCGACCCGACGGCGGATGGACCGATCATCCAGCGCGCGGCGCAGCGGGCGCTCGCCCGCGGTGTTTCGCTCGCAAGGATTTTTCAGATGCTGGAAAAACTTCGGCCTAACGAACTCGCGCCGATTGTGCTCTTCAGTTATTACAATCCCATTTTCCAATTCGGGATTAAAGCCTTTGCGCGCAAGGTGTCGGGGCTCGGTCTCGCTGGCGTCCTCGCGGTGGACCTGCCGGCCGAAGCCGCGGCGCCGTTGCAGAAGCAACTTCGGCAAAGAAATGTCGATCTGATTTTCCTTGTCACGCCGACAACTTCCGCGAAGCGGCTGGAAAAAATCGCACGGCTCGCGAGCGGCTTTCTTTACGTCGTCGCCCGCACCGGCGTCACCGGCACCGCGCGAACTTTAACGGACGAATCGCAAGAGTTAGTCGCGCGCCTTCGCCGGGTCACCGACCTGCCCGTCGCAGTCGGCTTCGGAATCACTGCGGGCACTCAGGCGCGACGCGTCCGTCGTTATGCGGAGGCCGCGGTGGTCGGTTCGCGGCTGGTCGAGGAAGCGGCGCAAAAGGCAAGCAGCCGCGATGCACTCGTGCGCGCGGTCTCCAAATGCGCGCGGCAGTTTGTCTGATGCAGCCGGCCCCGGTCGCGCCTAGCCTAACGAGTCCGTTGACGCGCGGCATTTTGCTCGCTTTTATCGTCGCGCTTTTTGCCGGGACGAATTTTCCCTGGACGCTCGACGACTACGACCAGGCGAAACAGGCCTACACCTCGTTCGAGATGGTGCGGCAGGGCCACTGGCTCTACCAGCACACGCCTAACGAGGGCGTCGCGACCAAACCGCCGCTCGTCGGCTGGATTTCGGCGGGACTTTTTCAGACGACAAAATGGTGGGAGGGCGCGTGGCGAATTCCTTCTCTGGCCGCGGCGCTCGCGCTCCTTTGGCTGATCGCGCACGAAGCGGACGCGGCCTTTGGCGCGAAAAGCGGGTTGTTCGCAGCCGCCGCTTTTGGGCTCAATCTCCTCACGCCACGTCTCGCGACTTTGGTGCGCACGGACATGCCGCTGGCGCTCGTGATTTTTCTCATCGGCCTGCAGATTTGGCGGAAAATTCGGCGCGCGGAAAGATGGACGACCCGCGATCGGACGATCGCTTTCGCGCTGCTCACGATCTCAATGTTGATCAAAGGGCCAATCGTTTTCGCCTTCGTTTTGCCGGGCCTCGTTGCCTACCAAATACTGCGTCCTCGCACGGCAGCGCCGAGCGCCTGGAGCGGTTGGTGGCCGTGGCTTTTCTCGTTTGGGATTTTTCTCGCCTGGACCATCGGCGGCATCGTTAGGCAACCCGGCTTCTACGAAAGCGTGGTGTTGAAGGAGTTCGCCGGACGGTTCACCGAGACGATCCACAAACCGCAGCCGATCTATTTTTATCTGCCGCATCTCCTGCATAAATTTGCGCCTTGGAGTCTGTTCATCGTCGCGCTCACGATTGCGTTTTGGCGGCGCAGGGAAAAAATGACACCGGCCACGCTTTGGCTGGTGTGCTGGAGCTTAGGCGGGCTGGTTTTGATGTCGATAATCCCGTCGAAACGAGTCGATCGGATTTTCCCCATCGTGCCGCCGCTTTGCTTATTGTTAGGCGCGCAGATCGCGGCGGCGCGCGAGATTTCCTGGAAGCGAAATGAGTTGGAACGCTGGCTGAAGGTTGCGCTCGTCTTTGCTTTCGTTTTCAGCGGCGGTTATGCCGCGTGGAAAATCGGCAGCAGAACGCACGACAATGCCGCTGCGCTCGTGCGCTTCGCGCGCGAAGTGCGGCGCACGACAGAGGAGCGGCATTGGCGTTACGAAGTGGCGGGCGGAAGGGAAGAAGGCCTGCTCCTCTATTTGCGGCGTGATCATTTTCTCTCGCCTAACGACGCCGTGGCGCAATGGAAGACCGGCGGGCTCGACGCGCTCGTGGTGCCTTCGCGGCCTTCTCCGCCCTGGGTGGCATCTCTTCCGGGCGCACGGGAGTTTCTTCTCTCGGAAACATCGCCGGTTATCCCGAGTTACAGTCTCCTCGTCCGCTCGCCTTAAAAGCTCGCTCGACAGCATGGCCGAGGCCGTTAGGCTGCGGAGCAATTTTTTGCCTAACGAATCCATGGAATTCCCCAAAGCCGAAATCGAAACTCTCTGGTGCCCATGGCGCGTGGAGTATTTCGAGCAGAAAGAGCGCGACCCGGATTTCCTCACCCGCGCCGCGCAGGCGAGTGACGACGCCGCGCATCTCGTGGTGACGCGCCGCAAGAATGCGTTTCTTATGATGAATCGCTATCCTTACTCCGTCGGGCACCTCATGGCGGTGCCGTATCGCAAGACGGCAGACCTTTCCTCGTTAGGCGAAAACGAAGTGCTGGAACTTTGGGCATTGGCCGTACACGCGCAGGCTTTGCTGCGGGCGACGATGAAGGCGCAGGGCTTCAACATTGGTCTCAACCTCGGCCCGGGCGCGGGCGCGGGCGTGCTCGATCATCTTCATCTCCACATCGTGCCGCGCTGGGAAGGCGATACGAATTTCATGCCCATTCTCGGCGGGACTCGGTTGCTGTCGGAAGGTTTGCAAACACTTTACGAGAAGCTGACGACCGCGCAGAGCCAGCTCGCAGCCTAACGAGATGCCAAACAGCACAACGAACCCGCCGACTTTTATCGAGCCTCCCCCGCCGCCGCCGCGCGCAGGCTTGGGTTGCTTCGGCAAGAGCATCCTCGCTTTCATTCTCCTCGCGCTCCTTCTCGTCGTCGGGATTTACTTTTTCGTCTCGCGCGGTCTCATTGCCTCGGACCCGGTGCAGATCCCGGTGCAAGAACTGCCACCCGAGGCGCTCTCGGAAGTGCAGCACAGGGTCGTGCAATTTCAAAACGGCGCGGCCACGACCCAGGTGCCCGAGCCCACCGTCGCGCCGGAGGCGACGGCCGCCCCGGACGTAACACCAACGCCTGCTCCTCCGCCGGACGGGAGGCAACTCGTTCTCAGCGCAGCGGAGATCAACGGCCTTATCGCCGCTAATCGCAAAGCGCGCGGGCATGCTTCCGTATCGATTAGCGGCCAGACCGCTAATATCCAAATCAGCATTCCGTCGGACAAGGTGCCGACATTCCCTCCCGGCTATTTAAACGGGACTTTTACGATCACCACCAATGGCCCGACAGAAATCAGCGGCCTCCAAGTCTCGCAAATTCGGGCCAACGGCTATCCCATCCCCTCGAGCATTCTCTCGATGTCTTACCGCGGCGAAACCCTTCTAAGTTATGCCCTAAGCGGGGCGGCGCCATACAATGTGAGCACCGCTGAAATTCGCGATGGCGCTGTTATTCTACGCTGAGTTTCCGACTCGTTAGGCTGACACTCATTGCTTCATGATTTCGCGCACGAAGACGTTGAGCTGACCGTCGGACTGCTCGCGCACTTCGGTCACTTCAAAGGGGCGCGCCGAGTCGCGATCGAGAGTCGAGCCCGGCTGGGGCAACGACACGCCCGCCGGATAATCGACGATGACGCGGGCGTTGTGCGCGAAGCTCGCGGGCCGGCTGCCGCCGTGGCCATTGGTCGTGCGCAGGACCGCGCGATTGCCGTCGGCAAAGTTGACCACGAATTGGCCGCGGAGATAAACGCGTTCGCCGCGCAGCCCATTGTTGGCGACTTCGCGCAACCCGCCCTGATCAACCAGACGCCCGACCGGCATCTGGCCTGGCGAAAAAGTTTTCCACGTCGCGCCCGTAGTGGATGAAATCGCCACCGCGGAGTTGGATGAATCGAGCGGAAGCGCGCGCAGAACCTGATGCGTGGGTGAAGGCGACGCGGCCGCTGCGACCGCGATCTCGTTAGGCGAAGGGCTCGCCTCGGCCGCCTTTGCGAGGCGAGGGGGGGGCGACGGCTTCGCCATAACCAAAGTGGTGGTCTTATCGTTAGGCACGACGTCCAGTCGATGGTTTCCGGAGTTCGCCGCCAACTTGGAAGAGGCAGATTCGTTGCCCAGCGCAACTGCAGATTCCACCCGCACAAGAGCGTTTTCGGACGGTGCCGCGGTCTTCGCCACAGGCAGCCCGACGATCGGTAACGAAGCCGACACGGGCGCGAGCTTTTCGCGATAGCCGTCGTAGCGCACCTCGGCCACGTGACGGTCCGCGGTTTTAACAACCGGCCAACCCGCCTCCAGATTCAAATCCGTCGGCGGTTGGAGGCTAAAAGTTCCCGTCCCCTTAGTCACGGCGTAGCTGCCGTAGAGCAACGGGATCGCAGTGATTTGAATCCGGCCATCAGCCAGGCGTTCGGCGTGAATGACCGCCGACAGATCATGACTGCGCTCGAAATTCATATCCAAACCCATGGCCAAGCGTGGAGTCAGAAGTTCCGCATCATGCGTGTCGGCGGTCGTGAAAATATGCTCCAGCAATAACTCCGGTTGATCGACTGCGCGTGCGAGCGCGACGGCGCCCGCGTCGAAGGTATCGTCCGGCGTGAGCTCGCGCGCGCCCATGATATTGAAACGCCCAACCACATAGGTCACGAGACCATGGACCTGTTGGAAGTTACGGATGAAATTACGCGCCAGCTCCGCGTTTTTCCGTGCGAGTTCCGCCGGTCCCATGGCGCTATAACGCGCATAGAGCTGTTTGGGATTGAGATACTCACCCGCCGGCGCGGCGGTCAGAGCGAAACGTTTCGGGGTTTCGATCTTATGCAGCTTCTTAAGTATCCTATAACTCTCCGGCCTTTCCGGCTGACCCAAGACATAGAAACTTCCCAGCCAGACCGCGAAGACGAGACCGATGAGAAAGAGAATCAGAATCGTCCAAGCGAAATAATTCGTGCGCTTGCGCTGGAAACCGTGCGGATCGTCAAAACGAAAGAGATCGGGTTCCATCTGGACGCCAGCGCTTCGTCCTTTGTTCGTTAGGCAAGCCGCGCAGGCTCGAAGGAAGTCCCGCAACCACAAGTGCGCGCGGCGTTCGGATTCACGATACGGAAGCCGGCGCCCGTCAGACCATCCTGAAAATCGAGCGTCGCATCCTGCAAGTAACCGGCGCTCTCGGCATCGACGAAAAACGAGACGTCATCGCGTTGCAGAACGGCGTCGCCCTGCTGTTGCTGACCGAGCGACATCTCGTATTGCATGCCAGAACAGCCACCTTTGGCGACCTGGACGCGAAGCCCCTGACCGGCCTCGGCGGAATGCTCCGCGAGCAGACCTCGCAGATGCTCCACCGCTGTCTCAGTGACATTAATCATCGAACGAAAAAGCTATCGCGCGGCAGGGGCAAGTCAACCTGAGGGTGCGCAGGGAAACAAGCGTTTGCCCAACCGTTTTAGTGTCTATGTGCTGGCGAACGGCCAAACTTGTAGTCTCGCATGCGCGTATTTAGGCCTTCACTTCTTCTCAATTCTACTCTGCGCGGACTGCGGCTTGCGCGCGTTTGTCTCGAGGATTCTACGGAAGCGAACCCGCCATGTTTCCGGCGGATCACAGCCTTCAAGGAAGTGCCTAATCCTTACAACACTTTTTCCAACAGTTGTCCTAAGGCTCGGGCGGCGGCGTCTCCGGCCTTGAGCACTTCCTGATGACTTAGCGATGTCTTATGCAGTCCCGCCGCCCAATTCGTTAGGCAGGAAAAGCCGCTCAGGTCCAAACCCAGGGCGCGCGCCTGAATAGCTTCACACACGGTGGACATGCCGACGACGTCGGCGCCTAACGAGCGTAGCATCCTTACTTCCGCCGGTGTCTCGTATTGTGGGCCGCGCAGCCCGGCGTAAACTCCCCGGTGCAGCTTTAAGTCTAACGCTTGCGCGGCGCGGGCAAACTGCTCCCGCCAGGACGGCGAATAAGCGTCAGTCATATCCAGAAATCCACTTTCGCCGGACAACGGCGAAGCGCCGGTAAGGTTAAGATGGTCGGCAATCATCATCCATGAGCCGGGCAGGAAATCCGGATGCAGCGAGCCGGCCGCATTCGTGAGAATAAGCCGGGTGATGCCGGCGCGAGCGAGGAAGCGAATGCCGGCAGTGATTTCGCGCGCGCTGTAGCCTTCGTAAAGATGCACGCGACCTTGCGCGAAGACGACGCGAGCTTTGCCTATCTCGCCGAGAACGAAACGGTTCGCGTGTCCCTTCACGCCGGAGCGTGGAAGGTCGGCAATTTCCTGGTAGGGAATTGTTCGGTCACGCGCGGGTTGCTGGACTAACGAGTAAAGGCCGGAACCGAGCACGATCGCGATCTCCGCGCCGTACTCCCGCACCCGCTCGACCGCGAACGCGTCCACTCGTTAGGCCGCGGAGACCGGCGGCGCGGACGCAGGCCGCTTGGTTCCTACCATCGGATCGCCGCGCACGCCCTCATCGCGCCCGCTCGAAGTTTTGCCTTCCTTCGGGTAAGCGATGCGGGTGTGGAGCATGTTCATGAGCGTAAAGCGGAAGCGCTCCGCGATGACGCGCAGCTCGCGCAGAGTCAAGTCACAGTCATCTAACTGATGATCGGCGAGGCGCTGATCGATCAGGTCGTTCACGAGTTGTTCTATCTTAGCCGGGGTTGGTTTCTCCAGACTGCGCGAGGCGCTTTCCACCATATCGGCGAGACTAATGATACCGGCCTCCTTACTTTGCGGACGAGGCCCGCTATAACGGAAGCTTTCCTCGGAAACCTCGGGGATATCTTCCTCGCGCATCTTCATGATCTTGCCGCCGGCACGCGCGTCTTCGTGTTGTTGCAGCGCGCGTTTGTAAAAGTAGAAGACGAGAGAGGTACCGTGATGCTGCTGGATAACATCGATGACCTGCTGGTTAAGTCCGTGCTTGAGCGCAAGGTCGATGCCTTCTTTGACATGCGCGATGATAATGAGCGCACTCATGGTCGGCGCGAGATCGTCGTGCGGGTTACGCTCGAAATTCATGTTCTCGGTGAAATATTCGGGCTTCACTAGTTTGCCGACATCGTGAAAGTAGGAACAGACACGGCAAAGAGTAGCATTGGCGCCGATCGCTTCCGCGGCGGACTCAGCCAGGTTAGCAACGACAAGGCTATGATGATAAGTGCCCGGCGCTTCAATAGTCATGCGGCGAAGCAACGGATGGTTTAAGTCGGAAGCTTCCAGCCATGAGATATCGGTAGTGATCTGGAATAAGTGCTCCAGGATAGGAAGCGCGCCGCCAACTAACATAGCTGTGGCGATACCGTTACCGATGGCGAGCGCGCTTTGGATTCCGATGAGGGTCCAATCGGTCGCACCGGGGTTGAAGAGATTGATAGGACCAATAAGACCGAAGGTGAGAGATAGGAGCCAGATAGCCAGTCCTACAAAAAGACCGGCTCGAATGAGCCGGCTGCGACGGCGAACCTGCAAGGTGAGATAGACAGCGGTGAAGCCGCTGATTAACCCATTTACCAGCATGGGCGCATCTATCCTATAAACCAGAATGCTACCCCAGAGACTAACGAACACAGCTCCATACAGGCCATGGTTACGACCGAGCAGGACACAGAGGATAAGTGGCGCGAAGGCGTAAGGAGCGATCAACCCCGCGGTTTCCGGTTTGAGCTGAGTAAAGAGGCCGCTATTGCAAAGAACAATGAGTAACTTGGTGACGACGAGCTGGAAGAAGATGACGCCAAAGACGAGGAAGACGCGCGAGTTATGCAGGAAAGTCTTAGGCTGATTAATCCAGAGCTGGACAACTGCAGTGGCAAAGAAGAGTAAGGCGATGACGAAGTTCTTCGTCGGCTCTGGTTGTTGTCCGGTGAAGATGAGTGAAGCCAGCCCGGCGACGAGCGCCGCGAAGATCAGGACCTTCATCCACGGGGCGTGCTCGAGGTTACGCAGGATTTCGTTGGAGGGACGGCGCCGGCGTTTCTTGCCCGACGCGAGGCCTTTCTTCACCAACTGGGTATGACGAAGAAAGTCGAGCATAGGCCTATTTCCGGCCGGCCCCGCTGGTGTTAGCCGGTGAACGATGCTGCTGATAGGCGTTAATAATGGCGCGGACCAGCTCGTGCCTAACGACATCTCGATCGGTAAAGTAAGCGAAGCCAATGCCCGAAATGTCTTTCAGCGCCTGAAGCGCCTCGAGAAGGCCGGAGCGTTTGTTAGGCGGAAGGTCGATCTGCGTTCCGTCACCAGTGACGACACATTTTGAGCGCGGCCCTATGCGCGTGAGAAGCATGAACATTTGCTCGCGGGTAGTGTTCTGCGCTTCGTCGAGGATAACAAAAGCATTACTTAGGGTCCGCCCGCGCATGTAGGCGAGCGGCGCGATCTCAATGGTTTCGCGCGCGACGAAGCGTTCCAACTCTTCCGGTTCCAGCATGTCATGCAGCGCATCGTAAAGCGGGCGCAGATACGGGGTAATCTTTTGTTGTAAGTCACCGGGCAAAAAGCCTAAGGCTTCGCCGGCTTCCACTGCTGGCCGGGTAAGAATGATGCGATCGACTTGTTCTTTCTTTAATGCTGAGACTGCCATGGCGACGGCGAGATAAGTCTTACCCGTGCCGGCAGGTCCTATTCCGAAAACGATGTCATGAGTCTGGATCGCTTCCAGATAATGACGCTGCCCTAACGTGCGCGCGACGATCGGCGGCTTGCGCGCCGAAGTCACAATCTTCGTCGCAACCAGGTCATCGAGATTATCGGGCCGGGCTTCACTCACGGAATTGAGCGCGTAGTTAAATTCATGGCGCTGAATGTCCACGCCGCGCTGCCGGGCGCTCTCCAATTGATTGAAAACGCTTTCGGCCTTTTCAATTTGTGCGGGCTCGCCCTCGATTCGGATCCAGCCATCGCGGGTGGTGACTTTCACGCCTAACGACTCTTCGAGGTTCTTGAGCAATTTTAGATCGTGCGCGTGCAGCGCCTGCACGGCGCGCGCGTTTTCAAATTGAAGCGTGCGCGTTTCAGTCATCTCGCCGCGGGGAAAATCAGCCGCTGAGGATAGGCTGGCGGGAAGAGACGTGCAAACCGGACTGCGCGCAGATCTCTCCACGCGCACGATCGTCGCCACCATGAGTTGTCATCCTGAGCGAAGCGTAGCGGAGTCGGAGGATCCCGCGGAGTTGACGTGAAGGTGCGCTGCGGATTCTCCGGATCGTCGCTTCAAGGTTTCCCCACGGGATCCCTCGACTTCGTTCCGCTTTCGCTCCACTCCGCTCGGGATGACGGACTTTGTGAGCGCTCTCACTGGCACGTTAGCCGTCCGGACACCGTCTTACTTAAACCCGTAAACCAACGCCCAATGTGTGCGGTCCTCAGACGAGCTATCGACTGTGACGATGATGAAATAGCTTCCCGTCGCCTTCGGCACGAGGTGCGCGGCGGCAAAGTGACCTTTCTGCCAGCTATCGGTTTGCTCGGCCAGCTTCCCGTCCGAGTCGTAGATGTGGACTGAGACTTTGGCCTGCTCCACTTCTGTCCCCATCCAAAACCAGTAATCGTTCCCTTTGAACAACTGCTGCCGGACGGCCTTCTTCTCCGTCGCCCCGAGGTCGCCGCCCCAGTAATCCTCGCGGATCTGGTAACCTTGTTTGACGTAAGGCTCAGCCGCTTCGAGCGCGAAAGAATGCGCATCATCGACCGAGGCGCGCGAACTCACGGCAGGCAAAGCCAGAGCCGCCGCAACGAGCCAGCCTACACGACGAGTGCTGAAAACGGTGAGACGCATGTGGCTATTGGAGGCGCGTCACGATGCCTTCATCCAGGCGGCTTGTGATTTGGTTGATCTTTTTCACCGAGGCCGCCGAGATCGGGTTGTCGGTCTCGATGATTGGTTTTACTTCCACCAGAGAACTTCGAATCTGCCCCAAAAGCGGGACGTGGAATTCCGCCATGTTCGCTAATTTGCGCTGAAAATATTCGAGCAGGTCCGGCTGGTGCAGCAACTCCGCACCGTCTACTGAAAAGTGCCGGTCGACCACGGCGGTAAGAACCTCAGTGCCCCGGAGCCAGCCGCCCAGACTAACGAGTTGGGAAAGCTTCTCATCGTGCACTTCGTTCATCGCCTGCTGCACACTGTTCTGGGTGCGGTCGAGTTCGTTGCGCACCTCGACCCAATCCCGCCGGTCCGCCGCCTCGGTGATCGCCTTCGCGTGAGGCACGATGGAATTACCAACGCCGATCCCTTTGGCCAGCCTCACGACGCGCTGACCGATTTCGCGCACACTGGGCGCGTCCTCCGCCTGCACCGCGATGAACCCGTCCGCGATCGTCGCCCCGAGGAGCAGCGCGATCCGCGGCCGCTCCGTGAAATTGGTGCCCTTATTCGTGCGCACGAACTCTTTCCAATTCACGCTGTCCAGCTTGTTCAGCGCGCCGAAGATTTCGTTAGGCAACGGCACCACGACGTCCTCGACGGTCTTCGAAAGACGCTTCACGTCGATGTGCTTCGGCACCTCCGCGGCCTGCGCCGAAGCCAGCGAAAAAACGCAACTGCCTACCAAAGTTAGTTTAAAGAAAGATCTCATCCGCAGCTTCGACTATTGATTTCAAGAAGGTATTCAGGATTAGTTGGCTACTTTATGCAGAACGCTTCCGCCGCACAAACCGCGATACCTTGCCGTGAACTGCGGTCGCGGCAAACCCTTTCCGCCGTCTGGCGCGTGCTCTAGTTTTCCGGAGGTCTTGCATGAAGCCGGAACGTCTGCGCGAAATTCTCAGCCGCGCTGCGAGCAAACGCATCACGGTCATCGGCGATTTGATGCTCGATGAGTTCGTTTGGGGAAAGGTCGGGCGCATCTCGCCGGAAGCGCCGGTGCCAGTAGTCGAGGTCACCGGCGAAACGTTTTATCCGGGCGGAGCGGCGAATGTTGCGCGAAATCTGCGCGAGTTTATCGCCGGGGTTTCGGTCATCGGCATGGTCGGCCCTGATGCCAGCGGCCAACAGCTTCTCGGGCTCCTGCGCGAAGAAAAAATCGACACTGCGCTCACGGTGGAAGACCCGGCTTATCGGACCATCGTGAAGACGCGCATCGTCGCGCGAAACCAACAAGTGGTGCGAGTCGATCGCGAACAATTCCGCGAACCGAGTCCCGCGCAGCTCGAACAAACCTCGAGCGCTCTCAAGCGTCTCCTGCCGCAGCTCGATGCCGTAATTTTCGAGGACTATGGCAAAGGGTTTCTGAGTGCTGCGCTCGTCAGGCAACTCTCCGGTGAAGTAGGTGCCGCCGGCAAAATCGCCACCGCCGATCCGAATCCGCGGCAGGCGCTGGCCTGGAAAAACATGACCGCAGTCAAACCGAACCGCGCCGAAGCGCTCGCCGCCGCTGGTTTGGCTTCGGCCGACCCGATCGATCCACCGATGGAAGATGCGGCGCTGTTGCAAGCGGGCGCGCGTCTGCTCGAGGCTTGGGACACGCGCTTGCTCCTCGTCACGCTCGGCGAACAAGGCATGATGCTTTTCGAACGGGGAAAATCGCCGCACCATATCCCCACAAAAGCGCGCCAGGTTTTCGACGTTTCCGGCGCGGGCGACACCGCGATCGCCTTATTCACTCTGGCGCTCTGCTGCGACGCCGCGCCGATCGAGGCCGCGGAGATTGCCAATCACGCGAGCGCGGTTGTGGTCGCGAAACTCGGCACGGCCACGGTAACGCCAGCGGAATTGAGCGCGAGTTTCGAAGATGATTGTGCCTAACGAATCGGTCCCGGCGGTTTTTCTCGACCGTGACGGCACTCTCATGGAGGAGGTAAATTACTGCTCCGATCCGAAGCAGGTAAAGGTGTTCCCTGGCGTCCCCGGGGCACTGGAACGAATGAAAGCGCGTGGCTACAAGCTGATCGTCATTTCCAATCAAGCGGGAATCGGACGCGGTTATTTCACCGAAGAACAATATCGCGCGGTCGAAGCCGAGCTCGCGCGCGCCATCCTGCCGGCAACCCTCGACGCCACCTATTTTTGTCCCGATCACCCTGACCGCCCCACCAATCGGCGCAAGCCGGCGCCGGGAATGGTGCTAGAAGCGCAACGCGATCACAGAATCGACTTGGCGCGCTCGTTTTTCATCGGCGACAAAGCGATCGACATCGAGTGCGGGCGAAACGCAGGTGTACGCACGATCCTGGTGAAAACCGGCTACGGCGCGAACGAACATGCGCAATCCGGCGCGAATTGGATCGCGGAAGATCTGCGCGAAGCCGCCGCAATCGTGCTGCGCGAAAGCGATCCAGTTGCCTAACAATCAAGCGCTGGGAAGGACGGGCTGGCAGCCCGTCGCATGGGGCGAGTCTCGGCCCGTGCATTTTGCGCGGAGCGCAACAGACGTTGGACGCAGCGTTATTTCGTGCGCATCCGGCAGACGGTTCGGCGCAGACTGCGCCGAACGACGGGCTACCAGCCCGTCCTCCCCGGAAAGCTACTGCTCGCCTCGTCTTGAAAGACCATCCCCCGTCCTGCTAGTCTCCCGCGCATGATAAAAGCCGTCGGCCTCATTCCCGCACGCTGGGGCTCGACGCGTTTCCCGGGGAAGCCATTGCATATTATCGCCGGAAAACCTCTCCTCCAGCACGTTTGGGAACGCTGCCGGTGCGCGAAAACACTCGCCGCCGTCATCATCGCGACCGACGACATGCGCATCGCCGAGGCTGCATTTTCATGGGGCGCGGAAGTCAGCCTAACGAGTCCGAAACACCGCAGCGGCACCGATCGCATCGCCGAGATCGCGCGAAAAATGCGCGGCGTCTCGCACGTCCTGAACATCCAGGGCGACGAACCGCTGGTCGATCCGACGCTGCTCGATCGACTCGTTAGGCAAATGCAAAACCGGCCGGAAATCGAGATGATCACCGCCGCCCATCCCTTCGAAAATCCGGCCGACGCGCAGTCGCCACACCAGGTCAAAGCGGTCTTCGACCGCCACGGGCACGCTCTCTATTTTTCCCGCAGTCCGATCCCTTTCGCGCGCGGATCCGCGAACTATTTTCGCCACCAGGGCATCTACGGCTACCGGCGCGAAACCCTGCTTCGCTTCGTCCGCTGGCAACCTTCGCCGCTCGAAAGAGCGGAAGCCCTCGAACAATTGCGCGCCTTGGAGAATGGCGTAAAGATTCATGTAGTTGTGACCCGAAGCGGCTCACCCGGAGTCGACACGCCGGCCGACGCGCGCGCGCTCGAACTTCAGCTCGCTTCGCCCTCCCGGTCGCGTCCGAGGCATCCCCGATGAAATATATTTTTGTAACTGGTGGCGTGGTCAGTTCGTTAGGCAAAGGCCTTGCGGCGGCATCGTTAGGCACGCTCCTCGAGTTGCGCGGTCAGCGCGTGCTCCTGCAAAAATTCGACCCCTACTTGAACGTCGATCCCGGCACGATGAACCCGTTTCAACACGGCGAAGTTTACGTCCTGAACGACGGCGCTGAGACCGATCTCGACCTCGGTCATTACGAGCGTTTCACCAATTGCGTCCTCTCGCGCAACAACAACCTGACGAGTGGCCAGGTGTACGAGACCGTCATCTTGAAAGAACGCCGCGGCGACTATCTCGGCAATACCGTGCAGGTCATTCCGCACGTCACGGACGAGATCAAGGCGCGCATCCGCCAAGTCGCCGATCCGGAAAAAGTCGACGTCGTCATCACTGAAATCGGCGGAACCACGGGCGACATCGAAGGGCTGCCCTTCCTCGAAGCGATCCGGCAATTCATTCTCGAAGTCGGCCCGCAAAACGTCGTGAACATGCACGTCACGCTCGTGCCTTTCATCCGCGCGGCCGGCGAACTGAAGACGAAACCGACCCAGCAAAGCATCGCGAAATTGCGCGAAATCGGGTTGCAGCCGCAGGTGCTGCTCTGCCGCACCGAGCACGCGCTCGACAACGACGTTAGGCAAAAGCTTTCCATGTTTTGCAACGTCGGGATGAACGCCGTCATCGAGGCGCGCGACGTGCCGCACACGATCTACGAGATGCCGCTCATGCTGCACGAGGAAGGTCTCGACTCGTTAGTCTGCGAGCTGCTGCAACTCGGTTGCCCCACGCCCGACCTAACGAATTGGCGAAAATTTGTCGGCCGCGTCGTCAATCCCAAGAAGCAGGTCAAGATCGCGGTCGTCGGCAAATACATCGAGCTGCAGGATGCCTACAAAAGCATTTACGAATCGCTTACCCACGCCGCGGCGCAGCACGATTGCGGCATCGACTTGCGGCTGATCGACGCCGAGTCGCTCGAGAACGGCGTCGATGGCCAGCTCAAAGATGTCGCCGGTGTTTTGATTCCGGGCGGCTTCGGGGAACGCGGGGTCGAAGGGAAAATCCGCGCGGCGCAATTCGCCCGGGAAAACAAAGTGCCTTATCTCGGCCTCTGCCTCGGGATGCAGGTCGCGACGATCGAGTTCGCGCGCAACGTCTGCGGCATCGCGGGCGCGAACAGCATTGAGTTCGACGAAGGCTCGGCCGACCCGGTCATCTGCCTGCTCGACGAGCAGCGCAACATCCAGCGCAAAGGCGGGAGCATGCGTCTCGGCACCTGGCCGACGAAAATCGTTAGGGGAACGCTCGCCGAAAAAGTTTACGGGCACGAGGAAGTGCTGGAGCGACATCGGCACCGCTACGAATTCAACATGAAATATCGCGACCAGATGATGGAAAAAGGCTTTCTCATCAGCGGCACTTCACCCGACGGATCGCTCGCGGAATTGATCGAACTGCGGGATCATCCATGGTTTTTGGCGTGCCAGTATCATCCGGAATTCCAGAGCAAGCCGAACAAGCCGCACCCTCTTTTTAGCGGCTTCATCCGCGCGAGTCTCGCGCATCAGGATTAGCGGCCTAACGAGAGCGTTCAATTCCGTCATCCCGAGCGGAGTGTAGCGGAGCGGAACGAAGTCGAGAGATCCCGTGGCGCGAGTTTGAAGAGAAACCCGCGAGAAGCGCCTTCGAGCTTCACGGAAACGCGACGGGATCCTTCGACTCCGCTCCGCTCCGCTCAGGATGACGGAAGGTGCCGCCTAACGATGCGCGGCGCGGCGCAGGCGATCCATGATCGCCATGCCCAGACCGATCTCGGGAACTGCTTCGGCGACGATGAGGTCGAGTCCCGCGCCATCCAACTCGCGCAGAACGCGAAATAAATTCGCCGCCGCCTCTCGCAAATTCCGCGTCGCGCTTAAGCGGCGTTTCGCGACGAAATCTCGCGGAGCGTCCTCGCTGCTCCAAAGCAGCGCGCCGTAACGCTTTTCGTTAGGCACGGTGATCTGCGCAACGTCGTCCGCGAGCAGGAGCGGCGTGCGTGGCGCGTAATGCGACGGCAACTGCCCCGGCGCTTCCGGGCGCAGCGCGTTTCCCGCGACGCGATGAATTTCACCAAACTCCGCGAGCTGTTCCCGCGTGATGGGGCCGGCGCGCATGATGATCATTCCATTTTTCTCCGGCCTAACGATGGTCGATTCGACGCCGTGTTCCGTCGCGCCGCCATCCACGATGAGCGGAATGCGTCCGGCCAATTCCTCGAAGACGTGCTCTGCCATGGTCGGGCTGATCCGACCGAAACGGTTGGCGCTCGGGGCGGCAAGCGGGCGATCGAGGTCGCGCACGATTTCGGAGAAGATCGGATGCGCGCTCATCCGCACTGCGACCGTCGTTAGGCCAGCGGTGACGATTTCTGGAATCAGGCTCGTCTTCGGGAGCAGAATCGTTAGGGGACCGGGCCAGAAGTTTTCGGTTAACTTTTCCACCAGCGCGGAGGTCGTAGCTACTCGCGGAAGCCAGGAAAAATCTGGCAAATGGACAATAAGTGGATCGAAGCGCGGACGCTCCTTTGTTTCGAAAATCTTCGCCACTGCTTCGAGTGAAAGCGCGTCGGCGGCGAGGCCGTAAACAGTCTCCGTGGGCAACGCCACCACTTCACCCGCGCGGAGCAGGGCGAGCGCACGCGAGATCGCGTGCGCGCGCTCGTTAGGCGTAGCGGCCGGCGCGATGACCGTTTTCACCCGAGTCGTGTG
>JACDGS010000113.1 GCA_013821455.1 Chthoniobacterales bacterium
GCGCTCATTTCCGATTACTTTGAGTATTACCGCCTCGCCGCTTATCTCTCCGCGCGGACGAAAGAGCGCATCGGCATCGTCCTGGGTGTGCCGAGCGTTTACGAGTTATTCGAGGAAAAGTATTACGCGCAACTGCCCGGCGGCACGCTGGAAAGCTTTGGCCGGCTATTTAAGAATGACTTAAAAATCTATGTCTATCCGCTGCGGGCCAAGGAGGGGGATGAGTTACAAACCATCAGCACGATCAAGGTCGAATCCGAGTTACAGCCGCTCTACGACTATCTCGTGGGCCGCGGCAGTTTCGTGCAGCTCGATAACTTCAATCCTGCCTATCTCTCGATCTTCTCGCGCGACGTGCTCAAGCGCATCGCCAGCGGCGACGAGAGCTGGAATGAGATGGTCCCCCCTCAAGTCGCGGAGATGATTCGCCAGCGCGGATTTTTTGGTTACACGAAGAAGGAGTGAACGCGGCTTCAGAGCTTCACCTGCGGGGCTAATCAAGCGCGACCCGTGACGCAGCCACAGGCGAGGCCGGGCTTCCAGGTCAACCTCGACATCTTCTGGCTGAACGACAAAGCCTTTAGGAAGGCGCAAACCTACGCCGCCCCTGGAATGCTCGCGCTAGAGATCACCGAAGGCGACCTAGAAGCGCCCTCGCCCAGTTCGCCACCGTAACGGCTGCGTAGCAACGGCCGGGCTTTCCAATTGCGGCTGATTTGAAACGGTAAAGCGCGTGCCGGAGGAGGCGCGGAAAACACCTTCGCCAGCCGGGGCGGATTTGCTATTTTGCAGGCGTGGATCTGTCAACAATCGCTAACGTCGCCACCGCCTTGACGGTGCTGACCGGCGTTGGATTTGGACTAATCGAAATGCGTCGCGCCCGCCGCGATCGCGAGGAGCGTGCCGCCTTTACGGCGGTACAGGCGTTGATGACGCCGGGAGTGGTCGAGCTCGTCGATGATCGTCGCCTCGATTCCGCAGGGAACCTCGGCGGCCGAGATCGAAGGAGATCCGCGGGTCCTGGGAGCGGCTTTGAAAATTGCGACCATCATGGAGGGGATTGGCTACTCGGTCTTCGCGCGGATTGTGCCTCTCGCGGTCGCGGATGATCTCGTGGGTGGTATGGCACGCATCGCCTGGCAAAGGTTTAAGCCGTTTGTGGAAGAGGAGCGCGTTCGCACTGGCACGCAGAAAAGCTGGGAGTGGTTCCAATGGCTCGCCGAACAACTCGATCGCCACGGCGCGAGCAAGACGAGTCTCAAGGTGGGGGCACCCGTGGCGCATCGCGACTGGGAGCCGTAGCGTAACAAGACTCTCGCTGCCGCTCGGCCAGAGTCAAAGAAGGCAACTCCGCAGGCACCTCGTACGGTGGTCGCTGCACTTCAAATCCGAGTTTCCCTCGGAATTCCGCCTTCAGCTTTAATGACCTTCGCTTCGGTATCGAAGAGTCTCGCTGAGTATGTGCTGCCGCTATTGCGGCGATGGCTGGGGTGAAGCCTCGGGCGTCGTCGAGTCGTTCGGTTGCTGACCTCGGCTCTGTTCCCGCGACTGGGTCTGGTCGCCGTTGGTTCGCTGCTCGCTGGGTTGCTTCTGGACAGTGTCGTTGCTTCCGCGCTCCTGCCTGCGCGCTTTCGCGGTCATGCCGTTCGCTTCCCTTCGGTGGCGCTTATGTCGGGTATGACGTCGAGCCCGATGATTCGACGACTTGGAGGGGCTCGGTGAAGCGCCGGTCGTGGGTGCGCTCGTGTTTGGCGCGGTGGACGCGGGCGCGGTGGTCGTGGAATCGGGCTGCTGGGCGCCGACCGGGAGGGCCAGCCCGGTGCTGAGCCCGGCGATTAGTGCGAAGTGGATGATTTTCATATTCTGATAGTCAGTGACGGCATCAAGCGTGAGTTATTCGACTCTGGCTGAATGAACGGACGGGGGAAGTTTCCGGCCGCGCATCATTGACGCTGGGGCGTCCGTTGCCTCGCCCAGCGAAGCCGGCGATTCCGTAGCCGGACAATCTGCCAGCGCAAACCGCCACTCGCCATTGCATCGCCGTCCCCTTAGTTAACGGATCGAACGCAGATTTCTGACTCGCCGATCACCGTGCTCCTGCAAAAGGCAAGATAACTTAGAGAGGGAGCAACTTTAGCGTTGACACGCGCCTCTTTGCACTGGTAGGAATCGCGTAGACCTTCTGCATCAGTCCGGTGTTCGTTCCCGGCGTCGCTACGTCTCGATGTAAGGTCAAAGTCCGTTGCTCCATCTGTCATCGTGCGGACGATACTTCCATGAAATTATGAAATTGGCGAC
>JACDGS010000035.1:0-17127 GCA_013821455.1 Chthoniobacterales bacterium
TTACCGCAAAGGAAGTTCGCCTTGGCGAGGGCGCCATCGCCAGCACGCGAGGGCGCGTGCGCTCCCCGGATCAAACTTCCGCGCGCGAGGGAGCGACGGGCGGCGTGTGATCACCGCCGGGTTTGCGGAAAGTGAGCGCGAGTAGAAACGCGATGAAGATGAGCGCGGCGCTGGCGAAGAGCGGTGTGCCCGCATAACGAGCGACCGGAAAACCGAGGTCGGACATAAGAAGCCAGCCGCCTAACAATGGGCCGACCAGCCTTCCCACGCTGGCGGCGGATTGCATGAGGCCGAGAGCGCGGCCCTGCCAACTGCGATCGATCATTTGCGAAGCCAGACCGTTCAAGGTCGGATTGATGAGGCCATTGGAGATCGCGGTCGAGGCGCAGACGGCGAGCAGCATCGTTAGGCTATGCGCGAGCGGCAACAGGGCCATCGAGCACGCGAGGAAGAACAAGCCGGTGCGGGCGAGCGCGGTTTCGCCAAACATTTTCACCAGCCGGCCGATGAGTCCGCCCTGCAAAATCACGCTGATGATTCCGATGAACCCAAAAATGTAACCGGTCTGGCGCGCGTCGTAGCCGAAGTGTTTTTCGGTGAGGAGCGCGAAGAGAGTGGTCATGATCGCGAAGCCGGTGATGGTAAAAAGATAAGTGATCACGATGGTGGTGAAGAGCCGCGCGTGACCGTGCTGGAAAACCTCCGAGAGCCTCGTGCGCTCGCGCGGGCGCGAGCGGTATTCTTTCGACAAACTTTCCGGCAAAATAAAATAGACGAGCACGACGTTGAGCGCGGCGAGCGCGGAGGCGAAATAGAACGGCGCGCCATAAGAAATACGGCTCATGATTCCACCGATCATCGGTCCAAAGACGAAGCCGAGGCCGAAGGCGGCACCGATCAGGCCCAGCGAGCGGGAGCGATTTTCGGGCGTGCTGATGTCGGCGACGTAAGCCTGCGCGGTGGAGATGTTGCCGCCGGTCGCGCCGTCGATGATGCGGGCGACAAAGAGCAGCGGGAGGGACGCGGCCCAGCCCATAACGAGAAATCCCAGCGCGGTGCCGGCGATGCTCACGATCAAAACCGGACGCCGGCCGACGCGATCGGAGAGGCGGCCTAACAATGGCGTAAAGATGATCTGCATCCCGGAATAAATGCCGGTGAGCCAGCCGATCTCGAGGGGCGTGGCGTGAAAATGTTCGGCGTAAAGCGGCAACACCGGGAGGACGATGCCGAACCCCACCATGTCGATGATGACGGTGAAAAAAATGACGAGGAGCGGAGACATGGGAAAGGATGACGGCGGAAGGATGAAGGATGAAGGATGAAACGGCGGTGGCAAGTTGGAGGCGAAAGGCGCGCCTGCCATGTCATCTCGAGCGGGGTGGAGCGCAGCGGAACGGAGTCGAGGGATCCCGGTAGGTTTCCGGGAAAATTGATAGCGGGGTCGGTTATATTTTGCCTAACGAGTTGGTGCGTTTCCGGAAGCGGGGCTTCAAGGTAAGGATCGCGGGATCCCTCGACTTCGCTGCGCTCCGCTCGGGATGACCAGTCAGGCTACCCGTGTTTGCGATTGAAGCGCGCGACTTCGCGCGCGGTCTCGCGATCGGTCGCGCGCTTTTTCAGGTCGAGCCGTTTGTCGCGCGCTTCCTTGCCTTGCGCGACGCCGATCTCTGCTTTGATGCGGCCGTTTTTCCAATAGAACTTCAACACGACCAAGGTGCGGCCGGCGATGTTCGTTAGGCCGTAAAGTTTATCGATTTCGCGCCGATGCAGGAGCAGCTTGCGCACACGTTTTGTGGCCGGGATTTCCTGGCTTGCTTGCGCGTAAGGCTGAATATCGGCGCCATACAAAAACGCTTCGCCTTTTTCAATCCGCGCGAAAGCGTCGCCGATATTGGCTTTGCCGGCGCGAATCGATTTCACCTCGCTGCCCTTTAACTCCACGCCGGCCTCGAAGCGCTCGAGGATGTGAAAATCGCGTAGCGCTTTGCGATTGAGAATGGTCTCGGCGGGCATGATCGGCGCGCCCGGCAACGCGAGCGCAGTTACGCGTCGGCAGCGCCGTCCTTCAACTCTTCAAAGGTGAGCTTGCCGGCGATGATTTCTTTCAGGGCAATGTCGGAGAGCGAAGATTTGAGGGTGGCCTCGACGAGGGGCCGATGCCCGATGCCGAGCTGGCGGACGCGTTTGGAGACGACGTTAATTAAAAGCTGCTGGTTGGGGATAATCTTGGTGGCTTCTTGCAGGAGTTGAGTGGTCATATTTCTCAAGGAACGGGCGGTGCTGACCGCGCCCGTAGGAAACGGAAGGATCGCGGCGGCGGCGGAGTTCGTTAGGGACGGAGCGGTGGAAAGCAAAGCGAGCATCGGTGCGGAAAACCGGCTTACGACAATCCCAGCCACGCGCCGCGATGTCAAAATTTTTGTTGCCGCGCGCAAGTCGCTTGCCATCGCGACGGAAGTGCGCGAAATAGGCGGGCCGGCGCTTTGGCGACATCGCGCCAGCGGACTTCGGGCTGTGGCTCAGCTTGGTAGAGCGCCTGTCTCGGGTGCAGGAGGTCCAGGGTTCAAATCCCTGCAGCCCGACCATTTTCGATGAACGATTCCGTTCTCACCACGATTGCGATCACTGGCTTCGGGATCGCTTTTTTTCATGCGGCCATTCCGACGCATTGGCTGCCGTTTGTGCTGACGGCGCGCGCGCAAAGATGGAATCGCCCGAAGACGCTGGGCATTACCGCACTGGCCGGAAGCGGTCACGTGCTCGTCACGGCGTTGTTAGGCTTGGTTGTAGCGTGGCTCGGGATCGCGTTGAGCGATCGGATTGGTATCTGGTTTCCGCGGCTCGCGGGCGGTGCGCTTTTGCTCTTCGGGTTGTTCTACGTTTTCCGACAATTTACCGGCCATACACATACGCACCTGCATTGGTTTGGCGGGCACGAGCACGAGCACGAGCACGAGCACGAGCACGAGCACGAGCATGAGCATGAGCACGAGCACGAGCACGAGCACGAGCATGAACATGCGGAAAACCTGGCGCTGCCGCAAAAGCATTCCGATTTCGCGGCCATCGTTAGTCTGCTGGCGCTGCTCACTTTTTCGCCGTGTGAAGGTTTCATCCCCGTTTATGTCTCGGGTATTCGCTACGGCTGGCGCGGCTTCGCTTTACTCACCGCGATTCTCTCCGTCGCGACCGTCGCGGGGATGCTCGCTTTCACGTTCCTCGCGCTCACCGGCATCGAACAAATCAAGCTTCGCTCTTTCGAAAAATATGAGAGCGGGGTGATGGGCGCGCTCTTGTGTCTGGTCGGAATTCTCATCATCCTTTTCGAGAAATGAACAAAGCTTTGCAGCCTAACGACCCCGCTCCTGACTTCGGTGCCACCGCGATCGGCGGCAAGTACGGCGACGGCCAAACGGTCACGCTGAAACAACTGCGCGGCCGTCCCGTCGTGCTCTACTTTTACCCGAAAGACGACACTCCCGGATGCACCACGCAAGCCTGCGGACTGCGCGATGCCTGGAGCGATCTCGACGACCGCGCGGAGATTTTCGGCGTCAGCGTGGACTCCGAAAAGAGTCATCAGAAATTCATCGCGAAATACCAACTCCCTTTCCCGCTTCTTTCCGATCCGGAGAAAAAAATCGTGAATGCGTACGGCGTTTGGGTGGAGAAGAGCATGTACGGCAAAAAATATATGGGCGCCGAACGCACGACTTTCGTCATCGACGCGAAAGGCCGGATCAGCGCGATCCTGCGCAAGGTCAAACCCGAGGAGCATGTCGCGCAACTCCAAGCCGCGCTCGCGCAATCTCCTTCTTAATCCTGCTCTTGCTCCTGCTCCTGCTCCTAATCCTCTTCCAAGACAACGACCCAGAAGAGCAGGAGCAGGATTAGGAGCAAGAGTAGGAAAAGAGCGAAAGCAGCGTGGCGAAATGAGTTGCCAAGCGCATCAATCAATTTACCTTCGCTGCTCCGCGACCGGATTGGGTCGCGCTTTGGTTTCAGATGCTGAGGTTCGGCACTCCGAAATCCGCATTGTGAAATCTCTTCTATGGGCTCGCTGAAAAAACGACGAAAAGCAAAAATCTCCAAACACAAGCGCCGCAAGCGGATGAAAGAAAACCGCCACAAGAAGCGTTTGCGTTACAAGTCGTAGTCCCAGCTTTACTCGTTAGGCCGGCGTCCGGTCTGCGCGAGAGCTCTGTTTGCGCGGCGGCTTCGAAGCTCCTAACGTTCCCCCGAATGACGCCAGGGAAAGGCATGCTTTACCGTATCGGCGGATTACTGACCGGCCTGCTTCTCTCCGCCCATCCCACGTTCGCGCGCTCGTCGGAGTTCGCCCGCACTCCCACGCCCCATCCCAGTGCCACGCCTGCGGCGCAGGATGACTCGGTCGTCATTCATCCGCCGAAGGATCTGGTTTTACAATACCGGGGTGAGCGCAAAGCCCAGGCGCTCGCTTCCTACGTCGAAGCGCTCGACCTCCAGGAGGATGGAGAAAGCGAGAAAGCGCTCGCGGCGTTCGAGAAGGTCTTGAATGTCGATCCCGGCGAGGTGGACCTGGCCACGCGCGTAGCTTTTCTTCTTACCGCTCAGGGTGATTATCCGCGCGCGATCGACATCTTAAAGGACGCGGTGAAGGCTCAGCCTAACGACTCCGAGCCTTATCTCCAGCTCGCCTATATCTATGCGAAATATCTGAAGAAAACGGAGCCGGCGATTCGTTATGCCCGGCAAGCCATCGCTCTCGCGCCGATCGAGATCGATGGCTATCAACGCCTTTGCGAAGTTCAGTTAATCAGCGGAGATCATAAGGCCGCGCTTCTTACGCTGGACCAAGCCGCGCAAGTCCAGACCAATGACCCTTCTTTCTGGACGCGACTGGGCAAACTCTATCTCGCTCTGATCGCCCAACCTAAGACCACGCCCAAACCGGAAGAGATAGCCAAGGTCAATCAAGTCTTTCGAAAGGCTCTTGGCCTTGCTCCGGGCGACGCCGCCGTCTTAAAGGATGCGGCCGATTACTTCGCTGCCTCGCAGCAGATGAAAGAAGCGATCCCGCTTTATCTCCGCGTGCTCGAGCTTCAGCCTAACGACTCTAGCTCTCGGGAAAAACTAGCTACCGGTTTTTTGCTAACGAACCAGCGCGACAAGGCCATTCAGATGTTACAGGAGATAATCCAGCAACATCCCGAGCAAGGTCAGACCTACCAGTTACTCGGCAAGGTTCTGGAGGATGAGGCGGAGGCACTCTCGAAAGCAAAGAGAACAGCCGAAGCGAAGACGGAGTTTTCCAAGGCGGCTGCTAACTATGAACAAAGTCTGCTGATTGACTCTAACCAGCCCGCTAACTATCTGCATCTGGCGGAACTTTATCTCACTCGCCTGCGCGAAGACGATCGTGCCGTGAAGCTTCTGCAGGATGCGCGGCGACATTTCCCCGGCTCCCCTGAGGTGACTTATCTGCTCGCGGTAGCTCTTCGGGAAGCGAAGCAGGTTCAGCCGGCCGTTACGACTTTCGAGGAAGCCCTGCGCGAAACCGAAGCACAAGGCGGTGAGATTGCGAACGCCCGTTTCTATTTCGAATACGGCGCTACCGCGGAGCGTGCCGGTCTTTACGAGAAGGCGGCCGAGTTATTCAAGAAATCGATTCAGTTGGATCAAGCCAACGCGGCTGAGGCTTATAACTATCTCGGCTTCATGTGGGCCGACCAGGGGACTAACCTGGATGAGGCGGAGAGTTACATTAAGAAAGCGCTGGAGGCAGATCCGGATAACGGCGCCTACCTTGATAGCCTTGGCTGGCTTGACTACAAACGGGGCCACTATGACGAAGCGCTCGCACAGTTACTCAATGCCGCTAAAGTTCTCAAAGCCGACGATCCCACTGTCTTCGATCACATAGCGGATACTTACGAAAAGCTAAACGAGCTTCCACGCGCCTTGGACTACTGGCAGCGCGCCTTCGCTCTCGATCAGACCGATGCCAGGATTGCTGATAAGATCAAGCAAGCGAAGGCTAAGTTAGGCGAGAACGCGCCACCCGATTCGTCTCCCACAAAGTGAAAAAGTATCCTACTCCCTGGCAGCGCAAAACAATGTGGGCTTCGCTCACCGCGATCTTTGTCGTCGTCCTTTTTGTTATTGTCGGGACGGTGGTGTGGTTAGGCGCAAACGTCGTCGCATTTTTGCAACCTATCCTTATCCCGGTAGCGATTGGAGTTATCCTTGCCTATCTGCTCGATCCTTTGGTGACTTATCTGGCAAATCGAGGTGTGGGTCGCACTAAGGGAGTCCTTCTTATTTTCTTCATCGCGTTTCTAGCCCTTGGCGGGCTAGTCGCCTGGATCGTGCCGCTGATTTCCTTGCAAAGCGCGAGCCTCGCTCGCCAGCTCCCGGGCTTTACCGTTCAGGTGCGGGATCGCGTAGTGGACCTCATGTTTCGCTACGAAAATACTTTTGGCCTCGGTGGAAAGCAGGGCAAAACAGGCGCGACAACTGGGATCGTCAACTGGCTCATGGCCACCCCTTCTCCTTCTCCCGTTGGCTTGTCGCCATCCCCGCTTCCTACCGCCAGTCTTGCTCCCCGGGCCGGTAAAGCTATCGCGCCCGCGCCGGCCAAGATCTCTTCGGCCGATCGGCAACGTATTCAGGATTGGGTACAAAAGCAGTTGCCTGCTCTGGAGAACCAATTGCCCGATCTCATCGGCAAGCTTTGGTCGTTAGTTAAGAAAAGTGTAGGCGGCTTTCTCGGCGTGACCGGCTTTCTCCTTAGTCTGGTCATGGTGCCTATCTACGCCTTCTTTCTCCTAAAAGAACGGCCCGCCATCGAGCGCCGCTGGAAGGAATACATTCCTTTGCGTAACTCACCGCTCAAGGACGAAGTAGCGTCCACTCTTTCGCAAATCAATAGCTATGTCATTGCCTACTTCCGCGGGCAGCTCCTGGTCTGCCTGGTGGATGGCTTACTTATCGGTACCGCTCTTACTATCTATGGCGTAAACTTCGGACCACTTATCGGCCTCCTCGTCATTCCCATGACCATGCTGCCCTATCTCGGCATCATCCTTTGCTGGATACCAGCTACCCTGATCGCGGCGGCGCAATGGGGTGACTGGTGGCATCCCTTCTGGGTCACGATCATCTTTCTAACCGTGCAAAACCTCGAGGGTCTATTCTATGCGCCGCGCATTGTCGGTAATTCAGTCGGCTTACACCCAATGACAGTTATCGTCTCGATCTTTGTCTGGGGCTTGTTAATCGGCGGCCTACTCGGGCCGCTGCTTGCCATACCTCTTACTGCCACGATTAAAGTGCTCCTCGCGCGCTATGTCTGGGGACGACGCTTGCGCGAGGAAGTCATGGAGAATATCGAAACGGTCCCAGTGGTTGCTGCTGAACACGAAGCCGAGCCGGCTCGTTAGGTAGATACAATTACGGCGGTGCACCGTAACAGAGTTGTTACAGAAATCGCTTTGCGATTTAAAGATTCTGCTGCTTGAGTCGCTCTCATGCGACCATCAAACTTACTACCTATGTGCGCCGCCGCCGCGGCCCTCCTATCCCTGCTAAATCCCGCAGCCCGCGCCAGCCAGCCCGGTGACCTCGATCCGACTTTTGGCGGAGGCGATGGCAAGGTGCTGACTGATCTCGGAGGAGGCAGCAGTGACTATGGCCTCGGCGCGGCGATGCAAACCGATGGCAAGATCATCGTCGTAGGATTCTCCGGCATCTATCCCGGAGCCAACGCTTCCATCGCTCGCCATAATAGTGATGGTACCCTCGACCCATTATTTGGAAATGGCGGCACAGTGATCAGTCACTTTAGTACGACGGATAGCTTCACTGCGGTCGCCGTCCAGCCTGATGGAAAGATCGTCGCCGTAGGTGCAGCCGCCGCCACGAGCGGTAACTATGGGACTGATTTTCTCATTGCTCGCTACAGTGCGGCGGGAAGTCTGGATAACAGTTTCGGAGTTAGCGGTGCCACAGTCACGAAACTCCGCGGCAATATTCCCGAGGGTTGGTATTTCTCCGCCTCCGCGCAAGACATAGTTCTCTTGCCCGACGGCAAGATCTTGGTGGCGGGCCAGACTACTACCGTCGCTTTTGGCCGCATGGCCCTCCTTCGTTATAATAGCGACGGTTCGCTCGACCAGAGTTATGGACAAGCCGGTGTCGTTACGGTCGAATTTCCGGTAGGACCTAATGGAGTGAACGGTGGAGTCTCCGCATTCGCTTTGGCACAACAAAGCGATGGTAAGTCTGTTCTCGCCGGCTCCTATGTGGATAACGGCTTTAGTGAGTTTGCTCTCGCCAGGATAAATGCAGATGGCAGCCCGGATACGACTTTCGGCACGAACGGCCAGGTGACTTCGCCCATCAAGAATGGAGACGCAGTCGCTTTGGATGTGCTCCTCCAATCCGATGGAAAGATCGTGGCCGGCGGATACTTTCAAGCTGGCCTTCGTAACCGTGACTTCGCACTCATGCGCTATAACTCCAACGGGACGCTGGATACGACATTTGGCCGCAGGGGCACGGTAACTAACGATCTAAGTGACGGGACGGATGATGCGATTACGGGCCTGATGTTACAGGCCGATAATAAGATCGTCGCTGGGGGCCAGAGCGGGCATTATCCTTCTTTCGATTTCGGTCTGGCGCGCTACACCACCTCGGGACGTGTGGATAAGACTTTCGGCCGCAAAGGCAGTGTCACGACTGACTTTGGACAGGGCAGCTTTGATATTGCCTACGGCCTGCTCCTTACTCCAGACGGAAAAATTGTCCTCGCCGGCGAGTCGAACGGCGCGAATGGTCAGGACTTTGATTTCGCGCTCAGCCGCTACCTGGCCCCTTAAGGGCAATCGAGAAGACAAGCCGGCTGGCTGACACCAGCTCTCATGGAAAGCCGAGAGTTGCTCTATCTCTCGTTAGGCCGAAGGGGGCGCGTGATCAAAGGTTGCCAACTTCACCCGGCGGTGCAAGGGAGAGCAGGAAATGCCACCGCCGCCGAAGCGCGTTCGTCGGAAACGCCGCCATAAAACCGTGCGCCATCGCCAGTCTCGGGCGCGTCAGTTTCTCATCCTGGCTCTCCTTGTCGCGCTTGGGTTCTTCATCGGGCTCTTTGGTTTTTCTTCCTTTCATAAAGGCTGGAATCGCTGGCGCGAAACACGTCTCCTCAAACAAGCCGCCGACCTCCTCCAGCAAGACAAAGCGGCCGGCGCCGAAGAAGCAGCGCGGAAAGCCCTCGCGCTCGATCCGGATTCGATCGTGGCCAGCCGCCTCCTGGCGGAAGCAACAGAGCGCGAGAACCGCGTCGAGACCGTCGCCTGGCGCGCCCAGGTCGCGCGGCTGGCGCCGTCCTTTGAGAATAATCTCAACCTCGCTTCCGCGGCGCTGCGTTTCGACCAACTCGATATCGCCCGCGCCGCCCTCGACCACGTTGCGCCTGACGAACGCGAAAAGGCAGCCTACCACGTGGTCGCCGGATGGCTCGCGCGCGCGCAGGGAAACATCGCCGAGGAGGAACGCCACTTCGCTGCCGCGGTCACGCACGAACCGGACAACGACCTTTACCAATTCAACCTCGCCGTCCTGCAAATCCTGGCGCGCGAACCGGAGAAGGTTACGGCCGCGAGGAGTCAGCTCGAACGTCTGAGTAAGACGCCGCAATTCCGCACCCCCGCTTTGCGCGCGCTGCTCGAAGATGCCCTGCGCCAAAATCAAATGCCTGCCGCCGATGCGCTCGCGCAGGACTTACAGATGAGTCAGCAGGTGAGCTTCAGTGACTATCTGCTATGTCTCGATCTCTACCGAAAGTTGAATCCGAAAAAATTTGGTGCGCTTCTTGGCAAGGTGAAGCCGGTCGCGGCACATAACGACCATGACCTCGCGCAACTGATCGATTGGATGAATGCCAACGATCTTGAGAGCGACGCGTTAAAGTGGACGGAGAAACTGCCGCCTGGCCTAACGAGTAAACCTCCCGTAGCCATCGCCTTGGCGGAGTCGCTGGCCGAGACGAAGAATTTTTCGCGACTAAAACGCTGGACGCGGAATGGCTCCTGGGGCGGCGATGAGTATCTGCGTCTCGCTTACCAATCCTATGCCGCGAGAGAGGCGCGCCACGGCGTGGCCGATGCCGAATCAGACTCACTCTGGGCCGCGGCCGAGAAGGAAGTGGAAGACCATCCCGAGCGCCAGGTTATACTTGCCCGCCTCGCGTCGAGATGGAAGCTGAGCCAGGAGGCAGAGAAACTCTGGACACAGGTCGCAAATGCGCCGGGCGCGCGGCGTGAAGCGCTTGAAGCGCTTTATAGAATTTATCGCCAGGCTAACGAGTTGCCTAACCTTCGTCTTATCGCGCAACGTCTGCACGAAAGTTCGCCCGAAGAAGTCGGACTGGGTGTTGATGCCGCGCGGCTAGCCCTGTTACTTGATCACAACACGGCCGACGGCCAGCAACTCGCGCAGGAATTCTACGAAGAAGCGCCTAACGACACCGCCGCGGCCGTCACTTACGCCTTTGCTCTGTATAACACTGGCCGCACGCAGACTGGTCTCGAAGTGTTAAGAAAACTGCCGCCCGCGCAACTGCGCGATCCGCACGCAGCCGTCTATGCCGCGCTGCTTCTCGATGACGACAACCAGACTGCGGCAGCCGATGAATACGTAAAGCTCGCGCACGCGGGTAAGTTATATCCCGAAGAGAAACAACTCCTCGAAGAGATCGTGACGCGCCGCCAAGGCGTCACGCCAACACCACCGCCAACTCCCAAGTCATCTCCGCCGGTGACACCATCTCCGGCGAAGACTGGCTAATTCTGGTTAGGCGTCGAAGGGTGATCGCGACGGCAATGAGTTAGACTCGTTAGGCCAGCGCTACTTCTGTAATGCTTGTTCGACAATAAGGGCGGCTAACTCCTGCGTCGCGTCGTCAAGCGCGGAGTTCGCTGCTTTCAGCTTCGCCTCCTCATGATTCTCCAGGGCAGCGCGCACGGCTTGGGCCTTCTCCTCGATCATCTGCCGCTGATGGGCGGGCAGCATTTCGCCGGTGAGTTGAAAGGCGTTTTCGACGGCCGCCAGCATCTCTTCGGATTTCAGCCGCGTTTCGGTCCAGATGCGCTCGCTCATATCTTCGAAAGCGTGTTCCAGCGAATCGGCAATCATTGCTTCGACCGCTTCATCGGAGACATCGACCGCACTCGTTAGGCTGACGATTTTTTCCGAGCCCGTTTTGGTGTCGCGGGCCAGCACCTGCAGGATGCCGTCGGCATCGATCGCGAACTGCACGCCCACGCGGGCGACGCCTTTAGGCGCGGGCTCGAATTCGAGCTCAAATTCGCCTAACGACCAGTTGTCCGCAGCCAGCTCGCGCTCTCCTTGCAGGACTTTGATTTTCATCGCGCGCTGCTGAGGGACGGCGGTGGTGAACATCTCGCCCGCTTTCAGCGGAATCGTCGAGTTGCGCGGGATGATCACGTTCATGAGCCCGCCGAAAGTCTCGATGCCTAACGACAACGGCGTGACGTCGAGGAGGACGACATCTCGGACCGCGCCGGAGAGTATGCCCGCCTGAATGGTGGCTCCCAGAGCGACGGCTTCGTCGGGATTTTGCGAGATGTTCGGCTCGCGGCCAAAAATCTCGGCGACGAATTGCCTAACGAGCGGCATCCGCGTCATCCCGCCAACGAGAATGATTTCGTCCAGATCGGACGCCGTAAGTTTCGCGTCCGCGAGCGCGCGCAGACAATGCGTGCGCGTGCGCTGGACGACCGGCCGCGCAAGTAGCTCGAGTTCGTCGCGTGTTAACTCACAAGCGAAATTTTTCCCCTCGAGGAACGGCGTATCGATCCGCACGCAGGTTTCCGTGGAGAGCCGATGTTTCGCCTCAAGGACAAGCTCGCGCTTCTGCCATTTGGCGATTGGCAGTTGGCAATTGGCAATGAGCAACTCATCCACATCATCGCCCCCGAGCCTCGTGTTACCGCTGGTCGCGAGCACTTGGAAAACGCCGTCGTTCAACTCGAGAATGGAGATATCGAAAGTGCCGCCACCAAGATCGTAAACGGCGATGCGGGACTTCGATTTCAGTTTGTCGAGCCCGTAGGCGAGCGCGGCGGCGGTGGGTTCGTTGATGATGCGCTCCACGACAAAGCCGGCGGCTTCACCCGCCGCCTTCGTGGCGTGGCGTTGCGCATCATTAAAATAAGCGGGCACAGTGATGACGGCACGCGTAACCGGGCGCTCGAGGGCGCGCTCCGCATCGGCCTTGAGTTTTCGCAGGATCCAGGCGGAGACTTCTTCGGGCTTGAGCTGTTGCTGGCGGATTTGAATGCGTAACGGCTGGCCAGCTTGCCTAACGATTTCGTAATCGGCCGCCGATTCGTTAGGCGCGAGATCTTCGCCGCGCAAGCCGATGAGGCGCTTCGCGCTCGCGACGGTGGTTCGCGGCTCGATGGCGCGCATGCGATTCGCGGGTGTGCCCACAAGCGGGTCGCCGGTTTCCGGAAAATGGACGACGGACGGCGTGAGGCGCACGCCGTTGGCGTCGGCGAGAAGAATGGGGAAGCCGGCTTCCATCACGCCGATGAGGGAATTGGTCGTGCCCAGATCGATGCCGACAATTTCATTTTCCATGCCGCGGCATCTTCGCCTCGGCAGACGAGTGGCTCAACATCGCCGGTTGTCATCCTGAGCGGAGCGCAGCGGAGTCGAAGGATCCCGTGGGACTGCCGTGAAGCGTCTGCGGAGGCTTCCCTCACCCAACGAGCGCTTAACTTAAATCTGGCGGGATCCCTCGGCTGCGCTGCGCTGCGCTCGGGATGACAGACAAGGACGCTGCTTTGGTGGAGCCGCGCTGCGTTTCGGAGCCGAGATGTTCGCGGTGATTACTTTTGGAAATTTCGCGTTTTCGGCAACTGTGTCGCTGTTTGAAATTGCCCTTCAGTCTTTTCCTCGCGCTTCGCTATCTCAAACCGAAGCGGACGTTCGTCTCCATCATCACCCTGGTCTCGATCTTCGGCGTGACCCTCGGCGTGATGGTACTCATCGTCGTTATTTCAGTCATGACCGGTTTCGATCGCGAACTGCGACAGAAGGTGATCGACTTCGACGCGCACCTTCTTATTTCGAGCGACGATCTCGTGCATAATTGGCGCGAGCTGACCCCACGGCTGGAGCACACGCCGCTAGTGGTCGCGGTCGCGCCCTACATTCAAGGGCCGGTGATCGTCGAATTTCAGAATCGGCGACTCGCGCCCATGATCCGCGGCATCGATCCGATAAAGGAGGAAAAGGTGATTCCGCTGACAAAATTCATCACCCTCGGAAAGCTGGATCTCGATGGCGAATCGACGGTGCTGGGAGTGGAGCTGGCACGGAAACTGGGAGTCACCGTGGGCGACAAGCTAACGGTTTATTCGCCGGGCAATCTGGGGGCCATTCTCGATAAACTAAAAGCGCTGCAGGATAAAAAGGGCGACACAGCGCAGAAGGCAATCGACGACCTCAAAGAAGTGGTTTTGCCGAAAGAGCTGACGATCACAGGCATCTTCGAGACGGGCCACTACCTGCACGATTCGGAGTTCCTCCTCGTCCCGATTTATATCGGCCAGGAGCTCTACGGCTTGGGCGATGCCCTTCACGGTCTGACGGTCAAAACAGCCGACCCCTATGATGTCGAGCAGGTGAAAAAGGAGATCGAAAAATTCCTGCCGGCCGACGAATACGCGCAGACTTGGATAGAGATGAACAAGCAATTCTTCGACGCCGTCCGCCTCGAACGAACGGTTATGGCATTTCTCCTTTTCTTCATCATGGTGGTCGCGGCCTTTGGCATCATGAACACGCTCATCACCGTGACGGTGCAGAAACGGCGCGAGATCGGCATCATGAAAGCCGTCGGCGCGACGATCTCGCAAATCATGGGCGTGTTTCTTTTTCAGGGGATCGTGGTGGGAATTTTCGGCACCGCGACGGGACTTGGTTTGGGGATGACGCTGATCCGTTTCCGCAACGAGTTCAGTCACTGGCTTTCCTCGACGTTGCACATCGAAATTTTTCCCAGGGAAGTTTACCAATTCTCGAACATTCCCGCCGAGGTCGTCCCCGGCGATGTCCTGAAAATTTGCCTCGCCGCCTTCGTGATCTGTTCGCTGGCAGCGCTGATTCCAGCATATTTTGCGGCGCGCATCGACCCGGTGAAGGCGTTGCGTTACGAATAATTGCCCATGATCGCAACGAGCGAAACCTGGATGAAAATCGCGATCGCGAGCAGCGCGTTGCTCGCGGGCGCGGCCTTTGGCCACTGGGGTGTCCCGTCTCTTCGCATCGAAGCTGCGGCAGTCGTTAGGCCGAGCGTTTCGCCTAACGACAGCCTAACGAATGCGCTACCCGCGACCACGCCGTCGAAGACGCGCGCGCCTTCCACGGCCCACTCCGATCCCACGGCGCTCGCCGGGCTCCTGCGCGAGCGCGGCGGCAGCGCGCATTTGCGCGCTCTGACCGATTTTGTGGATCATCTCGCGCCGGGCGATTTCGCGGCGGCGCTCTTCGCGACGCGGCAGTGGCCACGCAGCGCCGAACGCGACCTCGCCGCGCGTTTGCTCGTGGCGCGCTGGGCGGAACTCGATTCTGATGGAGTCCTCGCCTTCGCCGCCAAGCATCGCGAGTTCGAGCAAATCACCGGAGACGTTTTCCAACAAATGGCCACGGCCAATTTGTCCGGCGCGCTCACCCGCGCGCAGGCGCTGACCGATCCGAGCCTGCGCTACCAGGCGCTGCGAGGCGCGCTTGGTGTCATGGCTGAGACCGATCCCGCAGGGGCGCTCCAGGCCGCGGCGAATGCCGGCAATCTCGGCAACGGCGAACCACTGAGTCAGATGATTTATCGGCAATGGTCCACAACCGATCCCGCGGCTGCGGCGGCGGCGGCGACGCAAGACCCAAACGCGGGGAGCGGCGGGCGCTCGCCGCTCAGCGAAGTCCTCCGCAACTGGGCGGAACAGGATCCGCAAGGAGCTTTGAATTACGCGCTCACGCTCGCCGATCCCGGCATGCAAACCCGCTCGATCGGCGAGATCGTCAGGCACTGGAGCGAGCAGGATCCGACTGCGGCCGCCAGCTCGATCAACGCCATTTCGGCTGGCGCGGCGCGCGATGCCGCCGCCGCCGCGCTCGCTTCTTCTGTCGCGGCAAGCGACCTCCCGGCCGCGGTCGGCTGGGCGCAGAGCATCGGAGATGATGCCGCGCGCACTTCCGCGTTACAGCGCGTGAGCCGCCGCGTGCTCTGGCGGGATCCCACTAATGGCGCCGCCACTTTGCAAGGTGCGGGCGTGCCAGCGGAAATTATCCAGAACCTTCCGCCACACCACTAGGCCCGACGGCATCCTTTACTCGTTAGGCAAAGGGCGTGGCTCTTTCGAGAACTGGCCTAATCGTTAGGCAAAATCGCACGCCAGCATGGCCGAAAACTCTCGACCGCAAACGCGTTTCCGCCCGGACGCCACGCCGACATTCGGGCGGTCCGCACGCAGCCAGCGCTTAAACCTTCTTCGGTGAGGCCGACTGCGGCAGCGCAGAATCGTTCGTCGCCTGGCCGCGGCGCAGAATCAACGGATTGCGGGTCGCGGTTTTCCGGGAAAAGGCGGACGCGGTGTCCCAGAGTTTAACTCCCAGGAGCGAGACGGCCGCGAAGGGCAGGGTGACGATCCAAAAAGCGGAGACGCTGACGACGAGAAGGGGCTCGAGGAGAGCTGACTTCAAATCGGTCGATCGGAAAGGGCGAGAATTTTCGGTCTGGTGGTAATAGGTCGTTGTCATGTGGTGTGCAGTGTTTCCGCCTTCTATGGAGCAGATGACATGCCGGAGTTTGAATTCGTTTCAGAAAAATCACTTTAGGATCATCGCCTGGCTAACGAACCTTTCCGCAGGCGCATCACCCGCTGAACGGCCCCAAAGAAAACGCTTTTCGCTTGCAATCTCGCCGTTCGGCGATTCAGGTCTGGGAGTGCGAAAACAGGCGATAATTAGTTTGATTATCGGGGCCACCCTGGGTTGCGTCGCCGGGGCGCTAATCCAAAATCGAGCCACTCCGACCGCGGCGGAAAAGCCTTATCTGCTCAGCGTCAATCAACGGACTGGCAAACCTCAGTTGCACGTCCAAGGCAAGCCCGAGCCGGAATAGGCAAGGTTTTTCAGACACCCGTGGAGGTTCGCGTCCTTGACCGGAAGCATCGCCCTGCTACTGGGAGATTCATGAAAATGTTAAAGACAAGTGTGGTGCTGTTGGCAGCGATGATCGCGATGAACCTGCAAGCGGTGCGGGCGGATCAGCCGCGCATGCAGGAAGCGCTCGCGCATTTGCGCGAAGCCCGCGCCGCCCTGGCGAAGGCGGAGCACAACAAGAATGGCCATCGCGAACGCGCGATCGAACTGCTCAACCAGACCATCGCCGAAGTCGAGGCTGGCATTTCTCAGGCTCGTTAGGCTGCGAGCCTGATCTCATCGCCGGGCCGCGCCGAAGGTTCAGCGCGCCGGCGAGGGCTTCGCCGTAAGGCGGAGCACAAGCAGGTAGAGAACGGCGAGCGCCGCCGCGAAGAGCACGATCCAGTGCGACTGGCTCTTCACGAAATTCGTCCAGCCGTCCACGTTCGCGATCAGGTCCGGCTCCGCGTGGTAAGCTTTCTCTCCGAGATACGCGAGCACGCTGCACCAGAGCGCCGAGCCGGCGATCGTGGCCAAACTGAATTTCCAAAAGTTCATCCGCACGAGACCGGCCGGATAGGAAATGAGATGCCGGATAACCGGCAACAGCCGCGCGAAGAAAACGCCGCCGGTCTCGTAACGTGCGAGCCAAATCTCGGCACGTTCCAGTTTTTCCTCGGGCACGAGAAAGTATTTGCCGAAGCGGCGAATGAACGGCCGACCGATGAAGAGGCAAAGCCAATAGCCAATGACCGCGCCGAGGTAGGACCCCAGAGTTCCCGCAAGGATGACGCCTGCCATGTTTAAGTCGCCGCGCGCCGCGAGAAAGGCCGCCGGCGGAATGACGATTTCACTCGGGATCGGGATGATCGAACTCTCCAGCGCCATCAAACCGAGAATGCCCCAATATCC
>JACDGS010000035.1:17137-45350 GCA_013821455.1 Chthoniobacterales bacterium
AATATCCGCCGTGCAGAACCCAGCCGAACCAAACTTCGAGTAAGTGATGCATAAGAGAATTGCGGATTGCAGAATGCTGATTTCGGAACAGAACTAACGAGGCGCGAAGTTTCTCTCGCCTTTCGATTTCCGCAAATCCATTTCCGTATCTGATGATCTACCGGCGCGTGCTTCGCTATTACCGTCCTTTTCTTCCGGGCACGCTCTTTGCGCTGGCGCTCTCGCTCGTCGGCATCGGCGCGAATTTGCTCAAGCCGTGGCCGTTCAAGTTTATCGTCGATCAGATTTTGCCTAACGACTCCGCCTTTCGCGCGACGCATCCCGACTGGCGAAATTACATTGGCCTGCTCTGCCTCGCGGTCGTCGTCCTGCAAGTTGTCTGGGGCCTGATCAATCTCTGCACGAGTTACATTTTCGTGAAGATCGGGCTCCAGGCGCTGCTCAAGCTGCGCACCGAACTTTACGCCTACCTGCAATCGCTCTCGCTCAAGTTTCACGATGAGCGGCGTTCGGCCGATTCGAGCTTTCGCGTCGCCTACGATTCGCAGTCGATTCAGACCATCTACAACAAGGGCTTCACCAACATTTTCGGCTCCGTCGTCACTTTGCTCGCCACCTTTTTCATCATGCTGCGGCTGGATTGGGAATTGACTCTGCTCTCGTTAGGCATCGTCCCGCTCATGATCGGCGCGATCTATTTTTTCGCGCATCGCATTCGCGTCGAATCCACTTCCATCCAGGAACGAGACAGCGCGCTCCTCGCGCAAACGCAGGAAGGTTTGAGCGCGATCCGCATGGTGCACGCGTTCGGGCGCGAGGATTTCGAGGTCTCGCAGTTTCAACAAAGCGCGCAACTCAGCCTCGCCGCCAACTTGCGCCTCACCCTCACGAATGTGAAAAGCGCGCTCATCATCAGCACGCTCATGGCGCTGGGTACTGCGGCGATGTACTACCTCGGCACGCTCCACGTCCTCGCGGGCACACTCACTCTCGGCACACTGACGGTTTTTCTGGCCTATCTCGCCATGCTTTACCAGCCGTTGCAGGAACTGACCAACACCGCGTGGGCGATGGAAGGTGCGACCGCCGGCGCGCAGCGCTGCTTCGAAGTGCTCGACCGTCCAGACGACATTCGCGACGCTCCGGACGCGGTCGCCATTTCACAAACGAACGCAGCCATCACTTTCGATCGTGTTCGTTTTGCCTACGACGAGAGACGCCCCGTGCTCGACGACATCAGCCTAACGATCACGCCTAATCAAATCGTCGCCCTCGTCGGCGGCACCGGCGCGGGCAAAAGCACGTTACTCAGCCTGGTCCCGCGCTTTTACGATCCAACCGCCGGAGTCGTTAGGCTGGATGGCCGCGACCTGCGCGAGATCACAAAAAAATCGCTCCGCGGACAGATCGCCATCGTTCTGCAAGACACGCTGCTTTTCTCCACCACCATCCGCGAAAACATTGCCTACGGCCGGCCCGACGCGACCGAGGAGGAAATTCACGAAGCGGCCCGGCGTGCGCAGGCGGATGATTTCATCCGGCGTTTGCCTAACGAGTATAACTCTCCGGTGGGCGAACGGGGCGGACATCTCAGCGTCGGTCAGCGCCAGCGTATTGGCATCGCGCGGGCCTTTCTAAAAAACGCGCCCATCCTTCTCCTCGACGAACCCACTTCCGCGCTCGACCCGACGACGGAAGCGGCCATCATGGAAACGATCAAGGAACTGATGCACGGCCGAACCACGCTCATTGTTACCCACCGGCTCGCGACCATTCACAACGTCGATCAAATCGTTGTGCTCGAGCATGGCCGGATCGTCGAAAGCGGCCGCGGTCCCGAGCTCGTCGCGCTCGGTGGGGCCTATGCGAAACTTTACCGTGCGGGCAACTATCCAGCCGCATGAGCAACGTTAACGCAGACCGCCGCGTCGAGGGAGATTGGTGGAGCGAAGGCATTCCGCCTAACGTTCGCTACGGCGCCGGATTTTATTGTGAGACCGCGCAGATTTTTCGCTTCATGCGCAGCCGGCGCGATGGCGCGGTCTCGTTAGGCGACTACGTCTCTTGTTACGCCGGCTGCTCCTTTGCCGTGGGCGAAAACGGCCGCGCCACCGTGGGCGATTTCACCTTGATGAACGGCGCGCTCGTCATGGCGGAAGAGCTGATCGAGATCGGCAGCTATTGCCTCATCTCCTGGAACGTCGGCATCGCCGACTCCGATTTCCACCCGATCGATCCCGCACAGCGCCGCGAGGACGCGCTCGCTTTGGCGCCATACTACAAAGGCCGCCCGCCGCGGCCGCCGATCCGCACCGCACCCGTGCGCATCGCGGATAACGTCTGGATCGGGATGAACGCCGTTATCCTCAAAGGAGTCAGCATTGGCGAAAACTCCGTCGTGGCGGCCGGCTCAGTCGTCTCGAAAAGTGTGCCGGCCAACACCGTCGTCGCCGGAAATCCGGCGGTGGTGGTGAAGCAATTATTGGCCACAGATGGACCCGGATGAAACACAGGTATCGGCCCAGAGTCGCCTTCTTTATCCGTGTTCATCCGTGTTCATCTGTGGCTAAAAAATTCCCGAGATGAAGCGCAAAAAAATCGTCGTCGTCATGGGCTTCATGGGCTCGATGCCGATCGCGGGCGTCATCTGGCAACACGTCCATTACATCGTCGGCCTGCAGCGGCTCGGGCATGAGGTTTACTACATCGAAGATTCCGCGCGCATCCCCTACAACCCGCAAACCTTCGACACGAACAACGACTTCGCCTACGCCGCACAGGTCCTCGGCCAGCTCGCACGGGAATTCGATTTCGAAAACCGCTGGGCCTTTTGCGCGCGCTACCTGCCCGAGCTTCCCACTGCCGGTTTGCGTCTAACGAGAATTCGGCAGCTCTACCGCGAGGCCGACGCCATCCTGAACATCTGCGGCACCCAGGAATTCAACGACGACCTCCTCCAGAGCGAGCGCATCCTCTACGTCGAAAGCGATCCGGGCCTCGAACAAATCAAGGTGGACCAAGGCGTGACTTCGACCATCGACTACCTCGGAAAACACCACGCCTTATTCACCTTCGGCGAGAACATCGGCACCGAGCGCTTCCCGGTCCCGTTACACAAATTGAAATGGCTTCCGACCCGGCAGCCCATTGTGACAGATCTTTGGAAAACCAGTCGCGCGCCTAACGACACCGCGGTTTTCACCTCGATCGCCAACTGGTCCACCAGCGGACTAAAAGACATCGCGTGGCGCGGCGAAAAATATCTCTGGAGCAAATCGCGCGAGTTCCTCCGCTTCGTCGCCGCGCCCAAAAAATCCGGCGAATCGTTCGAGCTCGCGACCGATATCAAAGACGAAAAGACGCGCGCAAAATTTCTCCGGAACGATTGGCATTTCACCAGCCCGAGTGAGATGAGCGTCGATTACTGGAGTTACCGCGACTACATCCGGCGCTCGAAAGGCGAATTCACCGTCGCGAAGGATCAATACGTTAGGCTGCGCACCGGCTGGTTCAGCGATCGCAGCGCCTGTTACCTCGCGGCCGGCCGGCCGGTCATCACGCAGCAGACCGGCTTCACCGATCATTACGGTAACGACGGCGGCTTGTTCGCCTTTGACTCGTTAGGCGAGATCGCGGAAGCGGTCCGTGAGATCAACGCCGATTATCGCCGGCAAAGCCGCGCCGCCCGCACGGTGGCGCGCGAAGTGTTCGAGGCGGAGAAAGTTCTGCGCGATCTGCTGGAACGCGCCAATATTTAGTGAGCGAAGAACGCGCCGCGTCCGCTCGAATTTTCGTAGGAGGCGCCCGCTGAGATTTCGAAATTCGGAGTGCCGACGCCGCCGAGGATGTAGGCATTGAAATCTTGCCGCCCGTATTTCCCGCCCGAGCCGCCATAAAAAACTCCGACTTCTCCGCCGGTCGCGACTTGGCGCAGACGCAGGTCCACGATCCCACCGGGGGCGTCAGTCGCGTAGGCAGGAGAAGCGCCCGTGGACTGCACGCGCGCCGCGCTCAGGAACGCCACCGGAAACGTCGCCAGCGGAGAGAGACCGAGACGGTTGGAGTCTGGGAAAATCGGGAAACGCCGGCCGTCCAGAAAAGTTGTGACCGGCAATCCGTGCAGAAGCAACGAGCCACCCGCGACACTGAAAAGGTCCGGCCGACTCAGCGCGAGTGCGGACGCGGTATCGGTTTGGCCGCCGAGGCGAAGGAGGTCGGGCGGAAGCGTTTCGAAATCGCTCTGCTGCGCCAGGAGCGATGAGCAAACGGAGAGAAGGCCGATGGTGGCCAGAACGAAACCTTTGAGCATGGAAGAACTCACCGCCATAAGAACAGCACGCGCCAATGAAATTTTCTGGGAACGCGGAGGTCCGATTCAGTTCGCTTCGTTAGGCGGATGTAACCGCACTAGGCCAAGTCGAGCATCGTGCCGCGACAATTGTCATTCCCGCAGTTGCAACGGAAAAGGCGCTCGAGCTTTTTCGTCCGACGCTCGGCCGGCTCCAGGCGGTAGTCGTAGAACAACTCTTCGCCCGATTTCAAACTGCGCAGCGCCGTGACGTAAATCCGGTCTTTGCTTTCGCTCGTTTCGCAATTCGGATTACAGGAGTGATTGATCCAACGCGAGTCGTTGCCGCCGACCGCGGCGTTGATCACGTTCCCGTCATCGAGCGAAAAGAAGAAAGTGTGATGCGGTTGTTTCGGATCGTGCGGCGGCAACTCCTGCGCTTTTTTCCACGAGACCCGTTCCCCAGTGTACTCGATGATGCGCGCGCCCTTGCGAATCGGCCGCAGTGCGAAGACGCCCTTGCCATGCACGCCCGATGGCCGCACCTGCACCCGTTCGCCTAACGATGCACGTTTCGATTTCTTCCGCGTCGCCATAAGGGCAAGGGCTTACATCACTCGGGGAACAGAAGCAAAACCGACTGGCCTAACGAACTACAAACCGATCGGATGCCAGGCCGTTTTCATCTCGACCGTATCGAGAATCCAATACGGATTTTCCGCGTCGGCCGTGCGCCACGCCGCCGGCGCCAGCTCACGCGCGACGTAGCGCTTTACGTTGAATCCTCCGCCCTGCTGCAACGCGAGACCGACCTTCGCATCACCCGAAGCATCGACGATCGCGTTCACATCCATGTGGCCGGCGATGTGCGGCGCGAGTTCCGCCGGATCGCCGGAGAGAATATTGACCACGCCGCCGGGTAGATCGCTCGTCGCAATGATTTCCGAGAACGTTAGGCCAGGCAGCGGTTTCGTCGGTGAGACGAGAACGACGGCCGTGTTCCCGCTCAGGATGACGGGCGCGACTAACGAGACCAGCGCGAGCAGCGGCGGTTCGTTAGGGCAAAGAACCACGACCACGCCGCTCGGCTCCGGCGAGGTAAAGTTGAAGTGTGAGCTCGCGACTGGATTCACCGAACTGAAAATCTGCCCGAACTTATCCGTCCAGCCCGCGTAGTGGACGAGCCGCTCGATCGCAAGCTGTGTCTCATTCGATGCGCTCCCGTTTTTGCTCGCGCCCGCCCGTGTGACTTCAGCTTCCAATTCCGCCCGGCGCATTTCCAGCATCTCCGCGGCGCGATAGAGAATCTGCCCGCGCAAATACGCACTTTGCTTCGACCATCCCGCGAGCGCGCCCCGCGCCGCTGTCACCGCGTCGCGAAAATCCTTGCGGGAAGCGCGCGCATAATTGGCCACCTCGCCGCCGCTCTCCACCGTCGCCACGCGTCCGCTTTCGCTCCGGATAAATTTGCCGCCGACAAAAAGCTTGTAGGTTTTCCTGATCGTTAGGCGCGGAGCTTTCTTGGCCACGGCGAGAGCATTGCGCAAGAGCTTGAAAAAGAAAACGCTAAACGGATGCTGCCACTGACTTGATGGACAGGAACGAATCGATCTTTCTCGCCGGCCATCGCGGCCTCGTCGGGAGTGCCATCCTGCGACGATTAAAGAGTGACGGTTTCGGCCGTGTCCTCACCCGTTCCCACGCCGAACTCGACCTCACGAACAAAGCGGTAGTCGCCGATTTTTTTGCGCGAGAAAAACCGGCGATCGTCATCGCCGCGGCCGCGCGTGTTGGAGGGATCAAAGCGAATAATGAACAGCCGGTCGAGTTTCTGTTAGGCAATCTGGAGATCCAAAATAACCTCATCCGCGCCGCGCACGAGCAGGGCGCGCGCAAACTATTGTTCCTCGGCAGCAGCTGCATTTACCCAAAGTTTGCGCCGCAGCCGATCCCGGAAAGCGCATTGTTAGGCGGTCCGCTCGAGCCGACGAACGAAGCTTACGCGCTGGCGAAAATCGCCGGGATCAAACTCTGCCAGGCCTACGCGCGCGAGTATGGCGCCAATTTCATCTCCGCCATGCCGACGAATCTTTACGGGCCTAACGACAACTTCGATCTCGCCACCTCGCACGTCCTCCCGGCGCTCCTGCGCAAAGCGCATGAAGCGAAAAACTCCGGCGCGCGCGAGTTAGTAGTTTGGGGCTCGGGAACACCACGCCGCGAATTTCTTCACGTGGATGACCTCGCGGATGCGTGCCTGTTTCTCCTGCAAAATTACGACAACCCGGAGATCATCAACGTGGGCGCGGGTGAGGATATCTCCATTCGCGAGCTCGCGGAGCTGATTTGCGAAATCGTCGGCTTCGATGGCGCGTTGGGCTGGGACGCGAGCCAGCCTGATGGCACTCCGCGCAAGCTGCTCGACAGCGCGAAAATTCATTCGTTAGGCTGGAAGCCGAAAATCTCACTGCGCGATGGCATCGCGCGGACTTACGAATGGTTTCAGCGCGAGACGCTATCGGGGGGCTCGTGAGCACATGTTTGTCATCCTGAGCCGGCGGAGCGCGGCGAAGGACCCCGCAAGCGTCACGCGACGGCACAAAGACAAAAGGCGCCGAAAGACGCTTGCGGGGTCCCTCGCTCCGCTCGGGATGACACGCTCATGCCGGGTTATGAGGCGGCGGTGGGATTAATTCGAGGATACGAAATAATTCGCGCCCTTCGCGGCCGGCGTGCGTGCGGGCGGGCACCCATTCGCGTTCGAGAGCAAAGCGTTCCCCAAAAAATTTCGCCAGTTCCTTCCGCGTCACACCGTGCGGCGGACCATCTTCATCGTGGTCCGGATTGAGAAAGAAAATCGAAAGCAGGTGGCCGCCTGCTTTTAACAGCCTAACGATCGTTTCGACGTAATCCTGCCGCCGGGCCGGATCGATCGCACAGAAACAGGTGTGCTCGAAAACCCAATCGAAGCGCTGCGCATATTCCGCCGGCAAAGCGAAAAGATCGGCCAGTCGATATTCTTCCTGCGCCACTTTGGGAAACGAGTTGGCCTTCGCGATTGCGAAGGGCGCGAGATCGATTCCAACCACATGATTGCCACTGTCGCTGAGCGCGCGCACGTCGTGGCCGGATCCGCAGCCAGGTACAAAAACCTCGCCAGTGAGCGGTCCGTTTTCTGCGAGGAAATCAATAAGAGCAGGATGCGGCCGGCCTTTTTCCCACGGCGTTTCACGTCGTTGGTAGGCGGATTCCCAATCGGTTTGCGTTTGCATCTTCGGTGCGGTTCACTGGCATCTTCTCGCATGTCTCCACTTTTTTCCATCCTCCCGCGCCGATGAAACCGCTGCGCGTCGGAGTCGTCGGCGTCGGTCACATCGGCAAAAATCACGCACGGCTTTACGCGGAAAACGGCACAGCTGATTTCACGGCCATTTACGACACCAACACCGAGAACGCCGCGGAGATCGCCGCGCAATACAAGGTGCGCGCGACGGATTCGCTCGAAGAATTTAGCGATTTGGTTGACGCCGCCTCGGTGGCCACACCGACGCAAACGCATTTCGAAATCGGACGCGCTTTACTTGAACGCGGCAAACATCTGCTCATCGAAAAACCAATCGCCGACGACACTGCGCAAGCGAGCGAGCTGGCCGAATTAGCCGCCGCGCGCCGGCTGATTTTGCAGGTCGGCCACGTCGAACGCTTCAACCCGGTTTTGCGCGCGCTCGAGGCGCGCCTAACGAGGCCGCGCTTTATCGAGGCGCATCGGCTTTCGCCTTTTCCCAATCGCAGCGCCGATATCGGTGTGGTCCTCGATCTCATGATTCACGATTTGGAGATCATTTTACATCTCGTTAGGTCGCCCGTGCAGACGATCGACGCGGTCGGCGTGGCCGTGCTTAGCCGGCGTGAAGATATCGCCAACGCGCGAATTCGTTTCGAGAACGGCTGCGTCGCAAATATCACTTCGAGCCGGATCAGCCCGGAGAAGATGAGGAAGATCCGTGTCTTCCAGGAGGACGCTTATTTGTCGCTCGATTACCAAAACCAGAGCGGCGAAATCTATCGGAAAGTGGACGGAGGGATCGAGCGCGAGGAGGTCGAGATTGAACACGACGAACCGCTCAAGCGCCAGCTTCTGGCCTTCATCGAATGCGCGCGCCGCGGCCTCGCGCCAAAGGTCTCCGGGCTCGAGGCTACGGCCGCGCTTGAGTTGGCGGTGGAGATCACTAAGAAAATCCAGGCGGCCTGGTGAACTTGTCATCCCGAGCGGAGCGAAGCGCAGTCGAGGGATCCCGCGATACATCCGTGACGCTTCCGACCGCCAGGAACCTCCGCAGGTTTTTACTCAGCGCACTCGTTGGAACCAGCATCGGGAGCGGCACGTTTGCACGACGGGATCCCTCGACTGCGCCGTCGGCTCCGCTCGCGATGACGAGATGGCAGCTGTAAGCACAATCTATTTCGTCGCTGGCGAAGCGAGCGGAGACAATCACGGCGCGTCCTTGATGCGAGCGCTCCGCACCTCGCAGCCTAACGTTGCCTTTGCCGGTCGGGGCGGCCCGCGCATGCAGGAAATTGCCGGCGGCAAGTTGGCCAATTGGATCGACGAGGCCGGCGTCGTCGGGCTTTGGGAAGTGCTCCGGCATTACCCATATTTCCATCGAAAAATGCGCGAGACCGTCGCGGAAATCGCCGCGCTCAAACCCGCCGCGGTGGTCCTGATCGATTATCCGGGATTCAACCTGCGGCTCGCCCGGAGGCTTCGTCAGCATTCGTTAGGCGGAAAAATTATCTATTACATCAGCCCGCAAGTCTGGGCCTGGAATCGCGGCCGCATTCCGAAGATGGCGCGCTGGCTCGACTTAATGCTCTGCATTTTTCCCTTCGAAGCCGACCTCTACGCGCAATCGGGTTTGCGCACGGTTTTCGTGGGCCATCCGATGCTGGAAAGTCTCGCCGCGCAACGTGTGCCGGACGCGCGCGAGCCGGATTTGATCGGACTTTTTCCGGGGAGCCGCTCGCGCGAGGTGCGCAAGCTTCTTCCGATCATGCTCGAGGTCGTGCGCGTGCTGCGGGCGAAACGCGCGAACTTGCGCTTCGAAGTGGCGGCGGCTTCGGAGTCGTTAGGCGCGACTATTCGCCGCGAGCTGGCGGCGACCGGTGATTCGTTAGGCGCGATCACGGTCGTGGTCGGCGAGACGGCGCGCACGATGCAACGCAGCGCCGTGGGCCTCGTCGCCTCCGGCACCGCAACGTTGGAGGCAGCCTTTTTTCACCTGCCGTTTGTTCTCATTTATAAGGTGTCCGCGCTGACTTATCTTGCCGGGAGGCTGCTCATTAGGGTACAACATTTGGGCATGCCTAACGTCCTCGCGAACAGGGAAATCGTTCCGGAATTCATCCAAGGCGCGGCGCGGCCCGCCGTTCTCGCCGCGGTAATGGAGAGGCTGCTCAACGATCCGGCGCGGCGGCAGTTGATGGTTGACGAGCTCGACGCCGTCATCGGGCAACTGGGCGAAGGCGGCGCGGATGAGAACGCCGCCCGCGCGATCCTGCACGAGATCGCGCTTGCCTAACGAATCGCGGACGATGCACGACCGCGCCAGTCGGGAACTAGCGAGGCAATGGGATGCGCGGGATACGCTGGCCCGTTTTCGCAAACAATTTTACCGACCCGCGGGCCAGATTTATTTTGATGGCGACTCGTTAGGCTTGTGTTCGCAGGAAGCGGAACGGGCGTTGTTGAAGGAACTCGCGACTTGGAAAATGAAGGCGAGCGACGGCTGGAGCGGAGCGGAGAGTTGGACAGCGTTGAGCGAATCCCTCGCCGGCCGCATCGCGCAGTTGATCGGGGCGGACGCCGACGAGGTCGTGCTCGCCCACTCCGCGGCGATCAATTTGCATCAGCTCCTTGCGACAATTTACCGCCGTCAGTTTCATCGGCCGCACATCCTCATTGACGGTTTCTGCCCGGCCTCTCAGCGCGCGGTGCTCGAGAGCCATCTCTACCTGCGCGGGCTCGACGCGCGGCGCGAAGTGCTGGTCCTTCCGCCTAACGACGCCCGTCTTCTAGAGGAGGCGGAGATTGAAAGGGCGATGGCCGATCCCACTCTACAAATGGCGATCCTGCCCGCCGTCGTAGCTGCGACCGGGCAATTGCTCGACGCGCAAAGGCTCTGCCGCTCCGCCCGGCGCTTTGGTGTGATCATCGGCTTCGATCTATCGCATTCGTTAGGCGTGATGCCGCATGCGCTTGATGACTGGGAGGCCGACTTCGCCTTCTGGGATCACGATAGTTTCGCGCACGCAGGGCCGGGTGCCGCCGCCGGGCTCTACTTAAACCGCCGTCATTTCAATGAAGCCGGCGAGATCGAACCCGGACTCGACGCCGGACATGCGCGCGAGGAAATCAGCGCACGAAAAGCAGGGGTCGGCGCGTTACGGATCGGCCCATGCTCCATTCTCAGCCTCGCCCCGCTCGCCGGCACGCTGCGACCGCTCGAGGAGGCAGGGCTCGCGCGGATTCGCGCAAAATCCCTCGACCTGACGCAGTTCCTGCGCATCGCGATCGAGGGAGAAATCCCCGGCCTGGAAATCGTTACTCCGCGAGAATCAGAACGCCGCGGCGGTCATCTCGTTTTGTCGCATCCGGGGGCACGCGAGATTCGCGAGCTGCTGCGCGGAAATGGAGTGAGCGTGGCCTTTCGCGAACCAGACCTCATTTGCCTCGCCCCGACACCATTGCATAACAGCTTCGTGGAATGCTGGGACGCGGTCCAGATCCTACGACGCATCGTCGAATCGAAAACCGCGCCGCCATCGTCGGAAGAGGAAGTTCTCGGGACTTTCGCGACGCTCTGAACCGCGAGGCAGACCTTTACTCGTTAGGCACTGTTCTGCGCCCCGATCCGTTGAGGACAACGGACACTACAACCGACGTAGCCGATCCGTTCCGAGCCAAGTCCTCCTCGGAGGCGCGCTTTGCTCTTTCGCGGCCCGCCTGCCTTCGTTACGCTTGGCGGCATGAAGAAACTCTGCGCATTTCTCACTCTTGTCTCGATCACTCAAGGCCAGGCACAGCTTCCGATGCCGCGCCAAACTCCCGACGTATCTAACAAGGGTCTGATAACAAACGCCAAACCCGCGATGAGTGATTCCCAAAGTCCCGCCGAACTGCACAAGCTGGCGAACGACTTTTATAACTGGCGGAATGAGCAATATCCGGTTGGCAGTAGTGACGCGGGATTGCACACCTGGGATAATCGCCTGACCGATTACACGCCGGCGCGGATCGCCGAGCGGGCCGGGCACGTGCGGGCGCTCCTGAAAAAGGTCAAGGCGATAGAGACCTCCGGCTGGCCGAAAGATGAGCGCATCGATTGGATTCTCTTCCGCGCACAACTGGAAGGCGCGGACTTTGACGACCGCGTCCTGCATTCGAACAGTCGCAACCCGCAGACATATGTGAGCGAATGCAGTAACGCGATCTTTTCGCTGCTGAAAAAGGAATACGACACGCCGCAAAAGCGTGCGCAAGCAGCAACAGAGCGCCTCCGGGCGATGACCGCCATGCTTGCGCAGGGCGAAAGAAACTTAAAGGAACCGGTAAAGCTCTTTGCCCAGCTTGCCATCGCTTCGGCGCGCGCCATCGATCCGCTTTTCCAGGATAGTCTCATGACTTTGGCGCAAGATCGTTCGCCTAACGAACATAAGTCTCTGGTGGAAGCGCGCGACGCGGCGCTGGCGGCGATTCACCATTTCGCGGATGACTTGGAGAAGCGGTTGCCGGAGATGGTCGCCTTCGCTCCCATGGGTGAGGAGAATTACAGCTACTATCTTCACCAGGTGCTTCTGTTGCCATTAAGTGCGCCGGAAGTAGAGATGATCGGCCGGGTAGAGCTGGCGCAATATCGCGCCTACGAAGCATGGTTACCGGATCCTTCGCTGGCCGATCCCGATCCTTCGCGGAGCAAGAATATTCCGCCGGATCAGGCTTCGTTTCTGAAAGCTTACGAGAGTCGCGAAGCGGAGATGATTGCATTCTTAAAGGATCATCATCTGGTCACTTTGCCTGACTATCTGGGTAAGTTCGAGATTCGACAGTTACCCGAGGCTTTCAAGCCTACCAGTCCGGGAGGGTTTATGAATCCGCCCGGGGTCTATGATAAGGATGCGACTGGTTTCTATTTCATCCCGAGTTATAACCCGGAGTCGAGAAACTTTTATATCCGCGCGGCGATTGAAGATCCGCGTCCTATCCTGGGTCACGAAGGAATTCCGGGGCACTTTCTTCAGCTCTCGATTGCGAATCATCTTACAGATGAGATTCGGAGACAGAATGGAGATAGTGTCTTTGTCGAAGGCTGGGCGTTGTATGGCGAGGAGATGCTGATGCGCGCCGGACTTTATCCTCCTAACTCCTCTTCGGTAGGACAAGTGCTAAGACTGGCTCGCTATCGTTGCGCGCGCATCGGCGTGGACGTAAACCTGCACACGGGTAAGTGGACCTTTGAGCAAGCCGTAAACTACTTCATGGAAGCCGGCGGTCTCGACCGCGAAGCCGCTGAAGGGGAAGCGGCCGGCGCGGCTTCGAGCCCGACGCAGAAGATCAGTTATATCGTCGGAAAATGGCAGATCATGCAGTTGTTAGGCCGCTACCGCGATCAGATGGGAAAGGATTTCCAGCTCGGAAAATTCCACGACGACCTGATCAAGAATGGCAGCCTCCCTGTGTCGGTGATCGACTGGATTCTCCTGGAGGATCCCGCCGAGGTAGAGGCGCTGCGCTAAGGCCGCCTAACGATGGCGCTTTGGTGTCGGAGTCGCCGCCGGCTCGGGCGGCAAAGTGCGGCGTGGCCTCGCGGTTGGGGTGGGCGTGGCCTCGCCCTTTTTCTGCGCGAATTCAAACCGGGCTTTCCGGCTAGTCGCGTCTTCGTTCTTCGGATCCAGACTTAGGACTTTGTCGCAGTCGGCGATTCCGTTGGCGAAGTCACCTTTCAGTTCATAGACATAACTGCGGTCCAGATAGCCTTCTTTGTCCTGCGGCTTTGCTTTAATGATCGCGCTAAAATCGGCGAGCGCTTTGTCGTAATCCTTCATGTTCCAATAGGCAAAACCGCGACGATCGAGGATTGCCAGGTCGTTAGGCTTTGCTTTCAGCACCGCGTTGTAATCCTCCACCGCTTTCGCGAAATCTTTGTTTTCCAGATAGGCGAAGGCGCGGAAACGATGCGCTCCGACATCGTCGGATTTAATTTTGAGCGCGCGATCAAAATCCTGGACCGCTTTCTCGTAATTTTTTTGCGATGTGTAAACGATCCCGCGGTTGAGATAGGCGGCGAAGTTCTCCGGTTCTGCCTCGAGCGCGCTGGAAAATGCTTTGGCCGCTTCATCGAATTTTCCTGCCCCCTTGTAGGCGAGCCCGAGATTGTTGTAGTTATTCGCTCCCTTTGGATCAGCCTTGGCGGCTTTCTGGAAAAGATCGATCGCCTTATCCCATTGCTTGCTCTTGGCCGCTTCGATTCCTTCTTTGCCGAACTTGTAGGCATCGGCTTTGTCGTCCCCGCGCGCGATCGCGGGTAGAAGCGCGCTGAGAAGAAGAACGAGACTGAGACTTCGCGGTGAGATTTTCATAGTTGTATTTTCCTGCCTTTTATTCGGAAGCCCGGGCATTTTGGCCGCAACCTCTTTGCCCTGCAAGTAATGCCGCACGTGGAGAGCACTTAATTACTCTGTCGGTTGTCCAGGCGGCGCGCCGGCTTCGTCGATGCGCCTGATGGAAAGGGCGCGACCAGTCGTTTCATCGACTTCGATCAGCGCCCCGCGCAATCTTACTTCGCCCTGCGCCACCGGAAACGCCGCGGGCAGATTAGAAATAAAACGCGTCACGATCGGCTCGATCGCGCGACCGAGAACCGAGTGGATCGGCCCGCACATCCCGGCGTCGCACAGGAACGCGGTACCGCCGGGGAAGATTTGTTCGTCGGCCGTTTGCACGTGGGTGTGGGTGCCGAGGACCGCGGAGACACGCCCATCGAGATAACGGCCAAGCGCAATTTTCTCGCTCGTCGTTTCGCCATGCGCATCCACCACGATGACCGGCGTCTCGGCCCGCATTTTTTCGACGGCGGCATCGAGCAACGGAAAAGGATTTTCCAAAATCGGCTGCATGAAAGTGCGCGCCTGGACGTTGATGACGCCGACTTTTCCCTTCGGTGTCTCGAGCACGATCGTGCCCGCGCCGGGCGCGCCTGCGGGATAATTGAGCGGGCGCAAAAGCCGCGGTTCCGTGTCGATGAAGGGCGCGATTTCCTTCTGGTCCCAAATGTGATCGCCCGTGGTAATGACGGCGACACCCGCGCGCAATAAATCGATCGTGATGCGCGGAGTAATCCCGCGGCCGGCGGCGGCGTTCTCCCCGTTCACGATCGCGAAATCGAGTGCCCAGGCCCGCTTCAATTCCGGCAGGCGCGCGATCACGGCGCTGCGACCTGGCTCACCGACGACGTCGCCGAGGAAAAGAATCGTGAGCATCGCCGAGCATCGCGTTAAACTAAAAAATCCCAAGACGATGTTTGGCCTCCGCTTTTTGCCTATTCTCGCTGGGTTCTCTCTGGTTCTGGCGTCGCCCATGCACGCGGCGGATGAGGAGTTGCCTAACGAAATCGCGACCAACCTGAGCACGCTCGGTCGCAAGCCGGATTGGGGCGAGCTGGAGAAATACCAGAGCACGATCACGCACGACGAGTTCGCGCATCTCGTGCACGACGTTTACTGCGCGCATGGATTTAGCGAGGAGCTGATCCAGATCGATCCCGACGAAGCGCGCATCCTGCGCTGGAAAGGATCGCAGGATTATTTCGCCCTCCACTTCGCCAAAAGCGATGCGGAACGACTGCCGATCGATCGCACCTGGACCGCTCCATCCGCGCGCGCCAAAGCGGACCTTAAAAAACCGCTGGACGGTTTTAACATTGCGCTCGATCCCGGCCATCTCGGCGGCGCCTGGGCGAAGATGGAGGAACGCTGGTTCCAGATAAAAAAAGCGCCGCCGGTGCAGGAGGGCGACATGACTTTGAAAGTGGCGCAAATTCTGGCCCCGAAATTGGAGTCGTTAGGCGCGAAAGTGTCCTTCGTCCGTTCGGCGGCGGAACCGCTCACGCCGTACCGGCCATCCGATTTTCGCGAGATCGCCTGCCAATTTCTCGAGCGCGCCGGCATCACGGAGCCGCGGGAAGATTTCTCCGGGCCAAGCGATCCGCAGAAAGAAAAAACGGTCCGCTGGCAGGAGGAGTTGCTCTTTTATCGGAACAGCGAAATCCGGCGGCGCGCGAGTCAGGTGAACTACCGCTCGCAGCCGGACCTGGTGCTCTGCCTGCACTTCAACGCGGAACCGTGGGGCGATCCGGCGAAGCCGAGGCTTGTGCCTAACGATCATCTTCATCTGCTCGTGAACGGCTCTTATTTGCCGGTCGAGCTGGACCTCGACGACGAGCGCTGCGAGATGCTGCACAAGCTTCTCAGCGGCGCTTACCCGGAGGAACTCGACCTCGCGGAATCGATCGCCCTAACGATGGCGAAAGCGACCGGGCTGCCGGCCTACAAATACAAAACCGAGAATGTCACGCCGGTCGGGGCGAGCGGCTATGTCTATGCGCGCAACCTCATGGCGACACGGCTCTATCGTTGTCCGACGGTTTACCTCGAGCCTTACGTGATGAATAGCCGCGAAGTCTTTGCGCGCGTGCAAGCAGGCGATTACGACGGGCTGCGCAAAGTGGCGGGGAAAAAACGGCCGAGCATTTATCGCGAGTACGCGAATAGCGTGGTGTATGGGCTCGTTGGTTACTTTAAAAAGACGCGCCCCTAGTCACGCTCCGCTCGGGATGACAGATGGGCGACGGCGTCGCGCAAATCTTCCAGCGTGACCTCGTCGGAAACGCTGGCGCGGCCGATCTCATGCGCGACGACAAAACGGATGCGGCCGTTTTCAAATTTTTTATCGCGCGTCAGCGCGGCGAAGATTTTCTCGCGCGGAAAATTTGACGGCAACGCGACTGGCAATTGTCGCCCTTGCAAGGCGGCAATGATGCGGTCGCAATCGCCTAACGACAGGCCCGCGCGCCGGACCGAAACCCACGCCGCCGCGACCATGCCGAGACTGATCGCTTCGCCGTGCAGAAGGGTGCCGTAGCCTGCGGCGTGTTCGATCGCGTGTCCGATCGTGTGTCCAAAATTTAGCAGCGCACGCGTGCCGTTTTGCTCGCGCTCGTCTGCTTCCACAATGGCCGCTTTGAGCGCGATGTTTTGGGCGACAAACTCCGCCGCGTTTTCACGCGTGATTTTGGCGGCAGATTCGAACAGCGCAGCGTCGCGAATAATGCCGTGTTTGATCGCCTCAGCGAAACCTTCGTTCCAAATGCGCTCGGGCAGCGTGCCTAACGTTTCCGTGTCGGCGAGAACGAAGGAGGGATGATGAAAAGTACCGATGAGATTTTTGCCAGCGTCTGTATTCACGCCGGTCTTGCCCCCAAGGCAACTATCGACCTGCGCAAGCAACGTGGTCGGCACGGACACGTAGGGAATTCCGCGCAAGTAAATCGAAGCCACGAAACCGGTGAGATCGCCGGTGACACCTCCGCCTAACGACACCACGAACGACCCGCGATCCAGCTCAAGGGCGCTGAGTTTCGCGCAAAGGGCGCCCGCGCTGGCAAGGGATTTCGACGTTTCTCCCGCCGGAATCGTCAGCATCTCCGCCGTAAAACCGGCGCAGCGCAAACTATCGCGCGCTAGTGTCCCATAGAGCGGCGCCACATTTTCATCCGCGACAATCGCGGCGCGCTCGCCGCGGAAAATTGGCCTAACGAATTCGCCCAAGTCGCCTAACAAGCCCGCGCCGATTCGCACCTCATACGAATACGCGCCGCTGCGAACTTCAACCGACCTCACGGCCAGGGCTGGGTCGGCGACCAACGATAATTCGCGTCGTCGGTCGGCGTGCCCGTGGTCGCCTGAGTGAATATCGTCCAAGTGATACTCTCCGCATGTAGATCGCCGAAGAGCGCATTGATTCTCTTGCGCTTGGTGTGCGTGCCGCCGACCGCCGTTCCACCAGGGGCGCTGGTCGCCCGCAACACGGTGACCGCAGTGCCCGCGACACCGCTAAATGCGACGGACGTCGCACTGGTTTGCGTCGGCGCAAAGAGAATGAAGACCGAAGGCCGCACGATCTTATCTGTGGATGCGCCGATAATGCTGTTGGAGTTGATTCCATAGCTTACCGGCGAGGTGGCGTCGTTTTCGAGCGGCGAACGGCGGTCAAAGGGCGACTGAAAAATCTTCCAACTGGGCAAATATTTTGGATGCAGTTGCTGCATCCAGGAAGTCGCGGGCGTGGTCGTCGCAAAAATAATGCCGTCGTGGTCGTTAAAGTAAGTCTGGGTCGCGATTCCAATTTGCCGCAGATTGTTCGCATCCTGGATGATGCGCGCGCGTTCCTGCACGCTGCTGAACACCGGGAGCGCGATCGACGCGAGGATCGCGATGATCGTGATCACGACCAGCAATTCGATCAAAGTAAACGCGGCTGAGGAATTCTTTGGGCGACTCATTTGCATCGTGTTGCAGCGTAGCATCACACTTTTGTTTTGCGGCAACGAAATCGTCCGCGCGCTGGCCGCTTGCTTAAAGCCCACGTTTTGATCTTAGTAACTCATGCCCGATCCCGTTGATCCGATCGATCCCGTGGCGCCGAATGCCATTCCCGTTTACGAAAGCGGGACGCCGTCGCATCCGACCACGACAGGTTTGCCCTCGAATGTGGCCGCGGCGCTCGCCTGTTTTCCGCTCGTGGGCGGCATCATCTTTTATGTCCTGGAGAAACGCGATTCCTTTGTCCGCTTTTACGCGATGCAGTCGATTATTTTTGGCGCGGCTTGGTTTCTGTTTGGGTTGGTCTGGCGAATTTTCCTCAGCATTCTCGCGAGCATTCCGGTTATCGGGGTGATCTTCGCCTTTCTGCTTTGGCTCGTTTGGGCGGCGGTGAATGTGGTTTTTCTCATCGTGCTCATCATCGCGATCGTGAAAGCTTTCAGCGGGGTGCGCTGGGATATTCCGTATGTCGGGCCGATGGCGCGCAAGCAGGTGGGCGGAAGTCTCTAGGCGCCGCGTGTTTCTCGCGCCGCGCTCTTGCCTAACGACTAACTCGTCGTTAGGCCGCGAGGAGCTTGACCACGACCTGATTTAAAATCAGCTCGTGATCGAGCTGGCTGCTGACGATTTGCAGGTTCGCCACGAGACAGGCCTCGAGACCCCGGACGAGTCGATCGATCTCGAAATGCTGGGCCTGCATCGCGGCCAGACCGAGCGCGTAGCCGTTAATCGTGCCGTCTTTTTTTCGCGGCAAATGCGCGGTGGCATCGTTAGGCAAACGATTCAGGGTTGAGATAAACGAAAAGGGAGCACTGGGGCGCGACAGCTTGTGGCGCTGCATCAGATCCTTCGCCAGAAGAAGATTTCGCACGGTCGGGATGATCGCGACGAGGAGGATGCCGATGGCCGATTCACCCTGGTCGAGCAATCGCCTAACGAGTGTAAGGGCCCGCTCGAGATCCCGCGCCGCGAGCGCGTTTCCCAGCTCAAAAATTACGCCGCTGCGCGAAAGCGGCACGAGCAACCGCACTTCTTCGAGTGTGATCTGACGGCTGCCAGCTCCGAGGTAAAGGTCGATTTTTTCCAGCTCCCCCGCGATCACTCGGTTGTCGCCGCCGGTCAGCAGGACGAAAAGATCGAGCGCGTCCGGCTCGAATTGCAGGCGCCTTTTTTTGCCTAACGACTGCACGAGATCGGCCGCTTCTTCTTCCCAGCCGCTGCGGCTCGCGTCCAGCTTGTCGAAGACTTGCAGCTCCGCCTGACGACTGAGCGCTTTGTAAAATGTGCGGCGCTTATCCACTTCCGGCGCGCTCAACAAAAACTTCACTTCCTCCGAACCGAAACCGCTTTGCAACGCCGAGGCCAATTCCTCCAAAGCCGTCTGCACACTCGTTGCGCGACTGACGACGTTATCACCGAGAAAATTTGCGTTCTTCAGCCAGACAAGTTTGCCGCCGAAAAAGGGAAGCGTCTGCAGCGCCTCGATCGTGGAGCGGATGCGGCTCGCGGCCTGTTCCGCGTTATCGGCGCAGCCGTCGATTATTTCGACGCCGAAATCACCGGCGTCCGCAGGCGCGAGTTGAGCGGCTAATTCCTGCGCCGCGCTTTTTATCGTGCTCTCATCCGAGCCAACGATCGCGTAGATCGAAGCCGCCTTCGCCTCGGACTTTTTCGGTTTCGTTTTCATCAGCGGACGAATTGGCTGAAGCGTTTTTCGAACGCATCCATGTCGCGAAATTCGTTCCCGTAGATTGCTATCAGTGCTGCCGGCGCCGCTTCGCCGTCGAGCAAACGATCGACAAATTTTGGGAACAGTTGCTTCGGATATTTGTTGAACAGATAACGCACAAATTTCGCGCTCGTATCGTAAAGACGCCCGACGACCGCGATTTCAGCCGGGTATTGCTTGGTCGCGAATAATTCCGCGACGGTCATCTGCGCCGCTTGCAGCGAACGCTGGTTTGAGAGCGGTGATTGCCAGTGGCGGGCGGCGACACTCGCCTCGCCCATGTATTCAGCGAAGCCTTCATTCAGCCACACGGGCCAGCGCCGGCGACCGTAAATGCGCGCCACGACCGCATGCGTGGTCTCGTGCGCGAGAGTTTGCGAATCGAAGCCGTGGCCGGTGCCGCCGATGTTGAGGAACAATTCGTCCTCGTGCGCGAAACTGTGCGTCCATCCCGGCGCGTGCGTGCCGGCGAGAAATGTTTGCCATTCCCTCTCGTCCGCGAAAACGAAAATGTGGGACTTGCGCGTGTACGTGTCGCGACTCGCGCCTAACGATTGCGCGACATACCACAGATCGAACTCAATCTCGCGCGCGACCTGGAGCGCGTCGCCCAGGCTGCGGAAATGGAAAATGAAGTTCTCCGTTTCACCATGAAGCCATCGTTCCGGCCGGAGCGCGTGCGCAGCTTCGCCGACGGGACTGAGCTGATGATCAGGCAGCTGATTCCAAGTCTCCTGCCGCAGCGGAAAATCGAACGGCGGCCGCGTTGCCCTCGGCGCTGGCGCAGGCGAGAGCGATGAGTTCGCACCTGCCGGCGATCGGCTCGGGAAAGGCCAGTTGTCCGCCTTTACGCCCGAGATGACAGCGCTGAAAAGCGAGACCGCTACCGCCGCGCTCGCGATATGAAGAGAGGCAAGCCGGGCACGCGTCATTCGAGACGCTGAAACTAATTGCGAGCGAAGTCGGTGTCGAACAGCGACGCGGACGGCGCACTAGTGGCCGCGATGCAAACCGGTCGGAGGTTTCGGTGCGGGAGGACCCGACCCTGCGGTGCCAGTCAGCGCGGTGTGAGCATAGGTGATTACACTCGGCAGGCTGACAACATCCCGTTCGTAAATCTCCAGGTATTTCAACCCGTAGGCTACGCTGTCATCGACGGTGCTCTGGAGAATAGTGGCGGCATCACCGGGCACACCCCCATTGCTGCGGAATGTGCTATCGCCATAGACGGCGGCGAGCATTTGCCCAGCGACGTCAGGCCGGCTATCCCAAAGTACCTGATAAACTGTACCGGTCCCCGGTGCTGGTGGATTAAACGCGCCGAGGGAATTCTTCTGCACGATCAATCGTCCCGGCCAACTCGCGCGGGCGGTCGCAATGGCGTTGCGCGCGACGTAGCTCACGTCAGAATCGAGCTGGCCGTCACCGGCGACGGCGAGAGTGATGAGTTGATTCGGAAAGGCCACCATCGCGGCGTCGATCAGCGTCTTGCCCGTATTCAACATTTTCTGTGAGGTGTAACCGACCGCATTCCACGCGGTCACATCGTCCGGAGTATGAGGGACACTCCAGTCTTCGCTATTCGCGTTGGCGAAACTAATGGCCACGATTTTGACCGCCGGATTATTTTTGAAATGGGCGCCGAGCGCCGTGATCATCACGGTCTTTTTGGCCAGAAAGGTCGGGTCCCAGAAAACGGGGATCGAGAGCGACTTGGCATCTTCTTCGAAGGAGAAGAATTGGCCACCCGCCGCGGTGACGGCTGCGGTCACCCACGATGGCTTGCCGGTTTGGGTGAGAATGCGCAGCAGCACGCCCTTCCCCGCCGCGCTCGCGCGCGCGACTTCGGAGTCGAGGAAGGTCCAGTTAAAATGCCCTTCTGTCGGCTCAAGATCGGCCCAAGCTTGGCGTACTCCGACGCCATCCACATTTGGGTTGCTAAGAACCGTGCTCGGACAGGGCACCCCAGCCGCCACCAGGCAAAAAACTCCGCGAGGAATATCGGCCACAGCCGAGAACGGAAGCGCGGCGCCTCCAAGGCCCATCACCGCCACGAAGCGGGCGGTCCACTTAATCAATTTCAATCGTTTCACCCCATTCCCTGGAGCTTTCTTTGGGCCAAAAAATGGCAATTATGAAATTCTGCGATTTTTTTGCGGGACTGTGATGATGGCCTGCAAGGGAATTGGAGGACGAGTTCCGCGCTCTAAGGAAATAAGTGCGTTAATCGCGGAACAATGATTGACCATATTCGCTGTAACTGGTTCAATAGAGTGCCTCCATTACACCGCTAAAATGTTCATTCGCCGCACTCACTTCTGCCCACGCGCCTCTGGGCGCACTCAATCCACCCTAGCCACCCGCCGAAGGGCGCTGGGACTGGGCGCGGTCGCGGCCTTGTTCTTCACCCTGGCGCCCATCGCTCTAGGACAGCTTTTCCACGACGTTTCTGCCTCGGCCGGTATCATCCATCTGCGGACACGCGACTGGGGAAATCCTATCTGGGGCGATATCAACAACGACGGCTATCTCGATCTTATCGTCTCCGTGCACGAGCTTGATTATCTGGGTGGCCCTTTAACTCCGTTTGTCTATTTGAATAATAAGAACGGTACTTTCGCCGATATCCGCTCAACCGCCGGACTCGTTCAGGCTGATCCCGATAACAGGGACTGGTTAGGCTTTGCCTTTGGTGACTATGATGGCGATGGCAACTTGGACTTCTTCGCGGCTGAGCCGCCTTTCCAAAGTGGTCAAGGTGATGGCCGCGCGCCCTCTTCGACCGTGCCGACGCGCGCCATCCTTTATAAGGGCAAAGGAGACGGTACCTTTGTCTATACCAGCGGTGTCGCGGGACTGGAGACGAGTCGCAACTATGGTGAGTGCGGCTTCTTCGTGGACTACGATAATGACGGGAAACTTGATCTCTTCGTCAAGAACATCGCTACGACTGTGGATGGAGGAGTTAATGTCCTCTATCATAACAATGGCGATGGCACTTTTACTCAAGTCGCCAATGCCGCTGGACTAGCCACTGCGACACACGGAGTGACGGAAGGAACGATCTGTTCCTTTGCCGACTACGATAACGATGGGCGGATGGATGTTGTCATCGGTGGTAATGGAACCTCTGAAGCGTTATACCGAAATGTGGGCGGCACATTTGTCGATGTGACTGCGGCGGCAGGACTAACTCCGCGCTTTAACGCCAATGGTCTCGCCTGGGGTGACTATGATAACGACGGGTTGCTCGATCTCTATGTCTCCCGCGGAAAACAAAGCGGTCTCGGCGAACAATCCAACACTCTCTATCATAACAATGGTGATGGCACCTTTACGGATGTCACTGCGACTGCCGGGGTTAATGATAACACTAACACTTGGGCGGCCATCTGGGGCGACTACGATAACGATGGCTTCCTTGATCTCTTCGTGGCCCGGCCAGGCACCCATCAGTTAGGCCCGGGTAATGCAAATATTCTCTACCATAATAATGGTAACGGTACCTTTACCGACCGCGCCGCCGCAGAGGGAGTAGCTCTCGAAGATGACCTTAATACCTCAGCACATGAGTTAACCGCCTGGGGTGACTATGACAACGACGGTTTCCTGGACTTAGTCATCCAGGATGGCGTCGCGCCGACGAAAGTTACCGGCGACGCTGCGACGGGGTATCACTATCTGTTAAGGAATAGCGGTAACGGGAATCACTTTATCAAAATGAGTCTGAAAGGAGTTCAATCCAACCGCTTCGGAATCGGCGCGCGTGTAACTGCTACTTATCCTGGCGGCAAGGCCTACCGCGAGAATAATGGCGGCGGCGGTGGCGAATACGCTTCCCAAGGTAGCGAGCCACTCCACTTTGGCATCGGCGCCGCTAACTCTGTTTCTTTGGAAATCGATTGGCCAAGCGGCCATGTCGATACGCTCCCTACGGTCGCGGCTAACTCTACCATCACAGTTACAGAAGGCGGCGGCAGCCCGACTCCTACACCAACTCCGACCGTGACACCTACACCTACTCCTGCGCCGCCAGTGATAACCAAGCAACCTCGGCCTGTCACAGTCAGTGTAGGACAGACAGCTACTTTCAGCGTGAAAGCTACTGGCACTCCGCCGCTTCATTACCAGTGGAGGAAGAACGGGACAAACATCACTGGAGCTACTCGATCCACTTATACGACTCCTCCTGCGACGCTGGCAGATAATGGCGCTCTCTTCGCCGCCACAGTTAGTGATACCAACGGGAGCGTTACCAGTAACAGCGCAGCCTTGAAGGTCGTCTCCGCACCATAGAGCGCATAATCACCACGACCTACCGGCAACCCAAAGCGCCCTCGGTCGGCCCACGTTTTCAAACCAATTGCCAACCATTCTAAAATGTTATACGTTTCAAACCTCGCCACGGTCGGCGCCCCAGACACCAGTCACACCATGAAGACATCTATCTATTACTCGCGCCGTTTTTTCCCCTCGGTTCTCGCTGGCGTTTTACTCGTCGCCTTATCCTCCAGTTTGTGCGCTCAGCAGTTTACCGACGTGTCCACTGCAGCTGGGATCGAACACGTAAAGACACGGGCTTGGGGCAATCCTATTTGGGGTGACCTCAATAATGACGGCTATCTCGACCTGATTGTGCCGGTCCACGAGCTGGCTTATCTCGGCGGGCCGCCGACTCCTTTTGTTTACATTAATAACAAGGACGGCACTTTTCACAATCTTGGGACTGCCTCTGGCCTCACCGGTCTGGGTAACCCAGGTGTTAACAGTCCTGATGATAAGGATTGGCTGGGTCTTTCTCTCGGAGACTATAACGGCGACGGCATCCTTGATTTCTTTGCCGCCGAGCCGCCCTTCCAAAGTGGCAACCCGGGTCAGAGTAACATCACACCTGACACCTCGACCATGGATACGAGAAATGCCCTTTATAAAGGCAATGGCGACGGAACCTTTACTTACACCGCTTTTGCCGCCGGTCTCGAAATCGGGCGTAACTATGGCGAATGCGGTTTCTGGGTCGATTATAATAACGACGGGAAACTCGATCTCTTTGTTAAAAGCCAGTCCACTAACATGGAAGCCAGCGTCAACGTTCTCTACAAGAACAATGGCAATGGCACCTTTGCTAAGGTCGCAGGCGCGGCAGGCTTGGAGATGGCGATAGGTGGGACTACCGCCGGGAGCATTGTTTCGTTTGCTGACTACGATAATGACGGCTTCATGGACGTCGTGATGGGTGGCAATGACGCTCCCGCCGCCTTATATCATAACAATCGTGACGGCACCTTTAGCGAAGTGACGACCACAGCCGGGCTTGTCTCGCGGGTCAATGCCAATGGCCTCGCCTGGGGCGATTACAATAATGACGGCCTCCTGGATCTCTACATTTCAAGAGGCAAACAAAGTGGCATGGGCGATCTGGGGAACACTCTCTATCACAACAATGGCGACGGCACTTTCACCGATGTCACTGCTGCTGCCGGCGTCAATGATAACACTAACACCTGGGCCGCGGTCTGGGGCGATTACGATAACGACGGATTTCTCGACCTCTATGTCGCCCGCGCCGGCACCACTGTGATCGGGCCGGGGAACGCGAACATTCTCTACCACAATAATGGAGACGGGACTTTTACCAACGTGGCGAAAGCACAAGGTGTCGCGATGGAGACCGATCTCCCCGGGGCAGCCCACAAACTCGCGGCTTGGGGCGACTACAACAACGACGGATTCCTCGACCTTGTCGTACAGGATGGTATCGCTCCTACCTTGCAAACAGGAGACAACGCGACGGGATATCACTTTCTCTTTAAGAATAACGGGAACAGCAACCACGCGATCAAAGTCAACCTCAAAGGCACGCTCTCTAATCTCAATGGGATAGGAGCGCGAGTCACTGTCACTTATAGCGGCAGCAAGATCGCTTTCAGCGAAAACAATGGCGGCGGGGGCGGTGAGTATGCTTCACAAGGAGCCGAGCCTCTCCATTTCGGCATTGGTGCGGCCACGGTCGCGAGCGTGCAGGTAATCTGGCCGAGCGGAGTGGTAGATACCAGGGCCGCGGTCGCCGCTGGTTCTACCATAACTATTACCGAAGGAGAGAGTGGCGGCGGCACACCGACACCTACTCCTACTCCTTCCGCCACTCCTACACCCACACCTACCCCTACCCCTTCTCCGACACCTCCGAGCGGGACGCTGAGAAACATATCCACGCGCGTCGACGTCCAGAGCGGCAATAACGTTGCTATTGCTGGTTTTATTGTCACGGGAGGAACAGCGGATAAGAAGACACTCATCCGCGTGCGCGGTCCGTCGCTCACAGAGAACGGCCTGCCTGCTTCAGAACTGCTGGCGGATCCCATGCTGGAGTTACACCTCCCCGATGGCACGGTAGTGTCTAACAATAACTGGAAAGCCCGTCAGGAAGCTGCCATCCTACAAACGGGCTACGCGCCTACAAACGACCTGGAGTCGGCCATCTACGCGACCTTGCCGCCCCTTGATCCATCAGTTCCCGGCAGCGGCGTTTACACTGCGGTGGTAACTAGTCACGATGGAGGAACTGGGATCGCCTTAGTCGAGGTTTACGATGTTGATACTGAGGGAGCCTCTCTTTCACAGTTAGCAAACATCAGCACACGCGGGTTCGTCGGCACCGGTGATAATGTGCTCATCGGCGGATTTATTGTGGGCACGGAGTCGAGCGATGCTCCTGTCCTCATGCGCGCTCTTGGGCCGTCGCTTAGTGACATCGATCCTAACATTACGGACGCATTACAGGATCCAACCCTGGAGTTGCGCGACGCGAATGGAACACTTATTACCTCTAACGATAACTGGAAAGAGTGCGGCGCGACTGGATGCCAGGACGCAATCCAGAATACCGGGTTAGCCCCGACGAACGACAAGGAAGCCGCCATTCTTCGCGATCTGCCCGCCGGCATTTATACCACGATTATGCAGGGAGCGGGTTCGACTTCCGGAGTCGGCTTGGTCGAAGTCTATCGTTTGAAGTAGGAAACGGCTGCTGGAGTTCGCGCCGAGGCTTAGGTCGAGTTAGCGAACTTCGGCGCGATACGCAGTCATGGCGGGATCAGGCGAAGGCTTGATCCCGCCGGTCTGTGATGCTGGCAGGCGACTATTGAGTCTCCAAGAGAGCGGGAATCTTTTCCTACTCTCGACTTATCGAGCGGGACGACCCGCTACTGTGAGCGTATGCCTTTCTAAGTGTCATTGGCTAACGGCTGCGACTAGCCGACGCTGGTAACCAAGCTACAAAATAAGCTGCCCATCGCCGCAGTGCAGGCGTCCAAACCGCGACGATCCCTCCGTCATCCCGAGCGGAACGAAGTGGAGTTGAAGGGATCCCGGTGAATTTCTGGGAATCGCACAATGTTCTCGCAGGGAGCTGTACGGGAACCCCTCGACTACGCTCCGGCTCCGCTCGGGATGTGACAAAGCGCTTTGGTTAAAGCGACTCTCAGGTCGAGGGTAGCGGTTGCGTCATGCATCTCAATGGCGGGAATAGTCCTACCCATCATTTGAACCCTGACCCGCCCATGCTTGTCCTATGACTCGGCGACCCGCCGACCCGATTATTGTAAGGCGCACTTTCCTTCCAACCACCTGGTCGCCGCTTTAATGCAAGCTATAGACTTCGATCAATGCCACGCCCGACGTATTGCCGGCGCCGCTGAGGACGGCGGTGTAGTTGCCAGCGGGCAGACTCGCAATCATGGCCGATTCTGCGGCGTTCTTGGGCGCGAGCCCGGTGGCGATAATGGCGTCTTTGTCCGTGTCCGCCCAATTATCGTTAGAAACGATGAGAGCTCCATTGCCGTTGTGCAATTCCAGGACCGGATTCTGCAAGGGGTTAGCCACTTGCTCATCCGCCAGGGAAGGCCCGAGCGCGCGAATGAATATCTGCGTCGCTTCCGTCGATGCCCCGACGATGAAGCCGCCAATCATCACTCCATCCACGGGTTGCACAAAACCACGCGAGCTTAAGTTAGCGAGATAGGAAGGCGCAGCGGCAGCATTGTCCAAGTCGTAGATTTCCACCAAAGCGATTCCCGTCCCACCATTGTGACCGCTAAGTATGGCTGTATAAACGCCACTCCCTGGAACGCTCGGATTAATTGGCGGCAAAGTAGCGATGATCGCGGATTCCAAATCACTTTTCGGAGCCGCGCCGGTAGCGATGATTTCCGCCTCCTGCGTGGACCGCCAGTCATTATTGGAAATGATTGTGCCGTCGGGCTTATGCAACTCCAGCGTGGGATCGGCCAGGACGCCAGTGAGCGGCGCGCTCCCAGTGGCAAGGGAAGGTCCAATCCCACGTAACAGCACTTTCTTAGGCGTCGTGCCGCCGTTGATGATAAACCCGCCGATAAGTGCGTTATCCCCAGTTAGCACATCGATGCGGGTGGACATATTGAGAAGCTTAGTGGGGATGGCTGTCGGAGTCGGAGTGACAGTAGGCTTCGGTGTTGCGGTGGGGGTAACGCTCGGCGTAGCCGTCGCAGTAGGGGTAGGAG
>JACDGS010000114.1 GCA_013821455.1 Chthoniobacterales bacterium
GCCGGAGCGTGCCTAACGAACTGATTTGACTTCCTCCAGCGCCCTTCTCAGCCTTCCATCCAGAGGCAAGGGAAATAATCCGTGCCGTTGCGGGTTTTCAAGGACGCAGAACCTGGACGGGCGGAACCGCGTCGCTTCCGGAGGGACTCGCCGCGGCGAGTCCAGTTTGAATCGCCAAGGTTGCAGCGCCAAGACCCCAATAATTCTGCTTTCACTAAGCACCTGCCGCTGTTCCTTCTTGCGCATGTCGGGCAGGCAAGATCAACGCGTGAGCACAAAGGCGACGAGCATCGTCGGCCTCGCCGTGATGTGCAGCCGCTTGCTCGGTCTCGTGCGCGAGACGGTGATTGCCGCCCTCTTTGGCGCTTCCAGGAACATGGATGCGTTTTTGACCGCGTTCCGCGCGCCGAACATGCTGCGCGATCTCTTCGCGGAAGGCGCGCTCTCGACCGCCTTCGTCACGACCTTTTCGCGCCGCATCGCGACGGAAGGCGATCAATCGGCCTGGCGTCTGGCGAGCAAGGTGGCCACCCTCACGCTCGTTTTTATGAGCGCGATGACGCTGCTCGGAATCATTTTTGCGCCGTTTGTCATTGGCATTCTCGCGCCCGGCTTTCCCGCGGAAAAGGCGGCCCTAACGATCCAGCTGACGCGGATCATGTTCCCTTTCATCCTCCTCGTTTCGCTCGCCGCGCTCGTCATGGGGATGCTGAATGCGAAGCACGTTTTCGGCATGCCGGCGATGGCTTCGAGCTTCTTCAATCTCGGCTCGATTATCGGTGGGGTCGCCTTTTGTTACTGGCTCGATCCGCAGGCGGATTGGCGGCATCCGCATTTCGGCGAGCGCGGCCTCGTCGGGCTTGCGATCGGGACTTTGCTCGGCGGTTTGCTGCAACTGCTCGTCCAGTTGCCCTCAGCGTCCGCCGTCGGGTTCCGCTTTCGCTTCGACTTCGATTGGCGCGATCCGGGTGTGCGCACGATCCTTGCCTTGATGGGGCCGGCCACGATCGCGGCCAGCGCGGTGCAGGTGAACGTGGCTGTGAACAGCGGCTTCGCCTCGTCGTTAGGCAACGGGCCGATCACCTGGCTGAACATCGCCTTTCGCCTTATGCAGTTGCCGCTTGGCGTCTTCGGCGTGGCCGTGGCGACGGTCACGCTGCCGCTCGTTTCACGCAGCGCCGCGACCGGGAACACGCGGGAGTTTCGCGGCGCTCTCGCGCACGCAATGCGGCTGGTTATGCTGCTGACGATTCCTTCGGCGATCGGGCTCATCATTCTCGCGGAACCGATCATCAGCGTGATCTATCAACACGGGCGTTTCACCGCCGCGGCGACCTCGCAAACGGCGGCGGCCTTGCAATTTTATGCCATCGGGCTGGCCGGTTACGCCGGAGTGAAGGTGCTCGCCCCTGCCTTTTACGCGCTCGATAAACGCCATCTTCCCATGATCGTTAGTCTCATTTCCATTGCGGTTAATTTTTTGCTGAACTGGGTTTTCACTTTCCGCCTCGGCCTTGGCCATCGCGGCCTCGCTCTCTCCACCAGCTTCGTCGCGATCACCAATTTCCTCCTACTCTATGCGATGATGCGTCACCACACGGGCCGGCTCGAGACCGGCGCGATGCTGGCGACGCTGGCTAAGATCGCCGTCGCGGGGGCCGTTCTGGGCGTGGTCTGTTGGACGGCGCAGCACTTCGTTTTTCCCGACGCCACGCGGATGCCGGAATGGAAGCGCATCGTCGATGTCGCGGTCGCGATCTCGTTAGGCGGCGGGGCGTTTTTCGTCGTCGCATACTTGCTTGGGATCGCCGAGTTGCGCGAGGCCGTTGCGTTGGTGCGAAAGCGTTTTCGTTAAACGCCGCGTGCTTTAGTTCTGCTCCTGATCATGCTCGCGAGCGACTCCCTTCCGATTACAATCACGAGCACGGGTTCTGGGTTGACGGGCCGAACCAACAGACGCAGATAAAGCCTGAATTTTCCCCGGCGCTGTTTATCCTGCCCCGGCCTTTATGCATATCTACGACGACGCCGTTTTCAAAATGGCCTGCGATCAGTTCCAGGTCATTGCCGATTACCTGAACATAGATCCTAACGATCGCGACCGCTTGATGATGCCGAAACGCGCGATGGCCGTGACCCTCCCGGTGCACATGGACGATGGCAGCACCAAAACCTTCCAAGGTTATCGCGTGCAACATCATCTCACGCT
>JACDGS010000115.1 GCA_013821455.1 Chthoniobacterales bacterium
GTCTTTGGGCAGGCTTCGTAGTTGGCGGCGGCGACATGGGGGGTGCTTTTTTGGTCAATGTGGCGCTTTCTGTTTGTAAGCGAAGGGAAACTACCGCCCCACCTTCGGCGGCTTCTTCGGATGCGGCGGCTGCGGGCTGGTGATGAGCTTGCCTTTGGGGTCGGCGACCACGATCTCCGCCAGCTCCTTTGCGCGCGCGAGCGCTTCCTCAGGCGACTCGGCGCCCTGGAACTGGACCGTGAGCGCGACGTCCGAAGCAACACCGCGCGGGAACCCGGCGGCCTCCAGGGCGCTTCGTATCCACAGGCGGTCGCGGTGGGTGTCGAGCTCGATGGTGCGGGTGGGGGTTGGGGCGGGCGATGGGGCGCCGGGGCTAGTCGGCGCGGCTTGGCCGTACTTCTCGTTGATGCCGTCGACGATTGCGGGCGTCACGCCATCTGGATTGCGCGCGCGGCGGACCGCTTCCTGTGAAACGCCGATGGCTGTGCCCAGGAACTGCTGAGTCAGCACCTTTCGCCCGTTCTGGTCGCGCTCGTCGAGTAGTTCACAAATCTTTGCCGCGATCGCCACGCGAACCGGCTCGGGAACCTGTTTTCGAATTGTCACGGGCACAACTTATCATAGTGAAAAACAACAATACCTGAACATGGTCTTGCACGGTCACAACACTTGTTGTAGTAACCAAGCAACCCATGGCAGATCCTAAACCGAAGAAGACGAAGGGCGCGCAGGCGCTCCAACGAATTGTCGCCCCGCCGCGCGTCGACCAAGAAGAGGTCGCGAATAACTGCGAGGTTACGCAGCAGGCCGTCTCGGGCTGGGTGAAGGGGCGCGCTAAGCCGACCCCGGATCGCATGCGGATCCTGCAGGACAAGTACGGGATCCCGATGGAATCCTGGACCGAATACCTGGACGACGATGCGGACGATACCGATTCAGAGGCTGAAAAGGTGGCCTCGTGACCGACATCACTCTCACCCGAGTCGAAACCTGGGCGCTCGCAACCGCAGGGCTCGGCGATTCCCAGCCCCGTGTGCACGATCTGGAACTCGCTCAGCACCTTGGGTACGAACGTCCGCGCGACATTCGCAACCTGATCAAGAGCCTGGCCCGTGACGGAAAGCTCAATGGTTACGAGCTTCGCGGCGTTCAGACGCAAAGTGGTGGTCGGCCAGCGACTGAGTTTTGGCTTACCCAATCGCAGGCGTTGAAGGTCGTCGCGAAGAGCGAGACGCCAGCCGCTGACGCGATTCTCGACGAAGTGATTCGCGTCTTCCTCGCGGTCACCAGTGGGGTCGACACCCGTCCTCCCGCAGTCGACGATCGCACCTTCGCGCTCTTCCAGTCGATGATGGCCCCGGTCATCGAGGCTATCTCGGTCGTGACCAAGATGGTTTCCGACGCTTCCGGGTGCCGGATCTCGGGGGCGGATGCTTCGAGCGTCAAGCGCCAGGTGCAGGTGATCGCGAAGATGCGTGCCCAGAGCAATCCTAGCTCCAAGGGCGAGAATTCCGAGCGCCGCATCATCTACAACCGACTCGGCGCCGCCGTGGGTTGGACCGGTTCCGGTCGCCGTTGGGACGGGTTGCCAGCAAGCAAGGTCGCGGACGTTCAGGCGCTCTTGCGCGAGATGCATGCTGATTCCTTTCGCGCGTTGCCTACCAACAGCGAGCTTCAATTGGCACTGTTCAACGGGCCGAAGAAATGAACGACGCGGCCCGCTCCAAGTACCGCACATGGGTGATCGCCCGTATTCGCAAGGGGCACACGATCACCTTGAAGGCCGGTATTTCGAAGAAGATGTCACCCGCCGGTAAGGCGGAGAAGGCTGTCACTCAAGCGGTTGAAGGCATCGGAACTAACGCGCTGCTCGGTAAAGTTGCGCTCAAGCAGTCCGGTATGCGGAGCGAAGCCGACTGTACCGATGAGCTACGCCACATGCGTGACGAGGGCATTCTGGGAGTCACGAACAAGGTTTGGTGGGTTCGATGAAACCCCGCTCCACCCAACTCCGCGCCGCATCTTCGTCTGCGTCTGAGTCGTCTAACTCTCGCGCCAAGTCTCTTCGTCTCCATGATCTGAGCATTGGCGATCGCGCTCCGAGGTCGATGCAAGATCGAGCGCGCTCCGCCCTCGCCAAGGTGCGAGCACTCTGTTTTCGTGCTGCCCGTATCGGCTTGAGACACGGCGAGATTGCAGAGGCG
>JACDGS010000084.1 GCA_013821455.1 Chthoniobacterales bacterium
GTCATCGGGCGACAGCTCCGCGACCATAGCGCGGACGTGTGTCATCGCGAGCTTCCGCTGACCGGTCATCATCGCTGCGAACGCGAGCATGTGGTGATCATGCGCAACATAATCCTCCATTATACCAACCGGCGGGCCTGCGACTTTTCGATAGCGGCGGTCGGCCGCGACCGCCTTGAGACTCGTGTCGATTGCCTCCTGCCAGCGGCCACACCGAATGTCGATGTGCGACGCCATGTGGACGCTGTGGCCGATGCCGGGCTGTAATGTCCGCATGCGATTCGCGGCCTTATACGCGCGTTCGGGATGAGGCGAAGCCTCGACCGCGTGGATGTAGAGGTGGTTCGCAAAAGGGTGCCTCGGGTACAGCTTCAGGACCGTTTCGAGCGTGGCGAGTATTTCTTCGGTTCCGGGATTCGGCTGCCCCTTTGAGTTCCATTGATCCCAGGGCCGCAAATCCATCATCGCTTCGGCGAAAAATGCGCCAACATCGGGATCGTTGGGGTAACTCTGCCAGACCTTCCGCATTGCATCCGCATAGGCCTGGTTCAGTACCGCGCGATCCTCCGGTTGCGGGTTGGCATAACGATGGCTGAGCGCCTTGATTAGATCCTGCTCGACCGGTGAAACCTGTCCAGCGTTCTCCTGTGCAAGCCTTAGCTCGCTCCTCTCCAGTTGCGCGAGAGACGGTAAAACCCAAGGGAGATTGATATTCGGGCCGCACGCGAGCGCGATCCCCCAGTGCGCCATGGCGCACTTCGGGTCGAGACGGGCAGCTTCCTGAAACGAGCGAATCGCTTCGACATCATTGAAGCCCTGCACAAAGGCGAGTCCTTGATTGAAATAGCGCTGCGCCTCTCGCGAATTAGTAGTGACCTTACGCTCATAGGCTCCCAGCCCTCCGAAAAATTGCTCCTTGGCACTGACGACACCAACCAAGGCCATCGCCAACGTGAGAGCTACGAAGCTAGTCTTGGTGGCCTTTTTCATAACGGTGGATGTCAATTGCAGTTACTATCCGCGCTTTCAAAGAAGCTTCTTCGAGGATTAATGCCTTCTCCAAAGACGAGACGCACTGCGTTGCGATTGCTTAGAGGTGCGACAACCGCGGCGTTGCTGCCGGTCGCGGCACGCTCGACGTGCCAGTCATTTTTCCTCTCCGCCGGGAGTCAGGATCGAAGGCAAATCATTCTCGGGATGGGCTCGTAGCAATTGGTAAGCAACGCCGCCGAGCCCCGGCATGAGGCCAGGCGAAAACGCATTTCCGCCAATGCCGCAGGATGGTCCATGCTGCTCTAGGCTGGTCAGGATTATGTCGAGCAAAAATGAAGCGCTTAGCTCTGCCGGCGCTTCTCCTGCGGCAATAGCATGATGCAGCAATTCCCACGCGCCAAGATCGCCATGACACGCGCAATGATTCCAGCCCATTCCCAACCTCCAGGTTGCTGCAGCCGCCCGACACAAAACCTGTCGTGTGGAAGTGTGAGTAAGCGCTAAATCCAAACTTCGACGGGCCAAACCAATCCCAACCGCGCCGTGGCACCACGCCGCTGCGGTCTTGGCGCCATCTAGCATCCGGAGGTCCAGCCAGTTCTGCTCCTTCTCATCAAAAAGAGCGTCTTCAAAGGCAAACGCCTCTTGTGCCAGCTGCTCGTGCTGCGCATCACCAGTCGCCCGCCCGAGCTGAGCCAAAGCCCAGCCGATGCCGGTCACGCCATGGGCAAAACCACCTATTCCTTCCGTCCATTGATCGTGCGCCCAGTAAGCCCGCCCGTTTCCGCGTTTAGCGGTCTTGTGCAACAGATTCCCGAGTTGTGAAGCGATGCGAACGTAACGCTCCTCTCCAGTCCTTCGTGCCAGCATCAGCAGCGGTGCAATTGCCCCAGCCGTGCCAGAAAGTATATCGTGTCTATCGCCCGCTTTACCTGGTGAGGGAATCTCGTCCGCCAGTTTGCAAGCTCGTTGTAAACCATCGCCACCATCCAACTCCCAATGAGCCAGCACAAGGTAAGTCCAGATCTGCGAACCGACTCCGAGATAGCCGCCCAGTGGCAGCGGCCTGACTTTACGCCCTTCACTAAGAATTTGGTCGCGCCTGGCTTCGGCTAAGTGTAGCGTATGCACTGCCGCTGCATACAACTTATCAAGCCCATCTACTGGATCCGCTCGTCCGGCTGCCGTTTCGCGCAGATAGGCGCCAAGCAGCAATGCTACCCCCGAGATCCCGTTGTAAAGATCTTGCTGCAAAGGCTGCACCGACCACCCGGTTGCCGTAAGCACCGGTGCGATCCAAGCCACACTGCCATCATCACCGCAAATCGCATTGGCCACGATGCGTTGCACGATCTGCGCGGCTTGTCGGCGGCGACGCTCTTCCAAATTGCCGCCACGGCCGCGCGTCGGCAGCAGCGATGTTCCATTAGGCATCCAGCCGTCATTGATATAAGCGCTCACCAGCGAAGCTTGAATAACGCTTCGTTCAAGGATAAAATCTGCAGTCCGCCAACTCGCCAGAGCAGCTTCAAGCAGGTTGCGCGGCGGAAGCCAGTATGTGCCGCGCGGTCCGGACAGGCGGCCTTCGCGTACCACCCCGGAAAAGTAGGGGATATCGCCTTCTAGTAAGTCATCGATCTCGGCACTGATAACTACCGGATCGCTAGGAGCCGACGATACGTTGGCGGCCATTCTCTGCAACAGGCCGAAGGCGCGCTGCCGGGCTGGTGCTTCGTTATGGAGTGATACAGGATGCCATAACATTCGACCCAACTCGGCGTAGACTTCGGTGGACCGCGGAACTACGCGGATGCGGCACTCCTCGAACACTCGCAGTCGCAACTGCAAGGCATCGGAGGTGTCCAGACGCTGCAGCGTGGCAGTTAATTCATCAAAACCGCGCAAAACTTCCGGCCAGTATTGCGCGAGCGCAGGCTGGGGACTGGGATGATTCTGCGATATCGGCGTTTCAACAGGGATGGGGCCGACATGCGCTTCGTCGGAATCCGCAAGAAGAATTCCTTGCTGCACCTGCATCGGCTGCTGTTTAGGAAGCATGCCGACAGCCGAAGCATCAACCCCATACCAACCCAGACCAATACCCCGCCCTGGCAACAAACCCTGATTAAGTACCGTCCCGGCCAGCAGTTCGCCCGCACGGTCCAACCCGGCTCCGTAGCCGGAGGCCGATGGTGGAATCTGAGGTCTAAAAAGCGTTTCGCAATCAACTACCACGGGTGTTCCGCCCTGAGCGACCACATTTTCGGCGTGCAGATCGCAGCCGCCGAGCAAACGCATTACCGCCAGACATTGACCGATGCCGCGATAGAAGCTGATTAGTTCCTCGACTCCAGCCGCGTAGCGATGAGTCACAAACTCGACCCACCCGTACTCGGAACCCTCTACCGCCTCAGGTACGCGGACGCTCAATGCGCTGCCATGATCTTTGGCAAGGTCCGCAAGAAACGCGCGCAACACAACGTCGATTGCCAACGGGCGTGGCTTGTAAAATAGACGCCAGCCGTCCCCCTGCAAAAGTGCCACCGTCAAACCACTGCGGTGGCTGTCACCGGCACCGAAGCTGATTTCTTGCAGCTCGCCCGGATCACCGCCACACAGACCTTCCAGTCGCCACCGATCCGTCGCCCAACGTTCCGCCAAGCGCAATGCTGCGGTGCAGCGATGGTGCACGATGACTCCAACCCGCGGTAACAACGGCGGATAATGGACGGCCAGGTCGTCCCAGAACGATTGCTGCGACGACAGTTCGAGGAACTGCTGCCAGCGCTGCTCCTGGTGGTCCCCGCTTAGTCGCCCGGTTACGCGCGCGGCATTGAGTTCGAGGATCAACAACCGACCGAGTTTACCATGTAGGACCGTGCAAAGGGAATCCCGGGTTGCCTCGGTGACAACATCGCGCTCCCGAGCGCTTAACTCTGTGAGAAAAACAAGCTGGGCTGCCAGTTCGTCCACAGCGGGCGAGATCAGACAACCCAGCGAGGATTCAAAGTGACGTCGAGTCACCTGATTTTAGCAGCAGTAACGCGTGATCGAACCGGAGCACGCCGTGCCGCACCCGGTCCGGCCGGTGCCGCAGTCGCTGGTGATATCAACTTCTGCGAACTCCCCTGCGGCAAACAGAGGACCAGCAGGATTTTCCTGCTCTCCGCCATCGCGCCAGGACGCAACCAGCTCTGCACCACTTAATTTTTCTTTCATGCTATTTTTCCTCCTTTCCTTTTTTACACGAGTCAATGTCATCCGGTTGTCAAACGATATTCTTGCTAGCCTAGTGATTCGATTTCCTGCTGCTGCTCCTCTTCGTCCTCGAAAGCAATTCCTTTGCTTAGCCGTCGTCAGCCGGATACCAACTCAAGGAGCGCATTCGTGATTTTTTGCGCAGCCTCCGCAAAACGTCAGGCGACGCAGGAAGACGCCTTTAAGAGGAGATGTTCGCCAGTCGCGCTGGGACAACGCGGACAGGTCAAGCGATCGTCGGATCGCTTTCCTGCGTCTCCAGTAACGTTTGTTCCCACAAAAGTGCGTATCTCCCAGCAAGCGCCAGCAATTGCTCGTGCGTTCCGCGTTCGATAATGCGGCCGCGCTCGAGCACGAGAATCTGGTCCGCGTGCGCGATAGTGGAAAGCCGGTGCGCGATGACGATGGAAGTGCGGTCGAGCATTAGCTTTTCCAGCGCTTCTTGAATGAGTCGCTCCGTCGCGGTGTCTACGCTCGCCGTTGCTTCATCCAGAATCAGAATTGGCGGATCCTTCAAGAGCGCCCGCGCAATAGAGAGCCGTTGCTTCTCGCCTACGCTCAGCTTTACTCCGCGCTCGCCCACTACGCTGCTCAATCCCTGCGGCAACCGATCGATGAATGGGCGCGCATTTGCCGCTGCCGCTGCCCTAAGCAATTCTTCATCGGTTGCATCCCGCTTCCCTATTTGCAGGTTCTCGCGAATGGTCCCGTTAAACAAAAAGCTTTCCTGCGTCACCATCCCAATCTGCTCCCGCAGGGCGCGAATGCTGAAGTCACGAATTGGATTTCCATCGATCAAAATCTCGCCGCGATCGAACTCGTAGAAGCGCGTGAGAAGATTAACCAACGTTGATTTGCCCGCGCCGGTGGTGCCGACGAGCGCGAGCGTCTGATTCGGCCGCGCGTGAAACGAAATATCACTCAGCGCCGGCAGCTCATCGGAATAGCTGAAGTTGATGTGCCGGAACTCGATCTCACCGCGCACCATTCCGGAAAACGTTTGGCCATCTTTCGACTCGCCCAGTGAATCGAGAATTTCGAAAATGCGTTCGCCCGCAGCCCGTCCTTCCTGCACGAGTCGATTGAATTCATGCAATTTCCCCACTGGTTGGTAGAGAAAGCTCGCAAGCAAGAGAAAAGCGCCAAGGTCGCCTAACTGAAGAGTGCCAGATAAAATGCCGCGTGATCCAACGGCCACTACCGAAAGCACCCCCAGAGAACCGAACAAATACATTGAAGAATTGTAAAGCGCCCAAATTCGGGTGGCGCGCAGAGTGGCGCGCCGAAACTCGTCACTTGCTTTATCGAAGCGACGATCTTCCTCAAGCTCGCGCACGAAACTTTTGATCTGACGAATTCCGGAGAGATTGTCGTGCAGGAGTGAGTTCATGGCCGACGCAGCGCGGCGGTTCAACCGGTATCGCCGGTGCGCCGTGAGCGTATACCAAAGCGCACCGCCGGCTAGGAGCGGCACCGGCGCGAGCGCGACCAGCGCCAATTTTGTGTTGAGGTAAAACATTGCCCCAACCACCACCACGATCTGCAATACCGCCACCGTGCCTTCCTCGATGCCGTCGATAAGGACGCGCTCAACCGAACTCACGTCCTCGATAATCCGCGTCATCAGATCGCCGGTGGCGCGATTATCGAACCAGCGCAGCGGCAGAGTTTGAATGTGCGAGTAGAGATCGCTGCGCAGATCGAAAATGACTTGTTGCTCGAAGGTGTTGTTGAGCAAAAGGCGAAGATAGACTATGCCGTTCTGAAGAAACATGGCAACAGCCACGACAGTTAGCAGCGGGAGCAAACGCTCGGGATGGTGACCGATTATGACCTCATCGAGGATATATTTCGTTGCCGCCGGGAAAACGAACACCAGGAGCGTGCTCATGATTGCGCAAGCTAAAGTCGCGATCGCGAGCATCGGATACCGTTTTAGATAAACAAAGACGCGCCAAACCGTTTTCACTTCCCTTGAAACTCAGTCTAGCGGACCAAGTTTCAAGTCCTCATGCGCCAATTCCCAGAAGCCTTCAAATAAACAACCTATTGAAACATGGCAACTAACCCAAAAATTCGGGTAGCCGCGGGGTAGCAGGCGCTTCCGCTGCCGCATTACGGTTGGCGCGCTACGTTGGAAAAGCGAAACAGGCGGATGGCATTTCTGCCACCCGCCTGCCACAAGGCTACACCCACTTACTTCAGGGGCTTTAGAACTTCTTCGTCAAGCTGACGTAATAGTAGCGGTTACGAATGCTATAGAGCGACGTATCGTAGTTATCGTTAAACGCTCCCAATACCGTGGGCGGGTTACGATCGAACGCGTTGTTCACGCCAACCGTAAGCTTCGTATCCCAGAGGAGCCGGGAGAAGATCGAGGCCGAGTTATCCGCCGTGCTGACGGAGGCCTGCTGCTGGACCATGCCTTTGCCATCATTCGCCTCCTTGGAGTAACCGGGCGCTGGAGCCGCTTCCACTGGAGCCGGCTTCGGGAAGGTGTAGCTCAACTGCATATCGAGCGTGACGTAGGATGTGACACGGCGATGGAATGCGAATTCTGGATTCGCCGTTCCCCCAGTGTTACCAATGATACCCCTATTTGGCGCAGTCAGGTTCGCCAAGAGAAAACTCGGATCGTCTTCGTACTCACCGATATAGTTTCCAGTCGCAACGAAGTCAAAACCTTTAAATTCCCATTCCCCACGTAGGAACCCCTTGTTAAATGGAATCGCCCCTGGAGCCAACGGCAATGAGCCATTATTGTAATTGCCCAGGAAGTTAGTGTATCCACCGCCCAAGAGTGGCTCAATCTTGTAGGTGAAGAAGTGATTCAGACCACCCGAGGCCGTGAAAGTCCCGAGGTTCTGGGTCGGAATCTGGTAGACGGCGGTGAGATCCAAACCCTGAACATTGCGCCGACCTGCGTTGTTGGTGTCGGCGTCAATCGCCAGAAGCTGGCCGCTAGCGTCACGCGTGATTCCCACGCCCGGGCCACCAGGGGCCAAGGGTGAGTTGTTGCCAAAGCCGTCAGGATCAATCACATTTTGAGTAAGAAAGACCTGAGCGGCCGCGGCTGCGGGAAGAATGAGGTTCGTCGTGAAGAGGTTGTAGTAGTCAGCAGTGACCGTCAACCCCGGCACGAACTTCGGTGAATAAACGATGCCGGCAGTGTAGGAATCGGTCGTCTCCGGCAACAAAGCCGGGTTTCCCCTTTGATACACTCCGAGGGGCGGTTGAAGAACAGTCCCGGCCACTGGATCAAAGAGGTTCGGGAAGTTCTGAATAACCGGATTAAACAACTGTCCCGGACTCGGCGCTTGGAAGGACTGCGACGCAGTGGCACGCAGGGTAAGATCCGCGATCGGCTGATAGCGCAAGGCCAAGCGAGGGCTCCCGCCGAAATTTTCATCCGGATTGGAGTTGTCGAACGACGCGTTGTTGTTCTTATTCAGATTGTCTTCTAAGTCGAATTTCTCATAACGATAAGCGAGTGAGAGTTCCAAAGTCTTAACGCCCGGAATGTTCATCGTCGAGGTTACAAACGGGATGCTCAATTCACCGAAAACGGAGTCGACCCGCGTGGTGAATTTGTCATCCGCGCCACCGCTGAAGCCAAGCTGATCGTTCTGTCCCTGAATCTCGTCCGCGATCGTCTGGGTGCGCACTTCGCGATGCTCATAACCGCCGGCGATGTCGATGCCGCCGTTGTAGAGATTCGGGAAGAGATGCGCGTTGAACTTGGCGTCGACCAAGTAGGCGCGACCGAGGAACTGCGTGGTGGCAATGAATGAGGCACGCTGGGCGGCCGCCGCATTGTCGTAGGCCGCGGTCCCAATTGGAACACCATTCTGAAAGTTAGGCGCCGCCGGATTCGTATTATTGTAGATTGGAGCCACGCCTGTGACAGGCGCGGTCTGGCCAATGAAGATATCGAAATTTCCAGCCAGGATCTCCTGGTCGATTCCGCTTTCGGTCGCATCTCCGCTATCGGTTTCGATCTCGTCAAACCGCTCGTAGACGAAGCCGGTGTCATAGCCGAAGTGGCTAATGAAGCCGTTGTCTTTGAAATTGAAGTCGCCCTTGGCGGCGGCGACATAGCGCCACGCGTCTTTATCAAAGAAGGAACGCCGGTTACCAAGGTCCTGTTGCAGACGATATCTTACTTCAGTCACTCGATTGCCAAACGGATTAAACTGCGACTGCTGCACAATCGGAAGGTCTCCGGTGGTTCCATCGAACGTGGTGTTTGGAAAGGCGGTGCTACCCGTGAATGCGTTGATGGCAAACGGGGCACCAGCGAGACCGTTATCCTGGGTCAGGTGACTGTACAATATGTCTCCGTAGAGCTGCAACCCGTCCCCGAATACCTTGTAATTTGCGGTGACGTAGTAATCGAACCTCTCCTGTGCAGGAATAGCAGGGGTGACGGAGCGGAAGTTGAATCTTGCGGGGTCCGTTGAGGGAGGCACGTCGAACAAGCGATAATCAGCCAAGCTCGTCGGCGCATTATTACTTAGATTCGACAAAACGTACCGAGTGCTGGTAATCCCGTCCGCGTTCAGAAGATTGATGCGCCCAGCGAAGGTCGGGCTGTTCGTATTCGCTCCGCCCAGGCCCAAACCCGTAGCGTCATTCGAGGTGTCGCCAGTGCTCGCAATTAAGCGATCGTGCGAGAGGAGGTTGGCGCGAACATAATATTCAACGCTCGCCGCAACCGCGAATTTGCCATCGAGACCGGTAACGCCGCCGCGCAGATAGAACTGGCGGACGTTAGCATCGGTATCGGTGGTGTTGCCGTAAAGGGCGAAAAGCTCGCCGCCTTCAAGAGGCGCTTCATTGGGACCGTCCAGGAGAATGAAGTTAACCACGCCCGCCACCGCATCAGAGCCGTAAATGGAGGATGCGCCGTCTTTCAAAATTTCCGTCCGCGAGAGCGAACCCAGACCGATCAAGTTAATGTCTTGAAATCCCAAGGCAAAGGTACGGCGACCGTTGATGAGGGTCAAAGTGTTGCCGGCGCCAAGGGCGCGCAAATTGATGAACGCAGTTCCGTCGCCGCCGTTGGAGTCGTTTTCCGTAGCGGTGTTACCGACGAAAGACGGGAGCTGGCGCAAACCTTCAGCCGGCGTCTGCGCGCCCTGCTTGGTGATTACCTCGGCGGTGTAAACGGTGACCGGCAAAGCGGACTCGGTTTCCGCAGTCGGGATGTAGGAACCGGTCACGATGATGCGTTCAGCGGTGGCTTCGCCGCCGCCAGCGCTTGTGCCTTGCTGCTGAACCGCCGCAGGCGCTGCCTGGACGGGAGCATTGGGCACATCGGCGGCCGGTGACGGACCCGTAGTGGGACCCTGAGCGAAGGCGCTCGAGGCGATGAGGAAAGGAATTCCGACGCTGGCGGCAAGGGCCGTGCGAACGAAATTCAACTTCGTTAATACTGATCTGTTCATTTGTTTCTCCATTGGTTTGGTTAGGTTTGGCGGTGAGGATTAAAGAAGAAATCAGACCCTCGCAAGCGTTTTTTTCGTTTTTTTTAAAATATTTTTGAACGCCTTCGCCCGGCCTATGTCGTTCAAGGGCAGTTTCGGGAGCCAACGGAAATCATTTCCCAGCTAAGATTCTCCCGCTCGCGAGCGGATCCAGCCGGGGGAAATGCGCGCTGGCTCTGTCGTTAGGCAAAGGCTGGCGGCGGCCAAAGAGCGGACTCGTTAGGCAAGACTCCGCTCGCGACAGTGAGGAAGCCGTTGAGCGCATCGGGTCTGGAGCACGGGCTGGGGGGCCCGTTGGTTCGGCGAGCTTCAGCGAAACAAGGTCAAGAGTCGCCGGGCCACCTTGGGGAAAACGATCGGTTTTGGAAGTTCGTTATGGGTGACACCCAGCACCAACGGGGTGGCACCCCGTGCTACCATCAGCCGCGAGCGGCAATTCACTTGACTCAGATTACGTTTGGTTTTCCGGTCGGGCCTCGCCACCAATGATTCTCCTCGCTCTCGCCCCTTCGCCCGATGAACCCACGCCGCTCAT
>JACDGS010000085.1 GCA_013821455.1 Chthoniobacterales bacterium
GCTCCCTCGCGAGGGAGCGACGGAGCGTCTATCTGGGTGTCAACCCCATCACCATGTTTCAATCCGCGCTCCCTCGCGAGGGAGCGACGGCTGCTGCATAAGTGACTACGGCGCTTTGTCAAGATCGCTCGATTTCGCGAACCCGCCGTGGCAGACTCGCTGACAGTCAGCGCCACCACTCGTTAGGCTGGGAAAGAACCAGCGCACTAGACGGTTATCGCCGGCGCGAAGGTGCGGCCATTAGTTTGCGCGCTTCCGGTGCGCGCGCCAAGAAACTTCCGTTAAACGATGAGCGGCCCTTGAGGGTTGAACGAGGGTTTGGCGCCGTGATGCTCGACGCGACGATCCCAGTCGTGTCCCAGCAAATAGATTCGAATGCTATCAGTCTCCGGATCGATAATTTTTAAGAGCCGGCTCCGCACCACGACCAGCTGGCCTGGATCGACGAGACATTCGAAGACGGAGTATTGCACGCGCTGCCCATAGTCGAGACATGCTTTGGCCGCGCGGCGAAGTCGTCGGCGGCCTGCCGGCGTCGTGGTGGAAACGTCGTAGGTGATGAGGATTTGCATTGCACTTGGGCGAAAGTTACGCGCTCATTTCCAAATGAAAGCCGGATAGGCGTCGAGGTCGCCGCGGAGGTGTCGGGCCAGGAGTCGCGCTTGAAGGTGCGGTACCAATCCCCAAGTCACTTTCTCCTGGAGGAAGGGATGGATAACTTCTTCCATTTTTCGCTCCTGCCAGGCGACGAGAACTTTTTTGCGCGAAGCTTCGCGCAGGGAGACGGCTCCATTTTCGCGCGTTTCGAAATCGGCGGCATCGAGCTGCTGGCGGTTGAGCAGGGCGAGGGCGAGTCGATCGGCCAGGACGGGACGAAATTCTTCCATCAAATCGAGGGCGAGCGACGGTCGCCCCGGGCGGTCGCGATGAAAGAATCCGACGGCGGCGTCAAGGCCGGTAGCGGCGAGGGCAGAGCGGCAATCGTGCGCGAGGAGCGCATAGAAAAAGGAAAGCAGCGCGTTGACCGGATCGGTCGGCGGCCGCCGGTTGCGGCCGTGCATCGCGATCGCGGGATCTTTGGTCGTGAGCAAGAGCGGAAAGACTTCGAAATAAGCGGCGGCGGAATCCCCCTCGATGCCGCGCAGTGTATCGAGAGAATTTTCACGCATGGCGGTTTCGGCCCGGTGGCTTAGCCAAAGCGCGGCAGCCTGCAATCGTGGGGCAGCTTCGTGGTCTGGGCGATCGCGCGCGGCGCGCAGGAGCGAGGCGCGGCTATTGGCGATTTTGGCGGCGACAATATTGCGTGCGATGAGGGCGCAGGCGGGCAGGTCATCGGCACGGCGATATTGTTCGCGGCGAAGGAGGACGTTGCCGGAGGCGAAGCCAGTCGCGGCGGCGAGAAATTTTCCGTGCGGCGTGCAGAAGGAAAGGGTAATACCAGCCTCGGCGCACGCGGCCATCAGTTGGGCGGAGGCACTTATGTCCCAACCGAAGGCGACGATGCTTTCGAGGTTGTGCAAGGGAACGCGCAGCTTCGTCTGGCGTTCATGGCGCACCTCGACGGCCTGACCATCTTTCGCCAGCCATGCGCCTTCGAGAGTGACAAAGAGCGTGTTCAGGTGCTGGCGCATGGCGGAAGAAGGGAAGAGAACGTTTAACGCCTAACGTCCCACACTCAATGTCGAAGTCAGACAGACTCAGTGCTCATGCTCGTGATCGTAATCGTGCTCGCCCGGCGCTGATTGATCTTTCAGCTGGGCGGTGAACCAGGCCGCCGCGCCGCGCCGGAAGCGAAGCGCATCCGGCATGCAGAGGTCGAGCAAAGAACAGCTCTCGCATTTTTTCTCACGCACCGCGAGCGGCGTGATGCGCGCATTAATGAGAGCGTGAAGACGCTGTGCGGAATCGCGGGTAAGAGCGCGCAGCGTTTCATCGAAATGCACATCGGTCCGCCGCCGCCGTTTGCCGTAGAAGAGCGCTCCGCTCTCGACGTGAAGGCGGAGCATTTCTTCCAAACAAAGCGCCTGCGCGCAAAGCTGCACTTCATCGGCGGCGTGCGACTTGGGCTTGCCGCGTTTGTATTCCACGACCAGGACTTTGCTCGAGTCATCCTGAAATTCGACGACATCGCACTGGCCGCTCAGGCCAAGTTGCAACGAACGAACGGGGAGGCCGCGCGTGACGCGAACGCCTGGCCGGGATTCATCGGGTCCTTCGTGGGTGCGCTCGTGGAGCAGATTTCCTTCGGCGGTGAACTGGTTGTCGCTCCAGACCTGCTCGAGGTGGATGAGGGCGCATTGGCGCTCGCAGAAAAGCAAATGCTGTAGCGCCGAGATCGGGAGAAGCGCGTCTTCGGAGAACACTGCGGAGATCGCGCCGGTTCAGGCCATCCGAAACGGCTCAGGGTTTTTGTCGCGCAACCGTCGTCCGGGCGAATCGAAAGCGCATGTGATTTGCTCGCACCGCGGCGAAGTGTCGCATGGCTTCGACCCACGACAACTTCGAGGGCCAATGTCCCGATTTGCGGCTCGTAGAAAATCGGGCAGAACGAAATCGGATGAAGGCGGCAAAGATTCGTTTTCGTCCGACATGGTCGCTAAAGAGAGAAGCGCTCCGGCCCGGCATCTTCTAGATCCGAACGCTGCTGAGCGAGCACGGCAGGGAGAAGCGAGAGACATCGATCTTTGCCGTCCTAATCAAGTGTTTTACATTCAGCAGGTCAATTCCCTTCTCTACACGCTGCGGATTATGGAGCGCGTGCAGCTTCATCGCAATGAGGTGTAGTGGACTCGGAATGGCGAGAGTCACATCGCCGCCAACTTCGGCGCGCCGACTTTCCGACTCGATCACGCGATAGGTTCGTTCGTTCACCAGCATCAGGTCGACAGGAAGCGCCCCAGCCCAGTTCGCCTCGAAGCGGAGACGAATGAAGTTATCCGTCCGCCGCGAGATAGCGTAGCCGCGTCCTTTGAAAAACGAGAGCCACCGCTCCGCGTCCGTCTCGCGCACGAGAAGGTCGACATCAAATGTCGTGCGCGAGTAAGCATGGAGATTGACCGCATTCCCGCCGACCAGGATTGCTTCGATTCCCTCAATCTCGGCTTGCGCCGCCAGAGCGATGGTATCCGGATTCGTCACGCAAGCTCAGATGCGGCGAATGAGGGTGATGCCGTTGCCAAGGTCTTTCGATTCACCGGATTTGATGAAGTCATCGAGTGGAGTGCCATCGAAGGTGATGCGGGATTTGTAGGACTCGAACGAGCGGGACGGTTTGCCATCTTCGGCTGGCTGCTCTTCAAAGCTCTTGATCTTAAGACGATCGAAGAGGACATGGCTCGGAGCGCAGCCGAGCTTTGCCTGTTGTGCTTTCTGGTCGCCGTCGGCGCCGGTTCCGTCGTGTCGAAAGACGAGGAGCGCGCGGGGCGCCATGCTGCCGGGCGGGCGCGCGGCGGAAGCATCGAACTGAAAGGCGTTTTCGAGAGCGGAGAAAAGAAGCTCCCGATCATCATCCGAAAATTTGGTTTGATCGGCGAGGAACGGATTGATGAATCCGTGCGACCGGTAAAGCGCGTAGGGCACCGTAAACTTGCGGCCCATAGTCCGGTTGTCACCTTGCTGTTTCTCGGCTTCTTGCACCGTCGTCACCGCCATGCGGGTGACGGCGTGCTCGGCCGAGACAATGCGATCGATGGAGCGCGCGAAGCTTAGCTGAACCGGTCCGCGAACCTGGCCGCAGTTTACGTCTGTCGTCATGACCGCGCCGAAGGTGCGGATGTCGAAAAAGTTCTGGCACATCCAGTCGCGAGCCTGGTCGCGCTCCGGTTGTTTGGCCTTTTTCGGATCCAGTTTTAGAGCTTCATAAGCCCGAGCATGTTGCTGGTTGAGAATCGCTTTCTCCCGCACGTAAATGTCGTAGCCAGGGGCGTCGCCCTTGGTTAGCTGGACGTAATTGCGAATCTTGCGCTTTTGCATGACGTCAGTGGCGAGGCCTTGGCCGGTTTCAGGGTCGAGGCGGGGAAGATTGCCGGCGTCGGGATCACCGTTCGGGTTCGCGTCGGTAACGTCGAAGAGATAGATGAAGTCGTAGCGGTTCATTGGATTTCTATTTTGGTTGTTTAATTGTTCGATGAGAAAGATGGCGATTCTTCGTTAGCGGGAGGTTTCCTTGTGAAAAAATCCTGACGCTGGTGGTAGTAGCCGATGGCAAAGAGACCTTGCTCTTCCAGATTGAGATGCGCTGGATAGGAACGCAGCGGAGCATGGATTGACTGGATGAGGCGCTCGCGATTGACCTTGTGGCCGCCTTCGAGCTTCGCCAGATGATGTTGGTAAGTGCGCAGGATACGAGGGAAAACGGCGCCAGGTGTGGCCGAGGCGCTGCTGTAGAAACGCTCTCGAACCGTGGCAATGCCGAGCGCATCTTCCTGAGTTTTTTCGAGAGCGGCAAAAAGCCGCCCGAGGAGATAACCTTTATCAATACGGTTGGAGTCGAGGCTCATAGGGATTTGATGATTGGAGTTTGGCTGACGGGTGAGGACGGCCTTAATTACGGCCGCCCGGAAGTAGTTCACCGCGTGATCGGCGCGGATGCGATTCAGCACGGCGCTGTAGAGAGCTTGAGGATAGGGCGTGCCTGCGAGGATGCTTTGCATGAGCACTCCTGAGAGGAGCGGTGGAATATCCTTGGCTTCGCGCGCGGTTTGACGGAGGAGCATCCAGAGCGGCGGGAACTCCGGGTCAGTCTCGCGCGACCGGACGATGCGCAGTGCATCATAGTGCGCCTTCAGGCGGTCAACCATCTCGGCGATCGAACCGACATGCCAGTAGCGGACCGAGAGCCGGGTCACATTGCCGGACAGCCCGAGAATGTAGAACCGCGTGTCCGGATCATCCCCAAGCTCGCCGACCTGAGCGCCGCCGCCCTGTCGAAGAATTTTCAGAAAAGCGTCGAGCCGTTGATGAATGACTCGGTCCTCTTCGGTGGTCGCCGATTGCTCGTTAGGCTCAATGTTTCCGCCGAGAAATTCCGCGAAGAGCGACTCGGTAATGGTTTCGCGCTCGGTCCAGAAGACCGTCGTCGCGTCACCTATCTGAATGCGATGACGATGAGATTGCGGTCCGCCGAGGAGCGCGTTGAGAGCGTTGCAGTATTGGAAAGTCGCGACCTTTGAAACGGGAGCATTGTAAGTCTGCTGCTTTCCGTAGGATTCAAAGGCATCGAGATTGAACGAAGCCAGCTTGGCGCCGCCCGGCGCCGCTCCGTTAACGCCTTTGATCGCTGGTTCCGCCAGGCGGGCAATTGGCAGTGACTCTCCGGTGACGAGACAGGGCGCAACGATTTCGTCGGTCGCCGCGGAATTTTGTCGCGACACCCACCACTCCCGGAAGGTCGGCGTGTCATGAACGAATTGCCTTTGATCCAGCAGACGGAAAACGCCGAAGCCGGTGGTAGCGAAGTCGTCCAGCTTTGCCTGCCATTCCATTGCGCTTTCAGGAGTCCAGGCTTCTAGGAAACGGCAGACCTCGAAGAAGGACGGATCATTTATCGTCGGCTCGAGTGTGAGATGGTGTTCGCGACAAGCTTGGAAGGATTGCGCCGCCCGCGCCTTTTTTGAGGTGTCCTGTGTGTAGCCGAGAAGGTATGCGGTGTTGTCCCACAAAGTGCAGGGATTGATTCCCTGACCCGGAGGTTTGCCGTTGCCAGGAACCAACATTTGCCGCGCGATCTGCTTCGTCCGCGTCTTTCCGACTTTCGTCGTTTCGGTGATGGTTTGCCTCGCGTCTTCGATCTCGTGCAGAGTTCCGTCCGCACCAAGCACAATGCAAAAGGTGACTCTCTGCACGCTGTAGCCGGGCGTCGGCACGCCGTAGCGCGCATCCGCAGCAAGACGATGATAAAGCTGGTTGAGGGACTGGAGAATCATTCGTTAGGCGTGGGCTTGATGGAATGGCGGGACCTCGATCACTCCATCACGCATCTCGGCCCGGAAGAAGCGCGGCGTGGTCTGCCGCACCTTTCTTGTCTTCGGGTCCTGGTCGAATTCGATGTCGTGCAGCATGAAGCCGAAGTCTTTTTTCCGCTGAACGTCCGAGAGGCTGGACGCGGGGAGCGCTTCGCCGTTTTCGATCAACGCGAACGACGCGGGAAATTCGCGGGTGCCGAAGTAGGGATGATGAAAATATTGTCCGCGGCGCGCGCGGCGATTGAACATGTCGAGATGTTTGCCCTCGCAGTCTTTCGCTGGCAGTTCCGATCCGGCAGGTTCGAAGCGGAAGTTCAGAATTTCGAAATGCGCTTCGATGACGTAAGCGACATCGCGCAGGATGAGCGCGGCGCGCTGCTGACGCTCGTCCTCGATGTTCAGCGATAGGTTTCCCGGTTCGCCATTCATCATCGCCTGGCTGGGGCCGGTCATTTTCTTCCCGACTTCGTTGCGGCGGACGGAGGTGAAGCGGACGGGTGCGAGAAGATGAATGCGATCGATAACCCAGCGGATTTGCGGCTTCCAGTAGATCGCTTCCAAAATGCCGCGAGCGGCAGAAGGAGTGATCACATCGTAGGAGACGCGCTCTGCTTTCATCTCCGGCCGGGTGAAGCAGGCGAGCTCGCCCCAAAGGTGAAGTTTGATTCCGTATGACATGAGCGGGTTAAACTATTTGATCGCCGGGATTGTCGTCGATATCCAAACCGAGCTCGTCGCCGTAATGGACATCGCTGTTAAGCATAGGGAAACCGTCGTGAACCAAACGGATTATCCCGACGGCGAGGAAACGGTCATAGATGGGGCGAGGAATGTTCACGCTGTAGCGCTGGAGCCGGCGCGCCAGCTGGCGCAGTTGCGCGGGATCGAATGTTTCCCGCACTGCATCGCAAAGCGCGCGGCCTTTTTCTTCGTAGGGAACAATGACGGAACCGCTTTGATCGTCGATCAGGCGGAAGTTCTCCGCGCAGCGTTTGAAATGGAACAGGAACAAGTCGTCCAAACGCGTCATCTTTTCGGGCCAGCATTCCAGAATGTGATGCGCGTCGGTGACGTCCTGATGTTTCCAGAAGTGGGTCCGGAAGTAGGCTTCGACGGCGCTGGGATCGAGCGGATCGAAAGGCTTCGTCGCCAGAACTTCGGCGGCGGACTGCGCGGCTTGTCGCAGAAAACCGGCGGGCGCCGGACGCTCCGGAGTGAAGATATAGAGCTGGCCGGCCGGTTGACCCGAAACGCTCGTTAGGCGGCCTTCGCGATCGCAACGTCCGGCCGCTTGCGCAATGGAATCCAAGCCGGCGAGGCTGCGGAAGACGACCGGGAAATCGATATCCACTCCAGCTTCGATGAGTTGGGTGGAGACAACGCGGATTGGCTGTTTCTCGTCTAGTCGCACCTTGATGCGCTCCAGCACGGCGGTCCGATGTTCGGGGCACATCAGCGCGCTGAGATGAAAGTGCGATTCGTCTTTGTCCAGCCGCTGAAAGACTTCTCGAGCGTGCCGGCGCGTACTCACGATGCACAACGTCTGCTCATGTTCGCGCAGTCGTGTAACCAAAGCGTCGTCGTTTTGCGGCCCGAGATTTTCTGTGCGAACTCGTCGCAAACTTTGGTAGAGCGAGCCTGGATCGGAGATGATTTCGCTGGGCGGTGCGAGGCCAATCTTGAAGTCGTCCCGACGCCCCAATGACGGCTGTGTCGCGGTGCAAAGGACGACCGAAGCGCCGTAGTGCGAGGTCAATTCCTCCAGGCTGCGGAGGCAGGGCTGCAAGAGATCGAGCGGCAGCGTCTGCGCTTCATCGAGGATGATCACCGCACGGGCGAGACGGTGCAGCTTGCGGCTGCGGGAGGTCTTGTTCGCGTGGAGCGATTCGAAGAATTGAACGTTCGTCGTCACGATCAAACGCGCGTCCCAGTTCTCTGCCGAGAGACGTGAACGTGTCGTGCATCGAATCGAATCATCGGGATCGAGATTGGAGTGATTCTCAATCACAAGGTCCGGCCCGAGACCGGCGAGCGCCTCGCGGAAGACAGTTGCATTTTGTTCGATGATCGAAGTGAACGGAATGACGTAGATAACCCGGCGCAGATCATGCAGCCGCGCGTGCTTGAGCGCGAAGGCCAGAGAAGAAAGCGTCTTTCCTCCACCTGTCGGGACGGTGAGCGAAAACATTCCCGGAGGACGCGCCGCGGCGTCACGGCAGGCCGCGAGAATCTCCGCCCGTCGACGATTGACCGGAGTTTCGTCGGCGCGGGCGGACAAATTATCGAGATGATGATCGAGCGCCGTTTCCATTACCCCGATCGATGGCTGCTCGCTCGGGCGTCTACTCGCCTGCGCCGGATTCATGAACGCTTCGGTCGCCAGAAAATCGGCATCGGTCAGACAAGAGAAAAGGAAGCGAAGAAAGAACGAGAGCGATTGACCTGAACGCAGCGCGAAACTCGGGATCGCGTTCGTGGACCGAAACGCCCTCACCTCTTTCGGCAGCGTGCCCGTGTATTCAGCGACCGTCTTGCTGAGGCGTTCTCTAAGACTCGACTGCGGAGCATCTCCGTCTTCGCCATTGGTCAGTCCAGGATGGTGTCCGGCGATGAGGTAGGCGAGCAACCGGCCAAACTTTGGGATGGATCGTTCGGCGAACTGCGCCCCAGCGGTCGAATGGTCCACCGTGCCGATGACTTCGTCGGTATGGATGTTGGATCCGGATTTTTTCCGCAAATAGTCCTGCCACTGCGGCGCGAATTTTCCGAGGTCGTGCCAAAGGCCGGCGAGATAACCCCATTCGCGGGCAGCCTTCACTTCCGCCGTCCCGACTGGAAACATTCCTTCTGCAAAGTTTGCGGTCCACCACGCGACCTTGTTGAGATGGCCGTGAAAGCGATCGAGCCCTTCGCAGGCTTCACACGAGCCGCCCAGAAGCGCCGGACAGCCGGGTGTGAAAAGCGGCTCCCATTTCGAGCAGTCCTCACGCGAGGTGGGATCGGTGTGAGCAAAATATTTGCCGCCACTGCTCTCTTTGGCTATGCCGAGGGCGCCGCGATCGATGGTGTGAGGGGTGATCAGAGGGACTGGATCGGCGGGCACAGCGCCTCAAACTAACGAAAACGACGACATCGTGGCAAGCCGCATCTTGCCGCTATCGCCGCGCCTCGACTGGACGAATTACGCTTTCCACTTCTCCTCTAAGCGGAGGAGTGCCCTAACGGGTCTAAGAAGTCGCGCCTAACGGGATCGTCCGCTCACAACGGTGGGAACGGTCGCCGGTAAATCACCCAGATAGATCGTGACCTTGTTGCCTACGCTCACGAGATCTTTGATCCGGGCCGCGTCCCAATTCGCCATCCGGATGCAGCCGTGGCTCCCTGCACGGCCGATCGTCTCGGGATTATTCGTCCCGTGTATTCCGATTCCCGGCTTATCCAAGCCCATCCAAAGAATGCCCACGGGATTGTTAGGCCCGGGCGGGATGTTGTAGAAATCGCTCGTCCGCACGCCGTGCATGAGCACGCCTTCGTCGTGCCGAAACCAGGGCAGCGTCGCGATCCCGAGGATTTTCCAGACACCCTGCGGAGCGGGCAAGGTCTTCGAGCCGGGAGTGATCGGAAATTCCGCGACGAGCCTATTGCCTTCCCGCACCTCGAGAAAATTCTCCCTGATATCGATAACGATCTGCCGGGTGGCGAAGGCGGGGTTGAGCGGAATGAAATGCTCGGAGAGTTTCTCGATCTCGAAAGGCTGAACGTTAGGCACGGTCACCGTCTCGCCTGGCTGAAGATGTTCGAGATCCAGCCCTGGATTCAGTTGGCGCAGGAAATCTTCCGCGGAATGAAAACGTTCCGCGACAAATTCGAGGAGTGAACCGTAAGGCATCGCCTTCAACTTCGCCTGCTCCGAGGGGCGCGAAGCAAGCTGGCCAACGAACGCCGCATCTTCCGGCCTGATCGTGTAGGTCGTATAAGGCTGGGGCACCTGCGCGAGCAGCTCCGCATCGACCGCCCCTCCGGGCGGCATGCCGTGGGCGCGCTTGTAGGCGACCAACGCCTTGCCGAAAAATTCCCCCATCTTCCCGTCGATTTTGCCGGGGCCGAACTGGTTGTTATCGAGAAAAATTTGTAGCCGCACACTTGTCTGCTCATCGTAAACCGGGAGTGCTACGAGCTCCCGCGGCGGCAGCGCGGGCGTCGGCACCGGTGTCGGAGCGGGGCGCGGGATGAGGAAT
>JACDGS010000003.1 GCA_013821455.1 Chthoniobacterales bacterium
CCCGTCGCGGGTCGCTACATCTGAGACGACGAGAGCGAGCGCGGCGAAAACGAACGGCAGAACCGCATCTCTCGGCGCACTGAGACTACTAACAAACGAGGCGAGAAGGGCCACGAAGGCGAGTGGGAAAAGCGTGAAAGTCAGCATGGCATCGGTCCAGATCGCGCTACCGAACGAGCCGCCTCGTCCAATTGTCGTTAGAGCGACAGCGCGGCGGCTTATCGGCTTGAACAGGTTTTGCAGTTTGCCGATCCAGTTACGATTACTTTTCTCCGAAGCCAGCCGCGTGCGCACGGGATCGAAGCGGTGAAAGAACAGTCCCGCCAAGGGCAGCAGGAGGAGCGGCGTGACGATGCTGATGAGACGCGGGAGAACCCACTCCGGCGTCAACGTTAGGCCGGGAAAGGCAATCGGCGTTTTCGTTGGGTCGAAAGGAGATGAACCTATGGAAAGAGAATCGGTCTGCATCGTGCGCTGCATCTGTTCGATCATGAAGCCAAAGCCCGTAAAATCGAAACAGCGCGCCCAGTTCAAGTGACCATGGCTTGTCTCCTTACCGACGACGATTCCCAGGACCGACGCCCAAAGGAAAAAATAGAGCACGTCGCCGAATTTACCCGCGAGCAATGGGATTGATTCGAAGAGCACGGCCACCGCGGAGACGAAGACGATCGCCGCGGGCGTGAGCAGGAGATACTGCTCGATAAAAACGAACGGCTGAAATGGTCCTTCACCGCGCACGGTCAACATCGCCATCGAGCTGAACATGAAGCCCGCGAGGAAGGTAACGAGGAAGACGAGATTACCGAAAAATTTGCCCAGCAGATATTCGACCGAACGCATCGGCGTCGAAGCGGCGATGAGTCCGCAGCGCGTGACGATGTCGCGGCGGATGGTATTCGAGATCACGTAGTAACCGAAAAGGCCGACAAAGATCATACCGATCGAAGCCGTGCCGAGCCCGACCGCGCCCGAGGTATTGAAGGCGCGATGGCCGTTGATCTGGATAAGTGCACGCCCGGTCGAAGGCGCCGGAATCCAGAAGTAAGCAAACGCGCTCAGCAAAAGAAAAACGACCACGGTCGAGACGCGCCGGAACCGAATCCAGAAGTCTGCTTTCACGATCGCATTGATGCGCGCGAGTGAGTCCTTCATTCGTTAGGTACTATTCTCGGTGCTGAAGTTCATCAGATAGAGAAAGGCGTCTTCCAATTCTGGTTCGATCTGAGTGGCGTCGATTGCGGGCGATGGTCCGACGAAACGAAGATGCACGCCGTCCGGTTTGCGCACCGCGCTGGAGATCTTGAGTGAGGTGCGCAGTTGATCAAATTGTTCCGAAGTGACGACGCTGCGCCAGACCTTTCCCTCACATGCGCGCAACATCATTTCCGGCGTGGTCATGGTGAGAAGCGCGCCTTCCTTCATGACCGCAATCTCGGTCGCGATCGACTCCACATCAGAGACGATGTGCGTCGAAAGGATGACCAATTTACCAAAGCCAATCTCGGAAAGAACGTTGCGAAAACGCACGCGCTCCTCGGGATCGAGTCCCGCCGTCGGCTCATCCACTATTACTAAGTCGGGATCGTTGATCAGCGCCTGCGCGATACCGAGTCGCTGTTTCATGCCACTGGAAAAGCCGCCTACAGTGCGATCCGCGACGCCGTGCAGATTTACGCTTTCCAGCATGGCCATCACGCGTGCTTTCGAACGCACACCTTTGAGCGCGGCGAAGTAGGAAAGGAACTCTCGCGCCGTTAAGTTTTCGTAAACACCAAAATCCTGCGGCAGATAACCGAGCGTCTTCCTTAACTCGTTAGGCCGTTTTGCTATGTCCACCCCGCGAAACAAAATCCGACCGGCCGTCGGCCTCGTGATCGTTGCAATCATCTGCATCAGCGTCGTCTTCCCCGCGCCGTTAGGCCCGAGCAGACCTATCACGCCCGATTTCACTTCCAGCGACAGATCGCGCACCCCGAAGTTGCCGGCGCGGAATTGTTTCGAGACGCTTTCGATTGTGAGCACAGGAAATGATTCTCTCCGCACCTGCAAAAGTCACGCGCTGATTGCGCCGCGCTTCGGCGCTCCGCTCACTGGACATTCCGGCGACGGGAATCGATCGTGGGCCGAAACTCGGTCAAGACCAGCGTTCGCCTATGTCTACGCCTTTCATTCAAATCCCACTCCGCCGCCCTCAGACCGACATTTTTAATGAGTCGCCGACAGCGTAGGGGCACTCCGTTACTCATCTTACTACTACCTCCAGCGCGCTGTTGACGCACAACCGGAAGCAACCTACAATCCGAGCCGTGCAAGGATTTCGCGAGCGTAAGGCGTTACAGCGGACGCTGATTTTCGCGCTCGCTCTTCAGTTTCTGCTCGGTCTTGCGATGACGGCTTCGCCGTGGTTGCACGGCCGCCTCCATCACGACGCCAGCAATGATCATCACGAATGCGTGGTGACTGTGATGCACTCGGGCGGAACGGATGGGACGACTATCACACCCGTTCTTGCACCTGACTTTCTCCCTACCCCGGAATTCGGCGCCTGCTCGCGGGGCGACATCTGTCAGGTAGCGTCGATCTTCCTGCGTGCTCGCGTTTTCGAGCACGCCCCTCCTGCACTCGCCTAATCAGCGTTAGCTGGCGGGATAACTCTGGCTCCTCGTCAAGGTAACTCGCCGGATAACTCCGTCCCGACAGCCGTCTCGGCCAGTCGGGTTTTGCTTACTGCCGCGAATGTTAGGTGAGTTGGTTTCATTTTAATCTCCAAGACTTTTCGATCTCTTTCCTGAGCATCCTGTTTGAAGGCGTGCCCTTCATGTTTATCGGGACGCTGCTCTCGGGAGTGATTGATGCCTTCGTGCCGGCGGAAAGGATCGAGTCCTTCCTACCCGCGAATCGTACTGCGGCAATCGCGCTGAGTGGATTGCTCGGGGTGATTTTTCCTATGTGCGAATGTGGAGTGGTACCTGTGATTCGGCGGCTGATTCGCAAAGGTCTGCCGGTTTCCTGCGGGCTGACCTATCTCCTGGCAGCGCCGATCGTGAATCCGATCGTAGCACTCAGCACTTTCGCGGCGTTTCGCGGCCAGCATCCGGGAGCGATGACTTCTTTGCGGTTAACGCTCGGTTTTACCGTCGCAGTTGTTTTCGGCCTGATCGTGCAACGCATTCCGATCACCGAAGTCTTGAATCGGCGCATGCTCGCCTCACTCGCAAGAACGGGAGCGCGACGATTGTCGCCGCGGCCGGTCGAGGAATCGGTGTTGGCCTTGGCTGGCGGCCTAACGAGTAAAGCAGTTGCGTTTCCACTTGTGACGCCGGAAACGATCGTCGAACTCCATGACGAAGCGCACGCAGAAAAACATTTCGGCGGCAAACTCATCGGCGCGATTCGCTGCGCGGCTTTCGACTTTCTCGATGTCGGCTTCTATCTCATCATCGGCGCTGCGATCGCCAGTATCTTTAATACCGCGGTCGATCGCCATGTGTTGCTCCCGCTCGCGAGCCAGCATCTCTTCGCCACTCTGAGCTTGATGGTGCTGGCGCTGCTGCTTTCGCTTTGCAGCACTTCGGACGCCTTTATCGCGGCGAACTTCCTTACCTTTCCGGCTAGCGCCAAACTCGCGTTCATGGTCTTCGGACCTATGATGGATCTGAAGCTTCTCTTCATGTACGGCTTGGTTTTCACCAAGCGTCTGACCCTCTCTCTGGCAGTTGCTCTTTTCGTCGCCATCGCCGCGCTCACTCTCGCGCTAGCTCCCTTACTCAGATGAAATCACTTAGCCGCGCTTTGCCTCCACTCACTCTCTTGGAATGGGGAGTTATCCTAAGCTATTTCTATTTTAGCGGCAGGCTGGCGTCGTTCTTGCATCCAATGTTTCGGCCCGGGGTGCTGGTGACAGGAGTCTTACTCGTACTTACAGCCGTATGTGTCGCACTCTTTCCCGAGGAAAAGTGTGCTCACGAGCACGAGCATACGGAGGAAACAGAGACCCATGGAAGGATAACACCAGGAAGCGTCATCGCATTCCTTCTTCTCCTCCTTCCGCTCGCTCTCGCTGCCAAAGTATCTCCAGATAGTTACGGGGCTGATTTAATCCGCCGCCGCGGTTTGGTAGAAGACATTCGCAGCCTGCCAGGCATTAACGGCAGACTTACTCACCCCGTTGCGCCACCTTCAGTCGCCACGCCGACATTAGCGTTGCCGGCGCAGGCGGCGGTCTTGCAGAAGTCGATCGCGCGCACCGCGGTAACCAGACAGAACGCACCAACTTCAAACGATAAGGAACTCGAGCAGGCCGCGCAGGAAACCATGGTGGAACCCGGGCTCCCTACGCAAGAAAGCGGGAATGAAGACGCGCCACCAATGCCGAGCGCGGGCAGTTATGACAATCCCGCGCTCCGGCCTAACGAGTCTGGGAACATTCCGGTGCAAGTGACCGATCTTCTCTATGCCGCGCAAGAGTCATCGACGCGCAAAGACTTTGAAGGGAAACGGGTGGAGATCATCGGCCAGTTTCTGAGCCCCAAAAAGGGCGCGACCAAGCCAGAGCTGAAGTCTAACTCTTTTATGCTCGTTAGGCTGGTGATGGTCTGTTGCGCCGCGGACATGATGCCGGCGGCGGTGAAGGTCGAAGCGACGAAGAGACCGGCGAACGTACACGAGGCCGGCTGGCTAAAAGTCGTCGGTCAGGTGCGCTACCGTCCGCGCGCCAAAGGGCCAAGCCCGGATGGCATTGATTACGGCGACACGCCAGAGCCTGTCATCGTCGCCGCCTCTATCGCGAAGACGCCAACACCTACCGAAAAGTACGTTTACTAGCCGCACTCCCCGATGAAATTCCTGTCGCCTAACGTTTGTGGATCGCTGCTCAGTGCAGCGGCGTTCTTTCTGGCTCCGGCGACGTGGGCGGCGAATTCGTTTTCCACCGTAGTCATTGATCCCGGGCATGGTGGATTCGATCGCGGCGGAATTCCAGGCCAGCGTGTGCCGGAGAAGACAGTAGCACTCGATACTGCGGTCCGACTGCAGCGGCTTCTGCAACGAGCTGGCCTGCACACGGTGATGACTCGCAGCGCTGATGTCTTTATTCCGCTGCCGGGACGTGCCGCGATCGCTAATGCACAACCAGATTCAATCTTCGTTAGTATTCATTACAACGCCTCCCCGCGATCGGGCGCGCGTGGGATCGAGACTTACTCGGAAGATTCGCGCGGCCGAGTCTTAGCGGCTCGGATTCAGCGCGAAATCATCAGCCGCGTCAGCACAGAAAATCGCGGCATTCGGCACGCCGAATATTTCGTTCTTCGCAAATGCCAGAGGCCAGCGGTCCTGGTCGAATGCGGCTTCCTAACGAATCCCGCGGAGGCGGAGCTGGCGCTCACCGCCGGTTATCGCCAGATGGTCGCGGAACAGATTGCGGCCGGGATTTTAGAGCAACGCCATTTCGCTTTTCCGGCCGCGACCCATTCCAAGTCGCACAAGAAGCATCACAAATCCTATCGCGTCGCGAGGTCCTCGGGCTAACGAATATGGTTCACCTCATCGAAACCGCCGCGCCAGTTTCCTCCAGCCTAACGACGGCAGAGCTGGCTCGACTCCGCCGGGCCGCCCTTTGGCTGATGATCCCACTTATTGTCGGCGCGACGCTAACTCTCGCGGCGACTGTGGCGACGCCGCTTTTTGCGGGGATGGAAGCGTATCTCTGCTGGTGCGCGCTGGCTTCCATCATCCAATACGTTTTCCTGCACCTGCAAAGCTCCGATCGGTCCGATGTTGAATACAACGAAGCCATCACCAAGCGGCAAAACGAGCCACGTCGAGCTGGCCGCAACGATCCGCCCGTAAGCACGCCGCCGGCTCTGCTCGGGTTCGCCGTCGGCTGGCAATGGTTAATCTTTTTCGCCGGAGTCCTTGGCATCGCGGTGGTGCTTCGGGCCTCTTTTGGCAGAGCAGCGCTTTCACGCGAGGCACTCGCTTCGCTCCGGGTCGCGACCGTCATCTTTCTCTCGTTAGGCTGCGTTTATTATTTCTTTGGCAACTTCGCGCGCGCGGTCGCGGCGCGGGTTGGTTCGGAAATCCTGGCGCCTCTTCTCGCTCTGACGCGGATCGCTTCCTTCGCCTCGTTCTTGAGCGCGGCCTTGATCTTTCTCTTCATCTCCACGACGCGCGATTACAGCGCCTGGTTCGGTTGGTTTATGCTCGCCCTCACTGGGTTTCTGGTCCTGGAAGCGCTTCTGCGTTTCGGATTACGTTTCTACCAACCGAAGAGCATCCGCGCGATTCCCGGACCGGCGGGGACGAGCCCGATTTTGGAAGCGCTTTTCGGGCGTGGAGAGGGACTTGGGTCCGCCGTCCAAGGTTTCGAGGACTTGTTAGGCGTAAAACTGCGCGAGGTTTGGATCGTTCGTTATCTCCGCCAAACGATCGAGCTCATTATTCTGGGAACAATCATTCTTGGATGGCTCTCGACCTGTCTCACTTCCGTGCCCGCCGGCAACCGCGCGGTGCGCATCCTGTTCGGCCGCTATCTGCCGGTCCCTTTAAATCCGGGCCTGCATCTCACCTGGCCATGGCCGATCGAGCAGCTCGAAATTGTCGAGACCGAATCCGTTAGGCAAGTTTCCCTCGGTTTCGATAAGGACTTGTCCGGGCCGATCCTTTGGAGCGAGCCTCATTTTGAAGGGGAGAAGAACCTCCTCGTGGGTGACGGCGAATCGCTGCTCACGATCGATGTGCCGATTCTTTATCGCATCGCGGATCCGGTCCGCTATCTCGAAACGACAACCGATGCGGAGAAAGCGCTGCTCGTGCTGGCGGAGCGCAAGCTAATCCAGATCGCCGGCTCACGCGGAAGCTTCCAGATCATGACTTCGGAGCGCGCGGAGATCGCGCGCAAACTGGGTGAGGCACTGCAAAGCGAAGTGACAAGCCTCGGCCTCGAAGTCGTCTTCGTCGGACTGAAAGATGTTCATCCGCCAGTCGCGGTCGCTCCGGCATTTCAAGAGGTCGTCAGCGCCCAGGAAGAGAAAGAGAAGACCATCGACGCGGCGCGAGCGTCCCGCGCGGAAGCGCTGCCCGCGGCGAAAGCGCAAGCGCACCGCATGCAGGTGCAAGCGGACGCGAATTACAAAGATCGTGTCGCCGCCGCACAGGGCTCGGCTGCCCGTTTCACTGCAATCATCGATGCCGACCGCGAGAACAGCGCCGTCTTCCGGCTGCGCCTGAAACTCGACGTGCTCGACCAAGTTCTTGGCAAAGCAACGAAGACGATTTTGGCCGTCCCCGACAGCTCCCGGCAGGACTTGTATCTCGATCTGCGCAACACCCAATCGATCCCGCCGCCGTGATTAGCCTAACGAATTCATGAAACCTCAATTACTCGTCCGCAGCGCCGTCTCGCTGCTCGTACTCGTCGTCCTCTTTTCCTTCATGCTTGGATTTCAAATCCGGCAGAACGAGCAGGCCGTCCTCACACGCTTCGGCGATCCGGTGCGCGTCATTCAAAAGCCGGGCCTCTATCTGAAATGGCCGTGGCCGATCGAGAAAGTGAACCGCTTCGACGCGCGGCTAAACTTTTACGAGATCCGACTGTCCGAGGCCCTAACGAAAGATAAGCGCAACGTCATCGTGCCTGCGTTTGTCGCCTGGCTTATCGCCGATCCGCAGAAGTTCCTCGAAGCGATCGGGACGATCGACAACGCGCGCAACAAACTCGACAGCCTCGTGAGCAGCGCCAAGAACACCGTCCTGGGCAGTTTCGATTTTAATCAACTCGTTTCGGTGAAACCGGACGAGGTGAAACTGCCCGAGATTGAGGGAAAGATTACACAGCTAACCTCCGCTCAGGCGCTGCATTCGTTTGGCATTCGCATCGAACAAATCGGCATTGAACGCGTCACGCTGCCGCAAGTAAATACGAGCTTCGTCTTCGAGCGCATGCGCGCCGAGCGGTCACAATTTGCGGCGCGTTATCGTGCTGAAGGCCAGCAGGAAGCGGATGCCATTAACGCACAGACAGACGCCGAGAAAACCGTCCTGCTCGCAGAAGCACGCAAGTCTGCCGAGGAGACGCGGGGCAAAGCGGAAGCGGACGTCGCGCACATATATTCCGCCGCACACCAAGAGGAGCCCGATCTCTATCGCTTCCTCCGCGAACTCGAAGCGCTCAAGAAAGTCGTCAACCAAAACACGACACTCGTGCTGGATGGAAATTCGCCCCCCTTTGACCTCTTGAAAACCGGTCCGCTCCCGGTGCCGGCGGCCGCATCCGCAAACGTGTCAAAGCCATGAAGAAAAAGAGAGAAGACGCTCTTTTCTCGGCGCACGCGATTCTGGCCGCGCTCCGTTCGAGCATCCGGATTTTGCGTTGGGGCATGCTCGTGCTGGTCCTGATTTACCTTTGCTCCGGCATCACGGTCATCGCGCCTAACGAGCGCGGCCTTGTTCTGCGCTTCGGCCGCGCGCTACCGAAGACAGCGCCGCCCGGTTTGCTCCTCGCCTGGCCCGCGCCGATCGATGAGATCGTTAGGCTGCCAGCCAAAAGCGTGCAGGACGTGGCGCTCGAAGCCTGGGCGGGAAAGGCTGACGGCGCCTGGCGCGACTCGATTCATCCCGCCCGAGATCCTTACACGATCAGCGGTGATGTGAACATTATCCGCGCGCGATTTTCCGTGCGCTTTCAAATCGCCGACCCGATCACCTACGAATTTGCGGCAAGCGAACGCGACACGTTGCGCGACGCCATTCTCTACCAGTCCGCCTGTCGCACGCTCGCTGCGATGAATGTCGATGACATCCTAACCACGCGTCGCGAGCACATCGGGCAGGAAGCGATGCGCTTGGCCCAGGCGGAGATGGATCGGCTCGGGCTCGGCGTGCAACTATTGGCCTTCGAGACACGAGAGATCAATCCGCCCGCGACGGTCTTGCCGGCATTTCAAGATGTGGTGAGCGCAAAAGTTCAGGCGCAGACCATGGTCGAGCCAGCGCGCAGTCGAGCCGCCACGGTTATTCCCGAAGCAAAGGCCGAAGCCTATCGGATTCAGCAACAGGCGGACGCTTACGCGCAAGGCTTGATGTCCAAAGCGCATGGCGAAGTCTCTTCCTTCCTAGCGCTCCTGAAAGAATATCGCGCGAATTCCGAGACGGTCCGAACTCGGCTCTATGCCGAGATGATTGAGGAAGTGCTGCCCAAACTTCGCGTTTCGACCGTCCTGCCGAGTAGTGGGGCGCCGGTACGCCTTTTGATCGAGCCGCAGAAAGGCGACCCCATTTACCCGGCGAGCGACGAAGCGACCGGCAGTATCCAAGTCCTTCCCACTTCCACGCCTTATCCCCCGGGAATTCAACCGATGGAGACTAAGGATTGAATGAAATCAGCCATTACTTATGAGCACTAACGCAGTCGCACTACAGCCGGAAATCGGCGTCCACGGCCAGCACGATCACAGTCATCACAACCACGACCATCATGGTCACGACCACGACCACGATCACGATGGCGAACATTTGCGAAAGCTCGGCGAATGCTGCGGCGGCGCGCACGATCATTCCGAGCACGGATTGAAATGGCGCCTAACGTTGGTCTTCATCGGCGGCGTCTGTCTCCTGCTCAGTGTCATTCTGCGCTGGCTGCGACCGACGCAGGCTGATGTCGCTTCCGCGTGGGCGATGGCGGGCGCGATCATCACGGCGCTTCCGATTTTTCGCGACGCGCTCCTCGGGTTCCAATCAAAGGCCCTCGCCAACACTGAGTTCTACATGAACCAGTTCATCACGCTGGCGGTGATCGCCTGTTTCGTGACTCAGCAATATGTCACCGGCGGCCTCGTCGCGATCATTCTCCTACTCGGCCACATTCTCGAAGATCGGAGCATGCTGGGAACAAATGAGGCGATTAACAGTCTGCTCCATCTCTCGCGGGTCAGCGCACGCCGGGTGCGCGGCGAGGTGGAAGAAGAAGTGGATGCGGAGTCGTTAGGCGAAGGCGATCTCGTGCGCGTGCGGCCCGGCGACACGCTGCCGGCGGACGGCAAAGTGCTTAGCGGATTTTCCACGATCAACCAGGCCAGCATCACCGGCGAATCGATTCCGGTCGAAGTAGGTACGGGAACGAAAGTGTTCGCCGGCACCTCTAACCTCACCGGTCTTCTAGAAATCGAAGTCACTAGCACCGGCCAGCAAACCGTTCTCGGCCGCGTCAAAGACATCGTCGAAGAAGCGCAGCAGACTCGCGCGCCCATCGTTAGGCTGACGGAGGAATACGCGCGTTACTACATGCCGCTGATTCTGCTCATTGCCGGTTTCGTTTTGTTTTTCACCGGCAGCGTGCAGCGCGCCATCTCGGTCATCGTAGTCAGCATTCCGTGCACCTTCGTGCTCGCCGGTCCCTCGGCGATGGTGGCGGCGCTGGCCGCCGCTTCACGCATGGGCATCCTGGTGAAAAGCGTGCGCTTTTTCGAGGCGGCAAACGACATCGACACCGTCGTCTTCGACAAAACAGGCACCCTTACGACGGGCGAACTAAAGGTCGCATCCGTCGAAGTGCGTGACGGCCTGAACGAAAACGATCTCCTCGCCGTCGCCGCCGCGGTCGAGCAGCATTCCACACATCCGATCGCGCGCGCAGTCGTCAACGCCGCGCAAAATCGCCATCTGGAAATCACTGAGGCGAGCGAAGTCCAAGAAAAGCACGGGCACGGTCTTCTCGCGCGCGTCGGCGGCCGCGACGTCGTCGTCGGACGCGCCATCTGGCTCCAAGAGCAGGCGATAACGCTGCCGAAAAATGGCGGCAGCCAAAACGACCTGAGTGCGCTCCATATCGGAGTGAACGGCAAACTCGCCGGGATCATTTACCTAAGTGACACCATCCGTCCCGAAGCTTCCGGGGTCATCGCCAATCTGCGCGAAGAAGGCGTCGATCAGCTCAGTATGTTGACGGGCGATCGGCAAGCGGTCGCCGAGCGTCTCGCGCAGGAGATTGGCCTAACGGATTTCCAGGCCGATTGCCTGCCCGAACAAAAGCAGGAGGCGGTCGTTAGGCTGAAAGCGGAAGGCCGCAAAGTGATGGTCGTCGGTGACGGGGTAAACGACGCCCCTGCACTCGCCGCTGGTGATCTCAGCGTGGCGATGGGCGCGCTCGGCAGCGACGTGGCGATTCAAACCGCCGACATCGCGTTGATGGCGAGCGACCTCTCGCGCGTCCCACATTTCCTCGGCCTCGCCGACAAAACACTCCGCATCATCAATCAAAACATGCTCTGCGGATTCCTCTTTATCGGCGCGGCGATCGTCCTTTCTGGCGTGGGCCTTATTCCGCCGATTGCGGCTGCGTTCATCCACGAGCTCGGCGCGTTCTTCGTCATCTTCAACAGCGCGCGGCTTCTGCGCTTTGAGGGAAAAGCAATCGCTCACGCCTGACTTCTCCATGAAGAAGAATCTCCTCGTTTCGATCTTCCTAATTGCTGCCTTCAGCACCGCGTCGGCAGCGGACAAGCTGAGAATCACGTCCTTCTCTACCATCCTGACGGAAATCGCCGAGAAGGTCGGCGGCGATCACGTCATTGTTTCTGGACTCGTTAGGCCGGGCATCGACCCGCATGAGTATGAGCCCACGCCATCCGACCTAAAACGGGTCGGCGATGCGCAACTCATCCTCACCGCAGGGAAGCATCTCGAGAATTATCTCAACAAATTGCAGGAGGCGAGCGGCGGGAAAGCCGATCTCCTCAAAGTCGGCGACCACCTTCCCGACCTAACAATGAAGGCCGAAGACGGCGGCAGTACGGCCCTCGATCCGCACTGGTGGAACAGCGTGAGAAACGTCGAGCAAGCGACACGTGTCGTGCGCGATGAGCTGATTAAACTCGATCCGGCTGCCCAAGCCGACTTCGCCCAAAACGCTACCGTTTATCTAGCCGAACTCGACGATCTGAATCGTTGGGTAAGAAGCAAAGTCGCCGAACTTCCACGCGACCGGCGCAAGCTCGTGACTTCGCACGACGCCTTCCAGTATTTCGCGCGGGATTACGGGTTCTCCATCTCCGCGATCGAAGGCGTCAGCACTGAGACCGAGCCGTCCAATCGGCGCGTCGCTGACTTGATCGACCGGATTAAGAAGGAGCAGGTCAAAGCGATCTTCACGGAGAGCACGCTCAATCCCAAGGTGACCAAAGAAATCACGCGCGAGACGGGCGCGAAGATCGGCGGCGAACTTTACGCCGATGGCTTGGGCGCAGGCGACGCGAGCACCTACGCAGGAATGGTGAAACACAACGTCGCGACCATCGTGGACGCGCTGAAGTAGCCTCACGAAGAGCGAAAACACATGAGAGGCTCGCCACTTTTTCGCACCGCAGTGATTCTCCTGGCGCTGTTACTCCTCATTTTGCCGTTGCGCAGCCTAACGAGTGCGCGATCCAAAGCAGCGCTCGCTCCCCTTTTGCCTGTGGCGCCGGTAGCGGCGGTTCAACTCACTCTCACTTCGACTAGCGTTCCGTTTCGCTTCCAGGTTTCGCATCTCGGAAAGACAATCTGGGGAGGCGAAAGCAGCGCGAGCAGCCGCTCAAAAAGCCTAACGATTCCTTTTCCGGCCGAGGGCATCGACCTCGTGGTGCAGGCCTCGTGGCCGGAGAAAAAGGACACCGCTATCCGCGTCGATCTCACTCGCGGCGAGAATCCGCCGACGACCCGAACCCTATGGGGCACCGAGCAAGTTAACGACGTGGTGACTTTCGCGCCATCGCCCTGACCGCCATGCAACATCAGCTCGTCATCAAAGATCTGACCGTGGCCTACCGCATGGTGCGAGCGATCCATCACCTTAGTCTCACGCTTTCGTGCGGGCATCGTGTCGCGCTCCTCGGGCCTAACGGCGCCGGGAAAACATCGCTCTTCAAAGCGCTCGTCGGTCTCGTCCCGATCGCCACCGGTTCGGTAAACTTTGGCGGTCACGGAACAACGCCCGCCGCGGCTGAGATTGCTTATCTGCCCCAACGCAGTGCGGTCGATTGGGATTTTCCCCTAACGGTTCGCGGGCTGGTGGAGATGGGGCGGTATCTCCATTTGAGTTGGTGGCGGTCTTTCGCCGACGAGGATGATCGCGCAGTTGCATCCGCACTTTCCACGATTGGTCTCAACGACTTGGCGGATCGCCAAATCAGCGCGCTCTCGGGTGGGCAACAGCAGCGCGCATTCATCGCGCGGTCGCTCGCGCAGAACGCACACGTCTTTCTCCTCGACGAGCCTTTCACCGGATTGGACCAGCCCGCGCAAGAGTTACTCGGTGAAACGATGCAGCAGTTAGCCGAGGCAGGAAATCTCGTCATCGCCGCGCACCACGATCTAAAAACCGTCCCCGAGCTTTTTGATCAGGTGGTTTTCCTGAACGGCGAATTGATTGCGTTCGGAGACACCGCAGAGGTGTTCACCGACGAAAATATTGCGCGTACTTTTAACAACCGGGTTGTAAGTCCCGCGGCCGTTTTGTTAGGCGCATGACCTGGCTGCTCGAACCTTTCCGGCATGAGTTCATGCAGCGCGCCCTTTTCGGCTGCGCACTCATTGGTTTCACCAATGGGGCTTTGAGCTGCTTTATTGTCCTTCGCCGCCTCGCGCTCATGGCGGACGCGATGGCGCACTCACTTCTCCCAGGAGTAGCTGTCGCCGTACTCCTATTCGGTCTTGCACCTTCGGGTCTCTTCTTCGGCGCGCTCGTCGCCGCTCTTCTCGTCGCGCTCGGCGTGCAGATTATCTCCGGTAGCTCACGGATCAAAGAAGACACATCCCTAGGCCTACTCTTTGCCTGCTCTTTCTCGTTAGGCCTTGTTCTTCTCAGTTTTTCTCCGGCGCAGGTAAATGTCACTCATTACCTCTTTGGTAACATCCTGGGACTCGCTGAATCCGATCTCTGGATCATTTACCTCATTAGTCTCATCGTTCTTCCACTCTTAGTCCTATTCCAGCGTCCCTTGGTTCTAATTATGTTTCAGCCCTCCATCGCTGCGACACAAGGTATCTGGGTGAAATCCATGACCTATCTCCTCATGGGTCTCCTAGTCCTATCCATGATTGCTTCTCTGCAAGCAGTAGGAGTTATCCTGGCTCTAGGGATGTTGATCGCACCGGCCGCGACGATCTATCTCTGCTCGGATTCTTTTCCTGCCATGTTTTGGGGCGGCGGACTGATAGGAATGTTCGGCTCCTGTGCTGGACTATACTTTTCCTACTGGCTCAACCTCCCATCCGGCGCCTGCATCGTACTTACTCTCGGTCTGATTTTCTTTCTCGCTTATCTCCTAAGTCCAAAATACGGCGTCCTTCCCGGGCTTATAAGGCGGCGCCAACACTTCCATGAAGTCTCCGGATGAAATTTCCAATCATCCGATGGCTCGCTTATATCGAGACATAGTGGAAAGACTTCGCGCCGCCGGCAGTGCCCAAGGTGCACTGCACATGTGGGTTCAGTTCAAAACGAAGAAGCGTCTTTGGGAAACTATCATCACCTATGGGTTGGACCGTCCGGAACGGCAGCGCAAACTGACTAAAGTTGCATTCCCAGACAATAACTGGGCGGAAGTGGATGCGGCGCTGAGAGCTGGCAACAAGTTGAAAACTCTTTACGACCTATCTTGCGGACGGAGCGCCATTGCCAGGGACGCTACAGGCGAATATAAGACAGGTTCCTGGGGGCTTAAAGTCGAGCATGTTTCAACGAAGAAGGATACGACTCGACTTAGCCTGGCTAAGCAGTAAGACCATCATGTTAGCTTTTGATCAAACAAAGCCAGGCGTTCGCAGCCTTTCTCGGTCCCATACTACCACTCACATTTGCTTATGAGCTCATCGTTCCATCTTAACTCCTTCTGTCAGCTCCGCGCTATATCTGTCACCGCTGCATTTATGCTCTTGTTATCTATCGTCCACGCCGCGGAGACATCTCCGAGTGACTCGCAGCCCACGGCACTCACCGGCAATCCGTTGTTACAAGAGAGCTCACTCGTGCTGCACTATCCACTCTTCGACAAGATCAAGGACTCTGACTACGAACCCGCTTTTGCAAAGGGAATGACCGATCAGCTAAAGGAAGCGGAAACGATCTCCAGTAATCCGAGACCACCAACCTTTGAGAATACAGTTATCGCGCTGGAGCGATCGGGTGCTTTGCTAGGTCGAGTTAATCAGATCTTTTTTAATCTCGCGAGCGCTAATACCAACCCTGCACTACAAAAGGTCGAGAACGACATGGCGCCTAAGCTGGCCGCTCATGCGGATGCCATTCATCTTAACGCTCCTTTGTTTCATCGGATCGAAACTCTTTATGAGAACCGAGAGAAACTAGGGCTGGATCCGCAGTCGAAATGGCTCATCGAGCGTTATTATAAGGACTTCGTCCGCGCTGGGGCGAAACTTTCCGACGCGGATAAGGCCAAACTAAAGGCCGTAAATACGGAGAGCGCGGCTCTGGAAACGAAGTTTGCTCAAAACGTTCTTAAGGAAAAGAATGCTGACTCAGTCGTAGTCGAAGGTCGCTCAGAGTTAGAGGGACTTTCGCCTAACGAGATCGACGCCGCCAGCGTTGCCGCCAAGGAGGATAAGAAAGAAGGAAAGTTTGTTCTTCCTTTGCAGAATACCACTGGCCAACCCGAACTCGCAGAGCTTAAAAACAGAGCCTTACGCGAACGAATCATGAAGATGTCACTCGCGCGTGGTAGTCATGGTGGAGAATGGGATAACCGCAGCGTTGTGCTGAGGCTGGTAAAGCTACGAGCGGACCACGCCAACCTACTCGGGTTCGCGAACTACGCGGCCTTTAAATTGGATGATGAAACCGCGCACGATGTCGGCACAATTAATAAGTGGCTGGCCGACCTTACTCCCGCAGGAGTCGCTAATGCGCGCAGAGAAGCGTCCGACATGCAGAAGCTCATTGATCAGGAACAGGGCGGCTTTCAACTGGCGTCCTGGGATTGGGATTCCTATGCCGAGAAAGTTCGTAAGGCTCGTTACTCCTTTGATGAGTCGCAGATCAAACCTTACTTCGAGCTAAACCACGTCCTGTTCGATGGCGTCTTCTACGCCGCGCACGAGTTATACGGCATAACAGTGAAAGAACGCCACGACCTTCCGGTCTATCAGGCCGATGTGCGCGTCTTCGATGTCTTCGACGCGGATGGCAAACAGCTCGCTATCTTTATCGGCGATTACTACGCCCGTCCTTCAAAGCGCGGTGGCGCCTGGATGAGCGAGTATGTCAGCCAAAGCGACTTGTTAAATATGAAACCGGTGGTCGCTAACCATCTGAATATTCCCAAGCCTGAAGCTGGCCAGCCGACGCTGCTTACGTTCGACGAGGTTACGACGGCTTTTCACGAGTTCGGCCATGGACTGCACGGTATGTTCTCTAACGTGAAGTATCCGCGCTTTAGCGGCACGAATGTCCTGCAAGATTTCGTCGAATATCCATCGCAAGCTAACGAGATGTGGGCGAGCTGGCCCGAAGTCTTGAAGCATTACGCCAAGCATTACAAGACCGGAGAAGCGATGCCTCAGGAGTTGTTCGACAAGGTGCTGGAAGCGCAAAAATTCAACCAAGGCTTCAACATGACCGAATACATGGCCGCAACTCTCCTGGATCAGGCATGGCACCAGCTAAGTCCCACAGAAATACCTAACGATGTCTTGAAATTTGAAGCTGATGCCCTGCATAAGGCCGGGGTTGATTTCGCGCCGGTGCCTCCGCGCTATCGGACAACTTATTTCTCGCACGCCTTCGGTGAATACTCCGCCGGTTACTATAGTTACGTCTGGAGCGAAGAACTCGCGGCCGATACGGTAGAATGGTTCAAAGCCAACGGCGGAATGAACCGAAAGAACGGCCAGCGTTTTCGGGACACGCTGCTCTCGCGCGGCGGGAGCGAAGACGCGATGAAAATCTTCCGCGATTTTAGCGGACATGGCCCCGAGCTGGAGCCATTGCTTAAGCGCCGCGGCCTCAATGAAATTTCAGCTCCCTCTACGGGCGAGGCCGAGCCGCCCTCCGGCTAGTATCCGGGATCTCTCCTCCCGGCCCATCGGAAGCAAACTCTATCAAAAAGCGGATCACAGCTACTTCGGCGAGGTGATGCCTTACGATCCCGCCTAGGATTTCCCTAACGGCGTCGACTTGGTGCCGCTTTCAAAATTAGGACAGGTCAGGCCGAGTATATCTGGAGCGCAGGCTATGTCGTAGAGAACAGCTACACCCGTGATCTGGCAAAATAGAACCTTCTTGACGGCGCGCCTGTTTTTTTCCACGCTGGTCCTAAATGAACGATCAAATTTGCATAGCTTCAGTACGAGAAATAAGTCCAGCCCGAAAGGTATTCCGATTTGCGTGGGGGTTGTTGTTCCTTTTCGCTGCGACAATGGCGTTTTCCTCTGGGCAGAAGTCTGCTTCGACTCAAACCAGCACTCCCGTTTTTAAAAACGTTACTGTAGCTGCCGGCTTGGCGGCGATCGGAACCCCGTTCGGAAATCCGTCATGGGGAGACTTCGACGGTGATGGCTATTTAGACCTATGGGTCGATAACCATTATAACAGCGCGCCTTATTTCTACAGGAACAATGGCAATGGAACTTTTACCGATATTTTTGCCTCCACCGGCCTGGAAGGAAAGGGCGACAAGCATGGCAACGGTTTCTGCGATTTCAATAACGATGGATTCTTAGACCTTCACATTACCACCGGCGCGAGGCATGGAACCACTTTGGGCACGAAATCTGACCGCACTCTGATGAATTCGGGAAGCTTTTTCTTCACAGATATAACTGCCAGCGCCGGCACCGATGACACCTGGGGTCAGGGTCGTAGTGTCGCGTGGGCGGATTACAATCATGACGGTTATCCCGACTTACTCCTTGGCAATCTTAAGACAGATTTGGTTCTCTATCGGAACAACGGGGATGGCACTTTCACCAACGTTGCCACGACCGCCGGGTTAGGGGGTTTGAGGTATAACGAAGCAGACTTTGCGGACTACAACAACGATGGTTACCCAGATATCTATCTCAGCGATGTCGAATCCTCTAGGGCAAATACCGAACGCCTATTTAAAAACAATGGTGACGGAACTTTCACTGATGTGACTAAAGCGGCTGGCATTCAACCGCTGACTCAAGGGCGCAGTGTCGTGTGGGGCGATTACAATAACGACGGCTATCTGGACATCTTCATCAGCCGCGGAGCGGACGTTGAGACTAAACAAACGCTCTACAAAAATAACGGTGACGGCACATTTACAGACGTGACCGCCGCGGCTGGCTTAGGCGCGCTCAGCAATAACCGCGCGGCAGGCTGGGGAGACTTTGATAACGATGGCTATCTCGATCTCTATGTGGTGGACTCTGGGACAGACCCAAATGGGAAAGGTCCCAACTATCTTTTTCACAACAATCAGGACGGCACTTTCACGGATGTGGCAGCAGCGGTTGGTGTTCAGGCCGTGGCCGTATCCCGCGGTCGAGGAGCTTCCTGGGGCGACTACGACAACGACGGATTCCTAGATCTCTTCACGAATAATGGCGAAGACAACACAGACTTTGTTCGCGGGCCGCTCTTCCTTTACCATAACGAACGCAACTCAAATCATTGGCTAAAGATCAAGCTGATTGGAACAACCAGTAATCGGGACGGGCTTGGTGCAAGGGTGACAATATCCACCGGAAGCCAGGTTCAATACCGCGAAAATAACGGCTCCATGGGGCACTACCTTTCACAACAGTCCACCCCGCTACACTTTGGTCTTGGCCAAGCAACCGTGGTAAATTCCGTGGTAATCACCTGGCCTAGTGGCATCGTCCAGACATTGCTAAACGTTCCGGTAGACCAGCAACTGGTGGTCACCGAAGGTAATTAAGGTTGCTTCAACCTGACGTAGTTAAAGGATCTCGTTAAGCACTCTAATGGAGTGCTACTTCGAGTAGCAAAAGAACGATGCAACCCCGGAGAGCAACGGACCACATCCTCGCATGACTTTACGCGCCATAAAGATCGCAAGACGGACGGAGCGGGCCTCTCACAGGCCAAGGAATACGCGCGAGATTCTTGACTCAACAATTTGTCCCCGTAGTTCAACGGATAGAACGAGGGTTTCCTAAACCTTAAATGTGGGTTCGATTCCCGCCGGGGACACACCTTCTCCATGAATCTTCCCGCCTCTCCCCGAACCGCCCTTCGATTCCCCGCGAGCGCGCGCTATCTCGTCGGCGTCTCCGGCGGCCGCGACTCGGTGGTGTTGCTGCACTGGCTGCTCAGCCGCGGTTACAAGCGGCTCACGGTCTGCCATCTCGATCATGGTTTGCGCGGACGCGCGTCGCGCGGTGACCTTGAATTCGTTAGGCGGCTAGCGACGAAATGGAAGCTGCCTTTCGCAACGGCGAAGCGCGACGTCGCGGGCTATGCCGCCAAGTGTCATCAGTCAATCGAACAAACCGCGCGAGAAATGCGCCTCGGATTCTTCGGCGAAGTGGCTTGTCGACGGCGGTGCTACACCGTTTTCCTCGCCCACCACGCGGACGACCAGGTGGAGACGTTTCTGATGCGACTGCTCCGCGGCGCGGGCGGCTGCGGCCTCGGCGCCATGCGCGAGGTTTCCGAGTTCGCACCGCTCCGATTTGTCCGTCCGTTCCTCGGAGTTTGGCGATCGGAGATCGATGCCTACGTGGCGGAGCATCGGCTCAAATTCCGGGAGGACGCGAGCAATCTTGAATTGGTCGCGACTCGGAATCGGACGCGGCATCTGCTTATTCCTCAGCTGGAAAAACAACTCGGCCGAAACGTGCGGCAAAATATTTGGCGGGCGGCGAGTGTCTTTTCCGAGGAGGACGCATTGATGGAATCGCTCGTCCCTGTCACCTTTTTTCTGCGGGAAGCGACGCTTCCCGTGGAGATGTTGATCGAGCTTCCGATTGCTCTGCAACGCCGCACGATCTTGCGCTGGTTGCGGTCCCGCGGGATTCGCGATTTAGGTTATAACGTGGTCGAGCGGGTGCGCAGCCTGCTCGCTCCAGGCGGCGCAGTCGCGAAGGTGAACCTGCCGGGAGATCGGCATGCACGGCGGCGGGACGGCGAGCTTTTTATCGAGTAGGAATTCCATGCCGCAGCCAGCGCCGCTGATTTGCGGGATTGATCGAAGTCGCTCAGGGTGCTCGCCTGACAATGAGTTCCGATATTCGAGTTCGCTTCGCGCCGTCGCCCACGGGTTTTCTTCACATCGGAGGAGCGCGCACCGCGCTTTTTAATTGGCTTTTCGCGCGACATCACGGCGGCACTTTTGTGCTGCGCGTCGAGGACACCGATCAAGCGCGTAATACCGCGGAAGCAGCGGCCGCGATCTACGGCGGTTTGAATTGGCTCGGCTTGGCTTGGGATGAAGGCCCTCAGGTCGGTGGTGATTTCGGCCCTTATTTCCAGAGCGAGAGGAACGAAATTTATGAGCGGCATTTGCGGCGACTCGAAGAGGCCGGACACATTTTCGAGGACAACGGCGCGATCCGTTTTCGCTCGCCGCGCGAACACGTCGAGGTGGACGACATCGTCTGCGGGCGGATCGATTTCGACCTAACGAATCCGGAAACGCATCCGGACATGACGATCCGCCGGCCCGACGGCTCGTGGATTTTTCATTTCGTGAACGTGGTGGACGACATCGAGATGAAGATCAGCCACGTCATCCGCGGCGAGGATCATCTCTCGAATACGCCGAAACATATCGAGCTTTATCGTTCGTTAGGCGCGGAGCCGCCGCGCTTCGCGCACATCCCGCTCATTCTCAATCCCGACGGCTCGAAGATGAGCAAGCGCGACGCGGGCGCGAGCGTGAGCAGTTATATCGCGGAAGGTTTCCTGCCGGAAGCGGTGCGCAATTATCTTTGTCTCCTCGGCTGGTCGCCCAAAGACGACCGCGAAAAAATCGCGCTCGAAGAAGTCGTTAGGCTCTTCGAGTTGGAGAAGATTAATCGCAAGAGCGCGCATTTCGATCTGGAGAAGTGCACCTGGCTGAACGGCGAATACATGCGCGAGCTGCCTAACGACCGCTTCCAGGCGTTGGCGCGGATCAGCCTAACGAATGCCGACATCGACCTGCGAAAATTTTCGGACGAATACGTCGAGGCCGCGCTGGAGACCTGCCAGGGAAAGCTGCGGCTTTTCAGCGAGCTCCCGGTCTATGGCGGTTTCTATTTCACCGATGAAATCGCCTACCAACCCGAAGGCGTGGCGAAACATTTTACGGCGGAGAACCGGCCGCGTTTGAAAGCGTTGCGCGCGGCTTTCGCGGAGCTAGAAATATTCGATGCCTCTTCTCTGGAAGCGGTCCTGAAAACGACCGCTGCTGATCTCGGGCTCAAGGCGCGGGATCTGGTGCATCCCCTCCGGCTCGCCGTGACCGGCAGCAACGCCGGCCCTAGCCTTTACCATTTGCTCGAAATTCTGGGGAAAACCAAGGCGTTGTCCCGCATCGATGCCGGATTGGCTCGGATGTGAGTTATCTCGCGGCGCTTTTTGCTCGTTAGGCAAGGGAGTGCGAAGCTGAATTCTGAGATGAGTTACGCCGCGCTCAACATCCAGGACCCGGTCGGCAAAACGGTCGGACGGCGCAAACTTCAGGACGCTTGGAAATTTGCCATGGATGGGCAAAAAAATGCGAATCAGTTGCGCCGGAGTTTCGGTCACAGCAGTCTCTGTCCCAAGGGCGTATTTCGTTTTCATTCCCACGAAGAGGCCGATGCATGGATGATGAAGATGCTGGCGAAAAGCGCTCGCCGTTCGCCGACCTAGAGCCCCGCCAGCCGACCGAGGATGATCTCGTTTTGGTTTGCCGGCGGCTGAACGAGATCGGAGCTCGCTACCTTGTGGTGGGCGGATTCGCGATCATTCAAGCTGGCTACGGCAGAACGACCGGTGGTATCGACTTGATCGTCGCGACCGATCTGAAGAACGAGGCGCTCGTTTATCGGGGGCTCGAAGTTCTACAGGATAAAGCGGTCCGTGAACTCAAGCCGGGCGAGGTCGCGGAATATATCGTCGTGCGAGTGGCGGATGAAGTGGTGGTCGATCTGATGCGATCGGCTTCGGGCATCGAGTATGCGGAAGCGGCGCTATATGTGGTCGTGCGCAACGTGCAGGGCGTGCCCATTCCGTTCGCTTCGCCGCGCGTGCTTTGGCGGATGAAGGCGCACACTCATCGTGCGAAGGACGCGGCGGATCTGGTTTTCCTGCGGGAATATTTTGCGTCGTTAGGCGAAGAGCCGCCACCCGATTGAGCCGTCGCCTTCCGGGGTGGTGAAGCGCAGCGCAGCCTTCACGCACTGTCATCCCGAGCGCAGTGAAGCGAAGCGGAACGGAGTCGAGGGATCCCGCGGGGCCTCCGGGAAGCGACGCTGCCGGAAGACTTGCAGCGGCGCTTCACGGAAATTCACCGGGATCCCTCGGCTCCGCTCGGGATGACAAATTACTTCTTTGCTTCTTTAGCCCAGGTGTCGCGCAGGGTGACGGTGCGGTTGAAGACGAGTTCGTTAGGCTGGGAATCCGGGTCGAGCGCGAAATAGGCGAGGCGCTCGAACTGATAGCGCAGCTCCGGCTTCGCGTCGCCTAACGACGGCTCGCACTTCGCCCTAACGATCTCGAGCGAGTGCGGGTTAAGGAACGATTTGAAATCGCCCCCTGCGTCCGGGTCGGGCACGGTGAAGAGCCGGTCGTAGAGCCGCACTTCGGCCTCGAGCGCGTGCGCGGCGCTGACCCAGTGGATGGTGCCTTTCACTTTGCGATTGGAATTGGGCCCACCCGATTTGCTCTCGAGATCGGCGGTGCAGCGCAGCTCTACGATCTTGCCTAACGAGTCCTTCAGAACCTCGTCGCACTTGATGATGTAGCCGTACTTCAATCGCACCTCGCCGCCCGGTTTGAGCCGATAATATTTCGGGACCGGCGTCTCCATGAAGTCGGCCTCCTCGATATAAAGCTCGCGGCTGAATGGCACTTTGCGCGAGCCGGCGCTGTGATCTTCCGGGTTATTGATCGCGTCGAGCTCTTCGGTTTTTCCCTCTGGATAGTTCGTTAGGGTGACTTTCAGCGGCCGAAGCACCGCCAGCCTCCGAAGGGCGCTCTGGTTGAACTCCGCGCGGATCGCGTGCTCGAGCGCGTCCACTTCGGTGAGGGAAGGATATTTGGTAATCCCAATGCGATAGGAGAAATCGCGCAGGACGCTGGCGGTGACGCCGCGCCGACGCATGCCGGAGATGGTCGGGAGACGCGGATCGTCCCATCCCCCAACAAGTCCGTCGTCCACCAGTTGTTTCAGTTTGCGCTTGCTCATCACCGTGTAGGTGAGGTTGAGGCGCGCAAACTCGATCTGTTGTGGGAGTTCGTTAGGCAAGTCGAGCGTCTGCAAAATCCACTCGTAAAGCGGCCGATGCACCTCGAATTCGAGCGTGCAAAGCGAGTGCGTGATGCCTTCGAGATAATCGCTGAGGCAATGTGCAAAATCGTAGAGCGGATAAATGCACCACGCGTCGCCGGTCTGGTGATGCTGCGCGTGCCGGATGCGATAGAGCACCGGGTCGCGCAGCCACATGTTGGGCGATTGCATGTCGATCTTCGCGCGCAGAGTGCGGGCGCCGTCGGGAAATTCGCCGGCTTTCATGCGCGCCAGGAGATCGAGATTTTCCTCGATCGATCGGTCCCGGAAAGAGCTTTCCTTTCCGACGCGCCGATATTCGTCGGTCTGTTCCGCGGACATGTCGCAGACGTAGGCTTTACCGCGCCTAACGAGTTGGACCGCGAAACCGTAGATCGGCTGGAAACAATCGGAGGCGAAGAAAGGCGCGCCGCCAGAGTTGAGACAAAGATTTTTATCAGCCCAGCCGTCGATGAGCCAATGCACGTCGGCCATGATGGAATCGACGTATTCGGTTTCCTCCTTCTCCGGGTTGGTGTCGTCCATCCGCACATTGCAAAGGCCGCCAAACTCGCGCGCGATCCCGAAGTTAAGGCAGATGGCTTTGGTGTGGCCGATGTGCAGATAGCCGTTAGGCTCCGGCGGAAAACGGGTGTGGATCTTCGTGTGCTTTCCGCTGCGCACATCTTCGGCGACGATGTCCCGGATGAAATCGGAAGGAGGGTCGTTAGGCGGAGGCGTCATGCGAATCGGGCGACTTTAGCAGAGGCCGCGCAACCGGGCCAACCGCTGCCGTTCTTCAAAGATGCAAGCCGTTTATACCCTCGCCGATTTACAGGCCGGACGACCGCTGAGGGATGATCCCGCGGGGGCGATCCGGCTCGGCGTGATGGGCGATCCGGTGGAGCACTCGCGCTCGCCGGCGATGCAGAACGCGGCGCTGGAGGAGTGCGAGCTGCGCACGCGTTATGTGCGCTTGCGGATTGTGCCTAACGAACTGGCGGCCGCCCTCGACATCTGCGGCAAGCTCGGTTTCGCGGGCGTCAATCTGACCGTGCCGCACAAGGTCGCCGGGTTTTCGTTAGTCCAGGAGACGGACGCTTTCGCGCGGCGCGTCGGCGCCATCAACACCGTCCGATTCGCTGATGGGAAAAGAATCGGCGTAAACACGGACGGCCCCGGTTTTGCGCGGGCGATCACCGAGAGTTTCGGGGTGGACCTGCGCGACCTGCGCGTTCTTGTCCTCGGCGCGGGGGGCGGGGCGGGACAGGCGGTGGCCGGTCAATGCGCGATCGCCGGCTGCCCCACGATCTTTCTCGTGAACCGTGATTTCGCGAAAGCGGAAGCGCTCGCCGGCCGATGGGCTGGCAATCCGGTGCAGCCTTTGCCCTGGACTGACGATTCGTTAGGCGAGGCGGCCGCGCAAAGCGATCTGATCGTGCACGCCACTCCGCTGGGTTTGCAGCCTAACGACCCTTCGCCGCTCCCGCGCGCGCTCTTGCGGCCGTGCCATCTCGTGTACGATTTGAACTACCAGCCGACCGCTCTCCTTGCCGCCGCTCGCGCGACCGGCGCGCGCTCCGCTTCTGGCCTAACGATGCTCCTGCACCAGGGGGCGCTCGCCTTTGAGTTCTGGTTCGGTCACCCGGCGCCGCTTGCCGCCATGCGCCGCGCGCTCGGCCTCTAACGGACTGGATTTTCCGAGATTTCAGGACATAGTTTCGGGTCTTTTTCACTCTCATGCTCAAAGCTCTTCTCTTCTCCGCTCTTGCCTTCCTCGGCGCGCAGCCGCTTTTCGGTTATGTGCTCGAAGGAGAAACGTGGACGCCCAACCGCACTGTCGCCGTCCAGCTTTCGCTCGGTCTGCCGCGGACTTTGAGCGATGGATTTACGTCCTTCAATCGCTCGGCCGCGGATGTTTTATCGATCTGGAACACTCATCTCGCGCATCTCACTTTGCTGCCGGTGGTCGCTTCGCCGGTCGTGCCTTCGGAGACCGATTACGAGATGTCCGCGTTCTTTTCGGGCACGATTTTCGGCGACACCTTTGGCACCGGTACTTTAGCGGTGACCCTGATCTCCTATCGCAATAAGATCACCTCTGAGACCGACACGGTCTTTAATACTTTTTATCAATGGGATTCCTACGATGGTCCATTGCGCGCGGGCGTCGAAGATTTCCACCGTGTGGCGCTGCACGAGTTTGGCCACACCCTCGGGCTCGATCATCCCGATGACGCGGGTCAGACCGTAAGCGCGATTATGAACTCGCACATCAGCGATACCTACAAATTGCAGCCCGACGACATCGCTGGAGTGCAGGACCTTTACGGAAGCGGACCGGCCACAAAATCGTCCGTGCCCGCTCCGGTTTTAGAAAATATTTCCACGCGCGGCCTCGTCGGTATAGGCGATAACGTGCTTATCGGCGGTTTCATCGTGCAGGGTTCGCAACCGGCGACCGTGATTCTGCGCGCGATCGGATTCTCGCTCACCGCCGAAGGAATTAACGGCGCGCTGCACGATCCTATGCTGACGGTTTACGACGCCAATCAAAACCAGATCGCGACTAACGACGACTGGATTTCCGGTCCCAATGCGGACGCGATCGCCAGCTATCACCTCGATCCGCCGAACTCGATCGAGTCGGCTCTTTTGCTGACGTTGCAGCCCGGCACTTACACGGCGGTGATGGAAAGCTTTTCCAACGCCCAGCAGCCGGCGGAAAGCGGGATCGGCCTTTTCGAACTTTACGATCTCCATACCACTGGCGGCCGGGCGGGGAATATTTCCACGCGCGGGCAGGTTCTCGGGGGCGACGGTGTCCTCATTGGCGGTTTTATTGTTGGTGGATCGAGTTCAAAACCGGTCCTGGTGCGCGCGCTCGGGCCGTCGTTAGGCGACGAGGGCGTGGCGAACCCGCTCTCCGACCCTTTTCTCGAATTGCACGACGGCAACGGGACTCTTCTGGAGTCGAATGACAACTGGGCGCAAGGGCCCAACGCGTCGATCATTCAGACTGAACATCTCGCCCCGACCAAGGCGAAAGAAGCCGCGCTTCAAGCTACGCTCGCGCCCGGCAACTACACCGCCATCGTCTCGGGGGTGAACGGCGCGACCGGAGTTGGTCTGGTCGAGGTCTACGATCTGAGCGACGCGCCGCAATAGCGGTCCTTTACTCGTTAGGCTGGAGGCGCCAGCTCGCGCGCGCGTGCCGCCGCCGCGACCACGGCCGCAACCAAACCGGGAGCGGTGCGGCTTTGCTCCATCACGGCCAGACCGGCTGCCGTCGTGCCGCCGGGCGTGATGACGAGGCGGCGCAGCTCCTCGGGCGAGAGCTGACTTTCGAGCGCGAACTGCGCCGCGCCCCGAACGGTTTGCGTCGCCAAGCCTAACGACACCTCGGGGGAAAGACCGCACTTCGTCCCGCCGGCTGCGAGCGCTTCAATCACCGTATAGACGAAAGCCGGACCGCTCCCTGCCAGCGCAGTCACCGCGTCGATCATTGTTTCAGGAACCTCGACCACGCTTCCGACCGCGGAGAAAATTGCATGGGCGTGCGCAATGTCCTCGTCCGTCGTCCGCGCGCCGCGCGCGATCGCGGTCGCGGCCTGGCAGACGGCCGCGGGCGTGTTCGTCATCGCGCGCATGAAGCGTGCAGTCCCCTTCTCTTCCATCGCCGCCGTCCCCACGCCGGCCGCACAGGAGATGATCAGCCGGTCCCTGGCGACGGCGGCGGTTGCCGCCACGACATCGAGCACCACGCCTGGCTTCACGCCGATCAAAATCACTTCCGCTTGCGCTGCGACCTCCGCGTTATCGGAGGTGAGAGCGAGACCCAGCTCTTCGCCTAACGATTCGCGCGCGGACTCGTTAGGCTCACTCAGCAGGATTTCATCGGGGGTGCAAAACTCCGCTCGGATCAACCCGCGCATGACGGAGCCCGCCAGCTTGCCGCCGCCAATGAAACCGAGCCGATACCGCAGGTCGTTAGTTTGTAAACTCATGGGATACGCGGATATTAGTCGATGGTAAGTGCCGGTGTAAATTTCGGTCTCGATCTGGCCGGAGAAATCAAAGCGCTCAAGCGAGAGCGCAATGCCGTCATTCTCGCGCACAACTACCAGATTCCCGAGCTGCAGGATCTCGCGGACTATGTCGGCGACTCGTTAGGCCTGAGTTTCCAAGCGGCGAAAACCGACGCCGAAGTCATCCTCTTTTGCGGCGTTCACTTCATGGCGGAGACCGCGAAAATCCTCAACCCAACCAAAAAAGTCATCCTGCCCGATCTCGACGCTGGCTGCTCGCTCTCCGAATCTTGTCCGCCGGAAAAGCTACAGGCATTTCTCGCGCAGCACGCCGATAAGAGTTACTACGTCATCGCTTACATTAACTGCAGTGCCGGAGTGAAGGCGCTCTCCGACGTCATCTGCACGAGCGGCAACGCCGAAAAGATCGTCCGTGCCGCGCCGGCCGATCGCAACATCCTTTTCGTGCCGGATCAAAATCTCGGCGCATGGGTGATCGAGCGCACCGGGCGGAGAATGGATTTGTGGCAGGGTAACTGTTATGTGCACATCGAATTCACGGCGCGCAGCATCGGCGCGATTCACGCCGAGCATCCGGGCGCGCCGGTGGTAGCCCATCCCGAATGTCCTTTTGCCGTTAGGCTGCTCGCCGATGAAGTCTGTTCGACCGAAAAGATGATCACCTACTGCAAAGAGTCGCCCGCGCGCGCGTTTATCGTCGTGACTGAGGCCGGGATGTTACACCGCTTACAAAAAGAAATTCCAAGTAAGCTATTTATTCCTGGTCCGACTGATCGCTGCGCCTGCGCGGAGTGTCGTTTCATGAAAATGAACACCCTCGAAAAAGCCCACGCCGCGCTGCTAAATCTCGAGCCTGAGATCATCCTCCCCGAGCAACTGCGCGCACGCGCCGAAGCGCCGATTCGCCGTATGCTGGAGTTAAGTCGCTAAGCAACCTTCTTCGCTCGCTTTCCACTTGTCAGCGATGGCTTTTTACTGGTCTCATTCAATCATGAAACGACTTCTCTGCGCGGCCTTAGTCTTTGCAGCATTCCTAAACCCATTACGCGCAGAGCCTGCCCCCGATGCGCCCGAACTGACCAAACTCCTGCAAGACTTCCTCGCCGGCGCGGGCCGCAACGACGTGGCCATGCATGATCGTTTTTGGGCTGATGACTTGATTTACACCGGTTCCGCTGGCCGCCGGATCGGGAAGGCCGATCTCATGGGCGAAGTGCGCAAAGAAGGCCCGCCGAAACCCGGCGAAGACGTCACGGTTTATAGCGCGGAAGACATTCGGATCCAGCAATACGGCGACACCGCCATCGTGGCTTTCCGTCTCGTCGCCACGACGCAAAAGAAAAGCGGGCCAGAGGTCGCGAACTATCTCAACACTGGCGCGTTTTTGAAACGCGGCGGCAAATGGCAGGTCGTAGCCTGGCAGGCCACGGTCATGCCGAAGAAGAGCGAGCCGAAGCCATAGGAGTTCGCAAGAGGTCCTTTACTCGTTAGGCATGGCGCCGCCGGAAGCGGACGTTATCCAAGCCGAGGTCCCAGATCCAATCGGGATAGAAGTAACCCGGCTGTCCTAACTCTACTCCCAGGATTTCCACATCTTGCATCAGAGCCTGCCAGTCAGCGTCCGTCCCTGGTTTACCATTGCCCTTCGTTACCACCCATCCGGGTGGAATCGTTAGTGAAGCAGCCTCCAGTGGATAGGAGTAAGTCTGCCAGCCTACGGGAAAATGCGAGATGTCTGTCCCGACATAGTAGGCATCCACGCCTTTGCTAAAGTCACCTGTGCCGAAGGTCGTCTTGAGATCGAGAGTTACCGCGCGATCGGGGACTTCGGAGCCGGCAAAGATATCTATGTCGAAAGTCATCTCCGCTACTCCCGCTTTCGCGAAATTACCTAGAAAGTGAGTCTTAGTTCCCATCGGGACATACCAGGTAGGAACAGAGGCATCGACAGTACCATGCAGATAGGCGCCCGGATTACCGCCCGTCGGCTCGATCACTAAGAGCTCTCCCGGATTAGTCGATAGGTGCCAGTCACCATCGTCGCTGTCGTTATCGAACGTCTCAATGATAGCATGACACTTCGAGACTCCGATGAAGCCAAACATGAGGAGCGAGAAAAAGCATGCCGTATCCAAGCCCAAACGGTGATTCGTATTCATAGGGAAAGACTTTCCTTTCGCGCGAGTGAAGTCAAGCACAGCGCTAACGCTAAAGGAAATGCGGGCGCAAGACGGCGTATTTCTTTTCTCCTATTCCACTAACTCGCGCTAACTCATCCGCGCTCTTAAAAGGACGCGCCGCAATGATTCGCGCGGCCAGCACGGGGCCAATCCCGGGCAGAGTCTGCAAGGCTTCGCTACTCGCAGCGTTGATATCCAACTTTGCCCTCGACATCGGGCCTTTCGCCGTAAGAGAAGGCGCCGGTGCGGGCGTCGATGGATGGAAAAAGGCAGCGAAAGAATCCGATCCCTGAGGCGGCACGTTTGTGCTGGCGGACGCAGAAGAATGAGTAGCTGAGCTTGCGGCTCCGATACCCCACCCGCCAAGTCTTTGCGCTCTCGCGGCTACTTCAAGCTGGCGGAGTTTTCCTTCTTCGGCCGCCGTTCCCTTCATCGTCGGCGCCTGCGCGGTCGCTCCGTAAATGCGGGCCAGTCCGTGCGCGACTAACTCTTCCGCGAGATCGGCGTGGTCCATCTCGACAAAGGCAAAGTAGCGCCGCAATCGGCTCTCACCACGCGCATCTTGTTTGCGAGTGATAATGGTAAAGGGATGGGTCAATTGCTCCCGCGTAAAACGCTCGGCGTCCTTCCCGAGCTGTAGGACTTTGGGCACGGTGACGGCGAAATATCTCGCCTGCTGGGCGACGCGCTGCGGGAAGGTAGCTTCGGTCTCCGGCGTATCGACAAAATAAAGGCGGAAGATGTATTCCCGGCCATTGGCGCGGACATGGAAGCTATCTCCATCGTTAGCCGGGTTAGGCAGCAGTTGGCAGTTTTCGTAGGTCACCCAATGCGCTCCGCCGGCCTGCGCTGGCCTACCTAACGAGAAAAGGATCAGTAGGATGAGTAACTGTTTCGAAAGTAAGGTCTTCACAAACCAGGAGCGTCTATCGGCAGCGGCAAGGCAAAAAACCTATGAACGCTGATGATGTCCTGCGCAACATTCTTAGATGTGCGGAGCAGCCAAAGGTTGCCCGCGCCGATAAAAGCCTTATCAGTTGCGAGGTCGGCCGACGAGCGCATTTTAGGAGATGCAAAAGATTACTCCTTTTCTATGGTTCGACGATCAAGCGGAGGAAGCCGTGAAGTTCTACGGCTCGGTTTTCAAGAATACAAAAGTCACGGCCACGACTTACTACGGCGAGGAAGGACCGGGCGAGAAAGGCTCGGTCATGACAATCGCGTTCGAGCTGGATGGAAATCCCTTTGTGGCCTTGAATGGCGGGCCCGCTTTCAAGTTCACCGAGGCCGTCTCGTTCGCGGTGGAATGCGCTACGCAGGAGGAGGTGGATTACTATTGGGAAAAACTGCAGGCCGGTGGCGGGAAAGAGTTGGAGTGCGGCTGGCTCAAGGATAAGTATGGCCTGTGCTGGCAGGTGGTGCCGACTGTGCTCTGGCAGATGTTAGCGGAGAAGGATCCAGCCAAGTTTCATCGGGCCATGCAAGCGATGATGCAGATGACCAAGTTCGATATCGCGCGGTTGCAACAAGCTTACGATGGCAAGTGATCGTAACTCATGGAATGGCGAGACTGGATTAGCTCACCCAAGTGTTATGAGTCGTAAGTCTCCTCTTTCGGCGATCCTTATTGGCGGCGGGATCGCGGGTGCGCTCGATATCACTTACGCTGTGGTCTTCTCTTGGGCGCGGAGCGGAGTGCCGCCCTCGCGCATACTCCAGTCGGTGGCCAGCGGATTGCTCGGGGCACCCGCTTTCCAAGGTGGCTTACCTATAGCAGTAATGGGGTTGATGCTGCATTTTTGCATCGCCCTTCTGTGGGCCACGATCTTTTTCGGAGTGAGCCGCGCGGTAACGATTCTTACTCGTCACCCGGTCGTCTTCGGTGTCCTCTACGGGCTCTTGATTTACGCGGTGATGAATCTAGCCGTCCTGCCGCTCTCGGCCTTCCCCCGCAAGGTCACCTTCCCACCGATAGTCCTAGCTACAGGACTTTTCGTGCACATGTTCTTCATCGGGCTCCCGATCGCGCTCGCGATAAGTCGGCTTGAACCCAGGAAGCCTAACCCTGGAACGTGAGAAGGCGACCTTGGGTTGTCGCAAGGCGACCCCGGAACGTGAGGCTCCCACCTTGGAACGTCGCAATCCCACCCTGGAGCGTGAGAGTTCCTAAGGAATTGTCGTAGCCCCATATTGGAACAGACGATAGTCTGCGGGATCTCCTACGAGACTGTTCACGCAACATCTGCCTGCTGGAAGCTCTCGAAAAGATGCTCGAAAACAGCGGAGCACTTCTTCTGGTAAAGCTCCGGCGTGTAAGCGCGCGGCAAGCCGTCATCGAGTTCGTCCTCGATTGCGAGCCTGACTTGCGCTCGCCCTTGCGCGGTTTGTCGCCAGTTAAATCCGAGCGCCTGCTTCACACGCTTTAAAAGTTGTCGGGCGACCTTCTTTACTTCTTCGCGTTCTTCCTCGCTTAGTTCAGGGCCGGGACGAATGAGAAGGTCGAAGACGGTTAACTCCGCTTCGCTGAGTTGTTCGCGAACGTGGCGCTGTTCTTCTTCGTTTAGAGTCCGAGTAAAGATTAGCAGTTCTTCGAATAGCTCCTGAATCGTCCGGCTACCGGAGTTGTAGGACTCTATTAGCTCTTCGAATTTCGTCAGGTAATCGGCGCGCGTTTTATTTAGTCGAATGAGCTTGTCGAGCTGAGCGCGGATAGCTGCCTTCAATCGTTCGAGATCGATGTTCTTCTTTCTTGATTGCTTGAAGCGCTTCGCGAGTTTGTCGAAATCGATCTTCGCCAGGTCGATGACCCCGCGGCCATCGCTGCCTTCTTGAATTGTGAATCCATCGGCCGCGATCGAGTCGTCCAGTAGTTCATTCACCTTCGCCCTCACGGCAGAGATGTCGACCGGTTCGCCGCCGCCCGTTCGCAGACGGATTTCGTCTGCTATGGTCGTTAGGCAATAAACCTTAGACGCAAATTCGAGGACGGCGGGATCTGGTTTGATCGCTTGGAAAAGTGTGCGCACCAATCGTTCGTGTCCTAGGAACTGTTTCCGCAAAGGATCGGGCGAGATGAGGGCGTCAACTGCATCGCCGATCAGCCTAACCTTTTCCATGTCAGTAGCTGCTTCGATGGCGGCGATCTTGACGCCATGCTCCGCGCAAAAGGCGACCACTGCATCGACCGCTTTGGCTAGCTCATTTACCAACTCCGTCTTATCGCGCACCGGCGTCGCGCCGCCCTTTCCGGCGCCGTAAATTGCCAACGCCTTTTCGAGGGAAGCGAAGACATTCGCATAGTCCACAATCAAACCGCTGTGCTTACCGGGATAGACGCGATTCGCGCGGGCGATCGTTTGCATGAGGGTGTGATTTCGCATCGGCTTGTCGAGGTAGATGGTCGAGCAACTTGGCGCGTCGAAGCCGGTCAGCCACATCGCGCAGACGAAGACCAGGCTTAGCGGGTCGTCAGGGTCTTTGAATTTCTCGTCGAGCCTCTCCGCATTCATCCGCTTCCGGTGCGGGAGGATGTCGAGCCCGAGTTTCACCATTTGCTCGATCTCGTTTTGCGCAGGCGAGACGATCAACGCCATGTCAGTGTTTTTCAGAGCGAGCCGCTCGTTCAAGAATCGGACTCGTTCGGGATCCGATTCTGTGAAACTCGTCAGCTTCATTAGCTCCTTTTCCACCCGCTCCTGCTCAGCCAGCCAATGCTTGCGCACCTTGTCATACATCTTCAGCGCGGTGGCCTTGTCGATTGACACCACCATCGCTTTCCCTTGGAAGCCGCGGCCGAGAAAATGGCTCATGATATCCTTCGCCACTTTCTCCAGCCGATCGTCGCGCGTGATGATGTGATACTGCCGGCCAAGCTGCGTCTCGAGACGCTGTTCCGCCTCTTCGCTTAGCTCGGCTTCTTCGATCAACTCATAGATCTCTTCGTTGAGACTCGGGTTGGTGAGATGCAGCTCCGGCGTCCGATTCTCGTAAAAGAGCGGGACGGTCGCGCCATCTTCGACCGACTGCTGGAAATCGTAGATCGAGACGTAATCGCCGAAGACTTCGCGCGTCCGCTCCTCGCCCGCGATCAACGGCGTGCCGGTGAAAGCGAGGAACATCGCGCGCGGCAGCGATGCCCGCATGTTCACCGCCAGAGTGTCGTATTGGCTGCGATGCGCTTCATCGGTCAGGACGATGATGTCGGGCCGCTCGCTCAGCACTTCCGGCACGGAGAACTTCTGGACCAGGGTGAAGATATAGCGATGATTCCCGCTCAACAGCTCGCGCAACTCCGCGCCACTTTGCGCGTGGCACTCATCGCCTTCGTGCTGCGTCACCGCTCCCGTCGCTTTGAAGGTCTTGGCGATTTGATCGTCCAGCTCCCGGCGATCGGTCACCACGACAAAGGTCCAGTTCCCGGGAATCTTGCGCAGCACCTTCTGCGAGAAGAAGACCATCGAAAAGCTCTTGCCCGAGCCTTGCGTTTGCCAGAACACACCAATCCCATTCGGGCTTGGCGTGTTGCCCTCACCCCCAACCCCTCTCCCAGAGGTAGAGGGGAGTGCTTTTGTGGAGGTTATCTGTTCTAGAAACGCGGCGGGCTGGTTGATGACGAATTCGTTTTGAAAGCGAAGGACGGTGTAGCCAAGCGAGTGAAGGTAAGCGTCTCGTTTGGTGTCCTTTTTTGTAACGACGGGACTTGTGTGGACTTCACCATCGACTTCCACCACCAGCATTTTTTCCGCACAGAAGAAGTCCGGGATGTAATCACCGATCTGATGCTGCCGGCGAAATTTCCAGCCCTTCAACTGTCGATCGCGCAGAAGCTCCCAGGCGATTTCTTCGGCTGACGTTTGTTGCTGCCTCAACCGTCGCGCCCGATCGACCAAACCCGCAAACTGCAGCCCACCGCGATAATGCCCCTCTACCTTTGGGAGAGGGGTTGGGGTGAGGGTGGCGGGTTTGGTCAAGCCTCCTCGTACCATGAGCAACGAACGAATCGCCGCATTGACACCCAAAACCTGATGATTCTGCGCGAGAATCTTGACCAAACCCGCCTTACGCCCGGAGAAGAGGGTAAAATTCTCCACCAGATCGAGCAGCCGCGCCGGCTCACAGGTTCCGCGGATCATTACTTCGAGCGACACCCGGCGCGGTTCATCTTCACTCTCGACCCGCTTCCACTCGGACATCCGCCCCCAATCCGCCGTGATCGTCCCAACCCGGCTCTGCGTCCCGTTCGAAGCGATGATCAGCGCGTTATACCAAAACAAAGCCGGCACGCCGTTCTGCGGATGCTTGTAGCTCGTAATGTTTTCGTCGAACGCCGCTCGCGCGGAGACGCCAGGCTTCTTGAATTCAATCAGCACCAGCGGCAAGCCGTTGACGAAGCCGATCAAGTCAGGCCGCACCGTGTAGAGCGGACCGGTGACCGTCATTTGACTAACGAGTAAAAGATCGTTTCTCTTCGCGTCATCCCAATCGATCACCCGCACCCGCTCGATCTTTTCGCCGCCACGCTCGCGATCCGGCACGCTTACCTGCACGCCATCTTTCAACAATTCGTAAACTTCGCGATTCGCCGCCGCGGGTAGCATCGCGGAGCGATCACGCGCGAGTTGATCCGTTGCCGCCGTGATTGCTTCCGGCGGAAGCTGTGGATTGAGCTTCGTCAAAGCCGCTTGAAGCCGAGTGAGCAAAACGACCTCGGCGCTCGTCTCGCGCTGCAAGGTTCCGATTGGTCCGAAGATTTCCTGAAATGCGGAGACGGTCGCCCAGCCGAGCTCGCGAAAAAGCTCCACCGCCGGCCGCTCGATTAGCAGGTCTTCAGTGTAGCCGTGAGCGCTCATCTATTTTTCGTCGGAGAGTTGTTTCTCCAGCTCCGCGATTGTCGGGAGCGCGCCGCGCAGCTTCTTCGGCAGCGACTCGACCAGACGCGTTTTCCATCCGGCCACGCCGATCGGTTTGGCGAGGTCGCGCAGAGCGTATTCCACGGTGAGCTGCTGCTTGTCCTTGCAGAGAAGAAGACCAATCGTCGGCTGATCCGCCGCGTCGCGCCTCTGATCGTCCACCGCCGAAAGATAGAAATTCATCTTCCCGGCAAACTCGGGTTTGAAAGGCTCCATCTTCAGGTCGATGACCACGAAGCAACGCAGCTTCAAGTGATAGAAAAGGAGATCGAGATAGTAATCCTCGCCCGCCACTTCCAGATGCACCTGCCGTCCGACAAAGGCGAAGCCGACTCCGAGTTCAAGCAGGAATTTCTGGATGTGTTCGACCAGCCCTTGCTCCAGCTCACGTTCGCGCGCGTCGGCTGCGATGGTGAGAAAATCGAAAGTGTAAGGATCTTTCAACACCTGCTGCGCGAGATCGGATTGCAGCGGCGGCAGCGTGCGCGCGAAGTTCGTCAGCGCTTTGCCCATGCGTTGGTGCGCCTTGGTTTCAATCTGGACAGTAAGCACTGCGTGGCTCCAGCCATGCTCAAGAGAGCGCTGCATGTACCAAACGCGTGTGGCAAGGTCTTTGACCTTTTCCATCAGTAGGACGTGTTGTGCCCATGGTAATTTTGCAACAAGCGGTTGCAAAATTTCGTCGGGATGACTTTTTGCCACAGGCATTGGCAAAATTCCGGCGGACTCTAATTGTGCCGATGGTGTTGGCACAATTGCATCCTTGGGCGAGAGCGGAGTGGCGGGCGCCAAAAGGGCCGCGGGCTGCGACCCAAATTCAGTGCCCGGTAATTTTGCCAACGCTGTTGGCAAAATTGGAAACAAGGTCGGATACTCCTGAAAGAAGCGGATCATTCGTCCGATGTTCCGCTCCGAGAAACCCCGCATCTCCGGAAATTCCGCGTGCAGATCGGCGGCCAGCCGCGGGATCACGCCCGCGCCCCAACCTTCCTTCGCCTGCATCGCCGCGATGCGCTCGCCCATCTGCCAGTAGAGCAGGACCAACTCCGCATTCACCGCCACCGCCGCCTTCATCTGCGCCGCACGGATGCGCGTCTTCAGATCGGAGAACCACCGCGCATAACCGGAGAGCGATACACTCTTGGGCTTCGCGAGGGAACGGTGCGGCTTGCTCATTTGTTCAATCTTACCGGCGCGCGATTTCGTCTTCGGCTCGGGAAACATCCAGCGGCAACTGACCCGATAACAAACGCGGCAGCAGCAGGTCGCGAGTGCGGCGAAGGTTTTGGATTTTGCGTTGAAGGGCCAGAACCTGCTCAGCCATTGGCATAGCGGCAGACTCGAAACGCGCAACGAGTCGAGCAGGCGGCTGAAGAAAGTTGATTGTCTTGAAAACCCCGCGACTTATCTCTTTGAAGGTTGCGCCCGAAGCGATCCGAACGAACTGCGGCACGTTGTCCGTGAGCCACTCGAAAAGGAAATGAAGCGGAGATCGCTCGTTCGGTAGGCAAGTGATGAAGCCCTGATTGGTGCAAGCTTCGTGTGTGTTAATCGCGATCGCACCGATCGTGGCGCGGCTCGTTAGCATCACGCTACACGCCGGGAACAGTCGGGCAGAGCTTTCGGCTAACCCGCGTTCGTTAATGTGATCACTGGAATCGTCCATGAACCTTGTATCTGCGCCCGTGAGGTCGCTTGGCGAGAACCACTGGATCGTTCCGCCGTCCCAATAGGCCGATTCTTTTCGGGAAGGTGTTCCCCCGCCAGAAATCTCGAATGACTCCGCGACAGTTTTCACTTCCCAGCCTTTTGGGATCGGCCCGAGGACGGAATCGACGCGGGGGACTTTTTCGTGGCCAGAGAAGCGGAAGTGGACGAACCACTCGCGGTAAAGGGCGCGGGCCATCTCCTCCAGGATGCGGATGCGCCGCTGACAGTTCTCCATCAGCTCGTCGTAGGCCGACAGGATGCCTGCGATGCGGCGCTGGACCGGCAGTGGAGGCAGCGGCACTTCAACCAAGCGAAGGTTCGACTGGGAGAGCTTGGGTTGTGCGGCTCCAGTCACGTAAGGCTTGATGTCCGCGTTGTTCAGGCAGGCTAACAGAAATGTGTCGTCCGCTACTTCCGGCTTGCCCCTCAAGATGTGGGCATGATTATTCACCCAGAACTTGCCGCTCGCGAACAGAGCGAGTGGTAGCTTTTTGCTGTTCAAATTCTCGCCGTCTTCGGCAACTAGAATATAGCTACCATCAAAGATATAGTCGTCGATGTGGTCAATTATTCCCTGCGCACCGTAGTAGGGAAATGGCCCCTGCCGCTCCTGCCGCTCGCGGCTGTTGAGAGGCACGCGTTTGTGATCAAAAAGGTCAATCACTTCGCCGAGCGGACGTATTTCCCATGTTCCGTCTCCGTTTTCGACCGGCATCACTTCTCCAGTATCGCCGCGACATTCCGCGCGACGGTCTCCTCAAGCTCCCGAGCATATGCGTTCAGAGTTTCGAGTTCCTCGTTAAGTGTGCCGAGCTGAGTCTTGAAGTCTTCGTCGCTTACTTCTTCGCCGGGAGCCACGCCGACATAGCGACCGGGATTGAGCGACCAGCCTTGGGCTTCTATTCTTCGATCGTGGCGGCTTTGCATAAGCCAGGTACGTCTCTGTAACCCAGCTTCTCTCGATATGTAGCTGGCTCTTCCGCGACCTTTAGTCCTTCTGACTTTTGCAGCGCCTTGTGCATCTCGCGCGTGAGATCGATGATCTTGTTCCCAAAGGTCTCTTCGAGTTTCTCTCTCGCTTCATCGCCGCCGAGTGTGAAGTCGAGCGCCTCGCCGCGATAGAGCCTGACGACGTTGGCGAGGAAGCCGATCTGCGCTTCGGTCCAGTCACGATGCGCGCGGTCGATCTGGCGAAAGATGTGGCGGGCGTCTATAAACAGAACCGTTTCAGCGCGGCTCAGTTTACCCTCACCCCGACCCTCTCCCACTGGGAGAGGGGGACGCGAAGCGCCGGGTGAGGGTGTTTTATACGGTGACGCCTTCCCCCGATCGAGGAACCAGAGAGTGCAGGGCAACGTCACTGTATAAAACATGTTTGGCCCGACGGCGACCATCACGTCGACGGCGCGGGTTTCGATGAGCTGACGGCGGATTTCCTGCTCGGAGGCGCGGGCGTCGGAGGCGGAGTTGGCCATGACGAAGCCGGCGCGGCCGCGTTTGCCTAACGAGGAAAAGAAGAGCTGGATCCAGAGGTAGTTCGCGTTGTCGGTGCGGGGCAGGCCGAAGGGAAAGCGGCGGCCGGGGCCGACCTCGCCTTCCAACCGCTCCTTGTCCACGGCGTTGACGTTGAAAGGCGGATTGGCGAGGACGAAGTCGAAGCGGCCGGTGCTCTCGTGCGGGTCGTCGTAGTAGCTCATGGCTTCGCGCACGTCGCCTTCGAGGCCGTGCATGGCGAGGTTCATGCGCGAGAGGGCGACGGTCGCGCCGACTTTTTCGTTGCCATGAATGGAGAGCTCGCGCGCCGGATTTTTCCGATGCTCGGCGACGAAGCGCGCGCTCTGCACGAACATCCCGCCGGAGCCGGTCGCGGGATCGTAAACGCTGCCGTGGTAGGGCTCGAGCACTTCGACGATGAAGCGGACAATGCTCGCGGGGGTGTAGAACTCGCCGCCCTTCGAGCCTTCGGTGCGGGCGAATTCGCCGAGGAAGTATTCGTAGATGCGGCCGAAGGCGTCGTAGTCGAGGCCGGCGGGAATCTCCGAGACGCGCTTAAGCAACTGCTTCAGGAGCGGACTGGCAAATATCTCGTAGGTCTTCGGGAGGACGCCGGCGAGCTGCGGGTTGTCGCGCTCGATCGCGCGCATGGCGTCGTTCAGCTTCGAGCCGATGTTCGCGCCCTCCGGCAGGCTGAGGAGGAAATCGAAACGCGCGTCCGGCGCGAGGAAGATGATGCCTTCGGCAGTGTAGGCTTTCGGGTCGTCGAGGCGCGAGCCGCGGCGGGTGCCGGTGGTTTGATTCTCCAATTCGGCGCGCTGTTTGGCGAAGCGGACTTCGGCGAAGCGCAGGAAGATGAGGCCGAGGACCGGGCCGGAGTATTGTTGCGCGGTGAGGCCGGAGTTGGCGCGGAGCTGGTCGGCGGCCTGCCAGAGGCGCTTCTCCAGCTCATCGTTGGCGGCGTCCTTTTCGGAGGGGGCAATCCACTGCATGCGGCGCCGATTTCTAGCGCACAGAGAAATGTTGTCGAGGGAAAAGACGCAGCCGGGAAAGTGGAAAGGCTAAGTAGACGACGGGCCAGAGGCAGGAGACGTCGGCGCAGAACACTTAGCGCCGCTGCGCCGGTTGAAAGACGAGCCGCTCGAATCTGGAATAGGAATCCGCGAGCTCCAGTTCGATACCCGCACTTACACTTCCACCCGTGCGCCTAACTCTACGACACCGTTAGGCGGGAGCCGGAAGTAGGAGGTGACGTCGCCGGTATTGCGTGTCATCCAGGCGAAGATCGAGCCACGCCAGGGACTGAGCCCTAGTTTCTGGGTCGCGAGGATGGTCTCACGGCCGACGAAGTAAGTAGTTGTCATCGAATTAAATTTTAACCCCGGATTCTCAGCCGAGGCGAGCGCGGCCGGCACGTCGGGACGCTCCATGAAACCATAACGCAGACGCGCACACCAAAAGCCATCGCCCAAGTCTTCCAACATCACTCGCTCGTGTAACGGATCGCTGAGATAGGGCGAGTCGACGGTCAGGACAGTGAGAAGGATAACCTTTTCGTGCAGTACTTTGTTGTGCTTGAGATTGTGCAGTAAGGCGAGCGGCGTGCCGGTAGGGTTGCCCGACATGAAGACCGCAGTGCCGCGGACGCGCTGGATTTTCTGATTCTGCAGATCGCCCATGAAAAGATCGAGGGGCAGAGTCATCTTGGCGACGTGCGCGCCCAGGACTTTCCGCCCTTTGCGCCAGGTCAGCATGAGGAAAAGGATGATACCGGAAACAAGCAGAGGGAACCAACCGCCATGCGCGACCTTGAGCATGTTCGCGCCGAAAAAGGTAAGATCGATCGTGATGAAAAAAGAGGCCACCGGAAGCGCCACCGCCCTCGACCAATGCCAGCGCTCCCGCGCCAACATGTAAAAAAGGATCGTGGTGATTAACATCGTCGTCGTAATCGCGACGCCATAGGCCGAGGCGAGATGCGTCGAAGATCCGAAGCCGACGACCAGTCCTATGCAGGCCGCCATCAAGCCCCAGTTCACCGCCGGCACATAGATTTGGCCGATGATTTGCGCGGAGGTGTATTTCACTTTGAGCCGCGGACAATAACCGAGTTGAATCGCCTGCATGGTGATCGAAAACGCGCCGCTGATGATGGCTTGGGAAGCTATGACCGCGGCGGCAGTCGCGAGCACGAGCAAGGGATAGAGCGCCCATGGTGGCGCCATGCGATAAAAGGGATTCAAGGCCGCTGCCGGATCCCGCAGGAGGAGTGCGCCCTGCCCGAAGTAATTCAGCAGCAAGCTCGGGAAGACGACCGTGAACCAGGTCCACCGGATCGGGGCCGTGCCGAAGTGGCCAATATCCGCATAGAGTGCTTCGCCGCCAGTCACGACGAGGAAGACCGCGCCCAGGACGACGAAGCCAGCGAAACCGTTGCGCACAAAAAAATCGACTGCGTATAGCGGATTGATCGCTGTCAGCACTTCGGGTGCCCTCACAATCTGATGCAGCCCGAGCGCGCTCAGGACGACGAACCAAATCAGCGTGATCGGTCCAAAAACCGCCCCGACCACCGTAGTGCCGCGAGATTGAAATAAGAAAACCCCAATCAGGACCCCAACCGACAAAGGCACGACCCAGGAGTCCAAGAGCGGCGTCGCGATATGCAAACCTTCGATCGCGCCCATGACGCTGATCGCGGGCGTGATCATCCCATCGGCATAGAGGAGCGCCGCGCCAAAAAGCCCGAGAAGAAAAAGCGTGCGGCCGCGGCCCGCCGGTTCGCGCACGAGAGCGGCAAGCGAGAGGATGCCACCTTCCCCGCGGTTATCAGCCCGTAGAATCAGCACCAGGTATTTCAGCGAAATCACGAGCACCAGCGACCAGACGATGAGCGAGAGAACGCCGAGTACGTTAGGCCGAGTCACCGCGATGGCGTGCTCGCCGAAAAAACATTCGCGCATGGCGTAGAGGGGGCTCGTGCCGATGTCGCCATAGACGATGCCGAGACAGGCTAGCGACAGGACCAGAAGCCGGCCATGTATAACAAGCGCCGGTGCCGGTGCTGGCGGCGCACCGCTCGCGAGGGACGCCAACGCTACGGACTCACTTCGGGCCATCGCTAAAATATAGAGTTAAATGCCAGCGCAAACACGCGGTAATTGCAGCGAAGGTGCCGGTGGCCAAGGTGTGGCAGCGGACTAATCGAAAACGAAAATACCGCTGGCAAAGGTCCGCGAAGGCCTAACGACGGCTCGCGAGATGCGACAGCGCGATGCTCATCGCCGCCGCGCCCAGCGTCTTCACCAGCATCGGATGTTGCGCGTAAATCTCACTCACGCGGTCCACAATCGAGGGGTCGTGTTGCGCTGCGCGTGCCGCGGCCTGTTGCGCCATATCAGGCGTGATTTGCTGCGCGGCCTCGGGCGTGATGGGAGTGCCCGCACCCGCGCCCGCGGGCAGAGAAATCCCGGCCGATTGCGTCAATTGCGAGAGAATCCCCGCCCCCGCCCCACTGGAGAGCAAAGTGTTGAGTAAGCTGGCACGCTGCGCGCCGTTCGAGTTCCCGAAAAGCTGCCCGACCATCTGGGCAAACGGCGGCGTCTGGTCCGAATGAAACATGGCGCTCAACCCGCTCGCGAGCGCGGAGGGCGGCGCCGCTTGCGCGACTTGTTGGAAGTGGTTGGCCACTTCTCCCTCCGCCGGCGCTTGTCCGCCTTGAGAATAGTTTTGCAATACGTTCGAAAGTTCGTTCATCCAGCTCATGGCTCCAAGCTGGACGCGCCTCCCGCGCTTGTCGAGTATTCATCCACTCCGCGCAAAGGGCCAAAGCCTGGCCGACGGTCGCCTAACGAGTAAAGGACCATCCCGCCTTGGTCAGGTCAGGAAAGCGGGTAACCTCCGCACGACCAGGCGGACACCGATCATCGCGCCCGCAAAAATTCCCAGGATATAGTTCTCCCAATAACGCAGGCCGGATTCCACCGTGCCGCCGTGACGTTGCAGCGCGAATAACAATACGCCCAGGAAAAGCGTCAGCGCGCCCTGCAACAGCGAGCGCCGCCAATCTCGCAAACGATCCTGCACCTGCTGGTCGCCTCGCCGTTGCCGGAGACCCCGCACGCGCAGGACCGAGAGAGTGAGCAGGATAAGCGCGCCATCACAAACGTAGAGCGCGAAGGAAGGGAAATAATTCCCGAAGCGCAGAAGGGTCTGCACCGAATAAGGCAGGACCGCGATCGCGAAAAGAAAGATGAAGTTAACGGTCGCATCGAACATCCCGGCGACAAAGCGGTGGCGGAAGATACGGTAATGCTCCAGCCAAAAACGGCAGACCAATGCGAAGGTGCCGATGATTGCGAACCAGCGCGCGGAATCGAATATGTCCTCGACCCTCGCCGGCACATCGAGCCGCGTCGCGAGGAGAGACAGGCTAAAGCCGAACACCAGATCGCTGAACGCCTCGAGTCGCCTGGTGAAGCGCTCGCGAGAGTCGGCGTCGGGAAGCTGAGACATTACCCACACGGTGACGCCACCTGGCGATAAGTCTCAAGTAAAAAGCCCGCGCCCGTGACAAATTTTCCGCGATCAAAGGTATCACCTCTTCCTCGCCCGTGCCGGCGAAAGACCTATACTCGTTAGGCGCTTCAAACCCTGGTGCACGGTAACCGTTCAAACCTGCGACTATTCCCGGGCGCAAGAGCATCGCTAACTCGAATGCTTAAAGCAGTCGAGCTCCTCCCGCTCCGCGGGCGTGGCAGCCTCACTTGCCGCTCCGATCTCCCGGAAGCCAGTCTTACTTTCTTCGTTACGGTCACCCTTCTGGCCAGGACTCTTCGTCTTCGCGCCTCTTGAATTTCAGTTTGTGATTCGCGCGAGCGCTCCCTAGCTTCTGCGCCAATGCGCCCTCTGTCGCTTTGGCCCGTGGTCGTTATCATCCTGCTCGGCGTTCTGATCGCACGCGAGCCTCGACTCCAGCGGGTGGACGACGTGCTCCTCTATTGGTTTATGGCCAACGCCGTATCGGAGCTTCAGCCCGCGGCGGTAACTCTGGTGGAAGTCGGGCGCGATGACTCTCCAACGACCTCGGAGAGAAAGCCAGCACCCAAGGGTGCGGCCGCGCAACGGTCCTTCTCGCCGCTGGAGTTAGCTCTCTTCCTCCAAGCCGCGCTCGACTTCCAGCCCGCAGTCATCGGCTTCGAGCCGATCCTCATCTGGCGCGAGCGCGACAAGGATCAGGAACAACTCTTCACCGATCAGGCCATGCGTGTGCCCAAGCTTCTCGTAGCCATGGAGCTCGGCGGCAAAGGTCCGCGCGACCTCAAAGTGGACGATATTCCTACCCTGCCCCAAGTCACCGGCGAACGCGGTCATCTCGCCGAGTTCACCGGGGTAAGTCATCGCCCGGGGGATGACATCCGCCTCATCTCGACTCCGGGTTTCATCAATCTGCCTAACGATCGCAGCGACCGGATTCGCGTGCCGATGCTCCTTGAATACCGCGGCGAGATTGTGCCCTCCTTTCCGCTGCAGGCCATCATGCTCTGGCTCCGCGCCACGCCGGCAGACATCAGGATCGAACTCGGCTCCCACATTCTACTGCCTAACGGATGGCGCATCCCGCTCCATCGCGACGGCACGACCAAGGTTAACCCCGCAGCCGCGCGCAGCGTCCGCCGTCTGACCTTGAATCAACTCCTTCTTGCGGCGCAGGAGCGCTCTTCACACAGCCCGCCGACCATGGACCTCACTTCTTTGAAAGGTCAGATCATTCTTCTGCGCCTGGCCGACGATCCTCTGCAACCGCCTAACATTTTCTCGACCGCGATCGCGACTGTGCAAAGCAATGCTTATCTGCGTGCCGTGCCCTGGTTCTACGATTGGCTCATTATCCTTCTCGCGGCGGCCGCAGCCCCATGGCTTGAGCGGATCTCCAAAAGCACTTCCCTTCTCGTCGCTTTGGCACTTAGCGCGGGTTATGGCTTGCTGGCGCTCTCGCTTCTGGAATCTAATCGCATTTGGCTGCCCACCTTTCTCCCGCTCGCGCTCCTTTGGACACTTATACTCGTTAGGCTATTTGTTTCTCCAGCGCCCCTAGCCTCGCGTCAATAAAGGGATAACTCTCAGCTATCGTATAACCCGGTTCGAAACCGAAGCGTTTTTCCCTCGACAGCTTTCGCCGGATCGGTAGAAATATCCGCGCTCCGATGCCGACCCCCTCTTCTCCAACCCACAATCAAGGACAGGCGCCAGAAGTTGTCGTCACCCTGGCGGAGAGAAAAGCCCGCGCCCAGAAACTCCTCAGAGGAGTGGAGACCGATATACCCGAGATCGAGAGCCTGGCCGCAGCGCTAAAGAAAGGCCAGGAATTCGGCTATGCACGACGGCTCTTCGCGCTCGCGCGCCGGCATACCGGTTATAAGTCGCTCGGCGCAAAACAACGCCTCCGTCTCGGTCAGCAACACGCGCTGTGCACCTACAAGGATCCCGACCTGCCAAACGACCGTTTCCAGCGCGCCTTCGAAATCCTCTGCGAAGTCGATGACCCTGCTTCCTCGGTGGACCAGGAAACACTGGGCCTCGCGGGCGGGATCTTCAAGCGTATTTGGCAGGTAGAGGGCCAGCGGCAGTCGCTGGAGCGCTCACTGTTATTCTACCGGCGTGGCCACGCGCTGGGAGCGACAAACGATCGCGGGTACAACGGAGGTAACGCCGCATTCCTCCTAGATGTTCTCGCGCGTGAAGACGCGCGAGAGGCTAGGAAAGCAGGCGGAGAATCGGCCGTTGCCGCGGCCGGACGCAAGGAAGCGCGGCGCATTCGCGAAGAGCTGATTCGTCAGCTGCCGCCATTGTTTGATGAGCCAGGGAATGAGTGGTTGCGCGAGGAGTGGTGGTTCCACGCGACGATCGCCGAAGCTTACTTTGGCCTTGGTGAGTATGATGAGGCGATGACGCGGCTTCGAGGGGCCCCGGCGCAGGGCGATGTCGCGCCCTGGGAGTTCCAGTCCACTATTCAACAACTTGGGGATCTCTTGCAGTTGCACGCGGACTTTCTGGAACTTATGCCGAAGTATTCGGTCGAGTTCCCGTTAGATGTCGACCGGGCACGGTCCGCGCTCCGGGAGTACCTGGGGCCTTTCGCCCCTGCGGTCGAGCGCGTCGTTGCAGGCAAGCTCGGTCTGGCACTTTCGGGCGGCGGCTTCCGTGCCTCGCTCTTTCACATCGGTGTGCTGGCCTGCCTGGCGGAGCGTGACGCGCTGCGCCACATCGAAATATTGTCCTGCGTATCCGGCGGCTCAATCACCGGCGCGCACTACTATCTGGAAGTTCAGCGTCTCCTTTCGCAGAAAAACGACTCTGACATCACGCAGCAGGATTATATAGAGATCGTCAAGCACCTTGAGGACCATTTCCTCGCTGGCGTCCAGACGAATCTACGCTCCCAAGTGCTGGCGGAACTGTGGACCAATTTGAAGGCTATGTTCTGGCCTGCCTACACGCGCACTCAGCGTCTGGGCGAGCTTTACGAGTCGAACCTTTTCTCGCGCGTGGATGATGGCAAAGGCGCGAAGCCGCGCTACATGGACGATCTCAAGTTCACTCCGCGTGGCGAAGCCGCGGAGACCTTCAAGCCCAAGTACGACAATTGGCGCCGACGAAACAAGGTGCCCACGCTCGTCCTTAACGCCACCACACTTAACACCGGGCATAACTGGCAGTTCACGGCCACGTGGATGGGTGAGCCGCCCTCGGGGATCGACGGAGAAATCGATGGCAATTATCGGCTGCGTCGATTGTACTACGAGGAGGCGCCACTGGACTTTCGGCGGATTCGACTGGGGCATGCGGTGGCGGCGTCTTCGTGCGTGCCGGGTTTGTTCGAACCATTGGTTTTGCAGGGGCTCTATCCCGCGAAAACCGTCCGCCTCGTTGATGGAGGCGTCTTCGACAACCAAGGCGTGGCGAGCCTTCTCGAACAGGATTGTTCTATCATGCTCGTGAGCGACGCCAGCGGCCAGATGCTGGCCATCGACGAGCCAAGCGCAGGGATATTAGGAGTGCCGCTGCGGTCGTTCAGTGTCTCGATGGCGCGCGTCCGCCAGGCGGAGTATCGCGAGCTAGACGCGCGCCGCCGCTCGTCCATTCTTCGCGGGCTGATGTTCTTGCACATGAAGAAAGACCTCGACGTCGATCCGGTCGACTGGGTGGAATGCCAGGATCCCTCCGATGCCTCCGACGAAGCGCGACCGGTGGATCGCCGCGGCATTCTGACGCGCTTCGGTCTCCGGAAGGACGTGCAGGGATTGCTAGCCGGCATTCGCACCGATCTCGATTCCTTTTCCGAGATCGAAGCATACTCGCTCATGACGAGTGGCTATCGCATGGCGCAGTTCGAATTCCGGCGCAGCATCGAGGGCCTCTTCCCCGCCGCTGAGCAGAATAAAATCTCGTGGAAGTTCCTCGAGGCGGAGTGCCTGCTCAGCCCAGGCTCGGACTTCAATACGGTCATGAAGCAATTGAAGGTCGGTGGCTCCGGAGCCTTCAAGGTCTGGCGGCTTTCACGTCCCCTGGGAGTGCTGGGCATCCTGCTCATCGTGGGAATTCTCGGCGCACTGATTTGGGCCTGGCACCATTGGCGCGCGGTTACTTTACTCACGGTGGGCGGCGTCGGAACGACCGTTCTGGCCGCGCTCGCGACGTTACTCCTTGGCCCGATGCTTGTCCGCCTGATACGATTCCGATCAACCCTTGGCCAGGTCGGCCTGGTCACGGCTGCGACCTTGATCGCTTCTTTCGGTTTCAAAATTCATCTCGCCCTGTTCGATCGGTGGTTCCTAAAAATCGGAAAGCTTGCAAGATTTCAAAAGAGCGCCGCGAAGGAGCGAAGAACTACGCCGGTGAACGCATAATCCTTCTCCGTTCACCGCTCGACGGTGGAGACTCGACGGTAGCGCTTCTCTGCAGTCACGTGCCCACAGCAAGTTGAAGATTACTGCGCTTCCTTTGCTGGAACATTACTGCCCTCGGCACCAACCTTTCTTCCCTTCGCGCTCTTTAGATACTTGTACTCGTTAGGCTTTTCGCGCGTGGGCCGAAATGCTGCGTCGCCTAACGAGTATAGGACTTGAGTGCCGAGACGCTTGGGGAAGCGCTTCCAATAAAAGCTTGCCAAAGAAAAATAGGGACGCAGGCTCCAGTAACCAAAAAGCTCCCGCAGCCAGCACCTAAGCCGATGACAAAAGTTTTGTGGACGCAGCGAGCCAACGCCGGACCGAGCGCCCGGAGCGCGAGCGTGATGGCTTTCGACTCGGATCGCAGCCGGGCGGTCTTGTTTGGCGGTAAGTCGTCCACGGAGGCGCTATTGCGCGATACCTGGGAGTGGGATGGTTCGTTTTGGACTCAGATGGATGACATCGGACCGTCGGCGCGCTTCCTTGCCGCGATAGCATATGACAGCGCGCGCAAGGTTACGCTTCTCTTCGGAGGAAGGGGTGACCAACATTTGCGCGATACCTGGCAGTGGGATGGAACGGATTGGACCCAGCTTGCGGACTCCGGTCCGAGCGCGCGCTCGAGCCATGCGATGGCGTTCGACAGCGCTCGGAACAGGGCGGTGCTTTTCGGAGGACAGGGCGACGACAATAGCAATCTCAATGATACCTGGGAGTTTGACGGAGAAGAGTGGACGCAACAGGAGGACACTGGTCCATCTCCGCGCGGCGGCCACGCGATGGCATACGACAGCGCGAGCGAGAGCGTGTTTCTTTTTGGCGGCATCGGTGCGGGGACTACGAGCCAGGGAGACACATGGGCGTGGGATGGTCAGAAGTGGATGCAACTCGCTGAGTTTGGGCCCTCGGCGCGCCTGCAAGCGGCGATGGCTCGCGGCGGCGGAAGCAGCGTTCTCCTCTATGGTGGACTGAGCTCGCTCGATCCGGCGCAGCCGCACACGGTCTTTGCCGATACGTGGGAATTTGATGGAAAGCATTGGACGCTGCGGCAGGATATCGGCCCCGGACCGCTTCAGCTTGCGTCGATGATTTACGACAGCGTCCGGAGCCGGCTCGTGCTTTTCGGCGGGACGAGGATTGCCGCCGGCGAGGAAGGAAATCCAGACCCGGTCTCCGCTGGCACGCGGGAGAGTCTGGCGGCGGCGGGCGTAGTGGGGGTCTTATCTCTTGCGATCGCGGGGGAGGTCTTGGGAGAAATTCCTACGACACTGACCATCAAGTTGAAGGGCCCGGCACCTATGACTGGTGCGCTCGTCAATCTTACCGGGCCAGTATTTACGCCCGGAGGAGCGAACCTGCCTCCGATTGTGATTCCCGCCGGTCTTTCCACGATGGATGTGCCAGTCGCATTTGCGGGCGCCGGGTCGGTCACGATCACGGCGGAAGTTGCAGGGACACCCGCGGTTTCGCTCCAGGTGCTGGTGGGCGGGTAGGCGGCGCTCGTGGCTACTTCTCGTTAGGTTTTTATCCTGGCGATAACCGCTCGCCGCCAGGGGTGAAGAGTTATCGTGTAACGCTTGCGGGCTCCTTCGCCGTCTTCGCCGCTCAGGATGTCCCCCCGCACAAGCGGCGAGGAACCGGCCGGCGTGTCTTTTCCGGGGAGGACGGGTTGTTAACCCGTCGTTCGGCGGAGTCTCCGCCGAACTTCGCACGACGTGCCATCTAACGAGAATAACGCGCCACGAGTTGCCCGGCGCGCAAATTGTCCCGGGCAGACTGCCCGGGGCGACGGGTTATCAACCTCGTCCTCCCCGGAAGATTGTTCGGCTAACGTTTCGGACGCGGGGACTGGTTACCTAACGAGTCTAAGTGCCGACAAATGTTATACTCGTTAGGCACACGGAACGGCCGCGTGCCCAGGATTAGCGCGTCCCATCGGGCCCTGGCGGCGGCGGTTCGCCCGGTGGGTGGCCGTGTCCCATGCGCTTGCGATGTTCCGCTTCCATCCGGGCGAACTTCACCCGTTGTTCCGGGGTAAGAATTTGCGCGATCTGCGCATTGGTTTCGGCGACACGCTCGTGCACATGCTTCACGGTTTCGTGCCGGATGGATTCTATCTCGGCGCCGACCTTCTCGACCAGCGGCTGAATCTTCGCGGCTTGGTCGGCGGTTAGGTTCAGCCCTGTTTGCAGACGCTCCATCATGTGCTGCGACAATTCCCGCGGACGCGGTGGACGCATAAAGGTGCGACCGATCATCGGCGCGACAAAGGCCCCGGCGACTCCGCCAGCAAGGAAGATAAGCGCGGCGTATAAGACGACCCTGACGACCTTGGACTTACTCATAGTCATAACCGGACACGACCGCGGAGTCGGCCACGCTGGATTCGGGGTCGAAACGATTCCGGAACGCCGAGACTTGATCGTTTCCCAACAAACCGGCGAGGAATGCGAGGAGGCAGGCGAAGAGCGCCGCCCAACGCAGACCTCGCACGATCGACCCCTGGCCGGAGCGCTCCCCAGCAGCGGCGCGCCAATGCGCCAACACTGCTGTCTCCAAACCATAAGGGAGTTCACCAGGTAAGGGAGGCCTCACCCTGCGCGCGAGCGTGAAAACGCGCGAGAGAAATTCTTCGGTCGATTTCATGCGAAGACGGAGGCGAGCGATTCGGTTTTTCCGAGCATTTTTTTCATCCGCGCGCGCGCCCGAAAAGCGCGCACTTTGATGGAGGCCTGGCTCCAACCCGTGACATCCTGCACTTCCTTAACGGAACGCTCTTCGAGATACAACAGATTCATGAGCAGGCGATCGTTAGGCGAGAGACGCGCGAGTAACTTCTCCAGCAGATATTTTGCCGTCCGCTCGTCGTCTGATGTTGGCGGGTCGTTCTCAGTGCGCGCCAGTTGCTCGATCGCGGCTGCCGTCGATTCGTCGAAGTCGCTCATGCGCCATTCCGGACGGCGCTTTTCCGCGCGCAGCTCATTGATGCAGGTATTCACGGCGACGCGAGAGATCCAGTGCGGCAGCGGCGCCTTGCCGGAGTAGCGGTCGAGTTTTTGGAAAATTTTAATGAATATCATCTGAGTGAGATCTTCTTCGCTCAGGCGACGCGGCAAATGGGAACGGACCAGGCGGACGACGAGAGGATGATACTGGCGCAGAAAATCGCGCGCTGCGGCTTCGTCACCAGCCGCGAGTCTTTGGAGACACGCTTTCTCATCAAAACTTTCATCTGGCATGGCCGGGTCTCGAACAGGTCCACCTCACGACCAAGACGCCGCCGAGCGCCGCAGGTTACACTTCTTCTCAAGGCATGACACTAAGTCGGTTCATCCTGGAACTAACAAGGTCCTTCGGATCGGTCTTCCTCATGAAACGTTCATCCCACGCAAAGTTTAAATGGTGTAACCGCCCCTTTCTGCGCGCGTCTGATGAATTCGAACAGCGGTTGCTGTTCTACAAAAACAACAAACAAAACAAACCTATGAAGACTAAGAGACTTATCATTCCCATTCTCTCGCTCGCCCTGAGCCTAACGACAGCCTCGCTGGCGTGCGCGCAGGACGGCGAAGACGCGCCGCCCCCGCATCATCACGGACCGCCGAATCTCACGGCGATGCTCACGCACATGCTGAACCTGACCGACGCGCAAAAGACGCAGCTCCAGCCGTTGGTCGATGCGGCGCAACCGCAGCTCAAAGCGATTCACGAGCAGGCACGCGCGCAGGCCGACGTGGTCCTGAAACAACTGCACACGCAGATCCGTCCGCTGCTCACGCCCGAACAGCAGAAGAAGCTCGATGCGATGGAAACGCTGCACGAATCCGGCCCGCACGGCCCGCCGGAATAGTTTTCGGTCATGGTGCCAGGCGAAGGGCTGCGGGAGACCGCAGCCCTTTTGCTTTCCTACCAGAAAATGTCTAAGGTTTAGCGCGAAGCGCGCCACTCTCGCCTAACGAGTAAAGGAGCGATTGTAGTGCGTGCCGTTAGACACAATTATCACGCGCGCGCCCCTTGCCGTGCCCATCTCGGCGACGGCATCGCTTTGGGGGGGGCGGCCCTATGACAGGTTTTTTTAGCCTAACGAGTAAAGGAACTTAAAGGTAAGTCCAAGCAGTTAAGAATTGCGACGGGCGCAGATTGGAAATCATGGCGTGCTCGAGGGCAACGCTCTGCCGAGAGACTTCCTGCTTGACGGCTACCTCGGTAGCTGAAAGCATGCCGAACCGTTTAGCCAACTAACGTTCCCGGCTTCAGGCATTCGCCCCCCAAGTTTCCCCTAATAACCCAACTATCATGAAATATCGGTTCAAACTTCAATGGAAGATAGGCTTTCGGATTGCCAGCATTTTGGTCACTTTCCTGGCAGGCTTTGTGTTCGCGAATGCGACCACGGGCGCGATTATCTATTACGATGGGTTCGACTATGGCGATGTCGATGGCTTTCTCGCCGGCAAGAACGGCGGGATTGGCTTTTCCGGCCCCTGGCTTGCGGGCAACCCGGTTATCACCTATGCGGCAGCCGGGATGACCTTTTCCGATCTTCTTGTCGTCGGCGGACGCATCACCGCCACCGGGATTGACGGAATTGGTAACGCCTCAAATACTCGCCCGCTCATAGCCATGCTGGACGGTGTTTACTTTGGATCATTTCTTACTCAGGTCGTTGATACGAGTTCCGACTCTGGAATCTTCAATGGAATGAGCGTCGGTCCGCCAAATACTTTCTTTGGCTCTTCGAATCTTGCCATACTGGCGCCACAAAACACCGATGCACTCACCGTTTACAGTGGATTCGAATTTATGAGCGGCGGCATCCCGCTCAGCGTGGGGCAGACTTATCTCGTCCTATTCCTGATCGATACGGATGCCTTTACCGTGAAAGGATGGGTCCTGAGCGCAGCACAGTTCGATACTTTTAAACCCGAAGGACTGACGGAAGCCGAACTGGATGCTGCGGCCGTGGGCGTAGAACCTTCTCAAATCTGGGGACGCGCCACTGTGACGGCACACACCGCCACAATCACGGCCTCCTATCTGAACGTCTTTATGAATGCAAACTCTGGCGGCAGCACCACGCTGGCCGAAGACGAATTTCGCCTCTCCGACACGAGTCTCGACGAAGTCACACCCAAAGACGCCAGCGGCACGTGGAAGCCGAACCCCGCGACAGGGGATTGGAACACACCAACGAACTGGTTATCTGGCGTTGTGCCTGATAGTCCTTTTTCCGTCGCTACCTTCGACGCCTCAAGTATCTCTAGCGTCTCCCTCTCGGCGCCCATTGAGATTGATAGCATCGTCTTTGATTCCGGAGCGAGCGCCTACACGATTACAGTGAGTCCGACGAAGAGTCTTACGATTGATGGCGAGGTTCTGAATGACTCTGGGCTGTCCCAGCAATTCGTGATCGCGGCATCGAAAGGCGACGGCCCCGGCGCGCTGTCTTTCGATATGACTGCCTCTGTCGGCACGACGACGACCTTTACCAACAATGCAGCCGTGGTAATCGGTACTGCCGGTGGCTCGACTACCTTCTCGGGTAGCGCGAACGCCGGGACCGCTTCCTTTACGAATGGCGCCGCTGCGGGAGTCACCTTCCACGATACCTCCAGCGCTGCCAGCGGCTCATTCATCAACAACGGGGCCCGCGCCTCCGGGCAGAGCGGAGGGTTCGTCCTCATGGAGGATAGCGCCAGCGCCGGATCGGCTACCTTCACGAACAACGCCGGCTCGGTCAGCGGCGCGGGCGGTGGCCTGACTAATCTCTTCGGCTCCGCGAACGCCGGCAATGCCACCTTCATCGCCCGCGGCGGGGCGGGCGTAGGCGGTTCAATCCTGTTTTCGGGTAAATCGTCGGGAGGAACGGCCCGCATCGAGGTGTTCGGGAATGGGAGCATAGACCTTTCAAATCATTCCTCACCGGGAGTGACTATCGGTTCCATCGAAGGCGATGGCAGCGTTCTTCTCGGTGCGACCACACTTTCGACCGGGAGCAATAACCTCAACACTACTTTCGCGGGGGTCATTTCGGGTCGAGCCGGCGCGCTCAAGAAAACCGGCGCCGGCACTTTCATCTTAAGCGGCGCGAACACCTACCCGGGAGGAACGACAGTCAGTGCCGGCACCTTGGCAATAACAACTCGACCGGCTCCGCCACTGGGTCTGGCGCGATTATGGTGCCGGCTGGAGCACTGACCGGAAGCGGCACCGTTTCGGGCCCCCCGTCACGCTCGGCACTGGGAGAGGACGTGGCGCCTTTCTTGCGCCTGGAGTACGTCCTGCCCAACCAGGGAGACTTACCACTCTACAATCGGTAACCCTGCAGGCCGATGCTACCTATATATGCAGCTACAAAGGAAGCGGCGAAACCTTCCAGAACGATGTCATCGCCGCTAGTGGTGTTCATATCGCTGGCGGGAACTTTTTGCTGCAAGGATCGGCTCAGAGCAGTTTGACGCCCGGAGTTACCCTGACTGTTGTCGATAATACCTCGACGAGCGTGATTGACGGAACTTTCGCCAACCTTCCCGATGGCTCCATCTTAACCGCGAACGGTAACAGCTTCCTTGTTACCTACGAAGGCGGTGACGGGAATGACCTCACGCTGACCGTGGTTCCATAGCTGCCCGCCAGGCGGACTTTCCTCCGTTCCAAGCGCCCCTCCGATTCGCCCTAACGAGTAAAGGACAAAGGCCGGGCGAACACACACAACCTCATTCCCTGCCGCCGACAAGGGTTCGGGAATTTGAGCGCGGGCAACCGGCTCAACTCCCCATCAACCAGGCGGCGCTGGCGAGCTCTTACAGGTTTAATAACGGAAAAGCGCAACCGCATTTCCTCTCAGCCTAACGACTAACTTTGTGGGAGGCACGCAAATTGGCGAACTGCGCATCGTCGTCACAATCGGCGAGCTAACTGCAAAATCAGCAGGCGAGGATTGACATGTCCGCGCCTTTCGCTGCAAAAGAGGGAAGCCATGAACGAAACTCTTACTCAACTCCGCGATACCACTGCCAATCCAGCGCCCCTCGGCCTTCTCGGTTTCGGCATGACGACCATCCTGCTGAATCTGCACAATGCCGGCTTTTACGAGCTGAACAGCATGGTCCTCGCCATGGGTATCTGTTACGGCGGCCTCGCGCAGATAATTGCCGGCATCATGGAATGGAAGAAGGGCAACACCTTCGCCGCCACCGCTTTTATCTCCTACGGCTTCTTCTGGCTCTCGCTCGTGACGTTACTCCTCCTGCCTAAGCTCGGGCTTGGTGTCGCCACGAACGAAACCGCGCTCGGCAGCTATCTCGCCTTGTGGGGACTCTTCACTCTTGGCATGTTTGTCGGCACCTTTAAGCTTCATCGCGCCGGACAAGTCATCTTCGGCACACTGACCCTCCTTTTTTTTCTCCTCGCCTTCGGCGATCTCACCGCGGCCAGCCCCGGTTTCCGCCATGCCACCGGCTACGAAGGAATCTTCTGCGGCGTGTCGGCCATGTATGCCGGCCTCGCCCAGGTCATCAACGAATGCTTCGGTAAAGTCGTTCTACCCTTGGGAGTTCTCCAGAAGTAACTAACGGGAAAGAAGCTAATTTGGAAACCAGGAAGCCAGGAAAGGAAGAGAGCTGTTAGTCTTCCCTCCTTGCAACATATCTCCTGGTTTCCTGGTTTCCAAATTCACCCTGTCTTTGCTTCGCCTAACGAGCAAAGAAATAAGCTAAACCCATTGAGCAGCCCAGGAAGTGCAACACGCGCGCGCCGCCTCGCTTCATCCTTCTCTACAGCAACGGATAGTAGGTCTGAGCAACTCCGAAAACAGCCAGTCGCCGGCGGGGTTGCTTGCTTCGTTGCGGAGTAGATTCTAGGGCGTGCTTTCGGTGATTTTACAGAGTGTGCCGCTGAGATAGTAGGCTACCCAAATGCTAGTTCCATCAAATAGGATACCCTCAGGATTGATCCCCTCGGTAAAAGTGCGCTGACGGGCACCGTCACTAGCTCGCAGCCTCACGACGGTGCTGTCTGGATAGTAGTTGCTGGCCCAAATGTGACTACCATCAAAAGCGAGCAGTTGCGGATTTCTCCCCACCGTCGCGGTAGCCAATTTAACCCCATCGCTTAATCTGAGCTTGGTTATCGTCCGGGCCGGTCGTCCCCAACCGGGATATGAATTAGCTACCCAAATCGCACGGCCATCGAAGACGATTCCCGAAGGATCAGGGCCGGCCTTCGCGGTGAAAAGCTGCGCACCGTCACGTGCCCGCAACTTCGACACCGTGTTGTCGAGGATGTTCGTCACCCAGATATTCGCGCCGTCAAAGGCAAGCTGATACGGTTGCCGACCTACGCCATAGGTGCCGAGAACCGCCCCATCACTAACCCTGAGCTTGAAGACTGCGTTACCCACCGCGTAGCCCGCGACCCAAATGTCCGTGCCGTCGAAAAGAATGCCACCAAGCTGAGAACTTCCCAGGCTGATGGTGGCCTCGAGCGCGCCGTCGCTGCCACGAAACTTTGTGACTTTTCCGATTTCATTCGTCACCCAAATGCTGGCGCCATCCCAAGCGACAAAGAAGGGCTCGAACACGTAGTAACTGCCAAGGATAACGCCGTCGCTCGCCCGGACCTTACTCACGGAGTTCCCAAAGAAATCTGCCACCCAGATATTGGCACCATCGAAGGCGAGCCCAATTGGACTCGGCCCCACCGGGAAGACTTCAATCGAAACTGAATCGGGAGATGCCTTAGCTCTGGTAAACGAGACGCAAAGGACACCCACAACAAACAAGAGAGCAATTGCGAGACCTTGAATTTGGCGGACAAAGGATTTCATACCTCCGTCTCCTACCACTCCGGAATTGCGAGGTCAATGAGAACGAAAGGAGCTCGCGATTCGACCTCAAGCTCATCCCATCTAACTGCTAAGTAACATCGGCGCATCAATTTCGGTCAGGGCTCGGACTTGGTCCTTTTGTCCTTGCGACCCGAAGGGATGGTGGAGAGCGTTCGTACGATCAAATCGCTGGGCGTAAGAGAACTCGATGAACGAACCAAAAGGCGGCTGGTGAAAATGAAGTTCCGTCCCGGCGCACTCACCGAAATAATATTCATCTCATTCGCCTCGGCATAATAGGTGCGCCAATTCACTTGTCGACCAATGGCTCGCGGCCAAGAGTCATAACCCGAGCGCGGCCGACGAGCGCATGGCCGACGCTAACTTCCTCTCCTTTCTTAAGTTCGCCTGCCAGAACGGCGTCGTCGCCGCGCGCCGGCATATGACTTATGACTACTTCCAACGAGAGTTAGCCGACCAACAGACGACGCGCGACGATATGTCCAAAGCATTTCAGGAAATCGTGAGAAACATCCGGCAGTGATGCTGGTGCCGTTTGTTTCACGCTTTACTTCCCGCTGAAACGCGGGCTAACTCAGGGTCGTGCGCGCAAAACTTCCTTACTTCCGTTTCCTCTGCCTTATCCCGCTCCTCTTCGGCATGGGCTCATTCTGCCTGGCGGGCAGCGCCACCTGGAATGCCAGCCCCGTGGATAATAAGTGGACTAACCCCGCGAATTGGACACCGGCGACCGTGCCTGATAGTGCGACCGACGTCGCCACCTTCGGGACGACTGCTATCACTAATATTACTGTCCCGACCGATGTGACCGTCGGCCAGATTGTATCGTCGGCCCGGTCTCCTTCAATTCAGACAGCGTCTATGAGTGTAATCTTAACGCGCAGCAGGCAACCGCGGATAAGATCGTAGGGAATGGCGGTGTGACTATTCTTACGGGCGCGACCTTCTCGCTCGTCCCGGTCGGCAGCGGTGCCTTACCTGTTGGAACTATCTTCACTGTCATCGATAACACGGCTACCGGCCAGATCAGCGGCACCTTCGCTAACCTTGCGGACGGCGCTACGATTAGCGCTGCTGGAACTAACTTGAAAGTGAGTTATCACGGTGGCACAGGCAACGACCTGACTCTTACGGTCGTACCTTAGCTCGCCTATCTCAACAACATCCACCTTTGGATAGGTGTAACTCTTAGGCATAAGTTACCCGCTGATATTGCATCAGGCGGGAGAGATTGGAGCGATAACCTGCGCTCGATTCCTGCGTGCACCGCAGCCACGCTCTGCTACGCTAACGAATGCGACATATAGCTTACGGATTTGTTCTAGCTCTCGCCTCCCCGGCGTTTGCACAAATGGCATCGGTAGCCGAGCGCGTGGCCAAACAGGAGGCGTTATTCGCGGAGTTCTATGAGACAGGGCTCAGGAATTCGCCGGAGCGAGCCACCTCCTTTGGCGACTATCGTTATAACTCACTCCTCGGGCAGTATTCGCTGGCAGAGATCGCACGCCAGCACGCGGAGGCAGACCAGTTCCTCCAACGGCTAAAAGAAATCCCAACTGACGGCATGGGTGATAAAGATCTTCTAAGTCATCAGCTCATGCAGCGACAAATCGAGCGTGAAGACGTGAGCTACAGCCTGAAGAACTACGAGATGCCGGTGAATCAGCAGAATGGTATCCATACTCACCTCGCCGATTTGGCGCTGAGCGTGCCCTTCGATTCGGTGCAGCATTATCAGGATTACATTTCGCGTCTGCATCAAATCCCGCGGGTGCTTGAGCAAACGACCGAGGTAATGAGACAGGGCGAGAAGGATGGTCTGATGCCACCTAAGCTCGTGCTCGAGAAGCTGCCCGGCCAGTGTGAGGGCATTGTCTCCGCGAATCCTTTTCTGCGGCCGACGAAGAAGTTCCCCGCGGACTTCTCCGATGCGGATAAGAAGCGTTTAACCGATGAGATCACAAAGGCTGTAAACAATGACGTGTTTCCCGCGTACAAAAAATTCGCGGAGTTCCTGCGGACCGACTACGACCCGAAAGGACGCACCGAGCTTTCGATCGAAAGCCTGCCCGACGGCAAGCGGCGTTACGCGGAAGCAGTGAAGACGATGACCACCTTGAGCGTCACGCCGACGGAGGTCCATGAGTTAGGGTTAAAGGAAGTGCAGCGTATCACCGGGGAGATGACCAGGTTAGCCGAGGCCCAGGGTCACAAGGATCTCGCCAGCTTCCGCAAAGCCATAAACGACGACCCAAAATGGAAGCCGCAAAGCGAGCAACAAATCGTCGATGATTTTTCAAAATACATCCACCAGATGGAGCCGAAGCTACCGCAACTCTTCGGTCTGCTCCCGAAAGCAGCTGTGACCGTCGAGCCGATCCCCGATTTTGCTAAGGCCGAGTCAACTCATTACGTCGCGGGCACCCCGGATGGCAAGCGTCCCGGTCGTGTGGTGGTAGCCGTCGCCGACCCGACCAAGCGCACCCTCGTGTTAGACGAAGCGGTCGCTTATCACGAAGGCGTGCCAGGGCATCACATGCAAATCAGTATCGCCCAGACTTTGCAAGGTCTGCCGAAGTTTCGGCTTCACGGCTTTTACTCCGCCTACGCTGAGGGTTGGGCACTCTACGCGGAAGAGCTAGGTAAGGAGATCGGCTTCTACCAGAATCCCGTCTCCGATTACGGCCGGCTAAATTCAGAGTTATTCCGCGCCGTCAGGCTGGTCGTCGATACCGGCATTCACGACCAGAATTGGAGCCGCGAGAAAGTCATCGACTACATGCACGCCAACGACGTGAACGACGCCGTCGCGCAAACCGAGACCGACCGTTACATCGCATGGCCCGGCCAGGCCCTCGCTTATAAGATGGGACAACTAACGATTCTTAGACTACGGGATGAAGCTAAAGCCCAGCTCGGCCCGAAGTTCGACATCAAAGCCTTCCACGATGAAATCATAGACGCCGGTGCCATGCCGCTCGACCTTCTCCAAGAGCGAGTCCACGCCTGGATCAAGGCGCGCGCGACTAACAGTTAGCTCCGGCCATGGCTAGCCCGCGCCGTCACGGCTGCGGAAGGGATGGTCGGTTTCAACCTTGCCGCCAGTCACAAACCACAAGTCACCAGGACCTGCGGACACGCGCTGCCATTATTGTCATCGCACGAACCGTCGCTATAATCGCGAACTGATATGAGACTAACTCGTTTTCTTAGCTTGGTTACGCTGGGGAAGATTCTCGCAATTGCCATCGCAGCGAACGGCGGCGTCGGAACAAACGGCGACCAAACGCTCTCTCGGAACACGCCGGAAAAGCTAGTCGCGGCCATTCAACTGCCTGCACTTTGGCAGCACCTTTCCGACTTCCAGACTATCGCCGACGAGCATCCCGACTCGAGCGGGCATGGCAATCGCGATACTGGCACGGCAGGCTACCGCGCTTCGGTGGACTACGTCGCGAACATGATGAAGCAGGCCGGCTACAAGGTTACCATCCAGAGTTATCCCTACGGTATGACTGAGGTCATGGACGTCCCACAACTTACCGTCAGCGGACGCCATTATCCGGTGGAACAAGATTGGGTGGTGGCAAGGCTATCGGGTGGCGGAGTGGTGACCGCGCCGATTCATCGGGTGACCGGCTCTGGCACCGGTAGCTCTGCGGAAGAGTTTGCCACCTTCCCGTCCGGAGCTATCGCATTATTGCAACGCGGAGGTTGCGCTTACGACATACAGGTTGCAAATGCGGAACAGGCAGGCGCGTCCGCCGTCATTCTCTTCGATCCCTCGGCCGAGCATGCGGCTCGGGGCAAGCGAGACCGCAGCATTGATGGTAGCCAGTTGCAAATACCGCGGCTCACTCGCCAGGCAAAAATCCTGGTCGTCGCCGTCGCCTCCACCGCGCTCGCGAACGACCTTCTCGGGCGGATCGACGCGGACGAGCCACCCGTCGCCACGCTGGAGATTCACACACAGATAAAGTCTGGAGTGGATTACAATGTGATCGCCGATTCGCCATTCGGTGATCCAGACCGCGTGGTGATCGTCGATGCGCACTTGGATTCCATCTACGGCGCTGGGATTCTCGATAACGCCTCCGGCTCTAGCACTATCCTCGAGATTGCCTTGCAGATGGCGAAAACGCCGACCCGCAATCAACTCCGTTACGTCTGGTTTGGGGGTGAAGAAATTGGCCTCCTCGGATCTGCCTACTACACGAAAAACCTCACTCCGGCAGAGCGCGGCCGTATCGCTTTCGACATCGATGTCGATGTTACCGCCACACCGAACTTCGACTACCTTGTGGCTGATCCGAAGTTTGCTTTTAACGTAAAGCGGTTTCCGGCAAACGTAGTCCCCGAGTCCGAGCCAGGTAACCAATCGTTCGCAAACTATTTCGCCTCTCGCGGTGTCCCCTCCCGTTCCGCTCCTTTCGGAAATGATGGCACCGACTCCAACTCCTTCAGTTTAATCGGTATTCCTAATACCGGCATTCTAACCCAGCAAGACTGCTGCAAAGGTCCGCAGGAAGTAGCGATTTGGGGTGGCTTCCTCGGCAATTACGAAGGGAAAATACCCAGCTTTGATGGCGGCTGTGTGGACCGGCCTCACCACTATTGCGACAACCTTTACAACAACGACCCGACAGTGCTGGAACTTGTCTCCCAAGCCACTGCCTACGTTACTCTCCAACTAGCCAATCATCCTTTCGCGGCAGATAAGTGACGATCGCGTATCTGCGCAGAAGTTTTCCTTTAAAGCCACCGCCGCAATCGACCGGCTTTCAAACTTCACGCTGACATTAGCGTCTTAACCGCAGTTGGCTGGAGTCAGGGACACCTACCTAGCCTAACGAGTATAGGACATGCTTTCCGGAATTTCAGCATCTCAGTTTTTCAGTATCAGTTACCGCCCCGCTCCTTCTTGCGCTGAGGAATGCTCGGCCGCACAATGGCCCTCGATGAACGACGAGACTTCGGCACAATCAGACCACAGCGTTACGCGCCGCAAATTTGTCGGCCTAACGATCGGTGGCGTAGGCGCGCTCCTGGCGGGAGGCCCCGAGATTCTGCGCGCAAACACACCCACACGCGCGGACGACCCTTCCATGTTCGATATAGGCGGCGACCTTCCGGTCCATCGGCTCGGCTTCGGCGCGATGCGGATCACGGGCGATGGGATCTGGGGTTGGCCAAAGGACCGGGAGGAGGCAAAACGAGTGCTCAAACGCGCCGTCGCGCTGGGAGTGAACCTGATCGATACGGCCGATGCCTACGGGCCGGAGACGAGCGAGCTTCTCATTGCCGAGGCCCTGCATCCTTACCCGAGCGGATTGATCATCGCGACCAAGGGCGGGAACACGCGACCCGGCCCCAATCAGTGGGTGCCAAACGGACGGCCGGAGTATCTGAAGCAATGCGTCGATGGCAGTTTGAAGCGGCTGCGACTTTCGCGGATCGATCTCTACCAACTGCATCGCGTCGATCCGAAGGTGCCAATGGAAGAGTCGTTAGGCGCGCTTCGGGAAATGCGCGACGCCGGGAAGATTCGGCACGTCGGCTTGTCGGAGGTGGGACCGGAGGAAATCGCGCGGGCTCGCAAGATTTTGCCCATCGCTACCGTGCAGAATCGATTCAACGTGGCCGACCGCCACTGGGAAGGAGCGTTACAGTATTGCGAGAAAGAAGGGCTGGGCTTCATGCCCTGGTCACCCATTGGTGGCAGCCGGGGATCGATTAAGGAAAGCGCGGTGGAAACCGTAGCGAAAGAGCAGAAAGTCAGTGTCTATCAAATCGCGCTCGCCTGGTTGCTGCATCGCTCCACGGTCATGCTTCCAATCCCGGGCACGTCGTCGGTGGCGCATCTGGAGGAGAACATGGCCGCGGTCAAAGTCCAACTCACTCCGGCCCAGCTACAGTTACTCGACTCCCTGCGTGGCTAGGCCGATTTCGGCCCTGATTCTCAATTCCCGCGCCCACCAATTCCCGGGCGACAAACTGTGCCTAACGAGTAAAAGGACTCGAACAATTAATACGGGCCAGTCTCCACTCGGAAAGTCGGCCCGTCGATCACTCGGATTAACTCCGAGTGATCGAGCGATAGCTCACACTAGCGCAGCAAGGCCGGGCCGCTTCGCGCGCATTCAGGCTGTATGCTTATCCCGCTCCGAGAGTCGCCTTACGGCAACTCGGTGATCGTCACCTCGGCCACATTGCTTCCAGTATTCGCGCGATCGAAGTGGTTCAACTGGCTGCCTGGATAAATGTTGAACCCATGCAAAACGAGCGGGCCAAATCCGGGATGGCGGTGAATCACAGGAATGACATCGGGATGAGTGCCAGTACCGGGCACAGTTTGACCGAAGAAGGCTGTGTCCGTGCTGCTCTCGGTATTGACCTCCGTGCCGGCATCGAAGAGGGTCGCGTTCGAAACCTTGAACCGGATGGGACCTAGCCCGCCGTTAAAGAGCCCGTTGCTATCGTAGATGCGGATCGGATGCGCGGAGTCGGTTCCGAAGAAGGCGTCGTTACTAGGCACCAGCATCACGATGAAACTCAGATACTGACTTTTCAGGTTGAGCGGATCCACGGTGAGGGTTGCCACCAAGGTGCCGCCGGGCGCGGTAGGTCCGCCGATGGTAACCTGCTGCGAACCGCCCGAGTAGGCGGCGAAGATATCATACTGGCAAGGGTTGGCGGTATTGTAAACCGTGGGATCCCCGGCGCAGACATTCGGGGGACCGGAAAGGAGAGTTGGATTGGTGGTATCCCCGCTGACGCCATCTTCCGCAATGTGCTGGATACCGGAAGCAGCAGGTTGCCCTACCATGTAAGTTGGGAAGTTGCCGTCATGCAATCCGATCCAGGGACGCATAATCCAAATGCCATCCTGTTCGGCGGTGTTTTTAATTGTGATCTGAACAGTCGCCGCGTTTGCCTGTGCAGCGCCGAAAGTCGCCATGCCCAGGGCGAGAAGAATAACCGACGTTATAATTTTCATAACAATAAACCTGCGCCCTTCCGTGGCTCTGTCAATGGGCATCAAGACCTAAACGCATTGTATTTTCTTTTCCCGTTATAGCTTGTGAAATTAGGTCGCCAGGAGAAGGACGGATCACTTGCTCCGGCGTCCATCTGCGCACGCGGGATCGTGGTAGCTTCTCGATCTGCTTCGTAAAGACACCGGACCGCACCACTGCCGCCGCTTTTAACCGCTATCTCACCGGCCAGGTCCTGGCCGACTGCGCATCGCTGAAGTGGCCGGGGCTGTTCGTTAGGCGCTGCCAGTTTCCGCGGGCGGTCGATCGCTTTCTTGTCCCGGCGACGGCGACCCGTTAATACTTGTCCGCCGGCAAACTGGCCGAGCTGGCAACGTTTATTCGCGAGCGGGACAACGCCGCTGCGGACCGTCAGATCGATACGGATTTCGCCGAGGGCGGACGCCTCTCCACGGTTGCCGAAGAAGTTCTTGTCTTTATCGGGGAAACGCCTCAGCGGTTCTGAAAGCCTTCGACCGCTTACCCGCAGCGGTGCAACGACTCGCTCGCGAGAAGTATGCACTTTGGAAGGAAGATCCGTTTCATTCGTCTCTCAGCTCCGAAGAGCGTCGTAAGGGCATCTACGCGGGAGGCGATGACGGGGAGGTAGGGATGTTAGACGACGACTCCGCCAAGCCTTGCTCGTCACCTCCGGCACGCTCGCCTGAGGGGGAAGGGCCGGCAGCGTTCTCCAGCTTGCGCTGTTTTTTCGCTTCCTTTTTCTTCTGCTTCTCCAGCTCTTTGCGGCGTTTTTCGCCGGAATAATTCGGTCTGGCCAAAGCTTATTTCTTCGGCTTCTGCGCCGACTTAGAGGCTTGCGTCGCGTTTTTTTTCTGCGCCGCGCTGGCAGCTTTGCCCTTTTGCTGCGTCTTCTGCTTCTGGTTCGCTTTCGGAGATTTGTCGCCCATGGTGGCTAAGAATCCGTTCGGTCAGCCCGCCTGTCAACGGCGGGCGAAGCTTCCCGTCACATCAAAGCGAGTGCTCGCGAACATTCTGGACTCGCTGCCGCGAATTAGTTGGTGCGTTTGGTTCGTCCCATATGGGTTGATTAGGCTCAAGTCACCATTTGAGAATCTCAAGTGGTGGTCCGGGAAGCCCATCTCATCGTACGGGAAATCCGTGTCGTCGTATGGGAGACCATCAGATGAGTTGGGCTTCCCGGACGATGCGATCCCAGTGTTCGCGCACATCGCTGCAAGGCACCAAATCGACCAGAGACTGACATTACTCCGCACACGTTGGAACATGACCCGCCTTCCAAGTAGGAGAAGGGGAGAAGCGCGCCGCGGGAGCTATTGCATGCCCGGCAGCGCACTCTACAGCTATCATTCTTTCCGGGAAGGAGGAGTTGGTAGCCCGTCGTCGGCATAGTCTGCACCGATCCTCGCGTGGCGGCCCATCTAACGAGAAGTAGGTTCCTCGAATTGCGCGCCGGGCAATTTGCCCCCGGACAGACTGCCAGCGCGACGGGCTGACAGCCCGTCCTCCGGAAGGTCGTCTTTACTCGTTAGGTCGAGAATCCTTTACTAGTTAGGCAGGAGTGAAGGTGCAGTCACTACCGAGACGTGCTGCGAGCTTCGCGCGACTGATTGGAATTTACGGATGAGTGCTCGCGTCGAAAGCAGGGCGTGCTTACGTCTCGCAGCCCACATGAAAGCACGCAAAGCCGCCGTCATTTTCATCTTCGTTACGGTGACGCTCGATATGCTTGCGCTCGGGCTCATCGCGCCGGTCCTACCGAAACTGGTTCTGAACTTCCTCGGCGGCGACGCCTCGAGCGCCGCGAAATGGTTCGGCGTTTTCGGCACGGTCTTTGCGCTCATGCAGTTTGTTTTTTCGCCTGTGCTCGGCGTCTTATCGGATCGCTTCGGACGGCGGCCGATCATTCTCGCCTCGAATCTCGGGCTCGGTCTCGACTATGTGGTGATGGCGGTAGCGCCTTCGATCGGATGGCTGTTCTTGGGGCGGATTATTTCCGGCATCACCGCGGCGAGCATCTCGACTTCGATGGCCTACATCTCGGATGTAGTTGAGCCGGAGAAGCGCGCGAGCGCCTTTGGCATGATTGGCGCGGCCTTCGGCGTCGGATTTATCCTTGGCCCGGCGCTCGGCGGATTGCTTGGTACTTCCGACCCACGGCTGCCCTTCTGGGTCGCGGGTGGGCTGAGCCTAACGAACGCAATCTACGGTTATTTTTTCGTGCCGGAATCCCTGCCGCCGGAACGCCGGAAGCCGTTCACTTTGGTTCGGGCAAATCCCGTCGGCGCCCTCGTGCTCCTGCGCTCGCATCCGGAGTTATTCCAGCTCTCCGTGATCCAATTCATCGGCTACGTGGCGCACGAGGTTTTCAATATCTGGGCGCTCTACGCGATCTTCCGTTACGCTTGGAACGAAGGAATGGTCGGCCTTTCGCTGGCCCTTGTCGGCGTTTGTTCGGTGATCATTTCGGTTGCGCTCGTGGGGCCGATTGTGAAAAAACTGGGCGAGCGCGTGACGCTTTACCTCGGCCAGTTTCTCGGCGGGCTCGGGATGGTCCTTGCCGGCTTGGCACGGACGGGGACGGGCTTTCTGCTTTCAGTTCCGGTGATGATGCTTTGGAGCATTTCGGGTCCGGCGGCGCAGGGAATGATGACGCGGCGCGTGAGCGAATCCGAGCAGGGCGAGCTTCAAGGCGCGATCAATAGTCTGCGCAGTGTCGCGGTGATCATCGGGCCTGGTCTGTTCACTTTCACCTTTGCTTATTTCATCGATCAGAAGCACGTGCGTCCAATGCCGGGCGCCACCTGGTATCTTGGCGGCGCTCTGCTTTTCTTCGCGACGTTGCTTTCGCTGCGCATTCCCAAGTTGCCGCGCGCCGAAGCGATACCGGCGCAACTCGCGGCAACTGAGGGGAGATCCTTTCTGCTGCCGCGCCGCCGGAAGGTTAGGGCGCGCTGGCAGGTTTGTTTTTCTTTCCGAGTCTTCGCCGAACTTCCGGAGACGCTCTCTCTCGAAGAAGTACACGCCGCGAGTTGCGCTGCGCGCAAAATTTGTCCCGGGCAGACTGCCCGGGACGACGGGTTAACAACTCGTCCTCCCCGGAGATGCGCGCGACTGCGTGGCATAGCTCCAGATTCGGTTTGGCCTAACGAGTAAAGCTCTATCCGCTCATAGCGTGCGTGCCTGTCATCCTGAGCCGGCTAAGCGCGGCGAAGGACCCCACACCTGCAGCATGTGCTCTCGCCGCGTTCTCGAAACAACGGGCCCGAAGCCTCTCCGCCAAACGAAGCCCAAGAACGCTTGTGAGGTCCTCCGCTACGCTCAGGATGACAACATGAGGCCTCCCGGAAACAGCCGGAAGGTGCTTTTCTCGTTAGCAGACAACCCTTTGTTCGTTAGGCTGGATTTTGCACACGCCAACTCCTTGCCGCCGGCACTATAGGTCCCACAGAGGAAGCGGTTCCTCGGCCTATTTCTTCGGAGAACCCGACGGCAGTCCGGGCGCGTCTTTGGCTCTGACGGCGCCTTCCTTCAGGGTGAACGACCAGTGCGCTTCCACCTTCTTACCGCCGGATTTCGCGGTCAGGATGACCGTGCAGGAGTCGCCGTGAAGGGGCTGCGTTACCTGGTAGGAAACAATTTTGGTCTGCGGGTCGAACTTTGAAGGGACGAGGCCGAGGCCGCTCACCCGCAATTGGACCGAACCGGCATCAAGAGTCGCGAGTCCGCCGAGATTGGCTTGGATCAGCGGAGTCTTCTCGTTCACGATGGCGCCATCGGCGGGCTGCGCCTGCAGGCTCGCGGTTGGGACGCCTTCCACCGGCTCGCTCCCGCCAGTCGTCGCGCCGCCGAAACTGATCGCGTCGGTAAAAACCTTGGGCTTGTTCGCCTCGATCATATAACGGCCTAACGAGTCGTTGGGCGAGCCGTAAGTGAGCTTCTGCCCGTAAACGGTGAAGAGCGCTTCGTAGCCGGCCTTGGCCGCGACTTCTTTCACATGCTGATTGTAGTAGCCATAGGGCACGGCGAAGGCGTCCACTTTCACGCCGAGCTTATCTTCGATCGTCTTTTTCGCGCGCCCGACTTCGTTTTCGAGCCACGGTTCGTACTCAGCCTGGCTCAGTCGATGTTTCGTTAGGCGATCGAAGGGCGGTTTGCGCAAATCCTGGTGCGTCTCGGTGTGGGACTGGATGTCCACACCAGCATCGCGCATTTCGGCGAGCTGCTCCCAGCTCATTGATTCACCGCCACTGTAGCGGCCCGGCTTGATCCCTTCGGTGTAAATGAAAACGGTGAACGGGTAGCCGTATTTTTTCAGGATCGGCCACGCCACTTCGTAGCCGGACTTATAGCCATCATCGATCGTGATGATCGCGGCCCGAGTCGGAATGCTTTTCTCGCCGCGTTTCCAGGCGAGGAAATCCTGCATCCCGATCACGGGAATTTTGCGCTCCTGCAACATCTTCATCTGCGCCTCAAATGCTTCCGGCATGATCTCGGTGTCAGGCCGCCGCACTTTTTTCTCGAAACGGTGATAGCCGAAGACGATGACCTGCGCGTTCTGATCGATCGCAGGCTTCGCCGGGGTCGGAACTGGAGTCGGGACGGCCGCGATGGCGACACTCGGGGCCGGGCTTGGGTTGAGCAGAGGCGTGTTCTTTTTCAACGCGCTCCCCTTCTTGCAGCCGCCGAAAGCGAGACCGCCGAGGAGCAAAAAAATCGTTAGGCGTTTGACCATAAAATCGAGGCTAGCCTTTAAGTCCGAGCCGATAAAAAACAAGCGATTTCGCGCGCACGCATGCTCCACGAGTGCGCGCGGCTTTCGCTTTGCGCGGCACGAGTTTCGCTTTATGGAAACGGATGTCGCGCCGAAGTTATTTCCTTCTCGCCTGCGCCGGAGCGGTCGCGGCCTTGCTCGGTGGCTGCGCGACGCCTGCCACCAATAGCAGTCACACCTTCACCACGGTCGTGGTGGATCCCGGACATGGCGGCAAAGACAGCGGCGCGGTCCGGCGCTACAGCCCGGCGGAAAAAACGCTCGCGCTTGATGTCGCGTTGCGGGTCGATCGCAAGTTGCGCGAGTCACAACTCCATACTGTGCTCACGCGTGACAACGACACTTTCATCCCGCTCGACGAGCGCGTCGCGATGGGCAACGCACAGGAAAACTCCATTTTCGTCAGCATCCATTTTAATGACGCACGGCGGCGCGGCGTGCACGGGTTTGAGACTTACTACCACTCGCCCTATGCCTTCGATCTCGCTTCCGGGATCGAGCGTAATCTTGCCACTCTTCCGCAAGCAGCGAACCGCGGCGTGCACGTCGCGGGCTTCCGCGTTTTGCGCAACGCACGGTATCCGTCGGTGCTGGTGGAATGCGGCTTTCTGAGCAATCGCGCGGAAGGCGGCGAGGCGAGCAGCTCGTCTTATCGCGAACAAGTGGCCGACAAAATCGCGGAGGCCATCGTCGATTATCGCTACGGTGCGGGAATGTATCGGCGTCAGCCCGCGACCGTGGCCGCCCAATCCGGCGCCGGGACGACGGGCACGGCTTTTCGTTAGGCGCTGTAGCGTCCGCTGTCCTCAGCGGAAAACTAGACAGGATTAACAGGATTATGCAGGATTTGCAGAGGGCAAAATCAGCCCTTCTCCAATCTTGTTAATCCTGTAAATCCTGTCTGTTTTTTAGAATTCGATCCCGCGCCCGCGACCGTGGCCGCCCAATCCGGCGCCGGGACGACGGGCACGGCTTTTCGTTAGGCGCTGTAGCGTCCGCTGTCCTCAGCGGAAAATTAGACAGGATTAACAGGATTATGCAGGATTTGAAGAGGGGAAGAGTCAGCCCTCTTCTCCAATCTTGGTTAATCCTGTAAATCCTGTCTGTTTTTTAGAACTCGATCCCGCGCGCTTCGCGGCCGATCGCCGCCAGGAGGATGAGCGCGAGAAAGACAACGACCATCACGCAAGCCATCGTTAGGGCATAATCGGGGAAGCCGTTTGGCCTAACGAAATGCTCCGCCAGCCTCGCCTGCAACATCGCCGCGGGAGCAGAAAGAAAATTCCCCATTTGATAAACCAAACCTGGGAAAGTCCCGCGCCAGCCCGGCGGCGAAAGCTCGTTCAAATGCACCGGCACCACCCCCCACGCCCCTTGCACCATGAACTGCATGAAGAACCCGCCGACGATCAGCAGCGGCAGTGTCGGCGAAAAAATCCACGCCGGAATGAGCAGGATGCCTAACGACGCTGCGATCACGATCATCCGCCGCCGGCCCCAGCGTTGCGAATAGAGCCCGAGCAACGTCCCGCCACAGATCGCGCCCAGGCTGTAAACGATCGCGACCTGCGAGGTCTGAGCTACTGAGAGTCCGCGCTGTTTTTGCAGGAACGTTGGATAGAGATCCTGCGTGCCGTGCGACATGTAATTGAAAGCCGTCATCAGAAGCACCGCATAAACGAGCAGCCGCCAATTCTCGGCGAACAGGCGGCCGATGCCTAACGACGCACCTTTTCGCTCCGCGCGCTCGCGCTCCCACACCTCCGACTCGGGCACCCGCGCGCGAATGAAAATTACCAGCAGGGCCGGCAGCGCCCCGACCACGAAGAGTGCGCGCCAGCCGAAGTGCGGGAAGACCGTCCAATAAACCACCGCCGCGAGCAGGAACCCAAAAGCGTAACCCTGCTGCAAAATGCCCGAGGCCAGTCCGCGCGCCTCCGCGGGCAAACTCTCCATCGCCAGCGACGCGCCGAGTCCCCATTCCCCACCCATGCCGACGCCGTAAAGCGCACGAAAGATCAGGAAGACCGTATAGTTAGGCGAGAAGGCCGTGAGCAATTCCATGAGCGAATAAAAAATGATGTCCACCATCAGCGGGACGCAGCGCCCGTAGCGATCGCCCAGCATGCCGAAAATGAGAGCGCCTAACGGCCGCATCATGAGCGTGAGCGTGATCGCAAACGTGACTTTGACGACCGAGACGGAGAACTCCGCGGCAACGTCCCTAACGACCAACGTGAGGAGGAAAAAATCGAGCGCATCGAGCGTCCAGCCCAGGAAGCAGGCGAGAAAAGTGGCGCGCTGGGTGTGATTGAGCGCGCGGTAGATGCGGATGGCTTCCACCGGCGCAGCCTAACTGGCGCGTCTATCCTGCGGGAAGTGAATTGTCGGCCACTTCAAACTCTTGCTCCCGCTCCTGCTCTTTCCGGATTAGAGCAAGATTAGGAGCAGGAGCAGGAGAAAGATGAAGAGAGAGAGAGAGAGAGAGAGAGACGCATTGACGCATCATGATACGTCAATTTGTTAGTTGCCGAGCCCGCCTCCTTGTCGTTAACTACCGCTTGCCGTGAACCCTTTCGCCGATCATCCCCTCACCCAGCTCCTGCGCGAGCGCATCGTCATTCTCGACGGCGCCATGGGCACGATGGTGCAGCGCTATAAACTCACCGAGGAGGAATTTCGCGGCGAACGGTTCGCCAATCATCCGGCGAAGCACCTCAAGGGAAATTTGGAGCTCCTCCAGCTGACCCGGCCGCAGCTCATCGAAGACATCCACACCCAATATCTCGAGGCCGGCGCCGACATGATCGAGACGAACACTTTCAGCGCCACCACCATCGGGCTGCAGGATTTTCTTTATCTCGGCGCGCCCGAAGGCGGCCGGAAAGACTCCGCATTTTTCCAGGGCGTGGTCGATGATCCGCAGCTCGTCGCTTTTGTGCAGGAGATGAACGTTGCCGCCGCGCAGCTCGCGCGTCGTGCGGCCGACCGCGTCGCCAACGAAACCGGCCAGGCGCGCTTCGTCGCCGGTTCGTTAGGCCCGCTGCCCGTGACGGCGTCGCTTTCGCCCGACGTGAACGACCCAAGCTTTCGCGCCGTAACCTTCGATCAACTTCGCAAGACCTACGGCGAACAAGTCCGCGCGCTGATCGACGGCGGCGTCGATGTGATTTTGGTGGAAACCATCTTTGACACGCTCAACGCCAAGGCCGCTATTTTTGCGATCGCGGAAGTCTTTGAGTCGTTAGGCAAAAACTTGCCGGTGCTAATTTCCGGCACGATTACCGACCTCTCCGGCCGCACTCTTACCGGACAAACCGTCGGCGCGTTTCTTACCTCCATCCTGCACGCAGACCCGCTCGTGGTCGGCTTCAACTGCGCGCTTGGTCCGGCGGAAATGCGGCCGCATGTCGAGGAATTGGCGCGGCTCGCCCCGTGCTTCACGAGTGCATACCCAAATGCCGGCCTGCCCGATCCGCTCTCGCCCACCGGCTTTCCCGAGACACCGGAAACGCTCGCGCCGCAGCTCGCCGATTGGGCGCGCAACGGCTGGCTCAACATCGTCGGCGGCTGTTGCGGCACCACGCCCGCGCACATCCGCGCGATCGCGGAAGCGGTGCGTGAGTTTGCGCCGCGCGTTCTGGGGAGCGCACGCGCCTCGCGTGCTGTTTCCGGCGCCTCGCCGGAAACCTCTGCGCTCGTGTCGGCCTGAAGCATGAGTTCGCCTAACGAAACCCCGCGCAACGAAGAATTTCGCGGCGAGGCGCCGCGAACAGCACGCGAGGCGCGTGCGCTCCCCGGAGATCTTGCGCTTCACCTTTCCGGTCTCGAGCCGCTCAACGTCACACCCGACTTCGGCTTTGTTGTTGTCGGGGAACGCACCAACATCACCGGCTCGCCGAAATTCTCGAAGCTGATCCTGGCCGGTGATTTCGAAGGCGCGCTCGTCGTCGCGCGCCAGCAAGTCGAAGGCGGCGCCAACATTCTCGACGTCAACATGGACGAAGGAATGATCGATTCCGAAGCGGCCATGACGCGCTTCCTCCGCCTCATCGGGAGCGAGCCTGACATTTCGCGCATCCCGATCATGATCGACAGCTCGAAGTGGAGCGTGATCGAGGCCGGCCTGAAATGCGTGCAAGGCAAAGGCGTCGTCAATTCCATCTCGCTCAAGGCGGGCGAAGAAGAATTTCTGCGGCAGGCGCGACTCGTTAGGCGGTACGGCGCCGCAGTCATCGTCATGGCCTTCGATGAGAAGGGACAGGCCGACAGTCTCGAGCGCAAAACTGCGATCTGCACGCGCGCCTACAACCTCCTGACCGAGCAGGCCGGCATTCCGCCTAACGACATTATTTTCGACCCGAACATCCTCACCATCGCCACCGGCATCGAGGAGCATAACAATTACGCCGTCGCCTTTATCGAAGCGACGCGCTGGATCAAAGCCAACCTTCCCGGCGCACGCGTGAGCGGCGGCGTGAGCAACATTTCGTTTTCGTTTCGCGGTAATAACACCGTGCGCGAAGCGATGCATTCGGCGTTTCTTTATCAGGCCATCCGCGCCGGGCTCGACATGGGAATTGTGAACGCGGGCCAGCTCGCGGTTTACGAAGAGATCGCGCCCGACCTGCGCGAATTGGTCGAAGACACTCTTTTTAACAAACGCCCCGACGCGACCGAACGGCTGGTCGAATACGCAGAACGCGTGAAGTCGAAAGGCAAAGTCGCGGTGAAAGATGAAGCGTGGCGGAGCGCGCCGGTGGAGGAGCGACTCTCGCACGCGCTGGTCAAAGGTATCGTCGAGCACATCGACGCCGACACCGAAGAGGCGCGCAAAAAAGCGACGCGTCCGCTCGAAGTGATCGAAGGCCCGCTCATGGCCGGGATGAGTATTGTCGGCGATTTGTTTGGCGCGGGGAAAATGTTTTTGCCACAGGTGGTGAAGAGCGCGCGCGTCATGAAAAAAGCGGTCGCGTATCTGATGCCGTTCATGGAAGCGGACAAAGCGGAAGATGCGAAACCGCAGGGCCGCATCGTCATGGCGACGGTAAAAGGCGACGTGCACGACATCGGCAAGAACATCGTCGGCGTCGTGCTGCAATGTAATAACTACGAAGTCATCGATCTCGGCGTGATGGTGCCGGCGGAGAAAATTCTCGCGACCGCGCGCGAGCGCGGCGCGGATATTATCGGCTTGAGCGGACTGATCACGCCGTCGCTCGATGAGATGGTGCACGTCGCGCAGGAGATGGAACGGCAGGAATTCCGCTTGCCGTTATTGATCGGCGGCGCGACGACGAGCCGGGCGCATACCGCGGTGAAAATCGCGCACCATTATAAAGAGAGCGTCGTGCACGTGCTCGACGCCTCGCGCGCCGTCGGCGTGGTGAATTCGCTCTTAAATCCGGCGGCGAAGGCGAAGTTCGACACGACGACGCGGTCGGATTACGAGCGGCTACGCACGGAGCACGCCGATAAAACACGCGAGAAAAAAATGCTCACGCTCGCGCAGGCGCAGGCAAATCGCCTAACGATCGATTGGATAGCGTACCAACCACCGCGCCCCGATTTTCTTGGCACCGAGGCTCTGGCGACAGCTCCGGGGAGCGCACGCGCCTCGCGTGCTGTTTTCGGCGCCTCGCCGAAAACCTCGGGAGAAGACGTGCACTACTCCAAACGCAACCTCCCGCACTTCGAGCGCCCGTGGGGAAAATACGCGGTTACCTTTTCAACGTATGACCGACGTTCGTTAGGCCCTAACGAACGCGACATCGTCCTGCAATCGATTCTCAGCGCGCGCGAGCGAAACCAAATCGAACTTTACGTCGCGTGCGTGATACCAGATCACGTTCACTTGCTCTTCGAGCCGCAAGTGAAAGAAACCGACGCCGAGGGCGGAACAATCTTCTGGTCGCTCACGGAAATCCTCAGCGGGATCAAATCGTCCACGGCCCATCGAATTAACAAAGCTTCGGGGAAAACCGGCCCGGTTTGGGATAAGGAATCGTTCGATCGGCTGATTCGGTCGGAGTCGGATTTGCAGGAGAAGTTCCAGTATATCGCGGGGAATCCTTGGGAATCTGGAGTTGTTAGCCAGGGGGAAGGGTATGCTTGGTTGTGGACTCCAGAGACTCCTCGCCGAGGCGGCTCGGAGAGCACGCGAGGCGCGTGCGCTCCCCAGAGCGAGGACGGCGCCGCGGGAACGCTCGTGAGGGAGGTTTCGCTCGCGACGCTCGTCGAATACGTCGATTGGTCGCCGTTCTTTCACACCTGGGAATTGCGCGGGCGGTATCCGGCGATTTTTGAGGACGCCGTGGTCGGCGAACAGGCGCGCGAGCTTTTTGCCGATGCACAGAAGCTCCTTGAACGCATCGTTAGGGAGAAACTGCTCACGGCGCGCGGCGTGTTCGGTTTCTGGCCGGCAAACTCGTTAGGCGACGATGTCGAAATTTATCGCGACGAATCGCGCCGCGAAGTGCTGGCGACGTTTCACTTCCTCCGCCAGCAGATGCAGAAGCCGGATGGGCAGGTGAATTATTGCCTGGCCGATTTTGTGGCGCCGAAAGATTCCGGCGTCGCGGATTATCTGGGTGGATTCGCGGTCACTGCCGGGATCGGCGCGGATGAGCTCGCGGAAAAATTCAAAGCCGACCACGACGACTACAACGCAATCATGACAAAGGCGCTGGCCGATCGCCTTGCGGAAGCGTTCGCGGAATATCTGCACCGCGAGGGGCGCATCGCCTGGGGCTTCGGCACGGAAGAACGCCTAACGAGTGACGAGTTAATTCGTGAAAAGTATCGCGGCATCAGGCCGGCGCCCGGTTATCCGGCGTCGCCGGATCATGTGGAGAAGCGGACGCTTTTCCAACTCCTCGCCGCGGAGAAAAATGCCGGCATCGAGCTGACGGAATCGTATGCAATGCATCCCGGCGCGAGCGTGAGCGGACTTTATTTTTCGCATCCGGACTCGCGTTATTTTGCGGTGGGAAAAATCCAGCCGGATCAGGCGGCGGCTTACGCGCAGCGCAAAGGCGACTCGTTAGGCGAGGTCGAAAGATGGCTCGCGCCCAATTTGAACTACGAGCCAAAACCGGTGCCGGCGGTATCCAGCTGACGAAAGCTCGCGTCGTTAGGTGTCCGTTAGGCGAATCGAATCGCGACGGCAGTGAGCAGTGTTTTCCGGGGAGCGCATGCGCCTCGCGTGCATCGTTAGGCGCCTCGCCTAACGAACGAGCGTTCACTGACGTGCCATCATCTCTCTCCGCGCGAGGAGGTTTGCCGCGAGGCGCGGCAAACGGCACGCGAGGCGCGTGCGCTCCCCAAGCATCACGCGCGCCGCGCTTCAATAGATGCTGCGGGCCGCGAGAGTTTCCTGCGCGAGCAGGAGGTCGTGCAAAGTGAGAATACCGGCTGGTTTGCCCCCCGCTTCGAGCACCGCGAATCCGTGAGGCGCTTCGGGCGACGAAAGGCACCGGTGCCCGCCACTAAACGCGGTGTGCGCGGTGTGCGCGGCTTGGCACGCAGTTTTGCTGGAGGCTTGAAAGGCTGAGCTCCGCGAAGTCGCGCGAGATCAACGATTGACGCGCCATCGGCACCGCGGCGTTGTTCGCCTAACGAGTGGGTTGCGGCTGGCGAAGAGCTGGCGGCACACGCGGAGAACGCGTTGTTGTCATCCTGAGCCGCGCAGACGGTGAAGGACCCCGCCATGGAATCCACGCCTCTCCTTTCGAGAGGACACGAATTACAGTTGAGGGCTCCTTCTCCGCGCCTCTCCGGATCGGGACGACATAAAGAGAAGACTACTGGCCCTCGGCTCTGGCGGAAAACGCTCGCTTGATCGCATTGCAACGCGGCTGCGCGGAGCTCAGCTCTCTAAATTGGCGAGCGGAGAGTTACTAGATCGAATTCGGATCCGCGCTCGTGATGAGCATCGTGCCGGCTTCGTCCGCGGTCAGGTCTTCGGTTTCTGATTCGACCGGCGTGGGCCACTGCACGTTCCAGGCGAGGTGCAGCTTCTCGAGTGTCCAGATGACATAGCGGGTGACATCGAACTCCCACCATTTTAAACCATGCGCAGCGCAACGCGGCTTGGCGTGATGATTGTTATGATAACCTTCGCCGAACGCGCCTAGCCCGACCCAGAAGTTATTCTTGCTCTCATCAGAAGTCTCGAAAGTGCGATAACCAAACTGCTTCATGTGGCAGATGGAATTAACCGCCCAGGTGAGGTTATAGACAATGAGCATCGGCACATAGAGACACCAGAGCATTCCCGCCAAACCCAGAGTCGCGAATAAAAGCGCGGCGAGTGCGAGGTGCGGGAGCACATAGAGCATCGAGTTTTCCCAGACCTTGCAATACGAAATCTTGCGCACGTCGGCAGCGTAACGCAGCGAGCGCTCGCGGAAGGAGGGCGGCTTGCGAATGAGCCACATCATATGGGCGTAGGGAAAACCATGACGCGGACTGTGGATATCTTCCTCGGTGTCGGATTTGAGATGATGATAGCGATGATCTCCTACCCATGTCACCGGATCGCCGGACAACCCAATCGCGGAGCCCAGCGCGAAAATAAACTTGAGCCATCCCGGCATCTCAAACCCGCGATGAGTGAGATAGCGATGGAGATAGAGAGTCGTGCCCAGTCCCATCCAAAGATAAATCGAGAACATGATCGGGAAGAAAGACCATTGAAACTGCGTCCAGATCGCGGCGACGCCGAGAAGCTGAAGGATCACGAGGATGCTAAAGATGCCGATATTAAATTTTTCGTTTTTGAACATAGCGAAGCGAGTGCGGGAAAGTGAGACCGGCGGCGAAAGAGTCGCAGTGTCCTTTGGAAATACCTTTGCGGCAAGTTCTATCTCCTCGAATCGGTCTCGCATGTTGTCCTCCGCGAATTGCCTAACGGATGCATCAAACCATTCGCGCAACGACAGTCTTGGTCGCGTCACCGCGAGTCGTTAGGGATAAAGTTCGCATGCAGACAGGCGGATCGCGTGCTATAGCCTGCTGCGAACTCCGGGGTGTAGCTTAGCTTGGTAGAGCGCCTGGTTTGGGACCAGGAGGTCGCAGGTTCAAATCCTGTCACCCCGATTTTTTAACGCCGCACATGAGGACGAAAGCAATCCAGCTCCTTTGTCTCTGCGCACTCTCTCTCGTCGCGGCTTCAACGTGGGCCCAGGCGCCGGCCAGTCCGGATGATACCGCCGCGCAAGCCGCGCGCACGCGCGAAGCCACAGGCGAGGCTCCTCCGTCTGCTCCTACGCCTACGATCGTGCCAGTCGAGCCGCCCTCGCTTATTCCGCCTAACGACTTACCCGGGCCTGGCGCCAGTTCGCTTCCTCAGCCGCCCGTCTCGCCGGAGATCCAACTTCTCAACGCCCTCTTCAAGCAATCCTCGTTAGGCCACGCCGCCGACGATAACCGGCTGCACGAGCAGACCGCTGAGTTAGAAACTCACATCCGCAACGATGAGGACTTGCACCGGCTGAAAGATGCGGCGCTGCGTGCTCCCACCGATCTCGAGCGCCGGCATCGGCTGAAAACCTACTACCAATCGTACTACGCAAAACTCCGCGCTCGCGCCACGACACCCGAGCTGATCGCTTACATTAAATTCCAGGCTACGGCGCATGAGTCGATCCTCCTGCAACCGCGGGTGCGACACGAAACCGACGAGGCGAAAAGCACCACCCCCGCGCAAACCAATGTCGTGCCGCTGCGACGGCCGGCGCAGGCAAAGGTAAACAACATTTTCCACTAGCCCGTGGCCCGCAACGGGAGTTGCCGCGCCCGCTGAACACAGCTAAAATCCGTTTCTCCTGGCGCGTTCGTCTAGTGGTTAGGACACAGCCCTCTCAAGGCTGGTGCACGGGTTCGATCCCCGTACGCGCTGCCACTCCCCGCGCGTCTGCCTAACGAGTGTAGGTCAGGCGATCGCGCCGCGAACTTTATCTTATTGGCGTAATTTATTTCTTGCCAAGAGGGGCGTGGGTTAGGGCAAGTTAGATTTTATGAATTTGCCACGCGTCTTTTCCGGCCTCAAGCCGGTGCCATTCTTCCCGTGGAGACAAAGGATAACCTCCAGTCTCCTCAGCGCTCTAACTCTCGGGCTGGCGGCTCACACTTATGCGGCCACCTCATCGATCCGTTACCGGAAAAGATGGCGCGGGCGGCTTTACCTTGAAGCAGGCCATTACTCTCGGTCCTGGATTTCAAAGGATGGTCACCTGGATCTGGCGGTTTCGAACCGAACCGATGCAACACTTTCCATCCTTTTTGGTGACGGGAAGGGCAACTTTGCCAGCCACGCGGTGGTGCCAACAGCTGTCGTGCCGGGTAACTAGGAAGTCAGGCATCTTGCCTGACTCGGACGACGGCCTTCCAGGCTGTCGAATATGCAGAGGCGGCAGGCTTGAAGCCTGCCCGCCGAGTCAGGCAAGATGCCTGACTTCCGCTGCTTATGCACGCTAAGGAACCACTTCGATACCGAAGGGCACAAACACCTGCCGGCCTCCTATCTGCACCTGCGCAAAGAAGTGGGTAAAGCTTGCCTTGGATGCGTAGATTTTGAGTGGTAACTCAGGCCCGCCTCGCGCCTTCTCATCCAGCACCGGCGCCCCAGTTGGATGCAAGTGTAAGACAGTCGTCTCGTCGTCGTTAAATCCTACGACATGAGCGAAGGCAGCCATGACTGGCTCTAACTGATCAAAGCCAGTTCCATCCGCTTTTATAACTCTCAACTTCGCCTCAGTTACTTGTCCAACCTTAAGTTGTGACTTACTCATGACTAACTCAAAACGCAGTCCCTCCACGACTGCGGAAAGTTTCGTCTTTTTGTCGCTCAGTGGTTCTGGCCGGCCTGTTCCCGCGATGGTGGTTTGATCGTATTCCTGGAGACCTAGCGGCATCGGGCGCACGTCCGCCCAGGCCAGGTAAGGTCCCGGCTTTTGCGGGGTGAACTCAAAGACATAATCACCCGGCGTCTCGGTCATGCGCGGATGTTCGTGATGATAGTCAGTCAGACTCTTATCGACGATGAGGAGATGAATCTTTTTCGTATGAGTCTCAATAAGATCCGAGAGAAGCACGGGTTCGCCTCCGGCGCGGCGCAGATGGAGGACGGCGAAAGCTTTCTTGCCTGCTTCCAGCGGCGCATCTGTCTCTATCGTCGCGCGCACTGCCTGTGGCGCGGCCAAGGTTCCCGTCCCATCCTGTGTTGGCATCAGGACGACCATTTGTTCGAGCGGCATGCCGCATTTGGCACATGGATTATCCCTGGCTCCGATTACCGCGGGATGCATCGGGCAGGTGAAACGCTGGGCATAACTCCGCGCCGCATTTAAGAGCGCCGGATCAGCCTGGGCTTGGAGCTGTTGGAACTCGCCTTCCACTTTCTTCATAATCTCGGCACACTTATCCTCCTGGTTGGCGTCGGCGGCCGTGTGCAGCGCTGAGATGTCGCGAACGAACTCAATTAGTCTTACTCTCGTTAGGCCGCTGTCCTTTGTAGCAGTCTTGCCGGCTTGGGCGAGTAGAATGGAGATGGCAGAGTTAGCCACGGGATCGTCGTAATGCACCACACTCAGGTCGTGTTGTGAGACCTGTGCGTGCAGTCGGTCCATCATCTGGAAGAGCATGGCCCAGGCCTGCATCACCGGCGTCGGTGTTGGCGCCGCCAGGAGTTTGGCCGCCGCGAAAGTCAGCAACGCAAAGAAGGCCAGCCTTCTAATGCCCATCGGCTTGCCTTTTTTCCAGGCCGCGGTGTGTCGTTAGGTAAACGGCAAAACTTCCCAGCCAATGACCGCCTTCGTAGTGTTCGCCCGTCACCGCCGCGAGACCGGCGCGCTGGTGCGCTTCCGCTGTCGCCTTGAGCGCAGGACGGCGCGCATCATCTGCCGGCAGGCCGGAGAGAATCCCCTCCAGCATCCAGGCCCGACTAAGATTGAGGCCATCGAGATGCGCCAGCTTCGGATCGCTCGGATCGGGCGACACCGCGACCGGCAGCCAACTCGCATCTTCCCTGGTTGGAATTTGCGGCAGGAAAGCAGAAAGCCATTTCGCGAAGTCGTTAGGCGAAACGACGCGGCGCATCACATCAGCCTCTCCCAAACCGGGCGAGAGAAAGTCTTCGCCCGATGGTTCGTAGGCGAGCGGATAGTTCTTATCGGCGAGAAAGAATCGCTTCGCGGAATCGGCGGCAAGTTTCCTGAAAGTTTCGTTTCCGGTGACGCGCGCGTAGTCGAGCATCAATCCAAGCGCGAAGGCGGTCTGATCGTGTTCGCCGATGCGTACGGGATGAGTGAGTTTTGGCAGCCAGCTCGATAATCTCGCCACGGTCATGGCCTCGAGCGAGCGCAGGCGCGCGGATATTTCCTGCGCTTCGGGATCCTTCCATTCGCGTAGTTCCGCGGCAAGCTGGAGCAACCAGGCGAGCCCGTAAGGCCGCTCGAAACTCGCCCGGCCTTGGCCGCCGAGATAGGCCGTTTCCTGGGCGATGTTTTCAGTCGTTAGGCTAAGCTCCAGCGCGGCTCGCGCTTCCGCAGCATAGGAGGCTTCCGGAAAAGTGCGCGCCAGCCTAACGAGAAGCCAATGCCCGTGCACCGACGAATGCCAGTCGTAGCAACCGCAGAACGCGGGCGTCAGTTGATGCGGCGGCGCGACATCCTTCTCACTGTTCAGAAGATGGCTGATGTGATTCGGATATTCCTTGTGCACGCAGGCCAGCGCGAGGCGCGCAAAACGCTCCGCCGCCGGCGCGTCGAATTGGGGTGACGGTTTTTCACTCGCCAAGGCGGCGAGCGGCAAAGAGCAAGGCAACGCGATCATCTTTCTCATCATCATGGGAGTCGGCATCGAGGGAAGATCATCCGCTGAATTGGCCTGCGGAACAACGGGAGTATCTTCAGCGCGAAATGGGCCACCGTTCAACTATCGTCGTGCAAGGTGTGCAAGGCTTCGCGCAAGTCATCGCGTGTCTGGCTTTGTCGTTAGGCTTGGGCTCCTGCCGGCCGCTGCTTCAGCGTGAGGTGGCGGGTAGGATCCTCGCGCTCGAAGGCAACGCGACCGGAAAACGCGACGGCCAGGAAATTGCCCTAACGAGTAAAGGTCTCATTTATCCTGGGGAAACGATTTCCGCGCACGCCAATGCCAGGGTCGATTTGATGCTCGTGCCCGGTATCCTGATCGAGCTAACAGGCGACACCGAAATAGAAATAGCCCAGTTGCGCCTCGCGCGCGACGGCGACGAAACGATCCGACCGATGACTGTGCGCGAAGCGAGAATGCGAGTGACCCACGGAACGGTTGTGGCCTCCGTCGGTGAAGCGCAGACCGATCCGCGGCTCTTCGTTGCTACTCCGCAAGGCACGCTGACCGCGGACGCCGATCGAACCTTCCGGGTTGAGGTGGCCGCGGGAAAAACCAGGATTTTATCCGTGCGCAGGCAGGTCGTTATCCGCGCGGCCGGCGCGCCGGCGGAGTTGAAGATTCCAGCCGGATACTTTGCCACTCTGCCCGCAGCAACGCCTAACCTTCGTTCGGCCGCCGAGGAGGGCGCAGAGGCGCAGGCACGGTTGCATGCAACATTCGAGGTCGAGAAACGTCTTCTGCTCTTGGAAGATCAACACCGCGACGATTTTAGGCCATGGTAAGAAACGCTTTTCTCCTCCGGCAGAAAATTATGCAATTAGATGGAAATTATCTTGCTAGAAGGTCTCTTAGTCCTATAATCCGTGAAATATTCAACCCATGAGAACTAAATCCTCCAGTACTTGGCTCACCCTTCTGCTTGTCGTGCTTGCCGCGGGTATGTTCGTTACGGTTACCGGCTGGCTGCTGGCCTCACCGGCTGACGATATTTCTCAGGCCGTTACCTCCGGCGGGAAGAAGGATGTAAAAGCCGCGGACGCCGATTCATTTGTCAACGCATTCAGCTCTGTCTATGTCGGAGTAGAGGACGAAAAAGCAGACGCCTACATCGACGCGGCGAAGAAGCTTCGTCCGGACCTGGCCGAGCGCATTACGTCCGCGGCGGCGGAAGTGGATAACGCGCCGGCAGATCCGAACACTGGCGTGGATCGGCGGGTATCCCGGCATCGTCATCGTGTGCAAATTTGCTGCTCGATGCACACGCTCTATCTGCCCGCTAAGAAAGCGCGCTATTTTCTCGCGACCCATCACACCTGTCATCGCGGCGCCTGCCACTCTCATCATTACCATCATCATCACCACGGACATTGGGATGATGACGATGACGAGTCGGACACGTAATCGACGTTGCGCGTCCTATTGCCCTGCGGGCACTCGAAGATATAGGATCATCCTGCTCCCTTTATCCTGATCCGGGAAACGCACGCCGCCGGAACGTCTGACTTATGACGACGGCCGGCTCACGAATAGCATCGCAGTTCTCGTCACTCCTCCTGCTCGCTCTCGCTACCGTCGGACTGCTCTCTCCGTTGCACGCTCAGGAAGAGGACACCCCCTCGCCTTCTCCCACAGACGCGCAGGCCGCAGCAACACCCGAGCCGACTCCGCCCCCGGCGAGCGACGAATCGGTCGCCGACCGAAAGCAGGAGCAGGTGGTCGCGGAAGGACGTCGGCGTGCCAAAGAGGAAGCGACCTCCGAAAGCGCCAAACCGGAAGACGTCGACTTAACACCGGCGCCGGATCAACGAGCGCTGCCTGGCAATGACAACGCCGCTCCCGCTACAGGTCACGAGCAATCATCTACGCAAAGACGTCTGCGCTATCAGATCGGCCTGACCTTGCGCACCGTTTACGATGACAATATCAACATTAGTAAATTCGATCGGCAATCGGATCTCTACACCACGATCGAGCCGACGATCAATGTAGGGTTTGGCGATCCGGATAATAACTTCCTCGCACTGACTTATTCCCCCAGCGCGTTCATCTTCATATCTCATTCTGAGAATGACACACTTCAGCACATCATCTCTTTAGCTGGGCAATATCGGTTCCCGCAGATAACGGTGAACCTGAGCGAAGAGATTCAGATTCTCGATGGAACTGGTCTTAACTCAGCGACTGGCACGGGAACGGATTTTACTCGCACGAATCTCGATGTCTCCGGTCGAACGCGACTGAATGTTTATAGTACGCGTGTGGATGCGAATTATTCACTTACTGGCAAAACATTTTTAACCGCTGACTTGAGTTACAGCCTCTCGGATTACTCCACCCTGCTCAGCTCATCGGTTATCTCGGGCAATGTCTATGCTAACTATATCTATAGCCCGAAGCTCTCGATTGGCTTGGGCGCGACCGGAGGTTACGACACTTCCGAATCGCGTAACGATAACCAGACTTTTGAGCAGATAAACGTTCGCGCTTCTTATGAGCTCACCGGTAAGGTGAGTGCTTCGATTTCGGCTGGCTTCGAGTTCCGCCAAACCGAGGGCGGCGGTAGTGATAACGGCTCTCCCGTTTTCGACGGCACTATTTTATACCAACCCTTTGATGGCACCAGCGTCTCTCTCCTCCTCTCCCGGCGCACGGAAAACTCGGCCACACTTGCCGGCCAGGATTTCCATTCCACACAGGCAACCTTGTCCATTCGGCAACGGCTTTTGCAGCGTTTCTTCGTCGGCCTCAGCATCGGCTACGAAAACTCGACCTACTTCACCACCGGCGCTGGGTTTGATTCCAACCGGAGTGACGACTACTTTTTCGCTCAGGGTTCGATCGATTTTAATATCACCAACTTCTGGACGGCAGGCGTCTTTTATTTCTATCGTGAGAGTAGTAGCTCGTTCGACCTCTTCAGTTTTTATGATAACCAGATCGGCTTCCGCACCTCCTTTACTTTCTAGGCTTGCCTTGCCCTTACTGGCCGGCCTGCTTCTCGGAACGCATTTCGCTTCCGCACAGTCGAACATTTTCAACGCGCCGCGTCCGCCCGCTGTGAGCGCGCCCTCTGCCGCGCCTTACACTGCCCCCGCACCAGCAACTGGATCTGCGAATACGGGCGCTCCCATCACCGAAGCGATCAGCGCGCCCGCCGGTTATATCTTAAGCGCCAACGATCAGGTCGCAGTCGAAGTCTTTGGCGAAGAGGATCTCCGCAGCAACGGACGGCTTAACGGCGAAGGCAATCTCAGCGTACCCCTGCTCGGCTCGGTTCACCTCGGCGGACTTAATCTTAGTCAGGCCACCGCGCGTCTCACGGAGTTATACGGTCGCGACTATCTGGTGAATCCAAAGATCAGTGTGTCGCTCCTGGGTTATGCCAAGCGCCGGTTCACCATGCTCGGCCAGATTAATCGGCCAGGCAGCTATGAGATGCCCGATGGCAGCCCCGGCGGGATCGACCTGCTCGAAGCGGTCGCCACTGCTGGCGGTTACACCCGCATCGCGGCGCCGGAGCGCATCAGCGTGCGTCGTCACCGCGATCGCGGCGGCGATCAAATTCTGAAAGTGAATGCAAAGAAGTTAGCCAAGGCTGAAGGCGCCAGCTTTCTCGTCGTTCCCGGGGACACCGTGACCGTAGGCGAAAGTATTTTCTAAATGTCCGAGATTGTAAGACTCACCAAAGCCTTTTCCTGTGGATGCACTCACCTTTCTGCGCCAGTTCTATTTCCTTATGAATAACCCTCCAGCTTCTAGCTTGCCGGGCGGGACCGGGATGCCGCAAGGAATCCAGGACATCACCATCGAACCTCGCCGTGGGTTCGACTTTCGCCACTTCTGGCATTCGATCATGGAGCGGCTATGGATCGTGGCGTTGTGCACGGTCGCCGGTCTCTTCCTTTCTCTTGGATACCTCGCGCGCACACCGAAGCTCTATCAAAGTCACGCCGTGCTCGAGGTGGACTTCCAGGAGCCGACCATGATCACCGGCGAAGAAAACACTTCGCGCATACGGTCGATGTTTCTCGCCAGCCAGGAAGCATTGCGTACAATCGAGCAGAACCTAACGAATCTAACTCTCATGGCCCGCGTCGTGCGCTCCGAAGGTTTGGCGGATGATGGCGGCCGCGCCCTCCTTGGCCGGGATGCGGATGAGCCTAACGAGCATAAGACTACGCCCGCTCCTTCCAAAGCTACACCTGCCGCCGCCACTGACACCTTCGGGGCCAGCGCCTTCACGCCCATGGAAGAAGGACTCGGCCGCGCTCTCTCCGGCATGGTAAAACCGGTCATTCGCCGCGGCACGCGTTTGATCGACCTTTACGTTACAAACCGCGATCCCGCGATGGCGCAACGTCTGGCTGATGCGGTCGGACGCGAGTATATCCGCATGTCGATCGAACGACGCGCCTCTTTCAGCCAGGAAAGTCTGCGCTACATGATGGAAGAAGAGGAGCGTCTGAAGGCTAACCTGCGCAAGAGCGAAGCAGCGGTTGCGGAATACAAGGCCAACACACCTGACGCGCTGCAACTGGGTGGTGGCGCCGCCGCCACCGGCACGCAACAAGGCGCTGGAGCAGGCGGCGGGCGCGGCGGCCTCGTGGAAGACCAACTTCAGGACCTAACGAGTAAAGTAACTTCCGCAAAAACCGATCGCGTTCGCCTGGAAAGCGAGTTGAGTCAGATAGAACAAATCGGTAATAATACCGATGCGCTGCTGAACATTCCAAGTATCGCCAACGCGACAACAGTCGTCGATCGTCGTCGCGACGTAGCGCAGATGGAAACCACCGTCGCCAGTCTGCAACAGCGCTACAAATCGAAACATCCCAAAATGATGGCCGCGCAGGCGGCCTTGACCGAAGCGAAGAATGCGCTTGGTCGCGCCGTCCTCATGCAGCCCGATGTCCTGCGCAACGTTCTCTCTCAGGCGCGCGCGGCGGAGACGAGTCTGGGCTCGGCCACGCAGGACCAGGAAAAAGCCGCGATAGCTCTAAACAAAGCAGCCATCGGCTATCAGGAACTTGCGCGGCAGGCCGAGACGGATCGTGCTCTTTACGAAAGCGTCCTGCGGCAGATTAAGGAGACTAACCTAACCAAGGATGTCAAAACGAATGCAGTCAGTGTCGCCGAGCATGCGATCCTCCCCTACACACCCGCCAGCCCGCAGCCCTTTAAGGCGATAGCTCTCGGCTTACTCGGCGGCCTGGCCGCCGGACTCGGATTCATTTATGGAGCGGATGTGTTGGACCGCTCGATCAAGACTGTTGACCAGGCTGAGGGACTTCTGGGTTTGCCGGTCCTCGCGGCCGTGCCGGAAAAGACCGATCCGGCGCGCACGAAAACTAAAAGCAAAAAGATAGTCGATGCTCGCACCACTTATCGCCTGGTCGCCGAAGCGCCCGAAGGCCCGGTCGCGGAATCGTTTCGTAACTTGCGCGCGTCGCTCTCTCTTCTTGGACCGGAGATAGAACGCAGGGTGTTTCTTTTCACGAGCGCTCTTCCTAGCGAGGGTAAGAGTTTTACCAGCGCGAACTATGCTCTGGCTCTCGCGCAACAGGGTTATCGCGTCCTGCTTGTCGATGGTGACTTAAGGCGCCCCAGCTTGCATAGGATATTTCTCGGTTCCGATGAGCACGGTAGAACCATCAAGCCGGATAGCAGCGCTCCTGGGATCGTCGATTGCCTGGTCGGTAAAGCGGACCTCTCCACCGCCGTCCGCCGTGTCCTCGCCCGCGATGTCGATGTCACCGGTGCGACCAGGGATGACGCGGTCGAATTTACAACCGCCACGGGCGGACAATTCTCCATCCTCGCCGGTGGCCGGCGCGCGCCGAATCCGGCGGAGTTGCTTAGTGGACCGTCCTTCGGCGAACTGATAGCATCCGCCGCGCGGCTCTTCGATCGCGTAGTCATCGATAGCGCACCCATTATCGCGGTCAGCGATACCCTGCTCATGATGCCCTTTGTTCAGACGGTTAGCCTGGTGGTGCGAGCGGCCAAGACACCGCGCAACGCTGCGCATCGCGCCCTAAGTCTCCTCATCACAGCGGGCGCGCGTCCCGCGGGAGTTATCCTTAACCGTCTCCCGCGCCGGCGCGGAGTAGGACACTACTACTACTATGCATCTCACGGTTACGGAGCCGGCGAAGGTTCCTATGGAGCAAGAGAAGGCTCCTACCAGCAAAGGAAGGAAGGAAAGACCTCGATCTTGTCTCGTTAGGCTTGCAACGTTCAACGTTCAACGTTCAACGTTCAACTTTCAGCTTTTCAGCCTTTCCCTTCCCCCATCTCCCGCTCCCCCAACAAATCCCTAGATAAGTTGCGACATAGAGTTGGATGGAAGAAATCTGCAGCGGGAAATCGACCGCCGCGTGCAGTGCTACTCCTGCCAGGGCTACGACCGCGAGCGGGAGGAATAATTGCTGACGCGAATACCAGAGTGCGAGCTGTTGCTTATTCATAAGACTGCGTACAGCCACACCTATCCCTCCAAAAAAAACGGCGCCCCAAAGCGCGCCGCCGATCCAGCCCCACTCCAGCAGAGTTTGCAGATAGTCATCGTGCAGGAACAGCCAACTGGCTTGATCGCGCGGATCGACGTCGTGCAGAAAAGTGGGAAAGACGACACTAAAGGTGCCCGGCCCAAAACCCAGCGCGCCCGCTTGCGGGAGCGCCTCGAGAGCTATGCGGTCAACCACCCATCGCGCGTCCTGCGTCCAACTCGAACGAAACCGCTCCCATCGGCCTAACGAACGATCGAGATGACTCGTTCGCACAACCGCCCACGTCGTCAGTCCACCAACCACAAGAGCAAGCAAAGCCGTCTTCATTTCCAAATGCCGCAGTGAGCGGAAGGATTTCCGCGCAAAGATCGCGAGCAGGACCAGCACCATCAGCCCCGCCAGAAACTGTCCCATCCGCGAAGTATCCGAAGCCACCGCCACCATTATAATGACCGAAAGAGTTAGCCACAGCGCGCGCGCCAGCGGATTCGCGGACCGAGTGACATAGCGATAAGCCAGTCCCAGAACCGCGGGCAGCGCCAGGTTAAGATAGGCGCCGGCGTTGCCGTGATAGTAGTAACTGGCAAAGAAAGTCGTGACCGCTCCTTCTCCCTCTTCCGGTGTCTGCCAGAAAGGCATCTGCGCGCCCGTCGCTTTCTGCACGAGACCTAGCAAAGCGATCGACCCGCCCGCCAGACCTATCGCCCACCAAATCCTCAAAACCCATCTCTCATCCTGGCTAAGACTTGCCATCACCCAGATACAGCCGACTAACGCCGTTACCCGCCACATCAAGGCGACACTGAGAAAGTAATCAACGGCGCCCGGTGCGGCCGCCACCGGTGCGCTTAGAGGCAGGAAGAAAGCGTAATCGTCATCAAAAATAGCACGAGCATTCAGCGCCATTCCCCACCCCAGCAAAAGCAGAACCGCCGTTAGGCCGAGTAGCGTCCATGAACGAAACTGCCTGCCTTCATAGCTCTCTCCCTCACGTCGCCGACCTACGTTAAGTGAAAGCGTACCTACCATCCAAAGACCAAACACGCTCCCTAAGATCCAATTCAAATGCCGAATCGCAGACACACTCGTCCCACCCTCATCCCAGGGAGAGTAAAACAGAGCCACGACCAGTAACCAACCCGCGAGATGGCGGGCACTGCGGCCGATACGTTGCGCGAGTTCCACGATGTAACTATTAACCAATAACCATTGACCATTACTCAATCTTTGTCCTCAGACTGTTTCTTTTGAACTATCTTCTGGCACCTGTTACTCTTCGGCAAGATGACACTCCTGCAACAGCGCGACCTCAAACGCCAGCAGCGACGACTGCAGGTTTATGAGGAGACTCGATCACGCCTGAAAAGCGCACTGGGCGATCTTCTTCCTTCCCAGCCTGTCATCCTTTTCGGTTCTCTCACACGACCCGGCGTCTTTAATGACCGCTCCGACATTGATCTAGCCCTGGAAAAAGAACCCTCTCATCTCAACACGTGGCAGCTTACTGCTGCGCTGATGCAGCAATTGGATCGACCTGTCGATGTTGTTATTCTGCCTAAGTGTCGTTTCCGGGAAAAAATCATGCGCGAAGGAGAACGATGGACGCCATAGGGCTGCAGACTCTGCAAGCTGAGCTACAGGATGACATCCGAGTCGCGTTGGATGCGTCGGATAAGGCAACCGAGCGCTTTGCGCGCGGCGATGAGATTGCCCGCGAAGCTTGCGCACACCAGCTTTGCCGATTGTACAATGCTATCGAACAACTCGCCCTGCGCATCGCAAAGGCCTTCGAGAATAATATCGATGACGAGCAAGGCTGGCACAGCGCTTTGTTAGGCAGACTTAGTATCGCGATTCCGGGTGTCCGGCCTGCTTTCTTTCCTACTCCGCTAAAGGCTCCACTTAGAGAACTAAGAGCCTTCCGGCACGTTTTCGTCCACGCTTACGAATTGGAGTTCGACCCCGCGAAACTCGGGCTGCTCCTCAAGTATGCCAAAGCGGTCGCCGACCAACTGCCCGAGGCAGTAACGACCTTCATGGACAAGGTTTCGAAGGAACAAGGGTTGGAATAAAAAAGGCGAGCAGATGCTCGCCTTTTAGTTATTGGTTAATGGTTACTCGTTATTGGGAATGGGAACGTCTCAGGTAGTTCATGTAGCCATTTAGCAATCTTACGGCTGTTGTGGTCATCTCTCTGCCGCGCGTGATTAGGTCTTGGGGAATGAGTTCCTCATCGTGCGCGGCGATCAGATGGTCGAGGACTTCATAACATGAGCCGCGCGCATTGCTGCAAAACTTCGCATTATCCAAGTAATGGAAGCGGCCGTATCCCTCAGCAACATTCGCCGTCGCAGATCGCGCAGCGCGCAACATTTGATCTCCCAGGCGATATCGTTCCTCCTGGGGAAGTTGCGGAACGACCTCGCGGGCGACAAAGAGCCTAACTGCACGACATGCCTTCCAACATTCAAGATCTTCAAACCCCTTAACAATCTTCGTGTCGTTCAACTGCTCTCCCCACTACCAAATAACCAATAACCGGGGCACCCGCCGCCACCAATAACCAATAACTATTAACCGCCCGCTTCGCGGGCTACTGCCCCTTCCCAAACAACATCACATGCACAGTCTTGAGCGCGATCATGGCATCGAGCTTCAGGGAATACCGGCGGATATAATAGAGATCATACTTCAGCTTCTCGATCGCATCCTGTTCGCTCTCGCCATAGGGATAATTTACCTGCGCCCATCCCGTGATTCCCGGCTTCACCAGGTGCCGGAAATGGTAGAACGGAATGAAGGTCTCATAACGTTCCGCGCACTTAGTCCACTCCGCGCGCGGACCGATCAGACTCATCTCACCCCGAAAGACACTCCAGAGTTGTGGTAACTCGTCCAGCCGCAGTTTCCTCAGCCAGCGCCCAACTCTCGTTATGCGCGGATCGCCCGGGCGTGTGTAAATGTCATCGAGAGTTTGCGCCGGCCGGTTTACCATCGTGCGAAACTTCGTGACAATGAATGGTTTTCCCCCGCGCCCTACTCGTTCCTGATGGTAGAAGATGGGACGCCCACTGCCTAACAAGACGAACAGCGCCGCCATGAGAAAAACCGGCGCGAGGACTACCATCAAGGCAAGACTCGCCAAAAGATCGCAAAGCCGTTTCAAATAATGATAAGGCGAGCTACGCGCCAGTTGAAACCCAGTCTGCAAAGGCCAGACCGGATCGATCGCATCCAGCGGCACATATCGCCAATGCGACTCATAGAAAGACTCCAGGGTATAGACGCGCGACCTTTGGAACTGCGTGCGCACCAACCTTTCCAATAACTCTGTCGGTATTTGTTCGACGCGATCCGCGAGAATAACTCCGCTGTAATGCGTGCCTCCTCGCCGAAGCTTTGTCGCCACGTCTCCTTCGATCACTGGTGAGTCAGGCCCGGCAATCGTCTCGCCCACTCTCTCCCCGACAGCATCGACAAACTCCAAACGATGTGTATCGGACGACCGCACATAAGCCTCATAAAATTTCTGGGCTAACTCGCCTGTTCCTATGACTAGGAAAGTGCGTTCTGCCAGCGTCGCCGCGATCCGCCAGCGCAACCAGCGCCGGTATTGCAGCGAGACAGGCGCGAAGATAATGAAGCTCAGTAAAAGCACGCCACGGCTCGGCTTCATGGTCTGGTCGAAAGTCGCCGCCGAGTAAATCAGCGCACTACTCACCACCGCCGCAGTCACTATCGCGAGAAGATGCTCCGTAGCGTAGGCCAGGCTTCTCGTCTCGGTATTGCGGTCGTACCCTCCGATGGTGAAGAGCGAAATCACGATCACCGTCACTTGCAGCAGATCGATGACGAAAAAGACAAATGATGATGAGTAGTAGGCATCACCGCGCAAAAGGCTCGTCACTCCGTAGATCAACAACCAGGCTGCGATATCCAGGAATAAGACGAGGGCTGAAGCGGACCATTCCTGATCGGACGCGCGTGCAATCAACCCGCGTTTTGGCGCGGGCTGCGTGGCGGCGGCGGGGGGTGGCGCAGGCTCGCGTGCCGGGTGCGCCTCGCCGATTTTGATGGCGACGGTATCGCGGAACCGGAAAACCGGCCGCGGCGTCGTGGATATCTCTTCGTTACTCATGGGGGTGCACGAAAATGCAACTTTCATGCAATCGAGGAAAGGATATTTTTAAGAAAATGTTGGAAAGCTGGCGTAACGCAGGCTGCCAGGGCGAGACTGGACTTTGAAATGCGTAGCAACAGCCGAGTTCCAAAGCTAAGAATCCCGAAAGCCGGGAGCTCCAAATACAGTCTGCAGCTCTCCGACTTGCAGAGGCGGAGGCGCGAAGCAGGGTTAGTCTGCGTTTTCTCGCGTCAGTCCGTCTGCGAAGGTCCGCAAGGCATCGAGAATTCGCTCTCGATTTGCCTCCCAGTCTTCGCGCAGGGAGGCAAGCCGACGCGCATCTAGCTCGAAATCGTAGGCGTGCCGAAAGAGATCACGGAAACCGCGCAAATCGTTCAAAGTCTTTCGTGCCTCCTCTGGCAAGACACGCGGGCGCACGGGGGACATATCCAAAAACATCTTTGCCAGAAGCTCCTTATGCCATTGCGCCACATCGACGACATGGTTTTCAAAGGTCCGCGAAATCTGCTCAAAGGAATTTTCCAAAGCGTTATAGATGTTATGCAGGCAGTAGGCAGCTGCGGCCATGCCAGAATAGCTCTGCCAATCAGTTGCGTTCGCCTCCACCGCTTCCAATCGAGTCTGTAGCCTGTTTACCGCCGCGATGTCATGCAGCACCACCGCGCGCAGCGAAGCGGCCTTTCCCAGATCAAGTGGCATATAATAATTTCCCCCAGTGTACGATCTCCCTCTTCAGCAGATCGCTCGCGTCTTCCCACCGGACCAGATCGAGAGATTGCGGAATACGAGCATCCAGTTCCGACCACACCCCTCCGAGCTTCGAGGCGGCCAAGCCTCGAACCGCGACATCGATATCCGAGCGCCAGTCAGGCTGGCGACCTTTGGCTAACGAACCAAAGAGCCAGATACCGCTCACGCCTTCCTGACTGATAAGATACGCTGTGATCTGGTGGATAGAGTCGATGGACGCGAGTGAAAGGTCTGGCAACTTAGCAACAAGATCCTTCGTGCTCATCACGATTAGCTTTATTTGATTGTCGCTCTCGGTCAATCGCAGCCTTAGCCGAGGTCAGCTTTTCAGAATCTCAGCATTTCACTTCCGGATCTCCCATTTCCACTTTCGCCTTTCGCCTTCGTACTTTCGACCTTCTACTTTCTACTTTCTACTCTTCCGATTTCAGGGTTTCAGCGTTTCAGCTGCTTTCACCCATCAGATTTCAGGTTATTCCTCTTCGTCTCCAGCCCCTCACGCTCGGTTAGCAAACGAAGTGACAACAACATTTCTGCCAATGTTCTCTGCTTGACATAATACCAGCCCGGCCAACCATCGAGAATGAGTCCGCGAACGAAAAGCAAATAGAGAAACATGATCGGCGGAGCGAGAAAGATTTTCTTCCGTAAGCGGTCCTGAAGACTTAACTGGCTATTCGGCGTCGCTAACAAATGCAGCGCCTCTATCTTCATATAGCTATCCTGTGACTGGATCCAACGAGATAATGGCTTTCGGTCGTCGTGGATAATCACGCTTTTTAGTTCTTCTATCTGTCCGTCGATTCGCAAGAGCTGAGTGTGACCGTCTTCGACGTAGCGGCCTTTGTCCTTCCGAAAAAGAACTATTCGTGGCGGGTAAACAGAAGCGCGTAGTGGATGACCAAAAATACGAAATTCGAACCTAGCCGCATAGCCACTTATTTCATTTGATGGAGTCAACCGCTTGATCTCGTCGATAAGCCCTTGCGATAACTCATAGTCAGCATCGAGTGAGAGAACCCATGGCGTTGGGACTTGATCCAAGCCAAAGTTCCACTGGGTGGTATGGGTGTCGAAGCTTCGCTGAGTGACGCTGGCATTTGGAAACTCTTCGGCAACCCCGACCGTTTCGTCACTGCTAAAACTATCTATCACCAGGATAGAGTTAGCCCACGTAAGCGAGTTAAGAGTGCGGCGAATATTTGGCTCCTCGTTGAAGGTCAGGACAAGTGGAGTTACTTGATCAAGCACAGATTGCAGCCTTTTATAAACTTAGGTAACGCTAGAAGTCCGGATAGCTGTCGTTGCTAGGGGGTGCTGAGTCTTCCGCTAGAGACTGACGCATTCCGGCCGCGAGCCGCCCCCGAGGACCCAATCATACACGCCCTTCATTTCACCAGCGATTCGTTTCCAGGAATACGACCGAATCACCGCCTCTTGCCCGCGTGAGCCCATGGCACGGCGATTCTCCGCACTCATATCAAAAAGCGTATTGAGGCCGCTTGCGATGCCTTCGATTGAAGTCGTGATTTTGATCGCAGCATCAGAGGCGAATCCCTCAGCCAGGTTGCATTCCGGCGTCATAAGCACTGGCTTCGCGTAGGCCCATGCTTCCAGGACAACCATAGGAAACCCCTCGCTGAGGGAAGGCAGGACAAAGGCATCACATTGATGGTAGGAGGACATCTTGCATTCACGAAACTGGGGGCCAAGAAAATACAATGACGGCGATTCCGCAGGCCGGCCTGAGTTAGGAGAAACTTTCACTCGTACGTCCGCAAAGTGAATGCCCAAATCCTTCGCCAATCTTACAAGTTCATTTTCATGCCCCCCCTCATCCCAACCCGCGATTGCCAGCACCCATCCACCACGCGATGTCTGCTCTTGAACTGTGTGCCAAGCCCTAAGTAAGTTAGATAAACCCTTCTTAGGATGAAGCCGCCCGAGATAGAGTAAGATTCGTTGGCCGTTATCTTTGATTTGCTTTAACGGGCCCTCTAGGAGAGATAGCTCGCTATCACTCAACGACGGCAAATCAGTTCCGTTGGGAATAACGCACACCGGGTTTTTCAAGCCGCAGGCACGAATAGCATCCGCCTCAGGTTGACAAAGCGCACGCAGACAAGCGGCACCCCTCAGATGAGCGCCTTCGTAGCTGGAATGCGCAAGCCGCTTTTTCCAAAACGAATTACCAATCGCCCAACGATCCAACATCCCGTGGGCCGAGATCAAATAGGGAATCTTACGGCGGCGATAGAGCTTTGTGACCGCGACTGAGATATACATCCAAATAGCGTGCGTATGGACAATATCGCTATCCATCCCCAAAAGGTAGTCTCTCAGTTGAGGAGAGAAACCGAACCTATTCGGTCCCACAATGTTAAAGACCCGCACTGGGACGGGCTGCCAGAATGGAAGATCTTCATCGGTAAACTCGTCACGAAGGCCAAGAACCGTGACGTGGACGTCGGGAATTTCTGCCAGCGACTGGTGCAATCGGCGCACGCTTTCGAAAAGCCCGCCAGCCTTCCGTGACACCGAGCCAGTAACCGAAACCGTATTCATGTTGCGATCAGCAACCGCAGCAAAAGCCGGTCAGAAAATCGTGCACGAGGAATCGGCTGACCGATAGCCATATCAGCCGCCTGCCTAAGTCCCTCGCCGAAGGAATTCATGGCGAACCGGCTAATAACTCGGCGACTTTCGACGCCGAACATTGCCAGCGGAGAATCCGGTGCGGCAACCCTCTTCATAAGTTGCGCCATTTGGTCGGTATTGGAAGGATCGAAAGCGAAACCATTATGGCCCTCGCGAACAAGGTCTTCCGCACAACCGCAGCGCTCCGAAACAAGGACAGGTAACCCTGAAGCCATGGCTTCATTCACGACAAGGCCCCATTGCTCGGTCGTGCTGGCGTGAATGAACACTTTTGCCAATCCGTAGTAAACGGGAAGCTCACGATATTGTTTAAACCCGGGGAGCAAGACATGAGCTTCTAACGAGAAGTCGGCGATCAAGCGGGAGAGTTCCGGTTTTAGCGGCCCGTCGCCAAGGATGACCAGATCCCAAGTGTCGGATTGGTCCGCCAAACTTCGATAACGCGCATATGCTTCAATCAGTCTGGAAAGATTCTTTTTGGCAATGAATCGTGCGTTCGCGAGAAAGTAGCTTTCCGGTAAGTCATGCCGTACCCTATTTTCAACTTCGCGGCTCCTGCTCTCGTCAGATTTGGTAGCAAAGTAATCGTTATCTACTGTGTCGTAGCCCGTAAATATTCGTTCAGTCGGGACACCTAGTCTAATAAGATAGCGAGCGTGTGACTGGCCCCCAACAAGAGCAGCCGAGCAGAGCTTTACCACGCGGCGCTTAATTGCTTCCCGCCAGCCGCTACGTCGTTCATCGGCCAAACCGCTTTCGGACATTAAGATGACCGGGACTTTGTGCGCGTTGCACCATTCGATGGCAACTAACGCTCCACGCTCACTCCATCCAGGAACTCCGACTGCGTCTGGCTTGATTGCCGCGAGGACACTTATAAGCCGGTCGCGTAGTTCCCGATGACCGGCTTCTCTGCTATCAGCGCTGGGGAAAACGGTGACGCGCTTATAGAGATCTGATTTCTCAATCCTATCCCAAGCATATTCGCGTGTGTCTTCAGCCAGCTCTATCCCGACTGTCTCACAAGTTTTCGCCGCTGATCTTAGGCGGGCATCATGGTATGGGCCAAATCGGTGGAAAATTACGGCGATCCTCACTTGGAGGACGAGTTATGTCTCGATAGAGCGGAGATACTGATCGCTAATGGATCGACTCGCTCGCGCGCGTAGAGCGCGATCAGCCCCACGAAGATAGCGCTATATATAAATCCCGGTAAGAAGTCGATCGTTTGATGCGTCAGTGCGCGCATCGCCGAGGTTGCAGTCTGAATGTAAAGAATTTGCGCGATCATTCCGTCAGCGCGATTGGCCGCTGCCCATAGACTCTTGAAAAGATAGGCCATCGCAGCAAAAAATAGACAGCCTAGGAAGCCGAACTGGTTAAAAGAATCGCCGATACCGGTCACCGTCGAACCGGAGGGCATCTCGAAACTGATCGACTCGGTCACAAAGTCCGCCCAATCGCGTTCCTCGCCCCCGATCATTAATCCGCTCTTTACCTCCTTGCCCACAAACTGCGCCGGCACGAAGCGAAAGATCAGCCTGTTCCAGTAGGCCGTGCCTAAACCGTAACGACCGCTCTCCTCCGTAGCAGCAATCAGGATCATCGCATTCTTCACCTCGCTGATCGCATTGGCGTCGAAGTAATTTTTGAACTCGCCGACGAAGTCTGTCTGACGCAAGGCTTCCAGTGGATCTTCCGCGGCCAACTGGCGGTACTGCCCGGTTGCCGGAATGACCAGTGCCGCTGCAGCTACCAGCACGGCCACAAGTGTGCGGGGCGGTTTGATACCTTTGATAAAGAAAAGGGTCATTCCCAGCGTGAAAATAAAAAGAACCGTCGGCTCTCTTCGCCCATAGAAGACTGCGGCCTGGATGGGTATCAGCGCGGAGATTCCAGACCACATATACGCAAAACTGCTTTTGTATTTCAGCGCACAATAGAAACAGATGGCGAACCCTGGGTAGACGAGCCCGCCAAAGAAAAGATAGATTGTTCCAATCCCCGTCATCAAACCCATGGAAGGATCGGCATCCATCGCTCCAAACGCGTAAGTGAAATATCCTCCAACTATAACGAGAGCTATGCCCCCATGTAGAAATCGATCCGGATCGATTGGACCATTGAGCTTCGCCACCATCCCTGGATGGCCTCTCGGGAGATAACCGAGCCAGCAGGCCCCCAAGCAAAGAAGGCACATGAGGAATGTATCGTTGAGGTAGCCTGCGTCAGCGTTATTCAGCTCAAGCCCATAAGCTTGAGGCAGAATGAAGGCCGCGAAGACGACGCCCATGAAGTAGGGATATTCGTAGATCAATCTCGGGCGCCAAACGCTTACGGCGACCAGCAATCCGCATCCCCCCACGAAAAGAACAAAGAAAGTATTCACTTATCAGGCTATCTCCCGCATAGGTGTCTTCAGACAGTCAAAGAACATATCTCGGTATCGCGGTGCCAAAACCGGCCAGCTAAAGCGATCGCGCACACTTGTGCGCCGCCGGCTTGCTGCACCGGCAGTGTCAGACCGTGCAAGTATCTCCCGCATGAGCGTCGCTAGTTCACCCGGGAGGGACAAGTCCCCAAAAGTACCTTCCGCATCCAGAACAAATCTCATGACAGGATGATCATGGGCAATGACAGGCAATCCGTGAAGTAGCGCCTCCAGGAAAACGCGCCCAAATCCTTCCTGGAGCGAAGCCAGGACGAAGAAGTCGGCCGAATGATAATATCCAGAAACCTTATCGTATGGCACGGAGCGCGCCGTAAAATTGTCTTCACCGAGTTTTCTCCTCGCTAAGTCGATGATCGTAGCGCTCTGCTCATCCATCGCACCCAACAAAACCAAAAAGGGTCGAGGATGCGGCAACTGTGTTAACTCGTTAATTAGATAATCCATGCGCTTATGTCGAGCTGAGATCCAACCCACGCTCAGTACGATCGGTCGATCAATTGGCAGGTCCAGTTTTTCCCTCCACTTGACGATCACACCTGCGCTACGATCTGGAGCCCCTTTTGGCACATTGATACCATAAGGCACCATCCGATGGCGTTCCGGTGCTTCCCCCGCCGCTATCGCTTCGTCGTAATATTGGGGCGCGACCTGTTGCACATAATCAGTTCTATTGAAGGGCGGATGACAGGGCCCGCCGTTGGAAAAGAGCAGACGAAATGGGACACCGATCTGTTTCCGCCAACGAAACAGTTGAAATCCAAGATTCGAGTCACTGTAAAAAACTATATCCGGTCGTTTGCTCCGAATTGCTCGCACCATGGACGGGAAGCTTGATAGCTGTTCGACTACATACCCATTGCGTCGCACCAGCGCCCCCAGTAGCCGAGCGGGAACATTATTTCTGGGAAGGTTCCACGGCACGCGCTCGCCCTCACATTCGGCGCCACCTCCCTTAAATAGAGTCAACTCAATCTCAGGAAGAGTTCGAAGCCCGTCGAAGGCCTCCCGGAAAAAACTCTCTATGCCGCGGTTGACCTTTCCCACACCTGTGCACAAAAAGAATACTTCCGGCTTATCGGGCACCGCCATTGAAAGTCTAATTGTTGGGGAGTAACACCACGTTCAACCCATCAAATTCTCGGCGAACTAATTCCTCCTCCGACATAAACGAACCCAGATCACCGTTGGGTTGAATACGAAAGGCCACGTAACCATACGAATAAATAAGTGAAACGAAGGCGGCCACGTCCTCATTCATTTCGCTCATGAACTCGGGGATGAACTCCATGTAAATAGCGTCTATTCTCTTGCATCCTAACATTCGGCTCGCTCCCCTAATCACAGCGGGCTCCGCGCCCTCCACGTCTATTTTCAGCAACGCTATTCGCTCGATGTTAAACGCGGCACAAACAGCGTCGATCGTAGTGACAGCCACCAATTCAGCGAATGTAGACCCTGCCTGACTTCCTTATACCTTTCTAAGGTTTTCCCCATATTTAATCGATTGTGCATCGGCGCATCTACATTGACGATGAACGCGGCCATTCCGGGAGCCTCTCCCACTGCCCCCTGAATAAGAGTAGCGTTACGAACTTTATTGGAGACAACATTGTCATGCCACACCGCGGCATACTTGTGGGTTGGCTCGAATGCGATAATCCTAGAGCTACCAGCATACCCCGCGACTACGCTCGTAAAGCCCATATTTGCACCGACATCGAGATAGACGCCTCCTTGCTTCAGAAAGTTTGAAAACGTTCTGAATTCATTCTCTCCCGGATGTTGCACCCATACCCCGTAGAAATCGTTGAATTTTTCCGAAGCGAAACACCTCGCTCCCATCGGCATTTCTATCGACATGCGCCGTCCCAAAAGTCGATGCCATAGCCACGAAAGATACAGCCGTCGTATGTCGGCATTGCCAAGAAACGTCAGAATCTTTCTCGAGGTCGTGGCCATCTTAGACTAGCGTTCGATCTCCGCGGATTGCCCCCGTCGTTATGGCTTGGCTGTAAAACTACGGTCTAACCTGATGCGATATCTGACAGGATTTGTAACCATCAAAGGATCCACGGAAGAAAATCTCGGTTTCGAGGTTGGATGATCCCTACCTGGGTCAGAGAAGTATCTTTCGCTCAATGCTGAGCTAGCCGCGGCATCATCCAAAGCCAAGACATTTGCTCAGGGCGCCACTCGCTTGGTGCCCAGGCGAGATAGGACTTCGGCATAAAACGCGTATAGAAGTCGCGGTAAGGGTAATCATCTCTTGTCCTTCCTTCTTCGACGATCTCATTTACCTGATGAGTGGCCTCAAAATGCTGTTTGATGGCCCCTGTGACTCCCGGCACCACAAACTCGTGAAGTTCGACCAAGATCTGCGCGCGCTGGAGCGCGGGAACCTTCGTGAGGTCGAGCAGCACCTTTTCATACCCCTCGCAATCACAGATAATCAATGGGCGTCGCGCTCCGGCCAGAGCCTCTTCCAAATCTAGCGGTTCACACTTTCCCCGAATCTCGACTCGCCCGGTCAGGTGATTCAAGTTAACCATCTCCAGTAATGCCTCTCGTCCTTTTGCTTCCATTTCGAAGGCGATCACGCGAGTATTCGGAAGCCGCCTTGCCATTCCGCAGGCATAATAGCCTTCTGCCGCACCAATATCGACGACGACATCCGGTTTCGTTACGCAAGACTCTTCGATCGATAAGGCGAGTTCCCGCTCGTAGCTACCTAGGAGCTTTGGAATATAGGCACTTCCAACTGCGTGCTCGCCGTAATGCAGGCCCGCAAATGGACCGCTGGCAACCTTGCCTCCGCTCCGCGATCGAGTGAGATGGACCAAATGTCCGATTGGACGCCAGTATTCAGGAATAATTCCGCGGAGGAGCCCACCGATCATACTTCGACTGCTTCAGAGCCCAGGGCTTTCTTAAGTTCTTCGGCAACTGCAGGAGGGATAGGCTGAGGAAGTGCGCTCGCCGAAAAGCCAGAACGGTTGCTATCGAGCAAAGGCAACAGCACCGAATGAGCCGCACGCTGAAGGATGCGAATATGGCTAAGCTTAAGATGGTTGGTCTGGCGGACGATCGGAAGAAGCGTCCCAAGCTGCCAATATTTCAGCCCTGGCTCATTATCGGAGACGATGAATTCCCGCCAGTTCCCGCACGACCAGTGATGTGCCTCAGGTCTTGACCAGTTCTGGCGATTTTGCTCGTCGCTCATCATCACCGCGCGTAGAAGGCAACGCTTCTGTAACTGTGCTGGATCTCGATGTGGATAATGCCGAATCGGCAGGCGCTCTCGCGCGACATAACCAGCGTTGTAGGGAAAAGATACCGTTTCCGGCCATTTCATTGTTTTGCGGTAGAGACATAGCCGGGGCTCTGCGTAGACGCTAACAGTGTAATGACGACGTCGATTCTCAATTGGCTGAGACCGATCCGCTAATGTCTCTTCTCCTTTAGCCCAGGCATCGACTTCCGACTCGGTCAACCGAAAGTCGTAATATTGATGATAGGCAACCGTTTCATGCTTACGCATGTGCTCTCTCACAAACTCCGGTGGCGATATATGATGAAACTCATCGGCGTCGACGCGTAGGAACCAGTCCCCATCATACATCTTATTTCTTGCATGGTGGAACATCCATCCCCGCAAGAGAGTCTCTGAGAAATAGACCGACTCCTTTTTTAGGGCGATAATACGCTGATCCGTCGCCGCATAATCCTGCACCACTTCCCAACTGTTATCTACACTGCCTGTGTCAAAAACATAGATATAATCCGCCCATTTCAGCAAATGGCGCAAACATTGGCTGACTATATCAGCCTCATCGCGAATCGGAAGAAGGCAGTGGAAGCGCACGGCTATACCGCGTCAGGATTTGCGGCGATGGCAAATAACTGGCGACGACGCCTAAAAAAAGCCAACAATCGAAAAGCGCACCCTCCGAGGCCAATTCTCCTCAGCGGAAACAACCTAGGATGCCAAGCGGACGTGATGACTCGGCACTCATTCACGTTGTAGCCCGACTCAAACAAGACGTTTGCAAACAAACGAGGCGTCCATGTTTGAAGATGATGGTCGGAGTCTTCACGTGACCAACGATTTTGACGCCGCGCGCGGGGATCATCGATTGGTAGTTTAACAATTAGGCGTCCGCCTGGCTTCAAATGCTCACGCAATTGCTCGAGGGTTGTACAAACGTCACGAATATGTTCAAGCACGTGGTTACTTATTATAACATCGTATATGATGTCAGCGGGAATTTCACTCAGCGCCGAAAAGACTATCAGATTTTGCTCGCGGGCCAACGATGCGGAGGAGGGATTTACCTCTAAGCCGTCGGCGCGGCTAACTGTTCGGGAGACCAACCGTAGAATTCCCCCGTTGCCACAACCAAAATCGAGGACAACGTCTCGCTTCTCAAGATAGGGGCGAAAGTATTCATAATCGATCTCGTAGCCTATTCCGAAAGGATCAGCTTGTTTTTGTCGTGTATATTTTTCTCCGCGGCCGCCAGTATAGTGATCACTTACTTTCATCAACAGTCTCCGAAAATGCGCGATAGGTCTCTTGCGCTTCCTTCAGGTTTGCGGCCGAGTCGCAACCAACCGAAATAAATTCGCGAACTAACCGCTCTCCTATTCTTAATTACCTGTCGCAAGTTGCATACCGCCATCTTCCACCAATATGGCTCACGCATCGCCCAACCAAAGCCTTGAAGTGCGGCAAACAGGAATTGTCGAGCTACTCTATAGATTGTCATTACCAGAACCCACGGTAAAGGGCATCTAAGCCACACGCTCCAGACCTCGTTGCGCGCTTGCAAATGGTGTCGCGGCATTTGGTCATCTCGGGAGCTTGCTAAGTAATGCCGGACACGCAGTGTGGGCTCAAACCAAACTCCAAATCCTAAAGCGTAACATTGCAAAGCGTAATCTGGTTCTTCGTACATATGGCCAAAGAAGACAGGAAAGCCGTCCGACTTAAGATAGACTTCGCGCCTCATAGCAGCGGCGCAGTTAGGGTAGGCGGCAACAAACCGCCCGCTCTTCAAATCTGCAGCCGGACCAGAAAACTCACCCTTTTCACCGCGTAATTCCACGAACGTTATCACTCCGGCGTCGGGGTGGGCAACAAAAATGCGGACAAGGTGCGGAAGGAAATCGCGGTCCATCGGATAACTGTCATCATCGAGGCTAACGACAATATCGCTCGATGCGGTACGCAGAAGAACGTCGCGGGAATAAATTGAGCCCCGACGCAACTGATTAGTCATTACCTTACAATGAGGGAATTCCGATTGTAGCATCCCAGTTGTACCATCGGTACATCCATCGGCACAAATTAGGATCTCGTTCGGCTGCGGATTCAGTTTTGCGATTTCAAACAAAGTTTGGCGTAGATCACTTGACCGATTATTAGTCGTGATCATGATTGCGGTAGTGAGGTCCAAATTAGAGTTTGGCGTCACTTTAGGCTTCTCAAGGCTGTAAGGAGTCGTTCGCCGTACCTCTCCCATGTGAACTCATACGCCCGCTCTTTCCCGCTTCTAGCCATTCGGTCTCTCATGACTCGGTCGCTTATGATTTCCTCGATCGCCTCAGCAAGAGCCTCGGCATCTCGCTCGGGAACCAGACGGCCCTCTTGCCGGTCGCGCAACACAGAGCCCGTGGACCGTGTTGCAACTACGGGCAGGCCGGCAGCCAACGCTTCGTAGATCGCTTCGGCCGATCCTTCAGCCAAAGAAGGTAAGACAAACAAATCAGCGCGGCGGAACTCCTCCCTGATTTGGTCCCGAGGGAGTCGTCCCAAAAACCTCAGATGCCGACAATCTTCGCGAGTGGCAATTGATGGCGCCACGTTGCCGGCCACGCGAAATTCGTAATGATGGCCGCCCTCCGCCAGAAGCGCTGCCGCCCGCGCCAGGTAATGAATGCCTTTGCGCAGTTCTGCTGTCCCCGCGAAGAGGATGCGGCCAGGAATTGGTTCATTCGGGACGGCGAACCAAGCCGGTCCTACGCCGTAGGGCACGACTGTTGTTTGCTCTTGCCTGACGGCGAAGTTTTCCATGAGGTCATCGCGCACCGCTTCGGAGGGACAAATGAAGTAATCGGTAAAACGAAGTAGAGCATCGTCATCCCCCACTTCTCGCCGAATGGCGGCATAATCCGGTATGTCCGGTTCCCAATCCGGAAAGAGCAACCGTTCCTCTGCAAGTATACGCTCGGTGCTGAGCAAAATATAAACTTCCGAGACTACCTTTAGGCCACGAGCTTTTGCCATTGCTAAAAGTGGGCCGCACTCGCCGAGCATCGAATAAATATGCGTCGCGTCCCCAAAGCCTTTCCGCACCATTGCGCGACCAAGGTCGTCGGAGTAGCGCAAGTGTCTCCGAAAGCTAGCCGTCCGATCCTGAGAACCCAAAAATTTCCCAACACCAAAAGCAACCCCTGGTAATGGGAAGGTGCTAGTTTTCTTGCGGATTCTCTCGGGCACCTTCCGGTTCGCCAATCGCGACAAGCTATGGGGAGCAAACGGTAGCGAGGACCAGGGTGCGAGTAAGGAACCTAGTCCCAAATTACCGGCGATATTGGTGTAGAATGCCTCCAGCATCCCCTCGTCCTCCAGAATAGCTGGCACCGCGTAGGCTCGCCGCGCGCCGGTCTGCGCCACGAGAAACCTCATTGCGACTTGGTCGCGCTGGCAACAATGGTCATCCAAAGACCCGGGACGCGACCAACGCCGGTAACCTTGATGTCATCAAAGTTAGCTTCCTTCAACAAAGCTGTCAGCGTCGCACGACTCCAGAGCTTAATATGCCAGCCATCCCATAAGGGATTGGCGTGACGATCCCAGCCGCCGATTAGTCCAAGGCGCCATTCACTTTTCCGAGTCTGTTCGTTGAAGACTCTTCTCCTATTTTATCCGGTCGCAAAGCAAACATACTTAACAGTTGAGAAAGGCTCTCGCGAAAATGCGTGCGCCGTGTTTGAAATAAAACGACTGCAACCTTCCTAAAGGATAGTTAGTTCGATTTAAGAACAGGACATCTCCATGTGTCCTGAAGGACATCACAGCAGGCACGAATCCGAGGTCGACGAGAGTAGATCGGGCCTTCTGGAAGAGATTGTCACCCGACCACTCTGGCTCGAAGTCATGAAACTCAACGGTGATCTGCCTTACCTTCCGCCAACAGTCCGCCGGCGTATTCTCAATTAGTTCAAATTCGGCCCCCTCCACATCCAGTTTAAGAAGATCGATGCAATCTGAGCCTGCCCTCTTTAGGATTGTCTCCAGAGAGACAGTCTCGACTTCAACAGTTCCGAGTGCCGCCGCCTCTTGGGATGCAATCGAACTGCTCTCTAGATTATCTCGGAGCTGAAGATTTGCGCGGCCGTCTCTCGCTGCCAGCGCCGCCGATATGACCAGGTCAAATCCCGAGTCTTCCAGAGCCCCGGCAAGATCAGGGTTCGCCTCAATCAGGACGCAACGACACCCCAGCTCTTTCTTCAGGATTGCGCTAAATTCGCCTCTATGGGCACCGGCATCGACAATCAAGGATCGAGAATTTAAGACATCAACACGAACGTGATGTCCTCGGATGCTCCGTAGTTTCATCGCCCGGGCGAAATGCAGGAAACCAGCGCCGCGATTCGCACCCTGATAACAACACGCTCCTGTTTAGTGAGGACCAAACACGCGCAAGCGGCGACAAAGATTACGCCGGTTGCCGATGCCACGGCGATAACCCGCTGGAGAGGGGATCGCTCGGAGAGCAGAAGCGCAGTTCCGTAGGACGCCGCTAGGGCAAGCGCGGCCCACGCGAGTGACGGCCCGACCACGTCATATACGTACTGGAAAAAAGGTATCTGCAACCGCCTCAATCCGCGAAAGACGGTATACCAGTGATTAGTAACAAGGAGTGCAACGAGAGTACCAAGTGCCAATCCGACAAGTCCAAAGTATCGCATCAAGATTAAGGCAAGAGCGACTTTCAATAGGCCCGCCGCAATTGAAGAGAGCGCAAATGCCTCATCGTTTGTCGCACGGGAGCTAGTCGAGATGATGTAGCTTTGTGCCTCCAGTGTTTCATAGATAAGGAAGATAAGTAGCACACCGAAGCCAACAAAATTTCCTTGTCCCAACCACAGGTCGAATAACTGCCGCCCGATCGACATCAAAAAAGCAAAACCACAAAGCATAATCAACAAACCGAGTCGGGTGTTTCGTTCGACCAGACGGCGTACTCCATTCAAATCCCCGGCTTGCCAGAGATGACTGATGAAGACGGAAGACGCCAAACCGAACGTGACAGCAAGCACGGTGATATTGTGCACGAGGATGTAGGCGGCCCTAAAAGCGGGAATACTTTCCGTGCCTTTACTACTGGCGATGAAAAATTGGTCAGTACTAAAAACCAAGGCGGTCCCAGCGGCTGTTAGCCAGGCTCGAAAAGCTAATCCCGGCACTCCCTGTAGAAGGTCGCGATTCCACCTGCCACCTCTGACAAATAACTCTGGGCGTCGTCGATAAGCCAGCCAACGCGTTAAATAACGCGCTACCACGGCACCTGCGGTAGCAACACACGCTAGGGCGATGAGTCGCCCCCCAAGGAGAACAACGACAATTTGAACAGAAAGTGTGACTGCGCTGGCGAAGCTCGCAACCAGGGCGTCCCATCCCACGTAGCCAATCCCCAAGAGCAGGCAGTCCCAGATGGCCGCGAGAAGGTTCAAGGATTGGCTAGCGCATAAGATTGTCCAAGCTATCCATACCGTCTGATAACTGACACCTAACGGATGAAGGTCTCGCAAATACAGGAAACCCGCTGCCCACGATAGTAAGAAGACCCCGGCGGCTAAGAAGTAGTATATTCTCCGCCCGCTCGCGACGAGGTCTGCTATCTCGCCGACTGTTTCTGAACTTAGGGGTGCGTCAGGATTGGTGCCGCTTTTGCCTTTTGCGAGTGCAATGCGCCGAGTAAGAGTGATCGTTAAGCCGAAGTCGAGAATCCCCATTGCGGCCCAGCTTTGACCCAGAAGAAGCCACAGTCCCAGTTCTTCCTTAGGGAGATGCCTGAACAGAACGGGTAGAATGGTCAAGCCCAAGACAATCGATACACCCCGGCTTAGCCAAGTAGCGCTCGCGCCAAAGATGATTCGGGCGCTAATACTCATTTACTACACCTTTTCGTCTCCGGAAACCTTCAACCGTGAGTCTTTCCCACACGGTTGAGGATTCGAAAGCGGAATGAAAGTTCTTAGAAGCCCAAGTAGGCAGTCGCGCTCTGACATTGAACTTGAAGCTTCGATCCCATGCTGGCTAACACGCTATAAAATGATTTTTGCTAACTCTGTCGTGTGCATCCTACGGCCTGAAAACGGAACTGCTAAGGACGCGGGGCAAATGCCGAATGCAAAGCTTTCAACCTTTTGAAGCTGTAGAAGCCGGACTGAGACCCTTTCCGAGCATTCGGAAACTCTTTCCAAGCATTCATGAGTCGTGTTCAAGCATTCAAAAGCCGCTCTTAAGCAGTCGGAGGCGTTCCATAAGCATTCAGAACAGCTTCCAAGCATTCAAAAGTCCCGCCCGAGCATTCGGAAGCCAGTCTTGAGCATTTAAAAGCACCATCCGAGCACCGGTAGCCGCGCTCGAAACGTCGGGAGGCACCGCCGCACGGTCCGGCGCCATTTCCGACATGTCGGAAGACCTTTCCAACATGTAGGAAGAGCTTGCCTTTATGTCGGAAGAGCCTGCCCACAAGACGGAAAAGGCCTCTAACAAGCGCGGGACAGAGTTCTCACATGTCCAAAAAGGATCGGTCATCCGGCTCAGGATCTTGAGGCTCGAAATGCTATCTGGTTTTTTCCTGCACTTTGGCCGCGCACACCGCACACCTGAATTTCAGCTTTCAGCCCTCTCGTCTCCGAGCCGCTCCGCGCAGAATCGATATATTTCTTCCGCAAGCGCCAAGGCGTGCTCGGCTTCCTGCGGTGTCGGGTCGGGGCCGTCGCCCGGATAACGAAATTCGTCGGATAAGGGCGTTAACTCTTTGGCGTAGGGTTGGAATTGTTCAAAGTCGGCGGTGGAAGAACTGCAAAGCTCCACGAGCCGTTCAAGCGTGTGCGTTTTGGGGAAAATAGTTTCCTGCGAGGTTAGATAAGCCTTGAACGCCTTTTCCGCTCCCTGCTGGCAATGGTAGGCAGCGATGTCGAGATAGGGGTGATCGCCGCGAATCAAAATCCGGGCGGCGGCCAGATCGGAAGAGGCTTTCCGCAGCCAAGACTGAGCTAGCTGCAAAGATTCAGGCGACATCGTGGAGCGTAATTCCCTCTCTGGCTACGGCGCTGGAAAGGGAGCACGGAGCTTTTAGTTCGCGCTCCCATTCCTCCCTCGTTAGAACAATGACGTCGCTCGGAAAGGTGAGACCGTCGATCGCATATCGCGCCTCCACCGCTCGCTGGTAACGTGTTTTATTCGACTCCGCCACGACGACGAGGAAGTCCAAGTCGCTATCGGGTCCGGCGCTCCCGCGAGCGTAGGAACCAAAGAGATAAACCTGACTGGTTCCGAGCCGTTCGGATAGGCGTCGGCTTATCTCGTAGGCTGCTGGCGGGATCGAATCTTTGTTGACAGCGGTCGCCGGGGCCACTGCTTTTTCATTTCCAGTCTCGCCGCCTTCGTGGCCGTCGCTCCGCCGATCCAGCGCCTGCTCGAAGCTGACTAACTCGCGCAGGAGGGAGTTGTAGCGCGAGTACGGATCGCCGCCCTCGTCCAGCAGAAGACGATAAAGTTCTCGTTCCGGCTCTTCTATTTTGTGTTTCAAGCTCGCATCCAGCATGCCGTGCTGGATTAACCGGGGAGATGCGATCGCTGCGAGGCAGGCTTCGATAGTAATAAATCCAGAGGCGAGGTCACTTAACCCCTGCCGCACGAGCGGTCCGCCAGGGATCGCTTTGCTCCAGTCACTGGTTTGCATCGCAGAACTGTTGGACCGAGCGGCGAAAACTTGGAGGATCCACGGCGGGATAACGAATCAGCTGGGGCTCGATGAGGGCAAACATCTTCTTGAGTTCCTTGAGTTCAATCAATCCATCCTTCAGCATGGCCCTGACATCGGTGAGATCGCGCTCGTGCCGCCGTTGCAGCTTGGATAATGCCTGCGCGTAGGGATCGTAGTGAAAGAAGTCGAGGAGGCCGTGGTGCGCGATGAATATGCTCCGCTCTCGCCATCCCGGAAGCGGGGGGATGAAGTCATCTGGACTGGCGAGTTCGACGTTGACCGAGAGTTCGTCTTTGATCGCGGAGATCGCTTCGAAAAGTCCTTCGGGCTCCGGGTCGGCTTTGAGGTCAATATCGATCGTGGAGATTCGCCATTGGTAGAGAATAGCCGTCGCTCCGCCCGTGAAATAGATTCGGCCCGCGCCGCGGACCCGCTGGCCGAGAGCGGACATGAATGACTCAATCCGCTCTTTGTCGCTCTCAGCACGCACGCAAGGAATGAAGCTTTGCTTCCACCAAATGTCATAGCTTATCTTGCGGTGGGAGGAACCGGGGAAAGGAAAGTTGAAAGCGGAGAGCAGCAGTTAGGACTTGTCGCAAGTGCGGCGGATCATTGTGGTCATGATTGCGATAAGCTCAGAGATTTAAAGTTTAAGTCGAAAGTTAAAGTTTAAGGGAAATGCCCAAATGCAACGGGCCTTAAACTTAACCTTGCCACTTAAACTCCCCTCTCTCAGCTCATCGAGCGTATAAGACCCCAAAGCATTCGGGAGAGCTCGCGACATTCCGTAACCATTCGCTCAGATTTTTCAGCCGTGACGTAGCCTAATTCGCCAGCGATAATAATTTGGGTCCGAAGTTCTCCAGCCGATCCTTTGGCGTAGCCGAGAAATTGTCGGAACTCTGCGCGACCGGATCTTTCCGCTCCTTCACTGATGTTGGAGGGAACAGATATCGCGCTGCGAGTAATTTGATCCCGAAAACCGTAATCGCGGCAATCCCGGAGGAGGACACAGATTTCGATCGCAAGTAATTTGGAGCGCTGCCAAACCTCCAGATCCTCAAAATTACTACCTTCGCTCATCGAAACCGTGCAAGTTTAATGGGAAGTTTAAGGTCGGGGTCTCGAAGTGGCACCCTCATTCATTCCGCTTAAACTTCGACTTGGCTCTTAACCAGCGAGATTGATAGTTTTAAGCTCTAACGTGAATCTCGCCGAATACGATAACTCCGATTTCGACCGTGGTGCGTCGAGCTTGCAAGAATTCTGTTGGCTACTTGCGCGCTTGATGTTCTTCCAAACCAACCTGCCATGGCCGTCACCCTTAAGAGTGGGAATGCTCCGCCTATTTGGAGCGAGGATCGGGAACGGCGTGGTCATTCGTGGGAACGTGAACATTTCCTTTCCCTGGCGCCTAACTATCGGCGACCATGTATGGATCGGTGAGGATGTGGGCATTCTGACCCTCGCACCCGTGCTTATCGAATCGAATGTCTGCATTTCGCAGCGCGCTTATCTCTGCACCGGCTCGCACGACTTTCGCTCGGAGACTTTCGATTTGGTGACTCGCCCGATCACGATCCGCTCTGGAAGCTGGATCGCGGCCGGCGCAGTTATCTTGCCGGGCGTGGAGATTGGGCCCCATTCGTTGGTTGCGGCTGGCAGTGTGGTTAATCGGGATGTCCCGTCTTCGACGGTTGTGCGCGGGAATCCGGCAGCACCCATCGGGAAGTAAGAACTAGGACACCGAAAACTCACCACTCACTCCTTAACCCTACTCTCGCTTTTTCCGTGACTTTTCACTTTCGGCTGCGTTACGGGTTGCAGCTACTCCACTTTGTACTTTCCACTTTCCACTTTCCACTTTCCACTTTCCACTTTCCACTTTCCACTTTGTACTTTGTACTTTGTACTTGGAAAGCCTGGCCGTTGCTTCGCGTCCGTTGCAGCTACTTCAGCTAACGCTCTTTCTTTCCAGCTACGGGGTAAAGTCTCGCCCGATCAGGTCGCAGAGGTTGCTAATATCATCGCGGTAGGTCGGGATTAGTTCGCCGTGCAACTCGTCGGTCAGAAATTGCGCGGTGGCGGCGGCTTTCTGGTTTATGCGATTGAAAGCGTCGCGCAGAGCCTTTCCTAAAGGGCACGAACTGATGACCTGCTTGAGTAACGGCCACTGCGGTCGTGCCACACTTAGGGGCGCCGATGAGAAAGAAATTGGGTTTGGACAACTGAGAAGGGAACTCCCCGATTCCAAAAAGAGTCGGGTTGGAGCGATGCTAGGATAAATCAGCCACATCCTGTTAGAAAAAAATTACGTCCTGCGAACAAAACCTATCAGGGCAGGGATTGTTACGTATTTCGGTGAAACTTATCTTACCTAACGAGTATAGGACTTAAGGAGCCGTTCTCAGCTCTGGTAGCTATCTATCTTAAAGCCAGGAGATGGCCCGACTTATCGCGGCTGGCGTCGCGACATGCTGCCGCCCTTGATGCTGCGGCGCGTTTTGCGGCGGCATCCGCTCCGTTTTTGAAATGTGCGAGCCTCGTCAGAGCGTGTTCAAAAGGGGGTTGACCGAGATACTAGCTAAGTTTGACCCGCGTGTGTGGACATCTTTGTGCAACGGCAGGAACAGGGTCAAGGCAATTTCGTGCAATGCGCGGGAAAGCGTGGCTTTCGAGCGGGTTATTGGTTATTTGTTAATCGTTTATTGGGAGCGCAGCTTCCCGGTTTTGCCGCTGGGGACAGCGGCCGCTACAGCCCGATGAATGGGCGATTGGGGTCTCACCGTTAACGATTAACTCTTAACATTCACGAATAACCAATAACCACTAACTATTAACCGCGAAGCCTACATCCGCCGCGGATTGACCGGAAGAACACGGTCGAGTTCGATTTCGACTTCGCGTTCGCTTCCCAGTAATTCCAGGAGAATCGCGATTCGCTGGCGGGCGGGGATGACCCGGGTGACGAGCACGCGCAGGCCGCTGAGCGAGCCGCTGCTGATAACCACTTCCGATCCAGGTTGAGGATCGGCCGTCACCTCGAGGGTCTGGTTGTCCTGCACAAGCGCGCGCAACCCGGCCAGCACGGCATCGCCGACCGGCGCGAGTTGTTCGCCGAAATGGACGATGCCGGCGACGCCCGGCAGCGCATTGATCTGGCGCCGTCTCTCCACGTATTCGAAGCGGGCGAAGAGGTAACCGGGAAAGAGCGCCTCGGTGGTCCAGAGCGGCCGCCCGGCGCGCAAACGGCGAAAGCGAATACGCGGCGCGAAGACCTCGAGGCCGAGCTCGCGCTGGAGAACCTGCGCGACCTTATTCTCCTGCCGGGGCGCGATGTGGATGCAGAACCAGGGCATAGGGGAAAATACTGAAACGCTGAAAAACTGAAACGCTGAAATCGACGCTAAATGTTTTTTCTCCGCGTCCTCTGAATGATGGTAACAAAAATCGAGATTAGTTCCTCGGTTTCGGCAATTAAACCGTGCAGATCGGACGACGGGATCCCGCAATCGTCTCTGAGAAGTTCCAGCCATAGCTGCGATTCATCGGCTTCCTGGAGCGCTACCTCCAGTTTTGAACAGAACTCTGTATCAGACCGCGCTCGAGATGCTTCTCGCACATGGGCTGCGACGGATGTCCCAGATCGCAGCAGTTGATGCCCCAGCACTTCCACTTCGTTCCGATTTCTCGGCAGTGCGGCATAAAACCGAACCACGCGAGACGCGAACTGTTTCGTCCGGTCGCGTATTTCGTCACCTAATCTCATCTAAGGAAAATGCTGAAACGCTGAAATTTCGGAAAGCTGAAGTGTGATAACAGTGGCTCTACGTTTCGGGTTTCGTGGAGGCAGAAGAGCAAAGTCTCAGATTCCCAGCGTTTCAGGTTCTTTCCTCCGGGGCATAACTAAATTTCAGATTTTCAGCTTTTCAATTTTTCAGCTTTTTCCAATGGCGGTAATTTTTCCCGCCATTGAAAGATCAGCCAGGGCAGGCGGCGGGCGCTCCAAAAGCGCGGAATGAAGACCCGGGGTTGCGCGATAGAACGGAAGAGCCATCCGACGTAATATTTGTCCGCCCAATCGGGAATACGGACTTGGTCGCCGGTCAGGAATCCCAGGGCGGCGCCGATGCAATGCACCGCGGGACGGTAATCGAGGCGATCGAGGATATAGCGGCCCAGCTTGTCCTGAATTCCCCCACCGACCGCGATGACGATGTGTCGCGGTCGCATTTGCCTAACGAGTGTAAGAAGCGCGCCGTCCTCGACTGGGCGTCCGTATTTCGGCGCGACATAAATCTCCGGGGAGCGCACGCGCCCTCGCGTGCCGGCAGACGCGCCTCGCGGCTGCGGACTTTTCTCTTCATCGGTCGCTGCAGTTTCCGGTTTTTGGATTTCAGGAGAAAGCTCACGAGGCGGGACACCCTGAGAATTTTTCCGGTCTCCTTTTGTTGTCGGCGTTTCGGTCCCCGCAGCCTGAGGGGGAAGTTCGTGGACGCGAGGCGCGTCCACCAGCACGCGAGGGCGCGTGCGCTCCCCGGATAAGAACTCGTCGAGCCTGGCGCGCGAGGTTTCGGTCGCGACGACCCAAAGAACAGCGCCGGGTTCCCGCACGGATTCGTGTTCGAGCAAGCGCTTGACATGCTCCAGACCGGAGATGCGCGGCACCGTTTGGCCGGTAAAGAACTTCCAGAGCAGGACCATGAAACCGCTATCCGCGATCGCGAGGTCGGAGGAAAGAAGGGCGTTGCGGTAGTCTTCGTCGTGGCAAAGCGCGATCATGGAAGGGGCCGCGGGCGCGACGAGCAATCCCCCGCTGTGACTGATCTCTTCGACGGCTTCCCGCGACGTTCCGCCGAAGAAATTGATACCAAGGATTTGGTGCGTGCGCATAAAAGACGGACAGGATTAACAGGATTTAGAGGATTGCGGAAGAGAGAGCGAGAATTGGGGCCACGTCTAGCCTCGGTCGGAGCGTGCGCTGTCTCCGCACAGCGCGGCGGCGTTCTCTGTGCGTTGTAGAAACTAACCAACGAATCTGGAAACCAGGAACCCTGGAAATGCTCTATAATAGTTAATAGTTAATAGTTAATAGTTAATAGTTAATAGTTAACGGCTAATGGTCGCCGCGGGAACTGAGAGAGGAACCGCATTCCGTCCTATCAACCAATAACCATTAACAAATAACCTCTCCCCTGCTATCTTCGCTCTTCTTGCACTCAACCCTCGTCCAGGAAAGCGCTGTTTCGACGCCCGCCGAGCGGTCATGGCTTCCGATCATCTTGCTCGGCACAATATTCGGCTGGCTTTGGTTCTTTCTTTGCCGGCAACTGAGTTACGAATGGTCGGCGAACGAACAATATAGCTACGGGTGGTTCGTTCCCTTCTTCGCTGCATTCCTTTTCTGGCTCCGCTGGGAAGAAGGAGGAGGACAAGGAGAAAGCAGCCGTAACGCAGGCGAAGGCGAGGCCGGGCGTTCAAAGGCGAAAGTAGAAATTTCGCGCCCCCAACTTCTTTTACTTTTCACTTTCTACTTTCTACTTTTTCTCCTTCTTCCTACTCGCCTCTTTGAGGCGGCAAATGCTGATTGGCGGCCACTCAGCTGGGTACACGCTTTCGCGGTCGTGGGTTTGTCGTTATTGGTTATTGGTTATTCGGGAGGCGTTCCTGCCGTACGCCATTTTGCCTTTCCGGTTTGCTTCATTTTGGTTGCGGTGCCGTGGATCACGCCGATTGAGGAGCCTATCGTCCAAGGTCTGATGCGGCTGGTCGCGGCTGTCGCGACGGAGGCGCTCACCTTGTGCGGCATTCCGGCGCAACTCGAAGGCAGCTTGATTCGCGTGAGCAGTGGAGTCGTCGGAGTCAGCGAAGCCTGCAGTGGCGTGCGGTCGCTCCAGACTTCACTCATGATTGGACTGCTCCTCGGCGAGTTGAAACGCCTCACGATGGCGCGCCGTTTCGCTCTTGTCGGCGCGGCGTTGACTCTGGCGCTGATGGCAAATTTTGTGCGCGCCTTTTTCCTGGTCTGGATCGCCGCCACACAAAACCTGGCTGCGGTCGCGCACTGGCACGACCTGGCGGGCTACGCCATCATTGGAATCGTTTTCCTTGGTACCGTGGCCATCGCGCAGATACTCGCGCGAGGGACAAGGAGCGGCGGTTTGCAACCGCCGAAGGGCGATTTCAAATCGCCCCTCCGATTGCCTTCCTCCCTCCCTCTTTCTACTTGGAAGGCCCGGCCTCGCCTTAGGCTACGTTACGGCTACTTTCTACTTTCTACTTTTAGCTGGCTTCTTCTCGTCGAAGCCAGCGTCTCCGGCTGGTATCGCTGGCACGAGCGCGACTTTGTTGCCACCCCACGTTGGACCGTCCGCTGGCCGGAGTACGTCTCTGGCTTCCATGACGTCCCGATCGATGACGCTGTGCGCAGCACCTTGCGTTATCAGGAAGGCCGGGAAGCGATGTGGCCCGCAACGCTCACTCTTCCTTCTAACGAGAAATCGGCAACGGCAAATCTCACGATGTTTTTCTTCCATTGGGTGCCGGGTTCAACCAGCACGCTGCGCGCGCGCGCACATCGCCCCGACATCTGTTTGCCGCCGATCGGATGGATCATGACCAACGATGACGGTGTTAGAAATTACGCCATCAGTAACGAGCTCAAACTACCCTTTCGCCACTTTCGCTTCACGAGAAAGGCGGGCGACGGGCATTCAATCTTTGTGCAAGCTTTCTTTTGCGAGCATGAAGACCGCGCCCTCCTGGGGACGGCTGATCAATCCGAGGCCACATCCGGAACCACGCTGGATTGGAATCGTTCCGACCGCGTGCGCGTAGTGCGACAAGGAATGCGCAACCAGGGCCAGCAAGTGATGGAGTTAGTTGTGATGACGCCTAACGAGATTAGCCGGGCAGACGCGGAGTCTGCTTTCGCGCGCATGCTGCCGAGCCTGGTGATACAAAACGCTGAAAACCTGCCGTAACGGATGCGAAGCAACGGCCGGGCTTTCAAACACTGAAAAGCTGAAATGCTATCTCGCTCCCAACTCCTCCTTCGCCGGCGACGGCGCCCTTAATCTCAGCGTTTCAGCTTTTCAGCGTTTCAGCTTTTTCCCCATGTTCCGCTCCGACAACCTGCTGCTGACTGATGAGGAATTGCGCCTGCGAAGAAACAAACGCCGGCGAATTGTTGTTAGTGTCGCGACTGTTCTGCTTCTGCTGGCCGGTGGCTTTTTTCTCGCGCGGCCGGCACGACATGCGGTCAAAGCCTGGCAGGCGCGCCGGCATGCGGGCAAGGCGATGCGCGCGATGGCGGCCGAGGATTGGAGCGGTGCCGAACACGAAGCAATTGCGGCGTATCAACTCGATCGCACCGAGCCGGAAGCAACGCGAGCGCTCGCCCGATTTCTTTCTCGTGCTCGACAAGGACAGGCATTGGAATTTTGGGAACAGCTCGCCAAAGCGCAGCCCCTGACGAAAGAAGATCTGCGCGATGAAGCGGCGATCGCGCTCGCCGTCGGAGAGTTAGAGCGTGCGCAGGCAGCGATCAAGAGCCTGCTCGGCAACGAGGGGAAGGAGACCGCGCCCGGCGACCAACTGCTGGCCGCGCAACTCGCGGCGCAAAGTGGTGCGCCTAACGAGTCGCGCGCAGCGTTGCAGAAAGTGTTTGCTGCTCGCGCGGCGACCGCCCGCGAACAGTTACAGGCCGCCGTCCTTGAGTTGCGACTGTCCGCGAGCGGTTCCGAACAGGACAAGAAAACGCAAGCCGACGCCTGGCAAAGGATCGAAAAGCTTTCCTCACGGAACGACGCCACCGGGCTGGACGCACTCGTGTTGCTCGCGCAGCGCGCGCTCACCGCGCCTAACGAGTCTAAGTCTAAGCAGGCAAATGAGGCCGCGCCGGCTTCGTCGCCGGCAGAGAATGGCGGCACCGCAACCATTGCGCCCACACAACTCGCCGCTGCCCTCGATGCTCATCCGCTCGCCAAAACCGCGCAGAAACTTCTCGCAGTCGATTTAAGAATCCATTCTTTATCTAACGAGAAATCGGCCCTGATCGATGACGCGATTCAGCGCTGGAGGGGCGCGGAGAACGAGTCAGTCCTCGCGCTTGCCACCTGGCTCAACGGCAAAGGTGAGTATGAGCGCGAGTTGGAAACCGTTCCGCTGGAGCGTTCGTTGCAGATGCGCGAGTTATTTTTGCAACACGTGGATGCTCTCGGCGCTCTCGGACGCTGGGAAGACATCAGGCATTTGTTGCAAAGCGAGCGTTTCCCGCTCGATCCGATGATTGGCCAGATGTATCTCGCGCGCTGTTACGCTCAGCTCGGACAACAGACCGCGAGTGACAATAGCTGGCAGCGCGCGCTGGAAGCGGCCAACGGCAATAGCCAGAAGCTCATGACTCTGGCCGAGTACGCAGAGAAAAACGGCGCGTCGGCCATTGCCGCGAATGCCTATAGTGGGGCGGTCGCTGCCACGCCCAACTTACGCGCGGCCTGGCAGGGAAAACTGCGCCTCGCCCAGTCATCGCGCGATACCAAAGCTATTCACGCCACACTCGCGGAAATGCTCAAGCTTTGGCCTAACGACACCGCGATCCAGAACGATGAAGCGTATATTCGGTTGTTACTTCTCGGCAGCAACCGGAAGGACAACACCGAAAGTCCGAAGTCCGAAAACAAACCGTTAGTCGAACTGGAGAAACTGGCACAGGAACTCGTTAGGCGCGAACCGGGCAGCCTGCCGCATCGCACCTTATTTGCGCTCGTTTACCTCCGCGAAAACCGCCCTTACACCGCGCTCAACCTTTACAAGGATCTCAACATCGCTGCCGGCGCACTCTCTTCTTCGGCGCTCGCCGTGCACGCCGCCGCTCTCGCTGCCACGGGCAACACTGAGGGAGCGACGGAAGAAGCAGGCAAAATTTCCCGAAGCGATCTGCTCCCGGAAGAACGGGATCTTATTTCGGGATTCTAAGAACGTGTAGGAAACGGAGGGCAACGGCGCACTCTTACGCGCATCGCCTCTGTTTGACCTAACACCACACGCGCCGCCGATGGCGGCGTCTTCGGTTTCTCTGCCGTATTTTCCGAGGCAGAAATCGCTCGAGCCAAAGAGGGAAATGCATCGCCTCACCCTGCTAGCGTGCATGCCTGAGCCAAGTGAATTTGGAGTTACAATAAGGCGGCTTTTCAACGGCGCTTTTCCTTCACACCGGTATCCCCGGTTGTCACCAGAAAGTAACACTTTCCGGGTTCGCAAGAGCCATTATCAAACCACAATCCTTACCGAACCCAGTTACCCCACTTATCCCTAAGTCATATGACCTGCAGACCGCTTCTCCTTGCCCTAACTACCACCTCCGCTCTGACACTGAGCGGACAGGCCCAAACCACCGTCTATTCCTATAACTTCAACCGTGCGACCTTAAATGGCGGCACCTACACTTATACCACAACTGTCACCGCGGGTGATGGCGGCGCGAGCAAAGCGGCGCAGCAGTTGGAGCTGCCGAATGGTGCTTCAGCTCATCAACCGGCCTGACGGAGGCGCAGCTGGCCGCTTTCCAATTCTTCGATGATAGCGGTCACGCGCTCGGTTCGGGCGCAACTCAGGTAGCATTTAATGGTTACTATGAACTCCTACCCGTGCCGGAACCGGGCATGTGGTCTTTGTTAGGCATCGGACTCCTGGCCATCGCAACCCTGCGGCCCCGGCGCCTAACGAATAAAGCACGATAGAATTAAACCGCTGACAATCGGCTTTCGGGAAAAGTTGCGAACCGAACACCTGGAGAGATCGAGCCTCGTCTTCAGCTCGGAATCCGTACCTTGTTCTACGACACAACCGCGATAGCTTTTGACATGGACTCCTTCGATGCCGATCGCTGGGAGGCCAAAATTCTACTGGCGGCCGGTTGGAAGAACCTGGTCACTCTCGACCGTGCAGAGTTACAACGCGTCGCCCGATTACCGAGTGGCGGAGGAACTGCAGAGTCTGATTACGGAAATCGAAAGCGAAATCGATGAGCACCGAGCCTGACCCGCGTCCGCTACCGCGAGTGACCACTTGGGGAGAGTGGGAGGCTGGACGCGCCGCCCGACGAGAGTTATCCCGGAAAATTAGCGGAGGGAAGATCCTGCGACGAAAGAATGGAAACCCGCGCAAGGATCGATTGCTGCGCGCGCTGAATAAAGGGGAACGCGGATTACCCTTTGCCAAGGATTGCTCTGGGTAAGTTCTTTGCGGCCTTTGGAGAGGATAGCCTCCACTCGGCAATCGCGTGACGGAGTGGTCTATCAGACTCGTTAGGCAAACGGACCGGGCAAATAGACCGCGAAACTTGCTTATTCCCAAAAGCATGCGAAGGTAGGCGCTCTTGGATAAGTTCTGTTTGGTTCGTAGTGCGGTAGATCGTCAGGTGAGTTTCCTCATTGGTGATTCTGAAACCCGATTCCCGGGAACGGCTCTGTAGCTCGCAGTTATTGCTCCAAAATCACATAATGAAACTATACGTAGGTAATCTCTCTTTTGAGACCACTGAAAACGATCTGCGCGATCTCTTCGCGCAACATGGCACCGTCACCGACGTTGCTATTCTCAACGATCGCGAAACCGGCCGCTCCCGTGGCTTCGGCTTCGTGACCTTCTCCGATGCGAACGGCGCCAATGCCGCCATCTCCGCGCTCAACGGCAAGGAAGTATCCGGCCGCGCCCTCACGGTGAACGAAGCGCGCGCGCGTGAAGAACGCCCGCGTCAATTCGCCGGCGATCGCCGGTAAGCGAGAAATTCGAATTTGCGAGCCGGCGCCTAACAATGGGCGCCGGCTTTGCATTTCCCAAAAAATCATGGCTGTAGACCCTAGAAAAGCGATCGAGATCGAAGGCAAGGTAATGGCCGTGCTGGCTGGCACCATGTTCCGCGTGCAGTTAGCCAATGAGCACATCGTGCTCGCGCATATCTCAGGAAAAATGCGCAAACGCTTTATCCGCCTAACGACGGGCGACCGCGTGCGATTGCAGATGTCCCCCTACGACGTGGACAAGGCGCGGATCGTTTATCGTCTCGCCTAAAGGGCGTTCGAGAACTTCGTCATCCTGAGCGAAGCGCAGCGGAGCCGAAGGATCCCGCCGGGTTTCTGTTAAGCTCGCGATTTGTTGGAAGCAGCGCTTTGAGGCAGCCCCACGGGATCCCTCGACTGCGTCCCGCTCCGCCGGGGCTTCGCGATGACGGCATTTTTTTGGAGATGATGATTGCGCGCGTGGCCTGACGCGCATCGACTCTGATTGCGCGCGTGGCCTGACGCGCATCGACTCGTCGGCATGATCCGCGCGACCCTTGGTTCAAATTCTTGCGGCCAACACGCCCGCCGCTAGACTCCTCGCCATGCCTTACACAGACCTGACTCCGCCGGCGGGCGAAAAGATTACCCGCGCCGAAAAGCTAAGCGTTCCCGATCATCCGGTAATCCCTTTCATCCGAGGTGACGGCACCGGCCCGGATATCTGGGCGGCGAGTGTTCGCGTGATGGATGCCGCGGTGGAGAAAGCTTATGGCGGGAAGAAGAAAATTTCGTGGTTCGAAGTCTTCGCCGGCCAGGCCGCAAAGGATAAGTTCGATAACTGGTTGCCGGACGATACGGTGGCGGCTTTTCGCGAGTATCTCGTCGGAATTAAAGGCCCCCTAACGACTCCGGTTGGTGGCGGCATTAGTTCGCTCAACGTCGCCCTCCGCCAGATGCTGGACCTCTTCGTTTGCCTGCGGCCGGTGCAATATTTTCAGGGCGTCCCCTCGCCCGTGAAGCGACCTGAGAAAGTGGATATGGTGATCTTTCGCGAGAACACGGAAGACATCTACGCGGGCATCGAATGGGCCGCGGGCACACCGGAAGCGCACAAGGTGCTTGCCTTTCTGGAGAAGGAATTTCCCAAGGCGTTCGGCAAAATTCGTTTCGGGACGAAAGAGAAAGCCGCTGAATTCTGGAAAAGCGTCGGCGCGCCTGAGAAGGATGACGTCATGGTTGGCGTGGGGATTAAACCGGTCAGCCGCTCGGGCAGCATCCGCCTGATTCATAGCGCGATTAGTTACGCCATCCAGAACCAGCGCAAGAGTGTTACGCTCGTGCACAAAGGTAACATCATGAAGTTTACCGAAGGCGCGTTTCGTGATTGGGGTTACGAGATCGCGAAGTCCTACTTTGGCGCCGAGGAAATAGATGGCGGGCCCTGGTGCAAAATCCCGGCGGGCAAACCGGGCGCGGGGATTGTCATCAAGGACACGATCGCGGATATCACTTTGCAACAGGTGCTGACTCGACCGGAAGATTTCGACGTCATCGCGACGCTAAATCTAAATGGCGATTATTTAAGTGACGCGCTCGCCGCGCAGGTGGGCGGTATCGGTATCGCCCCGGGTGGAAATATTAACTACATCACCGGCCACGCAGTGTTCGAAGCGACTCATGGCACCGCGCCGAAATATGCGAACCAGGACAAGGTTAACCCCGGTTCCGTCATACTCTCCGGCGAGATGATGTTCCGTTACATGGGTTGGACGGAAGCGGCTGACTTGATCCTGAAAGGACTCGACGGCGCGATCGCGAGCAAGCGCGTGACCTACGACTTCTCGCGCCTGATGGAAGGCGCGACCGAGATCAAATGCTCGGAGTTTGGTGACAATGTCATCGCGCACATGTAAGCGCTTCCGCTTGCCTAACGACTAATAGACAAGGAGCGGCCACTGCCGTGTGAGGCGAACAGAATCTTTGCGATCTCTTTAGTTCATTGCCTGAATGAAGACGACGCTCGCGGTGAATTTCAGTGAGCTCCTGGAAAGGGCGCCGCATCATCTCGCAACCTTCCGGGAGCGGACGGCCGACCTTTCACGCGAGGAAAAAGGAATCCGTCGCAGCGAAATGTTTTTCCTGTATGCGGCCGTGGCCGATTTCGCGCCGAAGCGAATCATCGAGTCCGGTCGGGCGCGAGCGCAAAGCACGCTGGTCCTCTCGTCGCTTTTTCCCGACGCGGAAATTATCAGTCTCGAATCGGATGGGATCTCACCCGACGTGGCGATCGCGGCGGAGCGATTGCGCGACCAACACAATGTGGATTGTCGCTTTGGAGACTCGCGCGTTCTCCTGCCGCAGATTGTGCGTGAAGGCGACGTCGTTCTCATCGACGGCCCGAAGGATTTTCGCGCGGTGAAGCTCGCGCTGAGCCTCCTCCGCGCTGCAAAACCGGCTTCCGTTTTCGTGCATGATCTCTGGCCGGGCTCACCGGCACGCTCTTTTGTCGATCGCTCTTTGCCCTCGGCGTTTCTCAGCGACGCACCCCGGTGGGTGAGCAGTTACGCGATGCTGGATTCGAAGCGCAGCGCCGCACCAATTCTCCCGCCAAACGCCCGCGTCGTTTACGGCGCAACTCTCGGCTGTTTTCCCGCGGGAACGGAGAACTATCTCATCCGTCTTGGACAATGCGGCTTCGCACAAGGATGGGAGCGTTTACGGGCGAATCTGGGCCGCGCCGAGGAGAAAGATCGCCCGCCCGACCACACGGTCGTTGCCTAACGAGTAAAGGACTTTTCGGAGCGAAAGCGCAATCGCCTAACTTTGCCTCCAGGCTCGGCGATCGCGCAATTTCACGGGGTTGACGAAAGCGGGACTATTTTGCGTGGGGCCAAAAGGCATCGCGGTGATGACTTCTCCACTTCGCGCCAGCAAACGGATCTCGCCCGTGCGCTGGCATGCGCGCTCCCAGGCAAATTCGATCGCGTGCTCGATCGCCGAAGGCCCCGTGAAATAGGGCGGGGCCGAGGCCGCATCTGCACCGCGCACTTGCCACCCGGAATGGACGGGCTGGATTTCAATAATTCGGGAAGTCATCGCAACGCTGAACCGCCAGGGAGACGCCCGGAAACTGCGATTGATTCGCCGCTTCCAAGGCGCACGATATGGAAACCATAATTTCTAGCAAGTCGAAATCTGAGGAATTTTCTGGCACCTTCTGCGCCGAGACGCGCCGACCGGAGTGCCATGATCGAGAACAGCGTTCGTGCCTGGACTGACCTAGGCGATCTCATAAACATGCGCGCCATCCTGAGCGCAGCGCTGACAGTCGAAGGATTCCGTTGGGTTCCTTGAAGTCTTCGCTGGTCACGGGTGAGCGCTTCACGGAAACTTCACGGGATCCCTCGACTGCGCCTTTGGCTTCGCTCGGGATGACAGGCCACACGATTCATGAGATGGCTTGGAGATAGAACGGGGAAAATTGCGCTCGGCGTTTCTTCTTTCAGAGGGCCTATAGCTCAGCGGTTAGAGCAGGGGACTCATAATCCCTTGGTCCCAGGTTCGAATCCTGGTGGGCCCATTTTCTCCGTCACTTTTTGTTCATGGAAACCCCGGTTTCGCCAATTCGGATTCAGTCTGAGCCGGCGTTTCGGAACCTTCGTCGCGTCGCTTTCTGGGCGTGGCTGCTAATCGAGTTATTATTTGTCAGCGCGCTGATTCTCGGAACGCGCTGCGCGAACTACGAAGACGTTTTCGTGGGCGGTAAAATTTATTTTGTCGATGCCGATTGTTACTCGCGCATGACGCGCGCGCGAATGGTCGCGCAGCATCCGGGCCTCCTCGTTAGGCATCAGGATTTTGAAAATTATCCCGCGGGCACAACGCCGCACACGACGGCGCCGCTCGATTATTTGATCGTCGGTTTGGCAGCGTTGCTGAAGCCATTCTCGGCCCGCGCCTTCGATCTGACGGGCGCGCTGGTTTCGCCGTTACTCGCCGTTTTTTGCGGGTGGTTTCTCTGCTGCTGGTCGCGCTGGATCAGACTTCCTTTTCGTTGGGCGGGACTGCTGCTTTTCGCGGTGAGTCCGATCCTGGCGCACGGAACGGCGCTTGGCCGTCCCGATCATCAAAGCTTGCTCATTGTCCTCGTGCTCGTCGCGCTCGCGGCGGAGTGGACACTGCAGCAAAAGCCGTCGCGCGGCTGGAGCCTAACGAGTGGCTTATGCTGGGGTTTTGCACTCTGGGTTTCGCTCTACGAACCGCTTCTTCTTCTCGCAGTCCTGACGGTGGCGCTGGCCTGCTCGCGACGCGCCCACCCTCTCGCGGGCTGGCGCAGTTACGCGCTGGCCGGCGTGCTGATTTTAGCGGCGCTCGTGGAGCGACGCTGGCCGCAGTTGCCGGGAGCGGAATGGCGCGCGTGGTATTCGCAGTGGTCCGCGACGATTGGTGAGTTGAAGGCAGTCAGCCTAACGAGTCCGATTTGGTGGCAGTGGTTCGGCGGCTGGAGCGTTCTCACTCCCATTCTTTTACTCACCGCCGCGGCGCAACGAAAGATCGCGCCGTGGCTGGTCACGCTCTTCCTGCTCACGTTCGCGCTCACGCTCTGGCAGGTGCGTTGGAGTTATTTTTTTGCGGCGATCTTTTGCCTAACGATCCCGGCGCTTCTCGCTGTCGTTAGGCCGCGCTGGCTCGGCGGCTTGGTCGCAACGCTCGCCTTTCTTCCTTTCCTGCAGACCTGGGACGCTGAAATTTGGCCTAACGAGCAGCGCCAAACCGCGCGCGCGGAAGCGCGCCTCGAGGCTGCGGAGTGGCGCACGCTGGCCGAAACATTGCCGCGCGATCAGGTCGCGCCGTTTCTTGCGCCCTGGTGGCTTTCGCCTGCGGCGGTTTACTGGTCGGGGCAGCCTGCGATCGCGGGCAGCTCGCATGAAAGTCTGCCGGGGATCGTGACCAGCGCGCGCTTCTTTGCGAGCACCGAGCCTAACGAGGCTCGCGCGCTCATCGCATCCACGCAGGCACGTTGGGTTCTGGCTTATGATGGCCAAAGAACGGCGGAAAATTGCGCCGCAATTTTGAATCGAATCGTCACGCGGCGCGGCCTTTGCTTCACTCTCGATCATGCACCTTCGCAAGCTCCCGATTTCCTCTCGCTCACGAGGGAAAACGGGGTCGGCAAAGTCTATCGTGTGCGCCCCTAAACGAGAAAAGATCGGCTTTCCCGGCGGGAGACGTTGACATCGGAAGATCCGCCTCTTACTAATTGCATCGTGCTGAAGAAATTCATTCCACAAAAGCCCGCGCCGCCCGCTGAGAATAACGCGCCCACCCCGAGCTACGAGGAAGCCAGGCCGGCTCCCCCACCGGCTTTTCAGCCAGCGCCCCCGCCTCGCGTGGAAAGCACGCCACCCGCAGCATTACCAAAAACCCTGAACGAGCAAAAAAATATGGCCGAACAATCTGGCAAAGACGTCCTCTCGAGCGATGTCGAGATCAAAGGAAGCATCAAATTTCAAAAGGAATTGCTGATCGACGGCAAGGTCGAAGGCGAAATCAATTCCGATGGCGTGTTGACGATTGGGGAGAACGCCGACATCCGCGGCGAAATCAAAACCAAGTCGATCACGGTTTACGGCAAAGTACAGGGCAACATTACGGTCGCTGAGCGTTGCGAGCTTAAGTCGCGTTGCATTTTGCAGGGCGATCTGAAAGCGGCGCGCCTCGTGATCGAGGAAGGTGCGACCTTCATCGGTAAATCGGAAGTGACCAGTGGCAAAGCTCCCGCTTCCAACGGCAGCCCAAGCCGCGCAGACGTTTCCGGCCGCAGCGACGAATCGTCCTCGACGAAGTCCTTCGCGGGCAGTCGCGCCTAACGAGTAAAGCAGGCTAGTTTCCGTGGCCAGGTTGCCTGCAAAGGTCAGTGTGGAATGTCCGCACTGTGGCTTTAAGCAGCTCGAGTATGCGGCCGCCCGGAGCACGCTTTGCCGTCAATGCGGCAAGCACTTCGTCGTTACGCCGGTCGAAGCCGAGGCGAAGCCAGTCGCGGCAAAAGATGAGGCCCTCGCCGGACCTTCGTTCCGGCAGCGGTTCGAAGGCCTTTGGAATAAGCCGCGCATCACCTCGGTCGCGTGCTACGATTGCGGGACGCGGCAGGAAGTCACCTCTGCCGCGACCTCTACGATTTGCCCTTCGTGCAGCGTCCACATGGATCTGCGCGATTACAAAATCACCGGCAGCTTCAGCCGGCTCATTCGCACGCACGGCGAAGTGCACATCACCTCGAGTGGCGATGTCAGCAGCAGTCAGGTGACCTGCCGCGTGGCGATTATCGACGGCAAATTGCGCGGCGCTTTGCATTGCCATGAAAGGGCGGAGTTTCGCGCGCCGGCGAAAATCCAGGGTAAATTGGTCGCGCCCACGGTGCTCATTGGGAAAAAAGCGAACGTCCAATTCTTTCGCCAGCTTCAAGTCGGCTCGATCGAAATTCGTGGCGCCATGACGGGAGAAATCGCGGCCGCAACCGTAGTAACTATTCGCAGCGGCGGCTCACTCGATGGCAACGTCGTCGCGCGCTCGATCAACGTCGAAAAAAATGGAACCTTTACCGGCCAGCTCGTGATCGGCCGGCAAAAACTGGAGCAGGCGGAATTGCTGACCGACCTCGGCGAACCCATCGCACCGGAAAAAAAGACGGTGCCCTCCCCCGCTCCACCGTTGCGCCTCCCCGCGACTTCCTAGCCGTGGGCGAAAAACGCGCGCCCTTTCCCCGCAGCCCTTACCAGCGCCTCGGGAATTACGTTCATCTGCCGCGACTGATCGACAAGGCGCGTTTGCATCACCAAGGGCTGCTCAACGGTTATAACTACAAGACGGTAGGTTTCGATAAGCACTTGCTCGGCTTTCTCAAAATCGATCCTGACGCTTTCGAAAAAGCCGCGCTCGAACTCGAGGGCGACGATGCAGTTCTTGCGTGGGTGCAGGCGCACGCCGCGAGTCACACTGCGGAAGAAATCGAGGAATGGAATCAAGCCATGATCATGCGACATCCCGACACGGCGGTAAAGAAAGCGCGCTTCGACCATTTCCTGAAAGAGGCCGGCGGCGAAGGACGGAAAGATATCGCCACCTACTTCAACCTTATTGAGTTCGATGAAGGCCGGCTGGCGTAGCGGCGACATCAGTCGTTAGGCGAACTCTTCCTAACGAGCCACCGATCTTAATTGAAAATTCGTTAGGCGCCGCCGCCTTACGCCAGTGCGCTCTCGGCCTTGTCATCCTGAGCGGAGCGAAGGACCCCGCAAGCGTTACATGGCGCGACTCGCGGAAATCTGCCGGTGTGCACGCTTGCGAGGTCCTTCGCCGTCTGCGCGGCTCAGGATGACAATCCGGGGCGCGGGATCAGACATCACCGCTCGTTAGGGTTCGATTCGTTAGGCTCTTTGCCTGACGATATTTCGTTCTCGAAAGATTACCCGCTACCTCGCGAAGGGCGGGTTCCGCCACTCCCTATTTGGCGAACTGCGCGAAAATCTTATTCGCCTCTTCCAGCGTTTCCTTGCTCCCAATATCGTACCAAGTCCCTGTCACCTGATAAGTCTTCACCGGCCGGCGAGTGTAAAGCCACTGGATGAATCTCCCCGGCTGATCGGGATTATTTCCCGCCGCAATGTAAGTCGTGAAAAGCTCCAGCGTTTCCGCCGCGAAATAGTAAAGCGCGATTCCCGTCAGAGTGCTTTCTGGTTTTTCGGGCTTCTCCTCGAAATGAGTCAACACACCTTCCGCATCCGTTTTGATCGCAGAATATTTCTTCATCACTTCGAGATTGCCGACATCGTAAGTCGCAAGAGTCGCGGCCGAGCCAGCCGCGCGCGCGGCAAAGTCGGCCAGCGGTTCGCTAAACAAATTATCCCCCGCGACCACAATAAGTGGTTCGTTACCCAACTCCGCTCGCGCGATAGCCAGGCGGATATCACCGATGGCACCAAGTTTATCGGCATCGCTGCGCGAGCCATCGTTGAAAATTTTGAAAGTGAGATGCGGGTGCGCCTTCCCATAAGCGTCCGCCCACGTCTGGAAATCTCCCGCGAACTTATCATTCGTCACGACGTTGATGACGCCAAGATCGGGAATCGCGGCGAGGTTATCGACGACCCACTCGATCATCGGCTTGCCTGCCACTTCAAGTAGCGGCTTGGCCTTGTTTTCCGTGAGAGGATAGAGGCGCGTAGCGTAACCGGCGGCAAGGATGAGGACGTTCATAAAGCGAAGGCGAAGGTAAGCGAATCAAACCCATCAGCAAAAAGAAAGGCGAAAGGTAAGATCGCTCTGTCCCGGATTCTTGCCTCTGCTCCTCGGGAAGTGTAACGGATGAGAGATGGATACCTTATCAGCCAAAGATAGAAATCTACTCGACGCCGCCGAGGCGGCACGCCCAAAGGCTTACGCTCCCTATTCTTTCTTTCACGTCGGCGCGGCGGTGCGAACGCGCAAAGGCGACGTCTACGCGGGCTGCAACGTCGAAAATATTTCCTATCCCGTAGGTATATGTGCGGAGCGCAATGCTATTGCAGCGGCTGTCCTGGCCGAAGGAAGCAAGATGGAAATCGCGGCCATCGCGGTCGCAGCTTATGGGAAGGACGGACAGTCTGTGGGTATTACGCCGTGCGGCGCCTGCCGTCAGGCGATTATGGAATTCGGTCAACAAGCCAGAGTCATATTCACGGGGAACAAGGGCGAGCTCCGTATCGAGTCGATTGATAAGTTGCTCCCGGATTCGTTTACCTTCCAGTCATTGACTTAGGCGACTCTAAAAGGCCGCCCTCATATTTTTCAGTCACCGCGCATTTGACATATAACTAACGAGGAATAGCCGCGCGTCGGCGCAAATGCCATACCGCGACGGCCGCGAGTAGGACGGCGACAATGCCTGCCAGCGCTTCGATGTATAACATGCCCGCGCTGCCATAGCGATCGTGCGACCAACCATCCATCGCAGTAACATAGATCACAGGGAGATTTCCAAAGGAAGAAAGCAAAGCGTACTTCGTCGAAGCCGCCCCGCGTCCGATGGCGAAAAGCACGAGTGCAGAGAAAGCCGCGTAGGCCACTCCACCAACGAAGGCATAGGCCAGCACTCCTGCTGAGAACGCGCTCGAGCTACGCGCCGCGATCGCCATGCCAACAGCTACGATCGCGAGAAACACACCCGAGCCAAAGTAAGCCCACCACCGTCCGACTCGGTCAGTCATCCAGCCACCCACGATACAACCGAGGGCTCCTACAACCCCATTGAGGACTCCTGTCACCAGCGCGACCGTGTTCACTCCCGTATGCCAATCAGGGGCCACCGCGGACCACAGATTGTTCATCGCGCCGGAACCGATCGGAGAAGTAACCAAAATCGCCGTGAGTAATCCTATGGGTGTGCGTAGAAGGTCGAGCAGGTCTCGCCCCATCAACCGTATCCGATGGCCCACACTCTCACTTACGAATGGCCGTACATCCGGGACGAAGCGCAAAGCTAACGCGGCCACGATCATGGCAGCGGCCAGCGTCACGCCGGCAGTGAAGAATGAGAACTGACTTACAATCCAAACACCGATCCCTCCGCCAATGCCGGTCCCGCCAAGATTACCCGCCTGATACCATCCGGCCGCTCTTCCCTTCTCTTCTTCCCGCACCGTGTGTGCGATAAAACCACCTACCGGAATAACAACCAGGTTAGACCCGACCTGAGAAACAAAGACGACAATGGTTAGCATAACCGCCGTTTTCGGTCGCAGAGTCATGGCGCCGACGCCGATGAGTGAAGCCACACACGCCGTCAGGCCTATCAGGTACCACGAGCGCAGGCTAAGTGTGAGATCGACGACCGGCGCGCCCACGAAGCGCCAGATATTTGCGGAGAGACCCAGAGCTACAATCGACGCGGCGGCAGCGACCGAGAAGCCATGCTGCACCAGCGCATAAGGCAGGGTGATACTGCAGAATCCATTGCTGATCCCGTAAGGCAAAAGCAGGAACAAATAGGTGATCGGATTCGATCGCCGCGCGTTAGACATAAGAGCAGAGCATGCCGAAGAAGAAGCGCGCGGTCACGGGAAATTCTCGCTGTAGCAGAGCCTACTTCCTGTTAGACGCAGGATGCGGAACGATCAATTGACGCGACGCCGTCTCTGGAGCGAAGCTTGAAAGACAATTCCTATAATCGTTAGGCCAAGGAAAACGATAGCTGTGCCGCTCGACGGGAGATGGAGGTTACTCGAGATCAACTGCGCGCCCGCGAGCGAAGAGAATACAATTAGCGCCCAGCCGAAAACTGCGAGAAGGAGAAGCGCCCCGATAATTCCACCGAGGAGGAATGCAATGCTGAAACTCTGACCCGGCGCTGCGACAAAGGCCGCAAAGAGAGCGGTCGCTACATGGCCGCCGACCAGAAAACCGGCGACGGCGATAGCAATCTTTTGTAAGACGACGGCCAGAATCGCACCCAGGACACCCAGCCCCAGCGCAACCGCCAGCGTAAGCCAAGTTGGAGGATGCTGCATGAGATGAGGTGTGAGCTCAAAGCCTATCCCGAAGCCGACCGCCGCCACAAAGAGCCAGAAGAGTCGGCGGCCAAACAGCAGCAAAGCCGCACCCAGGAGAATGCTAAAAACAGGGATCGCTTGCGGATTCATGTGAGTATTATCCCTACCACATATTCGTCATCCCGAGCGAAGCCGAGGGATCCCGTGGGGTTTCCGTGAAGCCTTCGCGGCCGGCAAACAAAAGTTTCACGGAAATCCATCGGGATCCTTCGACTCCGCTACGCTTCGCTCAGGATGACGAGGAGTAGTTAGCACGGCTTCTCCTAATCCGAATACCGTTCTTCACTTCCTACCCGCCATCATCGCGTCGCGCTTCGCTTTGAATTCCGAACCTGGCCACCAGGTCGGATACTGATCTCCCTGCGCGACTTGATAACCTACTTCAAACAGCAACTGGTCATCCTGTACCGCACCCGATAAGTCCCACGCCGGGTCCACCTCATCCGAAACCTGATGATAGTGATGCTGAGTATAGTCATCACTCTTCTCCTGACCATAGCCAGCCGGCTTACCCACGAAATCCTTCGGTTTACTCCCGGGATAGAGAGCAGGCACACCTTGCTTCGAAAGCTCGAAGTGATCGGCGCGATAGAAGCTGCCTTTCTCCGGCTCACTGTTAGGCTTGGCCACTCGCCCCTGCCGCGCTGCTGCCTGCGTGAGCATCTCATCGAGGGTAGAAAGACCAGCGCTGATATCTTCGATATCATGCGTCTTACCCCATGAATTAATGATGTCGATATTAATGTCCGCCAGCGTGTGATCGAGCGGGTAAAGCGGATGCTCCGCGTAATATTTTGCACCCAGCAATCCCGCTTCTTCCGCCGTCGTAGCGATGAAAAGAATACTGCGCGGCGGCGGTTGCGGGAGTTTGGTAAAGGCTTGCGCAATCTCGAGAATAGAGGCGACACCTGAAGCATTATCGAGCGCTCCATTGAAAATCTGATCGCCTTTCAACTTGGGATCTCTGCCTAAGTGATCCCAATGCGCGCTATAGATGACATACTCGTCCTTCTTTTGCGGATCGCTCCCTTCGACTTTGCCAACGACATTATGCGATTTGAATTGGTGAATCTTGTTCGCGATCGAAAAATTAGCTGTCGCGCCCAACGAGACCGGCTTGAAGTCCTTGCCTAACGCGGCCTTCTTTAAGTCATCGAAATTCTTACCGGACGCCGCGCAGAGTTTCTTCGCCGTCTCGAGAGTGATCCAGGACCGGACCGCGACAGTATCCTTATTCTTATCCGCGGCGTCGATGACGAAATTCTCTTTCGCATTGCTGTTCTCCACCACGGTCCAGGGATAGGCTGCCGGGATGGTCTCATGGACAATAAGTGCCGCCGCGGCTCCCTTCTGCGCGGCTATCTCATACTTATAACTCCAGCGTCCGTAGTAAGTCATGGCTTTGCCTTTGAACATCGCGGGATCGAGCTTTGTAGGGTCGCCAGGATCGGGTATGGGAGGGTCGTTAATGAGAAAAATGAGAGTCTTACCCTTAACCTCCATATCTTTGAAGTCATCCCAGCCGTACTCAGGAGCGACTACTCCATAGCCGACAAACACCACTTCAGAATCGCGCACACTCACTTCCGGTTCGATGCGCGAGGTGAAGGCCACAAAGTCGCGCGGTGCTTGTAGGTCCATTTTCGTGTCCTTGATCGTGAATGATCCGGACGGTGTCCCAGAGATACCTGCGAGCGGAACCTCCTGGGTATAAGTCCCGTTAGGATTAGCCGGCTTTAGCCCTAGCTTGTGAAACTGTTCGGTGATGTATTTGACTGATTCTACTTCCCCCTTGGAGCCCGGCGCCCGGCCTTCGAACTTATCGGAGCCCAGGACTTTGATGTGCGCGAGCAAACCGTTCGCATCGATCGCGTCCATTGCATCCTTCGGCGGCTCGGGCGGCGCAGCGAGCGCCAGGTAGGCAGTGGCGATGAGTGTTAGCGAAGCGAGCGCGAGGTTTTTCATAAGGCACGAACCTAGCGCGAAAAGAAGCGCTCTTCATGTTGTTAGTCACCCCAACCATTTGTTTGTTGGGAAGCGGAAGGAAGACAGGATTTACGGGATTTTCTACGAGGCCAAATCTTAATCCAATTTAATCCTGTCAATCCTGTCCTTCTTCTCCAGATCGCTCCCCGAAAAGAAAACTCGCCTCGCGCTACGGTTTGGGCGGCGGCGCGGCGCCTGTCCCGCTTTCACTCGTTGGACCGCCGCCGGCTTTGCCCGGACCTTCGATGCCTAACGTTTTTAGGAAAGGCTGGATAGACCGTTCGCGGCCGAGGAAGTCGTGGATGGAGACATCAATCTCGCGCGAGCCGCCGGGTGCATAGATTTCGTTGCGTAGTTTCATTCCCGCGGTGTGGTCGAGGAATCCGTTAGGCGCTTTCTCGAAGACAGTAGCCATATCGGCGGCAATGGAGTCGGCCCAAGCATAGCCGTAGTAACCGCCATCGTATCCGACGAGGTGACCGAAGTAGGCGACAAACGCTGTGTCAGGTTCGCCGGGAAGAAAGACTTTATCCAGGATAGCGTTGGAAACCGGAACACAGTCATAAGGTTGGTCCGGCGCATAGACGTCGTGCAAAGTAAGATCAATGTCGGCGAAAGAGAACTGCCGCCGGTAGGATATGCCAATGGTAGCGAGCTTGGCTTCCTTCATTTTCGCGATGGTTTGCGCGGGAATCTTCTTCGAGGGATCGCGGTAGTCCGCGGCAAAGGTATCGAGCACCTTCTTATCCCAGACCCATCTTTGCAGCATCTGCGAAGGCGCTTCGACGAAGTCTGCCGGGACATTCGTGCCCGAAAAGCGCGCATACTTTGCCGTCGTCACTATAGAGTGCAAAGCATGACCAAACTCGTGGAAGAGAGTCTCCACATCACTATGACTTAGAAGCGAAGGTTTATCCTTTGACGGCGGCGGGAAGTTACAAAGTAAAGTGACGGTAGGTCTCTGCTCTTTGCCATCGGCCAGATGCTTTTCGGGGATAATGCCGAACTCCGCGAAATGGTTAAACTTGCCATCACGCGGAAACATATCGAGATAGAACAACCCAAGCGGACGCCCACTGGCGCTATCGGCGACGAGATAGAGTTGTAAGTCATCGACCCATTTTTCCGGCGCGGTGATTTGGGTAAACTTCAGCCCGAAGATGTCCTGATAAATCCTGAACATCCCTTCGAGCACATGGTGGAACGGGAAGTAAACCCGAAGCGCTTCCGTATCGACGGTGTATTTCTGTTTCTTGAGCTGGTTAGCGAAGTAGCTCGAATCCCAGATGTAGACTTGTGCGTGCGGATCGTTCGTTTCCGCGACCTTTAGCTTGCGCAGCTCGGCTACCTCGGCGTCGAACTTGGGTTGAATTCCGGTAACCAGATCGTCGATGAATTTCTTCGCCGTCGCGCCATCCTTCGCCATCTTGATTTCCGTTTGGAAGTCATCCCATGACTTATAACCCAGTTTAAGTGCGAGCTGGTTACGATGAGTAAGAATGTCATTGAGAACGGGCACGTTCTTATCGCGCGCGAGATTAAAGCGCACCTTATAGAAACGTTTCCGTGTCTCTTCCTTCTTCGCTGATTCCTCCAGGGTGGTGTAATGGAAGGTCACGTTCGCGAGAAGGGTATAGGCGTCGCCTGTTTTAACGCCCGGCGAATCGAGCAAGCTATCAGGAACGCCTTCCAGCTCGGCCTTAGTGAAACTTACGGGCGTCTTTACGGCCACGATGTTCGATTGAAAATCGGTCTCCAGCTTGGCCAGCTCTTTGCGCAGCTTCTCGACTTCCGCGCGCTCGTTAGGCGGAAGTGGCAGGCCCGCGCGCCGGTAATCGCGCAAGGTGTATTCGAGCAGAAGCGCGTCCTCGCCTTCCAGCTTTGGCTTGGTCTCGGCATAGGCTTTGACGGCCTTGTAAACATCCTCGCGGTAATCGACACCGACAGCCCAATCCTGGAAAACTTTGATTGCTTTCTCGGCCGCGTCGCGCATGGCCTGCGCTTGATTGGTCTGCTGAATAATAACCGTCTTATTGATCGCGATGGCTGAGTCATTCTGCATGTCATCGAGAGCGGCGACGGTGCTCTGGAAAGTTACTTTGCTGAGGTCCTGCTTTCCAATCGTATCCAACTCCGTGTTAGCCTTGGAGATCGCGGTACTGACTTCTTCCTCGACGGCGGCCGGAGTTTTCGGCCAGGCAGGAATGGTAAGAATGGCGTTGGCCTTGTCCGCGGCGGCTTCGAAGTCGGAGAGGTTCTTCGTCTCTTCGGCCTGAAGCGGAAGAGTGATAAGAGCGGCCAAGAGACTAACGAGTAAGATATGTTTCATAAGATAGCGCGGCGTCGCGCAAGATTGTGCAGTTGCGGGATGTGGTAAAGTGATTTGAGTGTTGGCAGAAGAAGAGAAGACAGGATTAACGGGATTTACAGGATTATCTGCGAGGCCGAATCTTAATCCTCTAAATCCTGTTAATCCTGTCCTTCTTCTCTCAGCCTCGCAGTTAACATGAAAGATCCGATCACAAAGTTCCTGGCCGCCTTTATCCCGATCTTCGTTGCGATCGACGCTGTCGGGATGGTCGCGATCTTCATCGGGCTCGGCGCGAATGTCGATGCGAAGCGCCGTCAAAAGGAAGCGCTCATAGGTATCCTGACCGCCCTTGCTATCTCGGTCGGGTTCATGTTTCTCGGGAAACTGATCTTTCAGGCGCTCGGGATTACCGTTGCCGATTTTCAAGTCGCGGGCGGATTGATCCTGCTCGCTTTTGCGGTGCGCGACCTGCTCGAGGTAGGCGGCGAGAAGCGTGTGACGACGGAGGCCTTTGGTGTCGTGCCGTTAGGTATGCCTCTTATCGCCGGTCCCGCTTTACTAACTGCCCTCCTGGTCCTGATCGATACTGTAGGAGTGACTTTCACCCTTCTTTCTCTCCTGGTGAATCTTCTTATCGTCGCGGTTGTCTTCCGCTACGCCGATCTTTTAACTAAGTGGATGGGCAAGCAAGGAATCAATGGCGTCTCCAAGCTGGTCTCGCTCTTACTCGCAGCGATCGCAGTAAGTCTGATCCGGCGCGGCTGGTTGGGACGATAAGGCGGTCGATCGTTAGTTACTGCCCCTCGACGACAGTTAGCTGCTGATCGGCAGCCACCTTGGTCAAGGTTTGAACGACACCACTTGGCCACTTAACCACGACGGTGTTGATGATGGTAGCCTTGCCTGTCCCGAAATGCAGCGGAGTGCTTCCCTGAGATAGGAAATGTCCCATCGACCCGTTCATCTCCCGGTATTGAATGGCACGACCTATCGTGATGGTTACCCTGGCTCCCAAGCCCTGCCGGTTGCTGGTGGTTCCTACCAGCTTCACCTCCAGCCAGTTATTAACGTTGCCGCCATTGTGATAGAGAATCTGCGGACCCTGCGAATAGGCGGTGCCATCTTCTCCGTTCGTAACGAAGAGGTCGAGGAATCCATTGCTATCATAGTCGGCCCACGCGGCTCCCCGGCCGCGGCTCAGGGCTACGGCTTGCGCGCCGACGGTCGCAGCGACGTCAGTGAAAGTCCCGTTGCGATTGTTATGGTAGAGGTAGCTCGGCCCCTTTCCATCCGTGTCATTCCCAGAGGTGACTACATACAGGTCGAGATAGCCGTCGTTATCGAAGTCGCCCCAGGCCGCCGCCCGATTATTACTGATAACCCCGAGCTTGGCCGCATCCGAGACATCGGTAAAAGTGCCATCGCCGTTGTTCTTGTACAAAGTCTGCTTCAGGCCCGTCGTGGAACCGCGCGAAATGAAAAGGTCGAGGTAACCATCGTTATTGTAGTCGCCCCAGGCAATACTACGGCCAAAGGTCAAAGCCTGGATACCCGCCTGGGCAGTGACATCGGTAAAAGTCCCGTCGCCGTTATTCTTGAGTAACTTATCCAGCGAAGGCTGGAAGGGAAAGAGCGCGTCGGTGCAGAAGACGTCCGGATAGCCATCGTTGTTATAGTCTGCCCACGCTACTTCGACATATTGGTAGCCGGTCAGCCCGGCACCAGCGCTCACATCCGTGAAAGTGCCGTCGCCATTATTTTTATAGAAAACCATCTGAGTCTGCAGATTGCCGAGCAGGAGATCGGGATAGCCATCGTTGTCATAGTCAGCCCAGGCGATGCTTCTCCCTCTCCCGTAGGTATTGGTGATACCGGCCGCCTCGCCGTCTTCGCTGAAAGTCCCGTCGCCGTTATTCAGCAAAAACTCATCTTCCTTCATGCCGAGCGCGCCGCCCTTATTCGCACCGATAGTTATATGTAAGTCGAGCAGGCCAGTGTGGGCGAGATCGATCCAAGCAGACCCATGACGGTCTCCCGAAAACCTGACCGTAGTGCTCAGGAAAATATCGGTGAAAGTTCCGTCGCCGTTGTTCCTATAGAAATAGGGAGCCTTATTGTAGTGGTTATCGACGAAGAGATCGAGATCTCCATCGTTATCGAAGTCTCCCCAGATAGGATCTCCGAAAGGATAGCCCAGGAGATTCAGTCCGGCGGAAGCTGTGACGTCGGTGAAGACCGGAAGTGGCACAGCACCACTTGGCTGAGCGGTAGTTCGCGCTTCGAGAAGCAATGGGATTGTCGCAAGAAGGAACAGGGAAGTCTTGGCGAAGGTTAGGGTAATTTTAGTCACTTTCATGCTGATGAGTTCTACTTAGCGCCATACCAGGGAACTGGGCAGGCGGTGCAAGGGTGCCAAATCTTGACGAAAGACGTCAAGGGAAAAAATGGCTATCGGGTTTAAAATCGCAAATCCACTTGACGGCGCGGCCAAGGTTCGCTTCAATCGCCGCGCAACAAATGCATCCTGAACCCAGTCCTACACTAAGAGTCGCGCGCCCTGGCATTCGCGGAAATCAACCAATCGTCCCACGCAATCAAGCCACCTTGTGGTGCCATGGTTATTCTAGCGCTGCGTTCGTGCGATCGCTGCTCCTTCCTTTAGCGCTGCTCGCCATGGTAGGGGTCGCGCGTGGACAGGTGATGACGCAAGGTCCGGTCACAGGTGGCGTTACGCCTTCGAGCGCGAATGTCTTGGTCCGGACGGATCGCGACGCGAGCGTAGTGCTGCGCTACGGGACCGATCCAAATCTGGCCACCTATACCGATACGACGCCAATCGTAACTAACAGCTCGAGCGATTATACGACCATCGTTCCACTGGCCGGACTGACCGCAGAGACAACCTACTACTTGAATGTGTTGGTCAATGGAGTGCCGCAGTTTACGGCAAGTCCTTATCCTTCTTTTGCTACTTTCCCGCCGACTGACTCCGCGCGTGAGTTTAAGTTCGTGGTCTTTACCGACTTCTCTAACCTGAAGTCACTAACGACAACTACGCCGGCTTTCTCCAGTGCGGCGGCGACGGGCCCCGCGTTCGCCTTTATCGGAGGTGATTTCGATCATCGTAATCCGCAGGGAATCGACGCCAAGCGCCTCATGTTTCAGGGAATGTATGACCCCAAAAGTCCGTATATGAGCGGCTTCGTCCCACTCATCCTGCAGAAGATGCCGATCGTCCATCAGTGGGATGACCATGATGCGGGCGAAAACAATCTCGATCGGACCTATCCCGACTGGAGCATCAGTCAGCAGGTCTTTCAGGAATATGTCCCGACCTATCCCCTTTCCGGAATTATCCCAGGCATCTGGCAGAAATTCAGTTATGCGCAGGCGGAATGCTTCGTCCTCGATTGCCGCAGCCAAAGGGATCCGGAATTCGATCCGGACGATGCGAATAAGAGCATGCTCGATGGCAACAACCTCGGAGCGACGGGTGAGTTAGCCTGGCTGGAGAATGGCTTGTTGGCCTCGACCGCGCGCTGGAAAGTCATCTTCACTTCTGTGCCGACGAATACGAGCACGAAGTTCCCGGATGGTTGGGCCGGTTATCAGACTGAGTGGAACGGACTCAGGAGCTTCATTAATGATCATGGTATTCAGGGCGTTGTCTTTATCTCCGGCGATCTCCACTTAGGGGCGGTAGATAATGGAATCAATGCTGGCTTCCCAGAAATGTGTGTCGCTCCTCCTAACTCGAAATCGGTGGCGCCGCACTGCGCCACGGCTGACCCTGGGATTTGGAGCGAAGGATATTTCGAGACTCCTTGCAGTGGTTTCGGCTTGGTTTCAATCCTGCAAAACCCAGATCGTTTGGTTCTTCAGGCGGTGGACCAATCAGGTGTAGTCCGCGTTTCTTACACGGTCAACAGCGCCGATCCTACACCTACACCTACTCCTACTCCTACTCCTACTCCTACTCCTACTCCTACTCCTACTCCTACTCCGACCGCTACTCCTACTCCCACGCCTAGCGTTACACCTACACCTACACCTACACCTACTCCTACTCCGGCTCCGCCATCAATTACCATGCAACCCGCGGACAGTCGTGTCATGGTTGGAGGCAAGGGTAGGTTCAGTGTCAAAGCGACTGGTGGATTGCCCTTGACTTACCAATGGCAGAAGAACGGCACGCCCATCGTGGGCGCGACCAAAACGCTCTACACAACGCCTCCGGCAGTAAAGGAAGACAACGGCGCGCTTTTCTCGGTCGTCGTGAGCAACAGTTCGGGCAGCGTGACGAGCAATACGGCGAAATTTGTCGTAAGAGGTGTAGCCGGACCTTCTCTGGTTGAGAACCAGTAGCACACGCTCCAACGCGACACCTTTATCAGCGAGCTAGGCGCGATCTGCGCGAGGTCAATGATTTCGTCGCTGGCGGCAGAAAGCCTAACGAGTAAAGGATAACCTCAGGCTGCCGTCTTCCTGAGCGGAGCGGCAGCTTAGTCGAAGCCGTAACGCAGCTTGCGCAGCAAGAGAGGCCGGGCTTTCCATCCCGCCGGGTCCGTGAAGCTTCGGCGCCCGATCAAGTGGGGCAGCGGGGCTTTACGGATAACCTATGGGATCCCTCGACTTCGTTACGCTTCGCTCCACTACGCTCGGGATGACACGCGGCGGCTGTGCGCCATGACGGGACCGCGTTCGGTGATAAACGTGCTACGGGAACTGCGCGGCGGCGCGCCGTTCTATCTCTTTCTCTGTCGGCGCAGCGTTGCGAATCCAGTCGCGGGCTGACTCTATCTCCTCCTCGTTCACAGCGACGGCGCGCGGAAACTCGGGCTCAGCGCGCGCTACCATCTTATGACCGAGTTTTAGCGGCTTCGCGCGCTTCACTTGGAACTTCCAATGCCGCCCGAAACGCAGGAGCGCGTAATACATTGTCTTGGCTTCGACCGGGCCGACACCACTGCAACGCATCGCGTGATAGAACATCCGATCACAATCCTCTGGTGGCCTGTTTTTCTTGTCGTAGGAAACATCGTGCAGGATTGAAGCGTTACGATATTTCCCCTCGAAAGGACCGCCCATGAACGACCAAAGCGAACGAGGGATCGAAGCACCATCCACGGTCGCGCCGGCGGGGGCTACCCAGACTGATCCGTTCGGATCGGTATAACGTAATTCGCGCAGCAGAGTCATGGTGCGTCCATCGCCGTTCCAAGTCGTCGCGGGCGGACCACCAATGTAGTGACCCCACGGGTGCGACGTGGCGGCCGCTTCCTTCGAGGGCTGAGCCTTATGCCCGGCGCAGTTCGCACAACTCAGAGCGAGAACGAAAATTAGAGATAGTGAAAGAAACTCGGCCGCTTTTTTCATTTGGCGCCGCAACGATTCTTCATCGCTCGGCAAATGCAACTTACCCGGCAAGGTTTGCCTAACGAGTAAAGGAGTATGTCGAGCTGGGAGTGCGAAGAAATATCCTATTCGCACAGCTGCAGTCGGCCGCTTCCGAAAATCGCGGAGGCTTCCGGGGAGGACGGGGTGTCACCCCGTCGTGCGCGGGAGTCTCCCGCGCACCGGGCGTACTTAGGAGTCGCATCCGCCAGGTACGACC
>JACDGS010000036.1 GCA_013821455.1 Chthoniobacterales bacterium
GCACGACGGGGTGGCACCCCGTCCTCCCCTTACTTTGCGCGGGCGTCTTATTTTACCCGGACGTTTTTGCGCAGAAACGTCGGCACATCGAGGTCCTGGCCTTCCACGATGGTTGGCTCGCTCTTTTCGAAACGCCCGCGGTTGACCGATTCGAACTGCATCACTTCCTGACGCGCCTGCGCCTTCTCTTTCCGCGGACCCGCGTTTTTCCCCTGCTCCATCTCGTTAGGCATGGCAGCGGGTTTTGGAAGAGCGACTTTTTTCTCCCTTGGCGGCGGCGGTGGTGGCGCGACGGCCGCGATCGGTTCGGGGTCGATCAGTGGTGCGGACGTGATCTCGGCTTCAATCCGCGCAGGGGCAGACGGTGCCTCCGCTTCTGCGCGTAACTCTCGTTCCGCTTCGGCGATCGGCGCAGTCTCCTCCGGTGCGGACGAAATCGGCGCCGGATTTTGCAGCACGCGAGTTGGGAAAGGCGTGACCTCCGGCAAGCGCGTTCGCTCCGGCACGAATGGCTGCGCCTCCTCCGGCGAACCAACCGAACTGATCAGCGTCACGCTCATCCGGTTCCCCATTTTCCCATCCACGCTCGTGCCGAAAAGAATCTGCGTCTGATCCTCCACGTGCCGGTTGAGCTCCTGCATCACCATCTCCACTTCGGTCAGCGTCATGCCGGGGCCGCCGGAAATTTGCACAAGAAGATGGCGCGCATCGGTCAGCATTTTGCCACGATCCATCAGCGGATTTTTCAACGCGAGCGCGAGCGCTTCGTGCGCGCGGTTGTCGCTGTCGGATTCGCCGTAGCCGAAGAGGCAACGGCTGTTGCGGCTGCGCAAGGCCGCGAGCAATTCGTCGAAACCGATCCGGATCAAGCCCGGTCGCCTAACGACCTGGACAATTGCGCGCACACTTTGGCTGATCGTTAGGTCGGCCGCGGCAAAGGCCTGATGCACGCCGGCCTTCGGCAAAACCATGTCGCCCATCCGGTCGTTTTCGAAACAGACGACCGCGTCCGCGAGCTGCTGCAACTGCCGCAGCCCTTCGCTCGCTTGCGCGCCGCGGCGTTTGCCTTCGAAGGCGAAAGGCAAAGTGGCAAAGGCCACGACGAGTGCGCCGCTTTCGCGCGCCATTTGCACGATGCACGGCGCGGCGCCCGAACCCGTCCCGCCGCCCAGGCCGGCACAAACAAAAACCATCCGCGCGCCTTGCAGCGTCTCGCGAATTTCGTCAGCCGATTCGTCAGCCGCGTTGAAACCCAGCTCCGGATCGCCGCCGGCGCCGAGCCCACGCGTCACCGTGCGCCCGAGCTGTACCTTTTGCGTCGCGACCGAGCTGGCAAGCGATTGCACATCGGTGTTAGCCGCGATGAGATCCACGCGCTCCAGCCCATCGAGAATGATGCGATCGAGCGCGTTACAACCCGCGCCTCCGACGCCGATGATTTTAATCGCGAGATCGTCTTCCTGTTTTTCGGGCAGGCTATAATTGCGGCTGAGTTGAATCATGTCGTTAGGCTTTCGTTAGGCAAAGGAGTGGCGGCGCTGGCAGGGCGAAGTCGAATTTGTCATCCCGAGCGGAGCGAGGGACCCCGCAAACGTTGCTCGGCGCGATTTTTCCAAGTGGGGTCGAGTGACGCTTGCGGGGTCCTTCGCCGCGCTGCGCCGGCTCAGGATGACAATGTTGGACGGCAGTTAGTCTCATCGAATGCGTTGCATGAGTTTCCCAAAAATCCCGCGGAGGCCGGTCCGCTGCGGGCGTTCGCCCTGCACGGCCTGAGCATACTTGATCAGCCCGATGGCCGCGGCGAACTGCGGGTTTTCAAAGGCACTCGTTAGGCCGGACATCGTGCGCGCATGCGTCACGCGCGCGGGGATGCCGAAAACATCCTCCGCCAGGTTATCGATGCCGTTGATCTGGCTGCAGCCGCCGGTGAGAAAAATCCCTTCGCCGAGATAATCGAGATACGGCTCGTCTTCGAGGCGGCGCTTGAGCAGCTCGAACGTCTCGCGCAGGCGCATGTGAATGATCGTGTTCAACGTCTCGCGCTCGACTTCTTTTCCGGCGAAACCGGAGTCGTCTTTCAGCAGCACGGTTTCGCCCGGGAGACAGTTGCCGAGAACAGTGCTGCCTTCCTCAATCTTGAGCTTTTCCGCGCGCGTCATCGGGATGCGCAAGCCCATCGAGATGTCGTTCGTGATATGATCGCCGCCGACCGCGAGGACGCCGCTTTGTTTCACCGCGCCATCGACATAGAGGACGTAGTCAGTCGTGCCGCCGCCGATATCGATCACGAGCGCGCCCAGACTTTTTTGATGCGGCGTGAGCACGACCTGCGCGGAAGCGAACGCGGTGAAGACCACATCCTCGACATCGAGCGGCAGCTCCTTCACGCAGCGGATCGTGTTTTGAATCCGCGTCCGCACGCCGTGGATGATGTGAAAATCCGCTTCCAATTTCTGCCCGAGCATGCCTAACGGATTGAGCACACCCGTTTGTCCCGCGACGTGATAATGCTGGATGATCGTGTGCAGAAAAGCGTTCTGCGCCGGGATGCTGACTTCGCGCGCGTTGATTTTTACATCCTCGATATCCTCCTCATCGATCTCGTCGCGATCGTCCGGCAGCGCGACGCAGCCGCGGTTGTTGAAGCTCTGAATGTGCGATCCGGTGACGCCGACATAAACGCTACGAATCATGATGTCGCTTTTCTCCTCGGCGTCGACGACCGCTTCCTGCACGCACTTCATCGCCGTCTCGAAATCGACGATCTCGCCTTTGCGCACGCCACGCGAAGGCGCCTGCCCGACCCCGAGGATTTTGATCGTGCCGTCCGGGCGACTCTCGCCCACCACGACACAAATCTTCGAGGTGCCAATTTCCAAACCGACCATCAAGTTGCTGCTAGCCATTACCGTCGTTTCCCTGGTTAAAACGCTGAAGTGGAATCGCCTTCCGCGCTGGTGAAGGCGTCGGGCGAGTATGAAATTGTTCGACGCCCGGACTAACGAGTGTCGCTCGTGGGATCGGCTTTTGCGCCGCTGTCGCGCGTCGCACTTCCGGTTTCGCCGCGATGGTTGGAGGAGCTTTGTGCGCGATCTTCGTCGCCGCTGGAACTTTCGCGCTCGGTTCGGTTTTCGTCTCCGGCGCGGCCTCGGGTTCCTCGCCATCATCCTGCAGCTCGGAAATAATTTCCCTCGCCGGCTTGGTGAAAGTCACCGGAATGTTATGCGCCACGAGAAGATTCACGGTGCCGATCTGACGATGAGCGTCGTCCGCGTAAACGAGAAGCTGCTCGAGCCGCTGCATTTGTTTCTCGAGGTCGTCGAAACCAAACAAGACCTCGGTGTGATTCTTGTCCGTCACGTCGAGGCAATAACCTTTCCCAACATCGACATCGCGAATCTGGAAACGGGTCTGCATGAAACTTGTCGTCGTTAGGCGGAGCAGGGCCAGCGCCGTTTTCGCCTCGAACGAATCGACCGGTTTGCCGGGCACGAGCGCGGCCGTGGGGACACTGGTGATGAGCGGCAGAGCCAGATAATCGGTCGCGAATTCCTTCTCTTTCATCACCACGCCGCGCGCATCGACGAGAAACGCCACGTCCGATTTGAAAGGATCCATGATCTTTTTTTCAGTCGTGATCCAAGCGACCGGTTTGCGCTCCGTGACGTGGATATCGATCTCGTTAGGCATGCGCCGTTCCACCTGCACTTCCTCGATCTGCGCGAGGCGCTGCAGGCGATCGTGCACGCGCGCGAGGTTGATCGAAAAAATATTAATTCCCTCCGCGAGTCCGGCCTCTTTCAGCACCTGAGCGCGGGGCAACGTTCCATCCGTCTGGACGCTGATAATGCTCAGGCGGTAATCGTTGTTTTCGAAAAAGAAGCGGTCCAAACCCCCGCGCACGCCGTAGTAGAGCCCCGCGCAACTCGCCACCGCGAGAGCAACCTTCGCGAGCAAAACGAGCACGCGGCGATTGCGGTGATGCGTTGCTCGGCGCGAGCGCACCCGCACGTCGAGGAGCTGCTGCTGCTTCCGTTGCCGCGAAGTCGAAAGCCGCTGATTGCCCGGACGCGCTGGAGTTTTCTTCGCCTTCATTTTCGCTGGGGCCGCGCAGCGAGCGAAAGCTCGATGATGCGCGCGCAAAGTTGCGGATAGGAGATGCCCGCGACCGCCGCCGCCTCGGGCAAGAGACTGACCTCAGTCATCCCGGGGATGGTGTTGAGCTCGAGCACGTACGGCTTGTTTGCGGTGGAAAGAATGACATCGACGCGCGAATAAACTTTCAAGCCTAACGACCGATGCGCGCGCAAGGCGAGCTGTTGGATTTCGTTCGTTAGGCTGGCGGAGAGTTCGGCCGGACAAACATGCTGCGCGCCGCCGCCGGCCTGCGGATTAAGGAAAGGATACTTGTTGTTGAAATCGTAGATGCCACCCTTCGGAATGATCTCGATGATGGGCAACGCGAGATCGCCCAGCACGCCAATCGTCAGCTCGCGGCCGGCGATGAATTCTTCGATGAGCAACTGGTCGTCGTATTTCGCCGCGGCTTGTAAAGCGGCGGATAATTCGCTTTCCTGCCTAACGATTTGAACGCCGACCGTCGAGCCCTGGCGTGGCGGTTTGATGACCAGCGGAAACGGAAGCGCGGGCTTCTGGCCGGCGCCGATGATTTCCCATTCCGGCGTGACGACATCGCCCTCGCGAAATTTTTCCTTGGAAAGAATCTTATCGAAAGCGAGGCGGCTGCCCTCCACATTTTCGCCGGTGTAAGGGAGGCCGCGATCTTCGAGGATTTGCTGGAGCTGCCCGTCTTCCCCAAACGTCCCGTGGACGGCGAGGAAAGCGATCGCGGTGTCGTTAGGCAACTTGAAGCTGTCATCGCGGACATCGACCTCGGCGACGTCCGCGCCTAACGAACGCAAAGCCTTCGCCACGCCCGCGCCGGTCGCGAGCGAAACATCGCGTTCCGAGCCGGGACCGCCTTTGAGGACGGCGATTTTTTTTTCGCGAAAATCCATCACGCGCGCCCTCCTTCTGGCGACGCGTCTCCACGCGTCATCCCGAGCCCCGCAGACGGCGAGGGACCCCGCAATTGCAATCCGCGCGTCCACGTCACCAAAGCGTCGATATTTCCATGGAGGGGTCCCTCGCCGCGCTTCGCCGGCTCGGGATGACAACTTTGCCGCGACGCCTTCACGCCTCCTCCCCCACGATTTGCACTTCGGTTTCCAATTCGATCCCGCGTTTGTCCCGCGCGGCAGTTTTGATTTTCTCGATCAACTCCAGCATCTCGACGGCTGTCGCCGCGCCATCATTCACGATAAAATTTCCGTGCACCTTCGAGACCCGCGCGTCGCCCACCCGCATGTCTTTTAATCCCAGTTCATCAACCAATCTGCCCGCGGGACACGCTGCCGGGTTTTTAAAAATACATCCCGCACTTTTTGCGCTCGGCTGCGAGGTGCGCCGTTTCTCCTGCGACTCTTCCAGGCGCCTAACGATCTCCTCCGTGCTCGATTTCTCCCCACGAAAAACCGCCGCGACGGCGAAGTTCTGCGCGAGCGACGGCACATGCCGGTAATGCACTTCCAGTTCGTTAGGCGATTTTTCCTGCGCCTGACCTTCGCCGTCGAGATAACGGACGCGCACGACTTGTTCGAAGGTCTGCCGCCCCATCGCGCCGGCGTTCATGCGCAGAGCGCCGCCGACTTCGCCCGGAATTCCCTCCATCCATTCGAAGCCGCCGATGCCCGCGGCTTTTCCGGCGTAAGCCACCTGCTTCAGCTTCGCGCCCGCCCCCGCGGTGACTTCCACGCCTAACGACTCGATTTTTTCAAATTCGCCGCCGCTCGGGTGGACCACCACCCCGCGAATACCGCCGTCGCGCACGAGCAAATTCGAACCGCGGCCGATGACGAAGAGCGGCAAATTTTCGCAGCGACAAAAGCGAATCAAATCGGCGAAGGCCGCTTCCGTGCGCGGCTCGACCCAGAACTGCGCGGGACCGCCGACCCGCAGAGTGGTGTGTTGCGCGAGCGGCTCGCCTAACCGCACCTCGCCTTCCGCGCCAACAATTTCCCGCAACTTCTCCGCCACGACTAATTCCGCGGCGAGCCGCGCGAGCTGTTCGTGAATATTTCCAGCGCCGAGGCTGAGAACGAGATCGCCTTCCGCGAGCATCTGCCCGACATCGGAATGCAACCTTTCCAGGCGCGGTTGATAAGCGACATGGCGATGGCCGTGGCGAATAATTTCTTCGGCGATCGTTAGGCCGCTGATGCCGTCGAGCGGCGCTTCGCTCGCGGGATAAACGTCGGTCACAACCACGCGATCGGCATCGTCGAAGGCGCAGCCAAATTCCTTGCGCAACGCTTTCGTGCGCGAATAACGATGCGGCTGGAACATGGTGAGAACGCGCTTGCGCCCGGCCGATTTCGCGGTCGCGAGCGTCGCGCGAATCTCCGTCGGGTGATGCGCGTAATCGTCCACCAGCAGATAACGCTCGCTCTGATATTTGATCTCAAAGCGCCGCCGCGCGTGCCGGAAATTGCCTAACGACTTCGCGATTTTCGCAAAGGACACGCCCAGCTCGGTGGCCAGCGCGATGACGCCCAGCGCGTTGCTGACGTTGTGCTTGCCCGGAACGTTCAAGGTCGCGTCGCCTAGCTTTTCACCGTCGCGCTGCACGCAAAAAGTGGCGGCGAAATCGTGCAGCTCCAAGTCCGTGGCGCGGTAGCTCGCACGTTCGCTGAAGCCATAGGAAACCGATTTCGCACGCGAGCCGCAGAGGCGCGCGGCGTGTGCATCATCAGCGCAATAAAAAATGTCGCCGCTGGTTTGCGCCATCAGCCTAACGAACACTTTTTCGATAGCTTCCAAGTCGGCGTAATAATCGAGATGCTCTTCTTCGATGTTGAGAATGAGCGCGTGCTCGGGATGAAAGAGTTGCAGAGTGCCATCGCTCTCGTCCCCTTCCGCGACGAAATATTCGCCTAACGAGTCCCAATGCGCGTTGCTTCCGAGGATCGGGATTTCCGCGCCGACATAATGCGATGGATGCAAGCCGCCACTACGCAAAACATGCGCGGCCATCGCCGCGGTCGTGGTCTTGCCGTGCATCCCGGCGATGACGATGCCGCGCTTGCCGCGCATGATCGCCGCGAGCGCTTCCGCGCGGCGGATCGCCGGAATGCACCGGCCGCGCGCGCTAACGAGAATTGGATTTTCGTGCTTGATCGCCGACGAATAAATGACCAGCTCCGCGTCCGTAGCGTCCTCGGCACGATGGGGCGAAAAAGCGCGCAGTCCGAGTTGCGCGAGGCGTTCTGTTTCCAGCGTGCTTACCTTGTCCGAGCCGCGCACGTCGTGCCCGAGTTCGAGAAGCAGCGCCGCGATCCCGCTCATCCCGCTGCCGGCCACGCCGATCAAATGGATGGCGTGCCGTTCCCGGGTGAGGAAACGCTGGAGGTCGAGATCAGGCGGCGACGGCGTCATGCGGTTGGATGTATCTTTCCATCGTATCCACAACCAAAGCGGCTGCGTTTTTCGGCGCGAGGGTGAAGGCCGCGGCGGACATCGCGCGCAACGTTTCCGGCTCACTTAAAAGCGTTTGGATTTTTTTGCCGAGGAGATCGTCGATCAACTCGGATTCCTTCACGACGACGGCGGCTTTCGACGCGGCGAAAAGCTCGGCGTTGCGCGTCTGATGGTCGTCGGCCGCGTAGGGATAAGGAATGAGAAGCGAGGGCAACTGGAACGCGGCCAGCTCGGCCAAACTCGCCGCGCCCGAGCGCGCAATCGCGAAGTCCGCCGCGCTATAAACTTCCTCCATCCGATGATGAAAGGCGGCGACGTGCGCGGGGATGTTTTCGCGCCGGTAATTATCTTCGAGCAGAAGCGCCTCGCGGCTGCCGGTGAGGTGGATCACTTGCAACGGCGCGTTATGCAGCGCGGGCAGCGCTCGGATCATCGCCTGATTTATTCCACCTGCACCCTGACTCCCGCCCATCACGAGCAACGTCGAAACGCCCGGTCGCAGATTCAGCCTAACGAGTGCCTCCGTGCGATCGATCCGTTGCAAGCTCGAGCGAATCGGCGTGCCGGTCCATTCGGTCGAGACCTTGGGGAAAAACGCGGCGCATTCTTTGAATCCGAGCAAAACCGCGCGCACGAAACGCGCGGTGTGGCGATTCGCCCTGCCGGGGATGGCGTTGGATTCATGGAGAAACGTCGTGCTCCCGCGCATCCGTCCCGCGAGGACCGGCGCAGTGGAAGTAAATCCGCCCATGCCGAGAACAACCTGCGGCTTGAACTTCCGATATATCGTGCGGCAGAGCGCAAGGCTGTCATTGAATCGCCTAACGAATCGTAAAATCGCCGGCGAGAAGGGCGAAGGCAACGCGATGGTCGGCAGTTTTTCGAAACGAAAATCGGGATGTTTGGTGACGGCGAGGCTGTCGATTTCTTTTTCGGAAATGAAGACGAGCACTTCGTGGCCGCGCGCGCGCAACACCTCCGCCACGGCCAATCCCGGGAAGAGATGCCCGCCAGTACCGCCGCATGCGACGACGACGTTCATGGGCAAATGGAAGGTTGAAAGCGAACGACCATGGAAATGAAGCCGACGAAAGGAAAGAGCAGCCCGGCGCGGTCTGGACGCCATCCCTGCACAGGCTTAGTTCGTGTTTTTAGAGCTAAAAATTTCATCAGATTCGCGGCGTAATCCGCGCGCGCACGGGGATTTGTTTTTTGGCCGCGACCGGCTCGAGCACGCCCTGGCGGTAGATGTTTAAGAGCACGCCGATGGCGAAAAGGGCGACGATCAAATTCGACCCGCCATAGCTGATGAAAGGCAGCGGCATTCCTTTGTTAGGCAAGAGCGAAGTGACGACGCCGATGTTGATGGCGGCCTGCCAGGCAAGGAGCGAAACGATGCCGCTGGCGAGCAAAAGTCCGAAGCGATCGCGCGCGTGGAGAGCGATCGTTAGGCCGCAAACGATGACAACAACGAACAGAAACACGACGAGCAAGCTGAAACGCAACCCGAGTTCCTCGCCGATGATCGGGAAGATAAAGTCGGTGTGCGCGTAAGGCAGGTAGAGCATTTTCTGCCGCCCCAGACCGAGACCGCGGCCGCTGATTCCGCCGCTGCCCCACGCGATGAGCGCCTGCATTTGCTGAAGCCCGGCGTCCTGTTTGAACTCTTCGGGATGAAGGAACGCAGTCAGGCGCGCCATCCGCTCGGAAATGTGCGTGGCGAGAAAAAGAATCCCACCGATTCCGCCTAACGACAGCGCGCCGAGGAGCGCGAGGTTCGTGCCGGCGATGAACATCACGACGAACGTGGTCGCGCCGAGAAGTGCAGTCGTGCCGAGATCGACCTCGGTCACGATGAGCGAAACGAGCAGGCCGATCACGGCCAGCGGCAAAACGAAGCCGCGCCAGATTTGTGCGCTTTCCTTTTCATAACGCGAAAACCAAAAGGCGAGAAAGAAGACGGCGGCGAGCTTGGCGAACTCCGAAGGCTGCGCGCTCCAGCCGTGAAAAACTATCCAGCGATGCGAGCCGTTGATCGCCGGCCGCAGGAAGCAAACCGCGAGCGCAACGAGCGCGACGCCGAACCAAATCGCCCAGGTGCGCTGCCAAAAATGGTAGTCGATCAGCGCGGCGGCACAGCAAAAGATGAGGCCAGCGCCAAGCCAGATGGCGTGTTTCCGGATGAAGAAAAGCGAGTCGCCGCGGCTGTCTTTGGCGAACGCGCCGGTGCTGTAAATGATGACCGCGCCCACCGCCAGCAGTCCGAGGACGGCGAGGAATAAAAAGTAAGCGCTCTTGCGGTGCATCAGCTTTTCGTTAGGCGGGAATTTGCGGCAGCGACGTTATTTCCCTTTCAGCGAGTGCGATTCCGGAATGCGCAGTTTCTGATTGATCTGCAATTTTCGCGGATCGGTGATCTGGTTCAGTGCGAGCAGGTCGGCCTCGGACACCTTGAAGTGGCGCGCGATCGTGACCGGGTTGTCGCCCCGCGCGACGACGTAGGTTTTGCCGGAGTCTTTGATTTTGGTTTTGTCGGCCTCGTTGCTCTTCGCGGCGACCGGCGCGGGCGAGGTCGCGGTCTGCGCCAATTCGTTAGGCGCGGTCGTCCCGGCCGGTCCAACAGACGCTTCGGCCACGGCCGGAGCCTGAGCCTCCGGCGTCGCGAGCGTGAAATTCTCTCGCGGTTTGATCGTGTTGAAAGCGACGATGCCGGCCACCGCCACGACGTGAAGCACGAGGACGATGAGCAACGCGCGCGACAATTTCATGTTCGGCTCGCCCATCTCTTCGTAATCCATTTCGTCGGGCAGCCCGAGCGTGCGAGCACGCCGAGCGGTGACGGCGCCGAGCTTTTTTTTGCGGGTGATGAAGGCTGGTAGTTTCATGATGCGTGGTCGGACAGGCCCCTGACGAGGCCGCGGAATTGGTCGCCGCGATCGGCGTAGCTCTTGAACATGTCGAAGGAAGATGTGCCTGGAGAAAAGAGGACTGTCTCGCCGCTTTGCGCGATGGCATGGGCGCGTTCCACGGCCGCGCCTAACGAATTCGCCAGCTCGCATTCTGTGGTGTCTTGCCAATCCTCCGCGATTCGGCTCGCGATCTCGCCGATGAGGATGGCGTGACGGACTTTTTGCCTAACGAGTGTCGTGATCGACTGGAAGGCAAAACCCTTGTCCTTGCCCCCGGCGATGAGCACGACGGGTTTCGTCGCGCTGAGCAGCGCTTTCTCCAGGGCGTCGAGATTTGTTGCCTTGGAGTCGTTGATGTAATCGACGCCGTTGATCGCACGGATGAACTCGAGACGATGTAATTGCGCGCGATAGGCGCAAAGCGGCGGGACCATTTGCGCGAAGGTAAGTCCGCGCGCGCGGCCGACGGCGAGCGCGGCCATCATGTTCTCGGCGTTGTGCGGGCCGGTGAGGTGAGCCTCGGAAAGTTTCAGGATCGGCTCCTGCCGATAGACAATCCAGCCGTCGCCTAACGAGAAGTCGCCGCCGTTCGTCCAGGCGCTAAAGGTGACAACGCGCGGCGCGATCGGCGGCAGATTTTCAGCCACGTTTACAACCGCGGTGTCGTTAGGCATTTGTTTTTCGAAGATGCGCAGCTTCGCCTCGCGATACTCACGAATGGATGGATAACGATCGAGATGATCGGGCGCGAAGTTCAACCAGACGCTGATCTCGGGATGAAATTCGCGAACCGTTTCGAGTTGAAAAGAGCTGACTTCAACCGTGAGGACGTCCAGATCGTCGCGCTCGCGCGCGGCTTCGACGAGCGGTTTCCCGATGTTGCCGCAGGCGACGGTTTGCTGGCCGCAGGCGTTGAGCATTTGCGCGATCAACTCGGTCGTCGTCGTTTTACCATTGGTCCCGGTGATGCCGATGACGGGAACGCGCGCAAACTGCCAGCCCAGCTCCAGCTCGCCGATGGTCGGAATATTTTTGCGCGCGAAATTTTTGCCTAACGACAACTCCGGATCGACGCCGGGGCTGATCACGCCGAGGTCGTAAACGGTCGGGTCTTCATCCGCGGCGGGACCGCAGAGCAGGTAAATTCCTTTCGCGCGCAACGGTTCCAGCCCGACCAGTTTTTCTTCCGGCGCGCTATCGAGCATGGTCACGCGCGCGCCTTCCTGGGCGAGGAGCAGCGCGGCGGCTTTTCCGCTTCGGCCCGCACCGAGGACTGCGATGTTTTTGTTGCGGTAATCGGGCGTTTTCATGCGGGTGGAAAACGGCTGTCATCCCGAGCGAAGCGAGGGAGCCCGCAAACGCTTTTGGGCGTTGTGACAAATCGGAGATCGAGCGTGCGCGAGGGATCCTTCACCGCGCTTCGCCGGTTCAGCATCACAGCTTTTGCGGACGTCTCTTTTTGGTGACTCATCGCAGTTTTAAAGTGGCCAGGCCAAGCAGCGCGAAGACGATGGAGAGGATCCAAAACCTCACGATGACGGTGTTCTCCTTCCATCCGCTCAACTCGAAATGATGATGAATCGGCGACATGGCGAAGAGCCGTTTGCCGGTGAGTTTAAAGCTCGCGACCTGCAAAATAACGGAGACCGCTTCGATGACGAAAACGCCGCCGACAACCGCGAGGAGCAGCTCTTGTTTGCAACAAATGGCGACCACGCCAATCGCGCCGCCGATCGCGAGCGAACCGGTGTCACCCATAAAAACCTTCGCGGGATGGCAGTTGAACCAAAGAAAGCCGAGGCCCGCGCCGACCAGCGCAGCGCAGAAGACCGCCAGCTCGCCGGAATATTGGTAGAACGGAACCTGCAAATATTCCGCGATGCGGAAATTTCCCGCCGCATACGAAAGCAGCGCGTAGGCGAACGCGACCGTGATCGTGCAGCCGATGGCGAGTCCGTCGAGACCGTCGGTGAGGTTGACCGCATTCGACGCGCCGACGAGCACGAGCGCGAAAAAGAAAAAAGTAAACGCGCCCATGTTCACGATGACCGGGACTTTGAAAAAGGGCATGTAAAGCGCGCGCGCCTGCACCTCGATCAGCGGATTGAGCAGAAAAAATGCGGTCACAATTCCGGCGAGAAAAAGTTGAAAGAGAAATTTCAACCGCGCGCTGATGCCGTCGGATTTTTTCTTCGTGACCTTGAGGTAGTCATCCACGAAGCCGAGCGCGCCAAGATAGATCATGCAAAAAAGCACGAGCCAGACGAACGGATTGTCCGGCCGCGCCCAGAGCGCGCAGGCGATCACGACCGCGCCGATGACCAGCACTCCGCCCATCGTCGGCGTGCCTTGTTTGCCGCCGTGCAGCTCGGCCAGCCGGCGCACTTCGGACGCGGAGCGAATGGGCTGGCCGATCTTGAGTGAGATCAGTTTGCGGATGATGTAATTGCCGAAAAGCAGCGAGATGGCGAAGGCCGTGATCGCGGCGAGAACGGCGCGAAAGGTGACGTAGAAGAAGACGTTGAAACCTTTGAAATCGCCGGTGAAGCGATGCAAAAAATACATCATGAGGCGCACCCAACTTCTCTGTGCGCCCGGGCGAATTCTTCCAGCACGCGCTCAGTGCGGGCGGCGCGGCTGCCTTTCACGAGAATGAGATCGCCGGGTTGCGTGTCGCTCAGCAGCGCGGCGGCTTCTTCCGGGTTCGCGGCGGCGATGCTGTTCGTTAGGCCAACGGCTTTCGCGGCGGCGGCGATGATGCGCCCGCCTTCGCCGAGACCGATGAGGCGATCGATGCCTAACGAGGCCGCAGCCTCGCCGACTTCGCGGTGACCGCTGGCGGACTGCGCGCCGAGCTCCGCCATTTCTCCGAGCACGGCGATGCGCTGACCGTCCGCCTCCAATTCCGCGAGGGTGCGCAACGCGGCTTTCATCGAATCGGGATTGGCGTTGTAACTGTCGTCGATGAACTGAACGCCGTGGATGCTCTTGAGTTGCAGACGCGCTTTCGTTAGGGGCGACGTCGCGAGACCGGCGGCGCATTCTTCGAGGGAAAGGCCGAGCGCGCGCCCCGCCGCGACGGCGAGAAGTGCGTTCTGCACCATGTGCAGTCCGGGCACCGGCAGCATGGCGTGACAGCGGTGCGCGCCTTCCAAAATGCTGAACTCAGCGCCGTCTGCCGTTTGCGAGATCTCGCTCGCCTGCACCGCGCCCGACTCGATTCCGGCGAGGACAACTTTGGCCGTCGTGCGCGCGGCGACGGCGGCTGCGAATTCGTCGCCGCTATTTAGAATAAGAATACCGTTAGGCCCTAACGATGCCGCGAGTTCTCCTTTTTCCTGCGCGATCGCTGCGCGCGAGCCCATGAATTCGATGTGCGCGAGACCGACGTTGGTGATGATGGCGATGTCGGCCTGGGCGAGAGCGGCGAGGGGCGCAATCTCGCCGGGATGGTTCATCCCGATTTCCCAGACCGCGACTTCGTCCGCCGCAGTCGCGCGCAAAATCGTCTGCGGCAGACCAACGTGATTGTTGAGATTGCCGTGCGTTTTAGTGACGCGAAACCGGGTGCCAAGCACGGAAGCGGTGAAATCCTTGGTACTGGTTTTGCCGTTGCTGCCAGTGATGGCGACAACTTTCAAGCCTAACGAACGGCGATATTCGCCGGCGATTTGTTGGTAGGCCGCGAGAGTAGCCGGGACGCGGAGGAGCGCGAAATCCGGTGGCATTTTTCCGGTCCAGGTTTTTTCGACGAGTGCGCCAAGTGCGCCGCGCTGCGCGGCTTCAAGGGCAAAGCGATGGCCGTCGTAATTTTCACCGCGGAGAGCGACGAAGAGGTCGCCGGCGCGGATCGTCCTCGAGTCCGTACTCAGGTTGGCCACGAGCGCGGTGCCGACCCCGTTTTGCCTAACGGCTCCGGCGAACTGCGCGAGTTGATCGAGAGAAAGCGAGTCCATTTTCTCTCAGCAGGTCGCGGCAAGTCTTTGGGGAGCGCACGCGCCCTCGCGTGCTGGCGATGGCGCCCTCGCCATCGCGAACTTTTTTACGAACGACCCCGCAAGAAGTTTTCGGCGAGGCGCCGAAAACAGCACGCGAGGCGCGTGCGCTCCCCGGACTTCGGCTCCCCGGACCTCTGCGGCGAAACTCTTTTCGTTAGGCATCGTTAGGCAGTTTTAAAAATTCCAAGGGACGATTTTCTAGGGCGCGTTGCGCGGCTTGCAGGTCGTCGAAGGGGATGGTGTGGTCGGCGAATTCCTGGTAGCTCTCGTGGCCTTTTCCGGCGATGAGGACGATGTCGCGCGGCTGCGCGAGCGCGATGGCGCGCGCGATCGCTTCCGCGCGATCGGGGACTGCTTCGTAGTTGTTCGAGCGAAATCCTTTTTTCACTTCTTCGATGATCGCGAGCGGATCTTCTTTCCGCGGATTATCGGAGGTGATGATGCTGAAGTCGGCGTTCTGATCGGCGACGCGGCCCATGAGCGGACGCTTTTGTTGATCGCGATCGCCGCCCGCGCCGAAGACGCAAATGAGACGGCGTGGCGAAAGCTCGCGCAAGGTTTTGAGGACGTTAAGAAGCGCATCGTCGGTGTGCGCGTAATCGACGAAGATTTGGAATTGCCTCTTTGCCGGGACGGCTTCGAGCCGGCCGGGAACCTGCGGCGCTTTGCTCAGGCTGAGGACAGCGTCGCGGACGTTGATGCCTAACGAACTCGCGGCGGCGAGGGCGGCGAGGGCGTTGGAAACGTTGAAGCGGCCAATGAGCGGCACGCGCACGAGATAGCTGCGGCCGCGCGCGTCGAGCTGGAAAGAGGTGCCCCCAAATTCCGTCCGATAATTGGAAGCGCGAAAGTCGGCGCGTTGCGCCAAACCGTAGGTCGTAACCGGCGCGTCCTCACCGAGGCGCTTGACGATTTGTTCGCCGTAGCGGTCGTCCAGATTGATGACCGACGCCGCCGACTTCTTGTTAGGCTGATTCGTTAGGCTGGTGAAAAGTCCGGCCTTCGCTTCGAAGTATTCGTCCATCGTCCGATGAAAATCGAGATGGTCCTGGGTGAGGTTGGTAAAGATGGCGACGTCCCATTCGAGGCCGCGCGTGCGCTCCTGCGCGAGTGCGTGCGAGGAGACTTCCATGATGGCGGCTTTGCAGCCGGCGCCGACCATTTGCGCGAGCAGCTCCTGCAAATCCGCCGACTCCGGCGTAGTGCGTGTCGCGGGCAAAACGCGTTCGCCGATTTGATAGCGCACCGTGCCGATGAGGCCGCTACGCAGGCCCGCGCTTTCGCAAATGTGCTTGAGCAAAAACGCGGTCGTGGTTTTGCCGTTCGTGCCGGTGACGCCGGCCATTTTCAAACGCAGCGCCGGTTTTTTGTGAAACGCAAAAGCGAGATCGGCGAGTGCGCGACGGCTGTCATCGACGACGAGACTGGTGGCGCGGGCGTGCGTCTCGGGATGTTCGACCACGATTGTGGTCGCGCCTTTTTCTATCGCCTGGTCGGTGAACTGATGTCCATCCACCGCCGCCCCGCGCACGGCGACGTAGAGGCCGTTTTTTTGCACGCGGCGCGAGTCGTAATAAATGCCTTCTACTTCACGCTCGAGCGGTCCGATGACCTGCCGAATCGGAATCGCCGGCGTGAGAGTTTTGAGCTGCATGAGGTGTGGACAGGCGCGACCCGGTTCAGCGGCGGGGTTCGGTTAAGGCGACTTGCTTTCCAACTTCCTCATGCGGCTCAAGGTCGAGATAGCGCGCGGCCTTCTCGGCCAGATGCGCAAAAATCGGACCGGCGACTTTGCCGCCGTAGTTTTCTTCCGCGGTCGCAGTGTGGGCGTCGTCGAGGACGACGAGGGCGACAAAGGCCGGATTTTCCGAAGGCAGGAATCCGCAGAAGGAGACGATTTCCACACCTTTGAGGTAGCCGGGACCGTTCGGATTGTTTTTGCTCGCGGTGCCAGTTTTGCCGGAAACAGTGAAGCCGGGCACAGCGGCTTCCGCGGCGGTACCGCGCGAGCTGACGACTCCGCGGAGGGCGAGTGTCACCTGCTCCGCCGCGTCGCGTGAGATCACTTGCCTAACGACGGCCGGTTTGGGTTCGCTGACGGTGTTGCCTTTGGCGTCGACGATCGATTCGATGATGTGCGGCGCGACCATTTTACCGCCGTTCGCGATCGTGGCCATGGCGACGATCATCTGCAACGGCGTGACCGCGACTTCCTGCCCCATCGGGATGCGGGTAATGGAAATTTTGCTCCAACCGCGCGGCGATCCGATGCGGCCGGCGATCTCGCCCGGCAACTCGATGCCGGTCTGCCGCCCGAAGCCAAAGTTGCAGATGTATTGGTAAAATTTCATGTCGCCGAGCATGAGGGCGATCTTGGCGGCGCCGATGTTGCTCGAGTGCACGAGGACATCGCGCACCGGAAGCTCGCCGTAATATTTGTGCTCGTGCAGGTATTTGCCGCCGTAGAGCCACGGGCCGTTTTCGCAAAAAATCGGCGTGTCGAGCTGCACTTTATGTTCGTTCAAGGCCGAGCCGACGGTGACGATTTTAAAAGTCGAACCCGGCTCCATTTGCGCGGCGATCGCGGTGTTCATTTTCTGCTCGTCCTTCGCAGTGCTGCGCTGGTTGAGATCAAAGTTAGGCCGGTTCGCCATCGCCAAAATCTCGCCGGTCTGCGGACGCATGAGAATGATGGTGGCCTTCTTCGGCGTGTATTTACGCACCGCGGCATTGAGCTCGTCCTCGACGATGTTTTGCAGATTCAAATCGATCGTGAGGTGGACGTTGTTGCCATCGCGCGGCGGATGCTCGGCGCCGCGATAAAGGACGAGTTCTTTGCCCGTGCGATCGTGCTCGATCTCGCGGTAGCCGTCTTCGCCGTGCAGATAATCCTCCATCGATTTCTCCACGCCCTGGATGCCCTTGTGATCATAGTCGGTGAAGCCGATGACATGGCAGAGCATCGAGCCGTTGGGATATCGCCTAACGAAGTCACGCTCAAACTGGATGCCGCGCAGTTTGGCCGCGGAAAGTTTTTTGCCTAACGAGATCGCTTCCTCTTCCGGGAAGGCCAGTTTCAAACGGTAATAAAGACGGCCTTCGTCGATCTTCGCCTCGATCTCGCGCGCCGAAATCCGGAGCGCTTCGGCGAGAAGGGGAACAAGTTTCGCGCGATCGTTAACGAGCGGCGCGTCGAGGATAACGTTCTCGACCGGAACATTCTGAGAGAGAGGTTCGTTGTTGGTGTCGAGGATTGTTCCCCGTTCCGCATAAATCGGGACTTGCGAGGTGTCCTTCTTCGTCGCGAGCGCTGTGTAGTAATCGTGGCGCACCATTTGCAGGTAAACGAGGCGAAACGAGAAAACGCTGAAGAGGACTGCGAACCCGCAGCAGACCAGCGTGCAACGAACGCGGCCGTTCCACTTCATCGTCCGCTCCCGTCAGTCGAGGTCGAGTGCAGTTCGTCATTGCTAATCGGCCGTACCGGCGGACCCAGCCTAACGATGCTCTGCTCCGTGATCGGGACCATCTTGAGATAGCCTTCCTGGAGACGGCGCTGCAGCGCGGTGCGGGAAGTGAGCGCGGCGAATTGGACGCGTGCGTCTTCGATCTGCACGTGAACTTCGTTCAGCTCGCGCTCGATCTTTTTGCGATCGGTCCCGAGCGTGTGCAACTGCACCGAGAGATAGACGTAACTCAAGCCGGTGGCGGCGACGAAAATAAAGATGACGATCCAACGCGCGAGCGCAGGGGCGTTGATCGAGTTGAATTTTTGGTGGCGACGATTCATCAGATCCTTTCGGCGACGCGAAGTTTGGCGCTGCGCGAACGCGGATTTGCGCGCTGCTCGATCGCGTCCGGCTCGACGGGTTTGGTTGTGATCAGGTCGAGTTCGTGTTCGGGATTTGGCCTCGGCTCTGGCCATTCCGGGCGATCGAGGAACGCGCGACTGCGATCGCGGAAGAAATTTTTGACGATCCGATCCTCGAGCGAGTGGAAGGTGATGACCGCGATGCGGCTCCCCGGCTCGAGTCGCCTAACGATCGCGCGCAGACCCTCCTCGAGCGCGCCGAGCTCGTTGTTCACTTCCATGCGCAACGCCTGAAAAATCTGCGTCGCGGGATGGCGACGACCGTGACGCCCGACGATTTTTTCGATCGTCTTCGCGAGCGTGAGGGTTTCGCGAAACGGATTTTCTTTGCGCGCTTTTACGATCTGGGTCGCGATCCGACGCGCGGCCGGCTCTTCGCCCAGCTCGCGGAAAATGCGGGTGAGCTCCTCTTCGGCATAACCGTTGACGATTTCCGCCGCGGTCAGTTCATTCCGCGGATCCATCCGCATATCGAGTGGACCGTTGCGCATGAGACTGAAGCCGCGGTCGGCGTTTTCCAATTGGCGCGAGGAAACTCCGAGATCGAGAATCGCGCCGCCGATCTGCGCGATCCCGAGGCGATCGAGCACCACGCCCGCTTCGCGAAAATTCGCGCGCTGCAAAGTGACGCGGCTGCCGAAGTTCGTTAGGCGAACGCCCGCGAATTCCAGCGCGTCGGGATCCTGGTCGAGGGCGAGGACATCCGCGCCTGCCTGTAGAATCGCTTCGGTATGCCCGCCTCCGCCGCAAGTGCCATCGAGAATGAGCGAGCCCGCGCGCGGGGCGAGCAGCTCTAGAACTTCGGTCACGAGAACCGGCCGGTGATAGCTGAAATCCTCCATTTCCTGCGCCTCCTCCTTGATGGCGAGCGGGCCAGTCGAGAACCGGATGGGCCGCTCAAATAACAATGCGTTCATCTCGCTGATCGCCCTAAACTCCCATGCGCCGCGCGACGGGTTGATATTCGGGTTGCTCGACCTCAGCCGTGCGATCCCAGCGCGCCAAATTCCAAATCTCGAAACGTCCAGAACCACCAACGAGCGCGATCCCATCGCCGAGCGTGAATTTCTCGCAAAAATCTTCCGGTAACACGAGGCGTCCATGACCATCGGGCGCACCGCGACGCGCGGCGGCGTGAAAATGACGAAGGAATTTGGCGGCCTCGATCGGCTCGGTCTCTTCGAGCTTTTCGCCCTTGGCCGTGACGCGACCGAATTCCTCAACGGTCAGGACAAGCAGGCACTCGCCGCCTTTCGGAACGAGATAGACTTCCTTGACTTCGCCCTTTCCACGCCAATCAGAAGGAATGGTGAATCGATTTTTCTCGTCGAGCTGCCGGCGAAAAACACCAGGGAAAGAGATTTTACTTTTGGCGGCCGATTCCATGACTGTGGGAGAGCAAGTCCATTGCCATCCACTACCACCCATTGTAAACCACTGGCCTTCCGCCGGGTCAATACAATAAATGGTGGTTTGCGCGGTTTTCTGCTGGGAGGTAACCTTGCCAGCGCAGAATGTTTTTGAAGGCTTCTCATCTCCAATCGGCAATTGGGCTCATTATGATGGTTGGCGCGGCGCTCGCTCAGACTCCGGATGAAGCAGTGCGCGTGACCGTGACGGTGAACCCTGACGGATCGAAAACGATTTACCACACCGACGCCGCGAAGCACGAGACGGTGGCGACTTCCACCACGGCCAGCGGCACACCGAGCGGCAAAATCATTTATCATGTCGACGCGGAAGGCCGCTACGAAAGTGGACGTGTCTTCGCCGCGAATGGCGCGTTTCGTTTTAAGACGCTGTATCGCTACGACGCCGCGGGCCGGCTCAGCGAAGAGTCGCAATTGGATAAGAACGACGTTGTCATGCACAAGATCGTCTATGCTTTCGACGCCGAAGGACATCCGACCGGCTACGCGATCTACGATGGCGCGGGCGCGCTTGTGGGGCAGACCACGCCCAAGACTTCGGCATCGCCGAACACGAAGCGACACAAGTAAGTGTATCCGCGGTCAAAATTTTATTCGTTAGGCAGGACGCGGGTCGTTCACTTGCCAGCGACGGCAAAGGGAGTTAACAGGTCAAAGCATGATCGATTACATCCAGAAGGGTGGTCTGCTCATGTGGCCGATTCTGGTCTGCAGCATCATCGCGATCGCTGTCTTTGCGGAGCGGCTTTTCTATTTTCACCGCGCGGCAATTCACGTTGGGGAATTTCTCCAGGGACTGTCCAACCTGGTGCAGCGACGCAATTTTGCGGAGGCGTTGCACGAATGCGCGGGTACTCCCGGACCCGTCGCGCGAGTCATTCATGCGGCGATTATTCGCCATGATGCACCGCGCGCGGAGTTGCGCGAGCTCGTGCAGGAAGCAGGTCAACTCGAAGTGCCGAAGCTGGAACGTTTTCTCGGCGTGCTCGCGACGCTGGCTTATCTCGCGCCGCTGATTGGATTGTTAGGCACGGTCGCTGGAATGATCGAAGCCTTCGGCATCGTTTCGTCGAATGGTGGTTACGCGACCGTTACGGAACTTTCCACCGGCATTTATAAAAGCCTTCTTACTACTGCGGCCGGCCTGGTCGTCGCGACTCCTACTTTTGTTGCTTACAGTTATCTTTCTTCGCGCGTGAATACGCTACTGCACGACATGGAGCGCGCCGGAATCGAAGTGGTACACATGCTCGCCGATCGCGCGCCGACGGCTGAGATCATCAGCTTTCAGGAAGCGCAAACAACGCGAGCGGAACAGCGCTTTGATCGTTAGGCAAGGGGCGCGCTCTGATTCTCTTGCCTAACGAGCCGTAACGGATGCGTAGCAACGGCCGGGCTTTCAGATGAGACTGACGCGCACCACCACGATCAGCTTCGGCTGGCTCTATGTCTTTCCGCTGCTCGACGTTCTTTTCCTGCTCATCTTCTTTTTTCTCCTTAGTTCCAACTTCGTCCTGCAACCTGGAATCTCCGTCACTGTTCCCTTCTCGCGCTTCACCCTGAGTCCGCAGCCTAACCAACAAATCATCAGCATCACCGGCGGCCCGAGCCCGGCGATTTATTTGCGCGACCAAAAAGTAACTCTGGAACAGTTGGGCGCCGGCCTCGACGTGACCAAGCGCGAAGGCCGATCAGTTGTGATCAAAGCCGACCGTCTCGTTTCCTACGACCTGGTCATGGCCGTGACGAACGCCGCGCTCGAACGCGGTATCACTTCCGTGGCTCTCGCGACGACTCCGCAACAGTGAGCGGCAGCACTTATCCAGCGGGAGACTTACTTTTCCATTGGGAACGCCCGCGGCGTCGCCGGCTCGCCATCGCCGGGTTTATCTTAGCCTCGTTAGGCTTGCACGCGCTTTGTTTTCTGCTCTTCCAAGTCATCTATCCGCCGACGATCTCGCTCCTGCCGCCGCCGGCGCGGGTCAGTGTGATCGCGCCGACTTCAGACGAAGCGCGGAGCTATCTGCAATGGCTCGCGGCCGAGGACCCGGCGCTCGCTTCGCAGACACAGCGTCCCGCCGAAACGCGCGCCTACCAATTGCCAAAACTCGCGCACATCCCGTCGTACACGACGGTGCCACCACAGTTGAGACAGTTGCCGCCGCGGCCCGCGAAGAATCTTGCAGTCTCGGCCATGCCGCCGGCGCCGGTGCCGATGAACTCGTTAGGCGAGGAGCCCCCTTCGGTGGCCGTGCGCAGCACAATCGCTTTTTCTGGCGCACTCCAAAATCTCGCCGCGACTCAACCCGATTTGAAGTTCCATCCTTCCACGCGCGATGCGCCGGAGGACTCGCGTTTCCGCATCGCGGTCGATACTATGGGCGTGGTTCGTTACAGCTTGCTCGAGTCCTCTTCAGGCGATTCCGCGCTCGACGATCAAGCGCGCAGGTATCTCGCCCTTTGCCGTTTTGCCCGAACGACAAAGACGAATTTGCCTAACGATAAGCTGATCTGGGCGACAGCGGCGGTTAACTTCGGCAACGATCTCATCACGCCGCCGGCCGCGGAGCGCGCGCCGTGATTCGCGTCAGCCTTTCCGCGCTCGTCACGATTTATCTGCTGCTTTTTCTTGCGGCAGTTTTTCTCCTCTGGATAGTAGGCGAATGGAATCGGCGCCGCCGTGAACAACGGGCTCTGCGCCACCGCCTGCGGTGCGTGATTTGCGCCTTCGAATTTGAAGACCGCACGCCGACCCTCCTGCCGCGTTGCCCGCGCTGCGGCAGCTTGAACGAACGTTTTAAACTGGACCGAATTTAATCATGGGAATGTGGATTGGCAGAAATCGAAAAGCACGCGTCACCTACGGCTTCGACGAAATCGCGCTCGTCCCCGGAAGGGTGACGATCAACCCTAACGAAGTCGATATCAGTTGGTGCCTAACGAGTAAAGGAGGTGCTCCACTCGAATTTAAGATTCCGATTCTGGCGAGCGCGATGGATGGCGTGGTCGATGTGCAATTCGCGATCGCGATGGGCAAGCTCGGCGGCCTCGCCGTCCTCAACCTCGAGGGCGTGCAAACGCGTTACAAAAATCCCGAGGAAGTCCTGCAAAAAATCGTCGAGGCCGATAAGGCAGAAATCACTTCGCTGCTGCAAAAAATTTATCAGGAACCGGTGCAGGAAGATCTGATCCGTGCCCGGGTGAAGGAAATGAAAGACGCGGGAATTCCCGTGGCGGTCAGCTCCATTCCGCAACGCGCGGAGAGCTTCGGCGCGATCGCGCAGGAAGCTGGCGCGGATATTTTCGTAGTGCAAAGCACCGTCTCAACCGCACGCCATATCTCGTCGGAATATGCTTCGCTCGACCTGAGCAAATTCTGCCGCGAGATGCGCATCCCGATCATCGTCGGCAACACCGTCGGCTACGAAGCCACCCTGGAAATAATGGAATGCGGACCAGCAGCAGTGCTCATCGGCGTTGGACCCGGCGCGGCCTGCACTTCGCGCGGAGTTCTCGGTCTCGGCGTGCCGCAAGTCACCGCCACGGTCGATTGCGCCGCGGCACGCGACGCATATTTTAAGAAAACTGCGCGCTACGTTCCCATCATCACCGACGGCGGCATGAGCAAGGGCGGCGACGTTTGCAAGGCTCTCGCTTGCGGCGCGGACGCCGTCATGGTCGGGAGCGCGTTTGCGAAAGCCTACGAAGCGCCGGGCAGTGGTTACCATTGGGGAATGGCCACGCCGCACGCGAATCTTCCTCGCGGGACGCGCATAAAAGTCGGCGCGACCGGTTCTCTCAAACAAATCCTTTTCGGCCCCGCAGAAGTGGACGACGGCTCACAAAATCTCGTCGGCGCCATCACCACCTGCATGGGCAACGTCGGCGCCAGCTCGCTTCCGGAATTTCAACAAACCGAAATCATCATCGCGCCCTCAATCAAAACCGAAGGCAAACTTTTCCAGACCGTGCAAAGCGTGGGCATGGGTACGCGCTAAAAATCAGACTCCGCGCGTAACTTCCGCAGATTCAAGTGACAACCCCCGCGGCATGGTGAATGGATAGGGCTCGCGCCATTTTCCCGATGCAAGATCGCAGAGTAGTCATTACCGGCATGGGCGTTGCCACACCGTTAGGCAACGAACTGGAAACCTTCTGGAGCAACCTCCTCGAAGGCCGTAGCGGCATTGGTCTGATCACCAATTTTGATACCACCGACTACAGCACGAAAATCGGCGGAGAAATTCGCAACTTCGATCCGAAGCCGGTCTTTAATAACCCCAAGGAGCACAAGCGCACCGACCGCTTCACTCATTTCGCCATGGCGGCTGCGAAAGGCGCGATGGCCGACGCCGGTTTCGACTTGGAGAAAACCGATCGCGACCGTTTCGGTGTCCTCGTCAGTAGTGGGATCGGTGGATTAAAAACCCTCGAAGATCAGCACACCGCGCTCGTCGTAAAGGGACCCGATCGCGTTTCCGCGTTCACCATTCCGATGCTCATCAGCAACATGGCGAGCGGTCTCATCTCGATGGAGTGGGGCTTGCGCGGGCCGAATATGTGCATCGTCACCGCCTGCGCGACTTCGAACAACGCCATCGGCGAAGCTTGGCGCATCATAAAATTTGGAGACGCAGATGTCTTCCTCGCGGGTGGGTCCGAGGCCGCGATTATCCCGATCGGCCTCGGCGGTTTCGGCGCGATGAAAGCGCTGAGCACGCGCAACGAGGAACCGCAGCGCGCGTCGCGCCCGTTCGATCGCGATCGCGACGGTTTCGTCATCGGCGAGGGTGGCGGCGTTGTCGTCGTGGAAGAACTCGAACACGCCAAAGCGCGCGGCGCGAAAATTTACTGCGAGCTCGCGGGCTATGGCCTGAGCGGCGACGCCTATCACATGACCGCGCCGCCACCCGACGGCGAAGGCGCCGCGCGCGCCATGAAGATGTCGCTGCAACACGCCCGCATCGCGCCCGAGCAGGTCGATTACCTGAACGCGCACGCCACCTCCACCGGCCTCGGCGATATTTGCGAAACGCGGGCCATCAAGACTGTCTTCGGCGATTACGCGAAAAATGGCCTAACGATCAGCTCGACCAAATCGATGACCGGCCATTTGTTAGGCGGCGCGGGTGCGATCGAGCTCGCGGCCTGCGTGCTCGCGATGCGCGACGGCAAAATCCCTCCCACGATCAACCTCGACAATCCCGATCCCGAGTGCGACCTTGATTACACCGCGCATGTCGCCAAAGAAAAACGCGTGCGCGTCGCGGTGAACAATTCCTTCGGCTTCGGCGGTCACAACGCGACGCTCGTGATCACCGAATTCAAAGACTAGCGCGGCGAGTCGATTATCCTCTAAACGTCCGCCTCCGCGTTTGCCAGGACGCGAAAAGCAGCGCCATGAAATTTTGTCATCCTGAGCCGCGAAGACGGCGAAGGACCCCGCAAGCGTCCCTCGGTATAATTTGCCAAAAGTGACTTCGAATAACGCTTGCGAGGGCCTTCGCTCCGCTCAGGATGACAACTCCGTTGCGAGGTGATTTCTTTGCCACTCATCATGCCGGAACTCGGAAAAATCCTTATCCTCTTCGGAGCCGTGATTGTCCTCATCGGCTTGGCGCTTTGCAGCGGCTTAGGCGCCAGCTGGCTCGGCCGACTTCCCGGCGACATCCACATCAAACGCGGCCACTCCGCGTTTTACTTCCCGATCGTTACCTGCATCGCCGTTAGCATTCTCCTGAGCATCCTGCTCTCGTTCTTCCGTCGTTAGGCAATGGCCGTCGCGACGCAGCTGCAGGCGCGCCTAACGAGGCACGTCGCGCGTTTGCGCAACTGTCGCCGCTGTCCGCTCATGCACCCACCGCCTGTTTCCGGCGGACCTGTCGTCAGCAAAATCCTCCTCGTGGGGCAGGCTCCCGGCGTGCGCGAGCCGGTCGTGGGTAAACCATTCGCCTGGACGGCCGGCAGGACGCTTTTCCGCTGGTTCGAGGGAAGCAGTGGCCTAACGGAAAACGAAATCCGCGAGAAGATTTACTTCGCCGCGGTCTGCCGTTGCTTCCCCGGCAAAGCGCCCGGTGGCAGCGATCGCGTGCCGAATCCCACGGAGATCGCCAACTGCGCTTCCTGGCTCGAGCGAGAGATCGAAATGCTTCAACCCCAGCTCGTCATCCCTGTGGGCAAACTAGCCATCTCGCAATTTATCCCCGTGGTAAAACTGCACGAGATCATCGGCCGCGCGTTTCGAGTCGAGCGCGCCGGTTGCACCTTCGATCTCATTCCGCTTCCGCATCCTTCCGGCGCATCGCCGTGGCATCGCATCGCGCCCGGGAAAGAACTGCTGCAAAAAGCGCTGCAGCTTATCGTTAGGCACGCCGTCTTTCCTACGCCGGTCAGAAACGTCTGTCATCCTGAGCGAAGTGAAGTTCGCGCAGCGAACGCAACGCAGTCGAAGGATCCCGTGATCGGACCGTGAAGCTTTCGCGCACCCTGCTCCCCCGCAGCTCCACGGGATCCTGCGCCTGCGGCTCCGCTCGGGATGACGTCTAGGCGAAACACTCAAATTTCCCGCTTTCCTCGACGCGCAATTCACCTTTTCCTTTCCTCATGCCCGACCAAATCCGCGTCACCGTCTGGGGCGAGAATGTTCACGAACAGCAAAACCAAATCGTCGCCGGCATCTACCCCGACGGCATGCATAACTGCATCGCCGACGGCCTGCGCGAAGACCCGGCTCTTATCGTCCGCACCGCCACCTTGCAGGAGCCAGAGCATGGCCTAACGAGTAAAGGACTCGCCGAGACCGACGTCCTGTTCTGGTGGGGCCACGCCGCCCACGGCGAAGTGCAGGACGAGATCGCCGAGCGCGTTGTGCGGCGCGTCTGGGAAGGCATGGGCCTGATCGCGCTTCATTCCGCCCACTACTCGAAAGTCTTCAAACGCCTCATGGGCACGAGCTGTTCACTCACCTGGCGCGAAGCGGGCGAACGCGAGCGGCTTTGGGTTTGCAATCCCGGTCACCCGATCGCGCGCGGGATCGATCGCTTCATCGAACTCGACAATACCGAAATGTATGGCGAGCCCTTCGCCATCCCTAGTCCCGACGAGGTTATTTTCCTTTCCTGGTTTGAAGGCGGCGAAGTCTTCCGCAGCGGCTGCACTTGGAAACGCGGCAATGGAAACATCTTCTACTTCCGTCCCGGTCACGAGACTTACCCGATCTACTTTCACCCTCTTATTCGACAAGTCCTGCGCAACGCGGCGCACTGGGCAGCGCCGCGCGGGCCGCTCTGGGTGGATAGCTGTCCTAACATTCCGGTGAACGCTGCCCGTGAGAAGTTGACCACGAAAGGGCCGCAACTTCACCGCGCAGGAGACGAAGGATTCAAATAGCCATTTGAAATAGCTATTTGATTCGCCATAGTCCGGCATGGCGAAGCGAATTCCTCCCGCATTCCCCTCTCCCGCGACCGACCCGACGCAGACCGCTCTCTTAGAGGCCGCCGGCGAAATTTTCGCGCGCCGCGGCTACGAAGCCGCCACCGTCGCCGAAATAACCAAGGCCGCCCGGGCCAATGTCGCGAGTGTGAACTACCACTTCGGCGATAAGCTCGCGCTTTACATCGCCGTGGTGCGCCACTCGCTGCCGCCGACCGACGTCGCCTTGGCTCCCGAGACGGCGACGAAGCAATCGCCGGAAAAGCAATTCACCGCGTTCGTCATCGAGTTTGTTCGCACTCTTATCGGTGAGGGGCGACCCAGTTGGTGCTCGCGATTAATGGCGCGGGAGATCGCCCAGCCGACACCGGCGCTTCCCGAAGTTATCCGCCAAGTCATGCAACCGAGGTACGATCGCCTGCGCGCCATCATCGGCGACTATCTCGGCGAGTCGCCGGCTTCCGAGCGGGTGCGTTTCGCGGCCCATAGCGTGATCGCGCAGTGTGTCCACTGGGCGCATGCCCAACCGCTCTTTCCGCATATCTGGCCCAAGCTGCGTTTGAACGCGCCACAGGTAGAGCGAATCGCACAACACATTGCCCGCTTCTCGCTCGCGGGATTGCGCTCCATGCGGACGCGCGGAGTTGGACACAACTCATGAGTAAGTCGACGCCTAACGAGCATAGCCATTGGCGGCCGTCGCATAACCCATGGGCTATCGCCCTGACGGTGACAATCGCGACTTTCATGGAAGTGCTCGACACCGCGATCGCTAACGTCTCACTGCCACATATCGCGGGCAGCCTTTCCGCCAGTCAGGATGAAGCTACCTGGGTCTTGACCAGCTACCTCGTAGCCAACGCTGTCGTCCTCCCACTAAGTGCCTGGGTATCGGATCGAGTAGGTCGAAAACGTTTCTATATGACCTGCGTCCTACTCTTTACCATTAGCTCTTTCCTATGCGGCCTCGCGCCTAACCTTGGACTACTAATTTTCTTCCGTGTTCTACAAGGCATTGGCGGCGGTGGTCTCGCGCCGAGCGAACAGGCTATCCTGGCTGATACCTTTGAACCGGCGAAGCGTGGCGTAGCTTTCGCGGTTTATGGTATGGCCGTCGTCCTGGCTCCGGCGATAGGTCCAACCCTGGGCGGATTCATCACCGACCATTACTCATGGCACTGGATCTTCTTCATCAATGTTCCAGTAGGTGTATTCTCACTTTTCCTCACCTCACACTTTGTCGAAGATCCGCCGCAGCTTCAGGAAGCGACTAAGAAATCGCGCGGCTTATCCATTGATTATCTTGGCGCTGGTCTTATCGCGATAGCTCTCGGCTCGCTTGAAGTGGTCTTGGATAAGGGTCAGGAAGACGACTGGTTTTCGAGCAGCTTCATTGTCTTCTTCACCGTTCTAGCTTTGGTCTCACTCGCTGTCTTCCTCACTTATGAATGGCAGCAGGAACATCCTATCCTTAATCTGCGCCTCTTTCAGAATCGTAACTTCGCCGTCTGCACCGTCCTTATGCTAACTCTCGGTGGGGTGTTATACGGGACAACTGTCTTGATACCGCAATTTGTCCAAACCGTGCTTGGCTACACCGCGCAGCTCGCCGGCGAGGTTCTCACTCCGGGTGGTTTCGTCGTCATCCTTTGCCTGCCGCTGGTAGGCCGCCTGGTTTCCAAAGTGGATGCTCGCTATCTCATCGCCTTCGGCTTTATCTCCAGCGCTCTCGCTCTTCTGCACATGACTAATCTCTATGCGGGCATTAGTTTTCGTTCCGCAGTTCTCTTCCGGGTTTATCAGGCGATAGGTCTCGCTTTCCTTTTTGTTCCGATCAATACCATTGCCTACATTGGCATCCCGCCGGACCAGAACGGTCAGGTCTCCGCGATCATCAATCTCTGTCGCAACCTCGGCGGCAGCATAGGTATCGCGACTCTTACTACCCTCCTCGCGCGGCGCACCCAGGTACACCAGGATTATCTTGTTTCCCACATCACCTCGGGTAATGCGCCACTGCAGTCTAGCCTAACGAGCATAAGTCAGGGCCTGAGGCACGCCGGCGTGGGAGCAGTGGACGCGGTCTCGCAGGCCTATGGCCAAATCGCCCGCACTGTCGGCCAGCAGGCGAACATCCTCGCTTATATCGACGTCATCGAAATTTTCGCCATCGTCTGCCTCGCAGTCGTGCCGTTGCTTTTCCTCGCGCGGCGAAGTGAGGCGGGGCGGGCGCCGGCCGCGCACTAACTAACTCTCCCACACCTATGAGTAACGAGAACAAAGATTCAGAAGAAAAAGAGACGACCGAAAACCCGGAGAAGGAAGAAGAGTCCTCCGACCAAAACAAAGAAGAGAACGAGAAAGGCAAGGGCAAGGAGAAGCCGAAAAAGAAGGGCAGCCGCAAACCCCTCATCATCCTTGGCATCGTCCTCGTGCTCGCCGCTATCGCCGGCACGATTTATTATTCACACGCCCGCAATTACGAGTCCACCGACGATGCTTTTGTGGACGGCGATGTCGTCCAGGTAGGTCCCAAAGTCGCGGGTAACGTGATCGCGGTCCACTTCGGCGACAACGCACACGTGACCAAAGGCGAACTGCTTCTCGAACTAGACCCTCAACCTTTCATTGTCGCAGTGGAGAAAGCAAAAGCGCAGCTCGCGCAGGCGGAGGCGCAATCGGTCCAGCAAGGAGCGCAAACAGAAGTAGCCGGGATAAACTTCGATCGCACGAATGGACTTTACACCAAGGACACTCGCGCAGTTTCGAAGGAACAAGTTGACTCCACCAAGGCCACGCTCGATGCCGCGAAAGGCGCGTCGGACGCGGCCAAGGCCAGCATCCAGGCGGCGCAGGCTTCCGTGCATGACGCGGAGTTACAACTTTCCTACACCAAAGTCTATGCCATCGCAGATGGTCGGATCGCGCGCAAACAGGTAGAGCCAGGTAACTATGCGCAGCCGGGTCAAACCCTTTGCTCGTTAGTCTTACCCGAGATATGGATCACGGCTAACTTCAAGGAAACGCAACTTACGAAAATGCTGCGCGGTCAGCCCGTTCGCATCAAGGTGGATGCCTTCCCCAAGCGAGATCTTAAAGGTCATGTTGAGAGCTTCCAACCCGGCACGGGAGCGCGCTTTTCTCTTCTCCCGGCGGAAAACGCCACAGGTAACTATGTCAAAGTGGTGCAGCGCGTCCCGGTCAAAATCCGATTCGATGAGTCCGAGCAGGACTTACAACGTCTGGCTCCCGGCCAGTCGGTCACACCAACCGTGGATATTACCGTAAAGCCTGACCAACAACAGCAACCGCCGCACGCTAACCAATGAGAAGCCTGACCTATCTCACTCTTACGATTAGCCTGTCGCTTTTCCTACTCCTGGGATGCGCGGTAGGACCTCACTACGCCGGTGTGCCTCAAGACAAACTTCCGAGTCGGTTTAAGAACGCCTTTGGTTTTCACCGGCACAGCAAGGAAACCGCGGCGCAAGAGCGCAAACCTATCGGACCATGGTGGGAAATCTTTCACGATCGCATTCTGAACGAGCTGGAGCGCGAAGCTTATGACGCCAACCAGGATCTACGTATAGCTCTAGCGCGACTTTCAGAAGCGCGTGCGCAAACTCGTGTCGCGGCCGCGGATTTCTTTCCCACTGTCAACCTCGATCCCAGCGCGGAGCGGCAAAGGACGAGTAACACTCTGCCGTTTCAACGTGGCAAGCTAATCGGACCTAATCCTTTTGGCGGCGGGAGCACTGGAAGCGACCTGGTCTTAAACAATCAGCCTCTCTCGCGCACATATAACTTGTTTCGCTTTCCCTTCGACCTGAACTGGGAAGTCGATCTTTTCGGGCGAGTGAGACATAACGTCGAAGCTGCCAAAGCGACCGTCGAGTCGGGTGAAGCAGACTTGGAAAATCTTCGCCTAACTGTCACCGCAAATGTCGCTGCGGATTACTTTAACTTGCGTGGATTAGATGCGGAGGTTGCGGTGCTGGAACAGACCATCAAAACGCGGCGTGACGCGCTGGAGATCGCCCAGGAACGCCTGCAAGCTGGCCTAACGAGTGAACTAGACGTCGTGCGCGCGCAAAGCGATCTCGCGGGCAACGAAGCCAATCTTATCTCCGTGCAACGGACGCGCGGTGACATGGAGAATGCGCTCGCCAGCCTCCTCGGCCGAACCGCGAGTAGCTTTGCCTTGCCCGCCGATCCACACGTGCCCGAACCGCCGCATATACCGGCTGGCATACCGAGTCAGCTATTAGAGCGTCGCCCGGACGTCGCCAGTGCCGAGCGACAGTTAGCGGCGGCGAATGCGCGCATAGGTGTCGCAACAGCGGCTTTCTTTCCACAAATCAAACTTACTGGCGCAGGTGGATTTGAAAGCGCAGACCTGGGACTTCTTTTCCAGGCACAGAGTCATATCTGGCAAATTGGTCCCAGTATCACCTTTCCGATTTTCGAAGGTGGTCGTAACACAGCTAACCTCCAAGCGGCGCGGGCTCGCTATGAAGAACAGGTGGGCAACTATCGCAAACAAGTGTTAGTCGCCTTTCAGGAAGTAGAAACGGCACTCAATGATTTGCGCACGCTGGCGAGCGAGGCCGAGGCTCAGGGAAGAGCAGTCGCCGCGGCGCAGCGCGGATTGGATCTAAGTGCGCAACAATACGGCAAAGGAGCGGTGACCTATGTGGACGTACTCGATGCGCAACGGACTTTGCTGTCAGATCAGCGTTCGTCGGTGCAGTTACTCGGCCAACGCGCGCAAGCGACCGTGCAACTTATCAAAGCGCTCGGCGGCGATTGGAGGTGATTGCGCGGCGGTAGGTCTGGAGCGATTGCCAAGAAGTTATTTCCGAGCGGGCAATTGATTGGAGCGCGCGCGGCGGCATGGTCGTGGCAGAAGCTTTTTGGCAGATACTCTAAGTGCGCTATGTCAGCTGCCAGATAAGGAGAAAGAAGGGCTGCTTCCGCTCCGGGGAGCGCACGCGCCTCGCGTGCTGGTTTCGGCGCCTCGCCGAAACGAACTTTTCTTCCAGTGCGAAATCGGTCCGGGCAAAAGTTCGCGATGGCGGGGCGCCATCGCCAGCACGCGAGGCGCGTGCGCTCCCCAGACGCCGCTCAGCTTCAAACGTTAGGACACGCTATTTAATGCAGCGCAGTCTGACTTGTCTTTTTGTAGTTAGTCGCCAACTCTATCACGCCGAGCGGAGCGAGCCTTTCTACCTCTATAAGCCATTTTCAACACCGTTATCGAACGGGAGATCGTTTGACACATCCAGCTCCTTCCCCCCGCTTCGCCGGCTCAGGCTGACATCTGCTAAGTCTCAACTCTCGCGAACACCGTTCGTGTCAACGAATCGACCGCATCGAGAATTCTCTACTCGCCGTTAGCTCCCAGCTCTTACTGCGAACTTTGCCCTTCCGCGCTCGCGGTCGCGGGACTTTCCGGCAATACTTCTTTAACCAGCCGACTAATCCCATCTTGGGCAAACTCACTCGCGGGATAAATTTTCCGCGCCTTGAGATACCACGCCAGACTCGAGCCGACTTCCCCTTTGCTCTCGAGTTGCTCCGCCATGCGCAAGGTGCGAACGAAGTCGGCCGCTTCAGTCGTTAGGTTCGCCCGCATTTGATTTAACTTACTATCGTCGGGATTCTGTTTGTAAACCTTTTCCAAAGTCTCCCAGGCGCCGGCGTAGTCACCGCGCTTCTCTATCTCTCCGGCTTGGATAAGCGCCGTCTCGATGATCTGCATTTGATCGAGGACTTTCTTTAGCTGCTCCTGACGATCCGGGTAAAGCGCGGAGGCGGCGATGAAACGTAACTTATCGTTGTAGATCTGTCTCAGGTTATGCTGACTGATGAGTTGATCCAGATCGACCAACGCTTTCTGCTGCACATCGGCCTGGGAGAAAATAAGCCCCGAGACTTCCGCGAGCGCGGGATTGCGCGGCCAGATTTCGGTCGCTTCCTTTAACTCAGATTCCAGAGTGGCGCGGTCGCCGCTGACAGCGGCATTGCGGGCTTTTGCGAGGTGCATTGCGCTGACAGTCTTCGCGGTTTCGATCGCGGCCAAAGGCTTGGACTCATCAAAGTCTTTGGCACTAACTCGTAACTCTTTCACGAGCTTAGCAGCGAGGTCATAATCCTTTACTTCGATCGCTGAGATGAGCTGGTAATTCTTTTGCGAGAAGTCTAAGACCTTGCGCTTATCTTCGCGCGGCAGCGTTCTTACTTCAGGCATAAACTCACCGACACTGAAAGCTTCGGCCAGACGCTTCGAAGCGCTTTCCAACTCATCCTTTTGCACCAGGAAATGGAAAGCCTGGATGCTCTCGTTTACATCACGAACGGCTTCATGGGCAAAGGAATCGAGCGTGCCGACAGTTGGCGGCATGCCGCTGCTCTTTTCGAATAAGTCTTTTGTATCCTTCCCTACTTCCAACTTACTTTCGCCGCTGCTAAAGATATCGCGGTAGAACCGAGTCCCGATAAGAACATGCTGGAAGCGGCGTTGCAAAAAGAGCTGCACAAAGAGAGCCTGAAACTCAATCTTGGCCTGAAGGCTACTTAGCTCCTTCTTCGCCTGGTTAGCTTTAATGGTAGCGAGGATTTCCGCGAGACGCGTGGTGTAAGGCGCCATCGCGGTGTCTCGCGCGAGTTGTTGTTCCTTGGCCCACTGATCCGCGGCGGCTTTGTCCTTGGAAGGAGGGACACCATCAAGGTGTGTCTGCTGCGAAGCGAGCTTCGCGTTCCATTCGTTGGCGCGTCGCTCCTGTTCCAAGGCGATATTAGCCTGCGCCAGGCGCTGACTCGCATCTTGCGCGCGCCACACGCTATAAACGGCATCGGCCAGCGCATCGCAAAGGTGCGCGTCTATCTCATAGTTAGCCGCGCGCTTTAGGAGTCGGAAAGCTTCATCAACGTTCTCAGTGGAAGCCTGCTCCGGCGCGAGCTTGGCCAGGATGGTGTTAAGAAGTGACTGATAAGCCTTGGTCTGCGCGTCAGTTTCTTCCGGCGCATTCAGATACTTTTCAAAACGCGCTTCAAAGACACGGTTGTTATTCAGGTTCCAGTTATGACCATCCCAACTCACAATCTCATTCCCGGGATCGAAGATGGGTACATCCTGGCCGAGGAATTTCGGTCCGGGTGAACCAGAGGCAGACTTAGCCGGCGCAGGTTGCGCGGCGGCCGGAGCCGGCTGCGCGGCAGGCTGCGGTTGCGCCGGCGCGGCAGCATCGGGCACCTGAGCCTGGGCAGCGGCCAGGAGACTAACAATGCCTAACGAGTAAAGGATGACGAAACGCTTCATACTTTGCGGATGTCCTGCACGAGAAGGATACCTTTCTCGCCAACCTGGATCTTGAAAAAATAGCGTTGTCCTCTTTGAATGTTCATGCTGTTAAAGGAAGCCGGAATGAGGAGCGGCAGAACGTCATTGCGATCATCGGCAGCGACGGAATATAAGCGGCCTTTGAGCGGCGCCCAGGCGAGCTGTGTTTCGACGGTGCCAGTGACTTTATAAACATTCCCGCGCAGGCTGTTGGCGTTATCGAGATAGGCGCTGACATCGAGTGGCGTCAGCGTGCGGAAAGGGTCGCTGACATTCTTGTAAAGGGCCCAACCTCCGAAGATCGCGGCGACGATCAGCAGGATAACGCCGATCGCCCACCACGGATTTAGAGAGGAACTTGCCCGGCGGACCATCGCGGGAGACTACCTTTGAAGGTTTTAAATGCAATCCTGCGCACGGGAGTTCTCATTCCCAGCGGCTATTCTGGACACCGAGATAGGCGATAAAGATCCCGCCGAGGGCGTGCATGAGAAGGACCCAGGCGCAGAGCGCAAAAGCGACCAGCTCTGTGGCGGACATACTTTGGATGAAATCGTAGAAGCGTGTATCGCGCATGGTTTCCCAGTAGCCCGACCAACCCCAATAAGCCGCGATAAACGGCCGCGTCGCCTGCCCGATCAGATGCGGCAAGGCCAGGACCGCGCCGGAGAGCGGGAGCTGCAAACCCACGAGATAAACGGAGAGCAGGGAAGCATTTTCGGCCGAGCGCGAGAGACTGGAAATGGCCAGGCAAATGAAGGTCATGGCCGCGTTCGTTAGGCCAAGGATGAAAATTTGTGCAAGAAGATCGCCCGGAAAACGGCAGATCAGGCTAACGAAAAAGGCCATCCAGAGTGATTGCGCGGCGATGAGGAAGCTGAGAAATGCGACTTTGCTCGCGATGTAACTGGAGGGCCGCAGACCCGCGAATTTTTCCTTCTCAAAAATCGCGCGCTCGCCGGCGATCTCGCGCGCGGCGTTGTTCGAACCCATGAGGGTGAGAAGGATGACTTGGAACATAATCAACCCGGAAACGAGACTGCCGACGCGATAAGAACTGAGCGCGAAGGCGGCGGTCTCGAGCATTTGTTGCAACGCGTTCGACGAAATTCCGCTGAGGTTTTGGATTTCGGGCAAGCCGCTCCAGGCGAAAATAACTACGAGGCAGGGAAAGCCGAAAAGAAGCGCGAGTTGAAGCGCGACCTGGCCGCGATTACGCCGAAACAAAAGCCAGCGTCGTCGCAATAGAGTAGAAAACTGGGTCAGGAAATCCGGACTCGAAAAGGGCGCGGTTTCAGTCCTTTGCTCGTTAGGCGAAACGTCGGCTGTGGACCGATGCTTTTGCCAAAGCTCCTGCCAATATTCCGCGGGACGCGTCGTCAAAATCGGGAAAAGATGCCCGGGATCGGCAATCTCGAAGTAATCGCCTAACGAGCGCGGCGCACCCTGGTAAACGAGAATGCCTTCGTAGAGCACGGTGACGGTATCGTGCAGATCGAGGTGGCGAAGGCTATGCGTGACCGAGATAACCGCGCGGCCGTCACGCGAAATTTTATGGAGCAACTGCACGACTTCGCTCTCCGCTTTGGGATCGAGTCCGCTGGTCACTTCGTCGCAAAGAAGGAGCCGCGGTGCGCTCACCAATTCCAACGCGAGTGCGAGCCGGCGCTTTTGGCCACCGGAGAGCAAGCCGACGCGACGCTCCGAGATCTCTGCCAAACCGACTTCGGCGAGAAAATGCGCCGCGCGCTCGGCCAGCGCTTCCCCCTTTAAACCGCCAACCCGCAGACGCAGCGCGGTCTCGACGCTCTCGCCGACGGTGAGCGAGTCGAAGGCGATTCCAAACTGGGGGACGTAGCCAATCTCGTTAGGCGCGAGATCGTGCACGTCGAGATCACGCCCCGCCCAATGCACGCTACCCTCGTTAGGCTGCCGAATACCGGCGATCGCTTTTAGCAGTGTGCTCTTGCCGCAGCCCGAAGGGCCCACCACGGCGTGGAGCTGTCCCGCCGCAAAGTGCGCGCTGATCGCGTCGAGCAAGCGGCTCTTTTCTCCGGAGCGCGCGGATACGACGCTCACCTCGCGCAACTCCAGCATGATTTTGGGATCGTCGCGCACTTGCGCTAACGTTGCCAAGCGCGATGACAAAATTTCGGCGACGCGGCTTGTGGGCGCTTCTCTCTTTGCTGGGGTTATTTGTCCTCGGCGGGATCGCAGCACGGCTCGGAGCTAGTTGGTATCTGCAAAGCGATCGCTTTCGCCAACAGATCACCTTCGCGGTTGGTAAAGAGCTCCGGGCAGACGGCGATTTTATGTCGCTGCATTTCGCGGATGGAACTTTTTACACCGACGGCTACGTCGCGCGCGGGCAGTCGGGGGCTTTTTTTTCCGATCTGCGCGCGGAGCAAATTCGCGCGGCGGTCAACTGGCGCGGGCTGCTCGATCATCGCTGGGAAGTGGATGAGTTGAATGTGCAAAATCTCGACGTCCGATTCGCTGATCGTAGCTCTCCCACACCTGCGCCAGTCGAAGTCGTTCCGCATCTCCCGAAGAAAAAAAGCGCCTGGAAACTCGATCTCCGCAGAGCAGCAGTCGCCGAATCTTCCTGGCGCTGGGGAGCGACGCCGGACACGGCCGGCAGCGTAACCCACGCCGCTTTCACGCTTTTGCCTAACGACGGCGCATGGTTGCTCGACGCGAGCAGCGGCACTCTTGCACAAACGGGCTGGCCCAGCCTAACGATCACGTCGGCGAAGCTGCGTTACACCGGCGCGTCCCTTTTCGTGACGGAAAGCGAACTGCATAACGGCGCGGGCCGCATCACCGTGAATGGCGAAGTGCGCTTCGCTCACGCTGCGGATTTGCAGGCGCAATTTGAGAATGTCGAGATCACGCCGCTGCTTCCAGCCGACTGGCGTTTGCGCCTGCATGGAAATCTCTCCGGCAGCGCTCATCTGACTGCACCGCTGCCCGGCAACGATGTGCGCGTCGAGAGTGATTTGCGACTTATTAACGGCCAGCTCGAAGCGGTGCCGCTCCTCGACGAGATCGCGTCCTTCACCCGGACGGAGCGCTTCCGGCGGCTTGATCTGACTCGTGGTTCTCTCTCGTTCACGCGGCAGGCCGGTGTCATCACGATCAAGAATCTTCTCTTGGAATCCGAAGGCTTAATGCGCGTCGAAGGCAACTGCACGATCGCGCAGCAAAAGATCGACGGCGTTTTTCAAGTCGGCGTCACTTCAGCGAGTCTGCAGTGGTTACCGGGCTCGCAAGCGCGTGTCTTCACGGTCGCGCATGATGGTTATTACTGGACGCCGCTGCGCCTAACGGGTTCGGTCGATCATCCGCACGAAGATCTGACCCGCCGCCTCGTGGCCGCGGCCGCGAACGAGTTGCTGCAAAAATCAGGCGACGATTTGATCGACACCGCGAAATCGCTCCTCGATCTGATGCCGCACTAACTCGGCGGCTGATAACTCCCGCTGCGGCCCGACTCGAAAGCCTGCTGCACGCTGTTGAAAACTTGCTTCAACTGATCGTCGCTCTCGACCCGATACTCGATCGTGTGCGCGTGCGTGGTCGTCGGATAATTTTTCACCACGCGCTCCCAAATTTGATCGGCGCCGGCGCGCTGGCCGATTTCCTTCGCCAAATCGCTCGCGCGATCGATGGCGGATTGGCCGATGCCGGTGGGCGATTTCGCGGCGATTGGTTCGAGATAATAAAAGCGCACCGCCATGTTGCCGTCGGTGTCGATGTTCAACTCATTCACGCGCGCGACGCCATCGACGACATACTCGTGCATGCTTACGGAGACGATGGCGCGCAGCGCGACTTCGTAAGTCCCGCCCGGCAAGTCGCAGCGCCAGATCGGCGTGCGCGAAACCGTGGCCGGTGTCGCTGAAGCTGACGGGGACGGAGTCTGGCCGCGCGCGCTCACATCGAGGGTGAGCAGAAGGAGCAATAAAAGGCGTCTCATCACATTCGATGATGCGAGATCACTGCACGACGGCGAGCAAAAATCCGTCGTAGCCTTTGCAGCCGACCGTTTGCATCGCGGTGGCTCGCACGCGCGGTTCGGCAGCGACGAGTGCGTTGAAACGGCGCGCTCCCTGAATGCGCGCGTCGTTGTTACCCGCGTCGATGATTTCGCCTTTACGCACGACGTTGTCAGCGAGAAGGACGGTGCCGGGTCGCGCTAATTTCAGAGCCCAGGGAAAATAATCCGCATAGCTTTCCTTATCGGCATCAATGAAAATAAGATCGAACGGCCCGGCGTTTTCGCGGACGAGTTGGGGCAGGGTTTCAATCGCAGGAGCGACGCGAATTTCGACCCGGTCGTGTAACTGCGCGCGCTCCAGATTGCGGCGCGCGACCTCGGCGTTTTTGGGATCGACTTCCAGACTAACAAGAAGGCCGTCGTTAGGCAAAGCCGCCGCGAGACAGATCGTGCTGTAACCGCCTAACGTTCCCAACTCCAGGATGCGCCGCGCGCCCATGCTCTGCGCGAGAAAGGTGAGAAAGCGACCTTGCAGGGGAGAGACGCTGATCGCCGGCAGCCCCACCGTTTCGGTCTCGCGCAACGCGGCATCAAGCGCCGGTTGCTCGCCCAACAAAAGCTCTTCGAAGTAGCGATCGACTTTGCTCCAGGTTTCTTCGCTCATCTCTTAACTAACAGACTCTCCGTCGCCAGCTTGTCTTTCTGAGCGGAGCGAAGAACCCCTCGATCTCACGCGGTGTGTTGCTTGTGAGGTCCCTCGCTCCGCTCGGGATGACAAAGCGCGTAGACATCTTTGCGGTCGCTTTTTGACGAATTACTCCGACGCCGCTGATATAAAACTGCAGCACGAACCGATCCTGTCGAATTCTCGTTAGGAAGGATAACCGCCAGCGATGTAGTCCTTCAGTTGATCGAGCGTGGCGCTCTGCGCAGAGATGACTTGTTTCACCAGATCGCCGATGGAAATGACGCCGCGTAGCTCGCCATCGGCCACCACGGGCAAATGACGAATGCGCTTTTCCGTCATGAAGCGCAGGCAATCCTCGACGGTCTCGCGCGGATGCGCGGTCGTCAGCTCGGTCGTCATGATCTCGTGCACGTGACTGTTGCGCGAGGTCTTGCCTTTGAGCATGACCTTCCGCGAGTAATCGCGCTCGGAAACAATCCCAACCAATTTCCCCTCCTCCATCACGAGAAGCGCGCCGACATTTTTCTCCGCCATCATCGCGATGGCTTCATAAACGGTGGCTTCGGGGGAAACGGACCAGACGGCGCGCGGTTTTTGCCCGAGGATGACTTCGATCGTGCCGCAAACATCCATGAGTCGAGAATAGCGACCTCGTTAAAATGACGCAAACAATTATCGGCCGCGACGAGCAAACTTGGCCGCGATCAATTCTTCCAGCCTAACGACAAGCGCCGGCTCAGGCAGGCGATCGAGCACTTCGTGCAGGAAACCGCCAACGAGAAGCTGCCGCGCGACATCGGCTGGAATGCCGCGGGCGAGCAGGTAAAACCTTTCGTCTTCGTTGAGCTGACCCGAGGTGGCACCGTGACTGCACTTCACATTGTCGGCCATGATTTCGAGGCCGGGCATGGAGTTGGCCTCGGCATCATCGCTCAGGAGAAGGTTGCGCACTTTTTGGTAGGCATCAGTGAAATGCGCCTGTGGCTCGACGCGGATGAGTCCGCCAAACGTTGCGCGCGCACGATCGTGCAAGGCATTTTTGAAAAGCAGATCGCTGTAGGTGTGCGGCGAGGCGTGATCCTGCAAAGTGCGCGCGTCGAATTCCTGCGCGCCATCGCCGACCGAAACCGCGAGCATGTCGCTGCGGCCGCCTTCACCCGTTAGGCGGCTGAGGCTTTCGAGACGGGAAAATTTGCCGCCGAGATTGAGGTAAAGATTCAGCGCGGAAGCTTCGCGCGCGACGGTGGTGGCGTTGATCTGAATGCCGAGCGCGCGATCACTCCAATCCTGCGTGCAAACGTAGTGCACCTTCGCACCCTGGCCGACGACGAGATCGTTCACGCCGCAGGAAAAACCAGCGCGGTGACGATCGGCGGAGCGGAAATGTTCGACCAGCGTGACCTTGGAATTTTCTTCCGCGACGAGAAGTGTGTGCGGAAAAATCGCCGCGTTCTCGCCCTGCAACCAATGGAAGGTTTCGAACGGAAGCTCGACTTCCACGCCGCGCGGCACGTAGAGAAATGTCCCCGACCTAACGAACGCCCGATGGAGCGCGGCGAACTTCGCCGAGCCCAGGTTCGCGGGCTGCGTCATAAAATGGCGGCGAAATAAATCCTCGTGCTCGAGCATCGCTCGCTCGAGCGGCTGGAAGATGACTCCGCGTGCGCTCAGGTTTTCCGCGAGCACGTCGCGCTCGAGGAATTGGTCGTCCGCGAAAACCAGTCGGCCGCTAATTTCACGCAGGTCCGTGGAGCGTTCGAGTAAGGCGTGGGCGTTAGCGTCCGAGAGTTCGTTAGGTAAAAAATAAGGGGCGAGATCAAGCGCCTGCACGTTGGAGAAACGCCAAGCCTGATCTTTCGCCGTCGGCGTTGGCAGGCCTTCGAATTCTCTCCAAGCCACGTTTTGCTGTTCGCGAAACCAGCCAGGAAAATCGGAGTTTCTCGACTGAGCGCCTTCGAGCACGGCGCGCGTCTTCGGCGGGATGGCGCTGATTTCTTCGAGGAGAGCGGATGGATTACTCATGTTGATCGAGAAGCGAAAACGGCGGCCAGAGACCGCCGTTTTCATTCTCACGCTGGCCGACGAAATTAGCCGACAGAGCGGTCTATCTCAAGCTCGACCAGCGTTCATTCCGCGAAAAGCTGCTTCACCTCATCGTGCGTGAGACGCGGTTTTCCGGCATCGCGCGCCTTCGTTTCCACCACATCGAGATAATCCAGCAGGTCTTCGATCTCTTCCCGAATGGCAATGAGCTGCTGCCGTTTCGCCGTCACGGTTTGTGCCACTTCGCGTTCCAAGGTTTTAGTCATAGACGTTTTTTCTGTTCCCGATTCGGCGAATAATGATGAGGTCGTCCGAAACATCGAATAGGATGCGATGATTTCCCATCCTTAAACGATATACGCGATCGGCTTCGCGCAATCGTTTGATATCCCCATGCAAGCCGCTCTGGAAGCGACCAATTTTTCGCAACACTTGTTGCCGAATCCGCGCGGGAAGCGACTCAAGATCCTCGATAGCCCGATTCCCGTATTCGATTCGAAAACGGCGGGCCATAACCGCGGCGTCTAGCCGACGGACCCTTCCATCTCAAGTTCGATCAGGCGTTTCAGCTCGACGGAATACTCCATGGGGAATTGCCTAACGAGATCATTGACGAAACCGTTGACGCTCAAACTCATCGCCTGCGCTTGGGTCAATCCGCGCTGTTGCATGTAGAAGATCTGCTCGGCCGAGACCTGGCTGACGCTTGCTTCGTGCTGCACCGCGTTGCCGGTGCCGCGGACGGTGATCGCTGGATAAGTATCGGTACGGCTATTCGAGTTGATCAGAAGCGCGTCGCACTCGGTGTTGTTCTTGCAGTTTTTCAGATGCTTGGGCACGTGGACGAGCCCGCGATAAGTAGCGCGGCCGGTGCCGATGCTGATCGATTTGGAAATGATGTTGCTCGTCGTTTCATCGGCGGCGTGAACCATTTTCGCGCCGGTATCCTGGTGCTGACCGTCACCGGCGAGCGCGATGGAGATGACTTCGCCGCGGGCTTTGCGGCCTTTCATAACCACGCCGGGATATTTCATCGTTAGGCGCGAGCCGATGTTGCAGTCGATCCATTTTACCTCGGCGTTTTCGTGCGCAAGTCCGCGTTTGGTCACGAGGTTGAAGACGTTGTTCGACCAGTTTTGCACGGTGATGTATTGGATCTTCGCGCCCTTCAGCGCGACCAATTCCACAACCGCGCTGTGCAAAGTCGCGGTGTTGAATTTCGGCGCGGTGCAGCCTTCCATGTAGGTCAGCTCGGAGCCTTCATCGCAGATGATGAGCGTGCGTTCGAACTGGCCGAAATTCTCGGCGTTGATGCGGAAGTAAGCCTGCAATGGGTGTTTCACTTTCACACCCGGCGGCACGTAGATGAACGAGCCGCCGCTAAAAACCGCGCTGTTCAGCGCGCTGAATTTGTTGTCGCCGGTCGGGATGACTTTGCCAAACCACTTCCGGAAAATCTCCGGATGTTCCTTCAAACCATCCGCGCTGCCGACGAAGATGACGCCCTGTTCGCCAACGGCTTTTTTGATG
>JACDGS010000116.1 GCA_013821455.1 Chthoniobacterales bacterium
ACCCGCGCGTGGCGTGCAACGCAAACGACGCGAAGCGCAGCTTCTTCTCGTTAGGCGGCAGTTCGTCGTTAGGCGAAATCATTTGCGCCTAACAAAATCAACCGGCCCCCGCTGAACGCAAACGCCCCGCTAACCTTAACGCGGGTCCGCTCTCCTCAGCGGATTGCTCGCGTTGCCGGGCCAGCCTGGAGACGATGCGCTGAGGAGTGCGCACACTACAACTACTTCACGACCGCTGCCTAACGATCACGCAGATCGAGACCCTGATAGCTTGCGGCCGATCCTCGTTAGGCGACATCTGCGCCTGACAAAATCGCCGCAGGCGCAGGCTACGGCGCCAGTTTCTCCCGCAAAGCATGATACCTGGTGCGCAGGCGATGCCGAAAATGGAACGGCCGCAGATACTGTAGATAAGGCGGCAGGTGCGCCCATTTTTCCGACAGCCTGCGCCCCGCTTTGATCTCGAGGCACCACTCGACGACACGGTGGAAGCAGGCCCGCTCCGCAAACCATTCGTCCCAAACCGCCCGCGCCCGCCGGCCCATCGCGACCGCTTCCCCTTCCCGGCGCTCGAGCGTCAGGATGATTCTGCTCAGATCATTCTCTGGGATGCGAATGCTGATTTCTTCCCAGGCCGGCCCGCTCGGCGCCACCCATTGATCGGAAAGAATCACCGGCACCCGGCCCATCCGCATGACGTCGAAAAGGCGCACGCTAGAGGTCGAGACCCCACGAGGGCAAAGGACGAACTTGCTCGTCCGGATGCTCTCGGCATAGCGCCGCCAGTAGGCGCGCATTTCGGCCGAGCTCAATTCTCCCCGCAGTACGCGCGCCTGGTCGACGGCCGTGTCTTGGAAAAAACCGCGCGGATGCGCCAGGGTGCGCAGACGGCGGCGCACCTCCGCGGTCGCGGTCGAGCCGAGGAAGCCGTAGAGCCAGGGCAGGTCGGCGGCCGGCTTTGAGAAAACGACGAACTCATTTTCGGAGACGCCGAGATAGGAGCCGGCGCGGGTGCGATTCGTCGCCCAGCGGCGTTCGATCGAAGTGTAAATGCCGGGCAGAAACGGAATGACATAAGGCGTGGAGGAAAAAAGAAAGCACTTCTCCCGATAGCGCCTAACGAGCGGATGCGTTCTCACTTTTTCAAAGTAGGGACCGGCGCCGTGAAGCTCAGCGAAGAGGATGAGGTCGGCCCCCGCCGGGTCGTCGATCAGCGCATGGATGCGGAAGGCATCGGCTTGCGCACTCCGCATTAGTCCGCGGTAAGCGCCCCGATTATAATCACCGTCGCCCTCACCGCTGGCGACAGAGAGGAGGAATACTTTAGCCATTAGCTGCGGAGGGCGACCTATAGACGTTGGAAAGCCCGGCCGTTGCTTCGCATCCGTTACGGCGGTCCGCGAAACGCGAGGGAGTGAATCGCTCGGGTATGGCACCTCCGCTCCCGCGGTTCGCAGAGCAAAGCGTCTACAGGAGCAGCGACGGATTTTCGAGGAGATGCCGGAGCGCCTTGAGGTAATTGGCGCCGATCGCGCCATCGACTACTCGATGATCGCAGCTCATCCCGATCGCCATCCGATAGCCGGGAACGACGCCGCCCGCATCGTTCACAACGGGGCGCCTAACGACCGCGCCGATCGAAAGAATGATCGCTTGCGGCGGATTGATGACCGCGGAAAAACTGTCGATCCCGTAGCTGCCGAGGTTCGAAACCGTCAGCGTGCCGCCTTGGAATTCTTCCGGCTTCATCCGCTTGTTTCGCGCGCGCTGCGCGAGGTCTTTCACCGCCGCGCTGATCTCGCGGAGCGACTTGTTTTGCGCGCCGCGAATCACCGGCGTGACGAGGCCTTCTTCAATCGCGACGGCGACAGCGAGGTTGACATCGCCGTAGTGGATGATGGCATCGTCGTCGAAGGCCGCGTTCACTTTCGGCTCGCGCAGCGCCGCGACGACTGCGCCTTTGAGAATGAAATCGTTGACTGTGATTTTCGCCGCGTCGTCCTCTTCGCCGCCGGATTTCAATTCCGCGCGGACGCGCATCAACGGCGCCGCGTT
>JACDGS010000037.1 GCA_013821455.1 Chthoniobacterales bacterium
CGGTGGCGCCCTCGCCATCGCGAACTTTTCCTGCGCCCGAAGTTTTCGGCGAGGCGCCGAAAACAGCACGCGAGGGCGCGTGCGCTCCCCAGACTCCCGCGTCGGCGCGCGCGGCCGGGAGTGACGCCCGCGAGCTCAACATCCACGAATTCTGCGAGCTCACGATTGCCGACGCCGCAGAGTTCGTTAGGCAAATCGACCTTCCTGAAACTCAGCGCGTGATCGTTTCCGAAGTGCTGCACGAGATTTCTTCGCGGCTGAATTTTCTCCTCGAAGTCGGGCTCGATTATCTCACGCTCAACCGCGAAAGCGGCACGCTCTCCGGCGGCGAAGCGCAACGCATCCGGCTCGCCACTCAAATCGGCGCGGGCCTGGCCGGTGTCCTTTATGTGCTGGACGAGCCGAGCATCGGCTTGCATCAGCGCGACAACGCGCGTCTCATCGGCACGCTCCGTCGCCTGCGCGATCTCGGGAATTCCGTCATCGTGGTCGAGCACGATGAAGAGACGATTCGCGCGGCCGATCACATTCTCGATCTCGGCCCGGGCGCTGGTCCGCGGGGCGGTGAGATCGTCGCCCAGGGTTCGTTAGACGAAATTCTCGACGCGAAAAATTCTCCGACGGCCGCCTATCTTTCCGGGCGCTCGAAGATTTCCATCCCGCGCCAGCGAGTCGCACCGCGCACGAGTCCGGGCTCGGCCGACGGCTGGCTCACGATCGAGGGCGCGACGGAAAATAATCTGCAAAACGTGACCGCGCGCTTTCCGTTAGGCTGCCTAACGACTGTGACCGGCGTCTCCGGCAGTGGCAAATCGACCCTCGTGGACGACATCCTGCGGCGCGCGCTTTTCCGGCATTTCTACAACTCGAAAGACAAACCGGGCACCCACCGCGCCGTCCAAGGTCTCGATCAAATCGACAAGGCGATCATCATCGATCAAAGCGCGATCGGGCGCACGCCGCGCTCGAATCCGGTCACCTACACCGGCGCCTTCACGCCCATCCGTGACCTCTTCAGCCAGCTCGCGGCTTCGCGCATTCGCGGCTACAACGCGGGGCGTTTCAGCTTCAACGTCAAAGGCGGCCGCTGCGAAAATTGCCAGGGCGACGGCGTGATTAAAATCGAAATGCACTTCCTCGCCGACGCCTACGCGGTCTGCGAAGTTTGCCAGGGCAAACGCTACAACCGCGAGACGCTTGAGATTACTTACAAAGGAAAAAACATCGCCGATGTCCTCGAGATGACGGTCGATGAAGCGTCGCGTTTCTTTCGCAATATCCCGACGCTCTCAGATAAACTGACCGCGCTCCAGGATGTCGGCCTCGGCTATCTGCGCCTCGGGCAGGCCGGGACCACGCTCTCCGGCGGCGAAGCACAACGAGTGAAATTGGCGAGCGAGCTCTCGAAAAAAGCGACCGGCCGCACGCTCTACATCCTCGACGAGCCGACAACCGGACTGCACTTTGCCGACATCGAGAAGCTGCTCCAGGTCCTGATGAAATTGCGCGATGCGGGCAACACCCTGGTCGTGATCGAGCACAACCTGGAGATGATCAAAAGCGCCGATTGGGTGATCGATCTCGGCCCGGAAGGCGGTGCGGCTGGAGGAAAAATTGTCGCCCAGGGAACGCCGGAGCAAATCGCGCGCGCTCCCGGCAGTTACACCGGGGAACATTTGCGTCCATTGTTAGGCAAATGAAGACGCCGCCTCTTTTCTACAGCGCTGCGGTCGCCTTTTTTGTTTTCGCGAGTTCGTTAGGCGCGACGCCGCTGGAGGACGCGCTCCGTCCGCTCAGTGACGGCGTCCCGGAAGTTGCCGTCGTTAGGCTGCAACAACTGCTCACGCAAAAACTCGCGCCTTCCGAGCAACAGCTCGCGCAAAGCAAATTGCTTGAAGCGCTGGCCCGCGCCGGCCGTCCGGAGGAAGCGTTGAAGATCGCGGTCGATCCCAGCCTAACGAAAGACTGGCCCGCACAATTTTGGAAAGCTCAGGCTCTCGCCGCGCTCGGCCGTTGGTCAGAGGCGGAGCCAGCTTACGCACAGGTCGCGGCGGCGGCAGACGCACCGCTCCGCGCCGACGCCGCGTTCGGCGAAGCGCAAAGCCTGCGCGCACTCGGGCGGCGCGACGACGCCCTGCGCGTCCTCCGCCCGCTGCAGCAGGACGCGCTCTGGCAAGTTCGAGCATCGTTAGGCATCGCTGCGCTGATGATCGAGCAGGGCGATCTCGTGGGAGCCGATCGGCTCTTGCGCGCTTTCAAAATGGATCGGCCCGCCGACCGTCAGGAACGCCGTTTTCTTTTCGGAAAAATCCAGCTCGAACAGGGGCGCTACGATCGCGCCGCGGAAATCCTCGCGGTGATTTTGCAACAGCCCGCGGACGTTCCGCACCCGCTCCTCATCGCCACGCTTTTTGCCATCGCCGACACGCATCTGCGGGGAAAAACACCGGAGCGGGGCGACGATGTCCTGGAGGATTTCATCGAGCATCACTCGGCGGACGCCGCGCTGCCGGAGGTTTTCGCGAAGCTGGATGAGCTCTATCAAGCGGAACAAAAACCTTCGCCTAACGAACTCGCGCGCTGGACGCGCGAGCGCACGGAACCGCGCCGCGCGCTCGCCCAATGGTATCTCGCGCGCAGCCAACTGCGCGCGGGCGAGCGCGAGGCCGCGCTCAGAAACCTGACCAATCTGCGCACAAGCGCGGCGCAGTTGCCGTCGTTAGGCGAAGCACAGTTCGAATTGGCGCGTCTCCTTTTTGCGGATCGCAAATGGGACGAGGCGATTGCCGCGGGCGAAGCGGCGAAACGGCTTGATCCCATGTCGGAGGTCGGCACGCGCGCAGCGTGGCTGATTGCCGAAGCGAATTATCGCGCTGGCCGGCTCGAAGCCGCCGCGCCGATTTTCGAACAAGTCGCAAAAGACGCGCCCGCCTTTGCGAGCGACGCGCTTTTCAATGCTGCGCTTTGCTGGCTGCGAATCGAGCAGGCGGATAAATTCTCGAGCGATTACCGGCGCATCAGCGACGATCCGACGAAGCAGTCCAGTCAGAGCGATCTGCTTCTCGAGGAAGGGATGGTGCAGGCGGCGCAAGGCAAAGCCGAAGCGGCGGAGGCCCTGCGAAAATTCATCCACGACTTCCCTAACAATGCGCGCTTGGCGGAAGCGTGGGTGGCGCTGGCCGAGCTGGCTTTTCACGAGCAAAAACCCGATCTCGCGGGAGCGCGCGCCGCTCTCGCGCAAGCGCGCCAAAGCAATCCGACCGCGAACGCGCTCGAGCGTGCCGATTATCTCGACATCTGGCTGAACGACGCCGCGGAAACGAAAGATGAGTCGCAAGTCATCGCGGCCGCGAGCGCCTTTTTGCAGCATCATCCCGGCTCGCCATTCACCGCGGAAGTGCGGATGAAACTGGCCGAGGCGTATTTTCGCCGGCAGGATTTTGCCAACGCGCAGACGCAGTTCGAACTTCTCGCCCAGCAAGACCCCGATGCCAGCCTAACGGAAAAGGCGCTCTTTTTTGCGGCTCGTTCCGCGATGTCGAGCATGGGCGCGGCCTCGCTCGATCACGCGCTCGCGCTGCTCGATCAGGTGGTGAAATTAAACGGCGATTTGAAATGGGCGGCGCGTAATGAGGAGGCGGCAATCGAGCGGCGGCTCGGCAAGAACGAGGACGCGATCGCGATTTATGATGAGGTGCTGAAGAACAGCGCGAAGCCGCCCGAGCAGCGCGAAGCACTCTGCGGGAAGGCGGATGTGCTTTACGAAATGGGCGCGACCGATCCGCAAAATTATCGGCGCGCGATCGAGCTCTATCAGCAGTTGGCGGAGGAGCCGGGCGTGCCGGCGCATTGGCGGAATCAGGCGGGATTCAAGAAGGGCAAAGCGCTGGAGAAATCGAACGACAAGCCGGCTGCCCTAACGACGTACTATTCCGTGCTCGAGCAGGGCGCGCAGCCGGAGCGGCAGCATGAATTTTTCTGGTTCTACAAGGCGGGGTTTAGCGCAGCGCATTTGTTGGAAGAGGCGAGCGATTGGAAATCGGCGGTAGCGGTTTACCGGAAGCTCGCAGCCGTAAATGGCGCGCGCAGCGACGAGGCAAAGACGCGGCTGACGCAGTTGCGAATGGAGCATTTTCTTTGGGACGAATAGGGCGCCGAGTATTTGGGTCGGCGCGAGCGCCGGAAAACGCGTTGTCATCCCGAGCGGAGCGAAGCGGAGCCGAGGGATCGCGCCGGGTTTCGGTGCAGCGTCTGTGCGGATGGCCCCAGAAAGTTGCGCGAGAGCTGCGCGGAAAACCACCGGGATCCCTCGACTCCGTTCCGCTTCGCTTCACTGCGCTCGGGATGACAAGCTGCACGCGCCACCTCGCGACTCGTTAGGGCTTTTCGTGCAGCCAGGACATGAGACTGCGCACACGCTCCCCCACTTTGTCGATCGGTTGTGCTTTTCCTTGCGCGAGCAACTTGTTGTAACGCTTCCGGCCCCCAGCCGTTTCGCGCAGCCAGCCCTGGGCGAATTTTCCGCTCTGGATTTTCTCGAGGACTCCGCGCATCCGCGCTCGCACGCTCGCGTCGATGATCGCCGGGCCGACGGTGATGTCGCCCCATTTCGCCGTTTCCGAAATGCGCTGGCGCATTCCGCTGATGCCCGCACGATGCATCAGATCAACGATGAATTTCAGCTCGTGCAGGCATTCGAAATACGCGATCTCCGGTTGGTACCCGGCCTTGACCAGTGTCTCAAATCCCGCCGTCACCAGCGCGCTCATCCCGCCGCACAAAACCGCCTGCTCGGCGAATAGATCCGCTTCGGTCTCCTCGCGAAAAGTCGTCTCGATGACGCCGGCGCGCGTCCCGCCGATCGCCTTCGCGTAGGCGAGCGCGAGTTGGCGCGCGCGGCCGGTGGCGTCCTGCGCGATGGCGAAAACACAGGGCACGCCTTTGCCTTCGACAAACTGCGTGCGGACCATCGGCCCGAGTCCTTTGGGCGCGACCATGACGACATCGACGTCGTTAGGCGGAACGATGGTGCGGTAATGAATGGCGAAGCCGTGCGCGAAGAGGAGCATCTGTCCGGCGCGCAGATTCGAAGCGATCTCCGCATCGTAAATCTCCGCCATTTTCGTGTCGGGCAGGGCGAGAAAAATAACCTCCGCGCGGCGGATCGCGAGCGCCGCCGTCGTTAGGCAAAAACCGGCGCGGCGCGCGGCGGAACGACTTCGGCTTTTGGCCCGCAAACCAACAACGACCGGCACGCCGCTGTCGCGCAGGTTGAGCGCATGCGCGCGCCCCTGCGCGCCAAAGCCGAGGACGGCGCAGGTTTTCTCGAGCAGCGGCCGGAGATCGACTTCTTTGTCGTTGAAGATTTTTGCGAGCAAGCGGGCCGATGGTAACGGCGCGCGCCACGCTGTCAATTCAGCGCGACAGGGCCAAACTCGCGCGCCGCGGTTTCGAGACGCGCGACGTTGGCGAGCGCGGCTCGCGCTTCCGCGATGCGGCCCATTTTTTCCAGAATGCGCGAGAGGCTGACGTAGCCGTGCGGAAGGTTAGGCTGACGTGCCACCGCGCGTTGCTGCAGAGCGCAAGCCTCGGCCAGCCGATTTTGTTTTAACGCCAGCTCCGCGAGCAGACCGAGCGCTTCGACTTCGTGCACATCGAGCCGGCTGGCATTCCGTAAATCACTTTCGGCCTCTCCCAAATTGCCTTCCTGCACATGTAGTCGGCCGAGCACAAGCGACGCCTCGTAGTTCCACCAATTGTCGCGCTGATATTTTTCCACGACCGGAATCGCCGCGGCCGGTCCCGCAGTCTCCCGCAAAATCTCGCTTTGCAGCGCGACGATTTCCCAGACGCGCGGGTAATCGGCTTGCGCTGCCTCCAGCGTCGCGAGTGCACCCTTGAAATCCTTTCGATTCTGCTTGATGCCGGCAAGATTCACGGCGCCAAGCCAGGTGTGTGGATACTCCGCGCGCTCTCGCGGCGCGGCCGTGCTCGCTGCAGTGAAAGCAGCTTCGGCCTCTTTCTTTTTTCCCTCGCGGAAGAGCGCATTCGCGAGATTCGTCTGCGCGGGCGCGTAATCAGGGTAGTCGTGCAGGATTTCGCGGAAGAGCCGTTCGGCGCGCGCATACTCTCCGCGCGTGGCGTAGATCTGGCCAAGATTCAGACTCACGCGGACGCTCGTGCCGCCACTCGCGATCGTTTGTTCGTAGAAGTGTTCCGCCGTCGTCCAATCGCTGCTACGGTAAAAGCTGCGAACGCTGAGTGCGAGCACGGCACCAACTGCTCCGACCGCGACCACGCGCCGAAAATGCGCGGGAAGATCCAGCGCCAGACCGGCAAGAAAAATCAGAAGGCCGACACTTGGCAAATAAAGCCAATGTTCGGCCACGGTGGCGTTGAGGGGGAAAAGGTTCGAAACCGGAAGAAAGCCGACGGTGAACCAAAGCGCGCCGAAGGTTCGTGCCTTGCGGCAGGGACTTTTCCACAAACAAGCGCCTCCCAGGAGGCCGATGAGAACTAATCCACCAACAGAGAGGTACTCGAGACTCACCGATTTTTCCCATGCGCTTTGTGACTCATAGTTCTCCGCGTTTACGACCGTTCTTTCCATGTGCAGGGTGGCGGGAAAGATCATGAGCCTTCCGTAGTCGCCGAGCGCGCGGAACATCAGGACCACACGCACCGGCGCGCTCCATCCAGGCTGGAGACTCGGGCCCGATCTTCGCTCCGGGAGCAGGCGCAAGCCGCAGTAAGTCGCGCAAATAACAACGCAACCGATACAGATCGCTACCTTCCCCCGACGATTCCAAGCCTTCGAGAAAGCTATGGTATGGAGCAGAAAAATAACCAGCCACAGGCCGCCTGTTTCGCGGGAGCAAAAAGATAAAAGCGCCAGCGCCGCGGCTAAGCCATAGAGAGCAATTCTTACGCTAACTCTCCTGGCTTGACTGGCTTTGAACATGAGCAGCCAGCCCGCACACGCGAAGCAGAAGGCCAGACTGTCTGCGCGTCCCGAAATATAATCGACCGCCGCGCTCTGCACGGGGTGCACCATCCAGAGGAGAGCAACCACAAAAGCCGCGTGCGAATTTAGCGAAGCTGACCCCTGCGCGCTCGAGAGCGGACGAAGCAATCGGAGGAGAAGGAAATAGAGCAAAGTGCCGCTAAGTGCATGCAGACCTACATTCGTTAGGTGAAAGCCATAGGGATCATCGTTCCAAAAAAGGTAATCAACGATGAAGGATAAGTTCTGCACGGGGCGATAGTGCGGCGAGAGGGAGTCGAGGAAGAGGTGATGCCGGAAAACCTCGAAAACAAAAAGCGGACTCCTAATCAAAGGATTATCGTGCGCGAGATAAGTATCATCCCAGAGGAAGTTGCCCGAGAGTGAAGGTCCGTGGATAACAAAAGCGACGGCGAAGAAGAGAAGGGGACACAACCAGGCCAGTCGCAAATCGCTGAGAGAACGCGAAAGAAAGCGCGGCCGTGCCGAAGCGGTCGCCGGGAGAAGTTTGCGCATGGGTGAGAACGCGCCGGTCGCAAGTGACTCATTTCCTGCCACCGCGCAGGCGATGACAGGTTTATGAGACATCTGCTCTTAGTAGTGACCGTAAGGCGAAAAGAAGCTGGTATCCGCCACGTCGCTCAGAGCGTTCCAGGACCCTAGGGCGACTTTCGGCAAGCTATCAACCGATTGCACGCCGTATCCGTTGCCGAGAAGATCCTTCCCCGTGTTATAGAGATAGGAGCCTTTCTTAAGATACAGGATCCAATCGTTCGTGCCGACGACAGCGCCAGTGCTTTTGTTGTTTTCGATCGCGTACTGATCGACGGCGGCGTCAATCATACGAAGATCGTTAATGATGGTGCTAGCCTGCGACCGTTTGCGCGCCCGGAGAAATCCGGGCACCGCGATGGCCGCAAGCAGCGCGATGATCGCGACTACGATCATGATTTCAACGAGGGTAAAACCCCCGCGCTTCTTGCTGAACTTGCTAATCATACTATTGCTTTCTTCTTTATTTGGTTTGTTAGTTTGGTCCGCTGTTCCAGCGCGGGTTACCCTCTGTAGAGCAGCGTTGATGCCACGTGCGGGAAATTTCCTTCTTCTTGCCACGAGGGCGAACCGCGCGGCCATCTAGCATCTTCCTTGCTTTGATGGTGATCGCTCCATGAAGCCTTTTCCCAAACCCCGCCTCTTCTCTCTCCTTCGTCCGGAGAGTCTGGTCTTCCTGGGGATACTTGTCCTGCGCCTGATCGTTCTGGTGCGACTCACGGATTCTCAGTTCCTCCTTCCGCAGTCCGGCGACATGCAATTTTACAACAACTGGGCGCTTCGCATCCTGCACGGCCAATGGACGACGCACACCGCCTTCTACGGCTTGCCGCTCTACGCATATCTCCTGGCGGCGATCTACAAGGTGGTGGGCTACAATCCCTTTTTCCCGGCTTTCCTTCAGGCCGTCCTCGACGGCGGAACGGGAGTAGTCCTTTACTGGTTAGGCAAGAATTTATTCACCACCAGGGATGAAACCACTTTAGCTTCGAAAGATTCGAAGCGCGGGGGGGCTATTGGCATCCTTGCGGCGACGGGCTGGGCATTTTTTCAACCGGCGCAAGCTTACTCGGTCATTCTTATGCCGACGGCCTGGTTAGTCTTCGTCTTTTGGTTCGTTGTGGCGCAGGTCATGAAAAGAAGACAATCGCCGACCGTGACTCTGTGCTTTCTCACCGGCGTGTTGCTCGGTTTCACGGCGATGGGTATCGCGACGATTCTGTTTCTAGTTCCCTTTTTGATCGCCGCGCTTTTTCTAAGATGGCCCGCGACATTTTCTCATCGGGCGAGCAGCGCGGCACTTATCATGGCGGGCGTTTTAGCAGGGGCTGCTCCCGCTTGGATTCATAACTATGTGGTGGCACATGATCCGGTTTTCCTTTCGGCTCATAGCGGAATTAATTTCTGGATCGGTAACAACCCGGAAGCCAATGGCTATCCGAAGTTTCCTCCCGGTCTTCACGCTGGTCAGGAAGCGATGTTACAGGACTCCATTACCGAGGCCGAGAGAGAAAAAGGAAAGCCACTCATGCGGTCCGAGGTCTCGTCCTTTTGGTCGGCGAAAGCGCGCGCTTGGATTTCGCAACATCCCTCTGCTTGGCTCCGCCTTCTGGGCATTAAGCTAAAAGACTTTTGGAATGCTTTTCAGTACGACGACATCAGCGTCATCTCAGCTCTGCGGGACGAGGGGGTTATCGTCCCCGGGTTGAGCTTTGGGCTTATCGCTGCCCTGGCTCTTCCCGGGATGATTCTCGCCGTGCGTCGCGTCCCTGCTAGTCGCTGGATTATGGCCGCGGTCTTATTGCATATGGCTTCGCTCCTCACTGTTTTCGTTACGGAGCGCTATCGCCTCGCGGCCGTCCCTGGCCTGCTTTTATTTGCAGCCTACGGCCTGGTCGAGCTTTGGAATAACCTAACGAGTGTAAGACTGCGGGAGGCTGGTCTGTTTCTCGTTCTTCTCTTCGCGGCGACCGCTTTCGTCGGCATGCCACAAAAGGATGCCTCCCTTTGGGCCTTGGACTCTTATAACTCGGGTTTGCATGCCCTCGATGCGGGACACCTCTCGCTGGCTCGGGGGAAGCTGGACCATGCCTACAGTTACTCGCCTTCTAATGCCGAGATCAACTTTGCCGAGGGTAACCTGCACTTGGCGCTGGGAGAAACGAGCGTGGCCAAGAGGTTCTACTTCGATACCTTGCGGCTCGATCCCAATCATTCCGGTGCCTACAATAATCTCGGAGTATTGGCGTTGACAGAAAATCGGTCGCAGTTAGCCGTGCGTCTGTTTCAGCTATCGATGAGGGATAAGACTCAAAACGCGAAGAGTTACTTCCTCCTCGCGCAGGCGGAGTTTAAGTCAGGCGATTATCTCGCGGCGCGACAGGCTATGACACGCGCAATGAAAATTGACCCCGGTCCACGAGAATTCCGGGCTCTCCAGGATCAGTTAGCCCGTGCCAATCCCAACGGCATAGGTGTCCCAGATGATACACAAACGAGCGCTGCCGGTATTAAAGCTGCTAAGTCCAGAGACTAAGGACATTTCCAAATGCCGGCGCGATCATGATAGATTTATCCAATTCTGCATCAACTCTAGTCGCTATCCCGAGAGATAAGCTCGGCGATCGCCACGAGACGATCGGCCGCTCTTGCGTGATCGCGCTTGCCGGCGTCGCTCTCATCGCCAAGCTCATTATTGCCTGGACTACGATCGGGACGAATGACGTCATCTCCTTTTACCGCTTCGGCCGATCTCTCGCCACACATGGATTGGAATGGACCTATGTAAGTGACATTTCATTTAACCATCCGCCGCTGGTAGCGGCATATCTTCGGCTAATCTATTTTTTGGATCAGAACCCATGGCTGCACGAGAATGGTATCGGCTTTCCCCTATTCCTTCGTTTACCTGGGATCGTGGCCGACTTTGTCGTGGTCCTCGCTTTACTTAACGCTGCAAAAGAGCTGCGACTGCCACTCTGGTCCCTCGCCATCCTGGCACTAAGTCCCGTCTCACTCATGATCTCGGGATTTCATGGAAATACCGATTCCATCATGGTGATGTTCCTTGTCCTCGCAGCTTCCATGTGCCTGCAAGACCGTCCTATTCTATCGGCACTCTTTCTAGCTCTGAGCTGTCAGATTAAGATTATCCCACTCCTCGTGCTACCGATCTTCCTTTGCTATTGGCTGCACCGCCGCCGCGTTCTTTTCTTCACCGTTCCATTCCTAGTCACTTTGGTTAGCTTTTGGATTCTGCCTATCCTTAAGTTTCCCGTGGCGTTCCTGCATCGTGTCTTACTCTACGGTAGCTTCTGGGGAATTTGGGGCATCACTTACTGGCTAAGACTGACTGGGGTGAAGGAACTGAGCCGGGTAACCTATTCTCACCTTCTGCCACTTCAACAAATGATCGGCGCCGGCCTGAAACTAACGATCATCGGCCTGGTCCTTCTCATCGCTTGGCGGCGTAGAAAACTGGACGGGCGTGGATTGTTTGCTTCCCTGGGATGGGGATGGATCATCTTCTTCATTCTTTCTCCGGGTGTTTGCGCCCAGTATTTGGTTTGGCTAATGCCGTTCGTGCTCGTTTTATCGCCGGGCTTTTTCGTGTGGTTAACTGCAGCCAGCTCTATTTTTCTTTTCTTCTTCTACAATAGCATCAGCGGTGGTTTGCCCTGGTATCTCGCCATCTCGACCGGTAATCTGACGGTCGAATGGGTACCCTGGTCGCTCTGGCCATGGCTTACTCTTATTGCCGGTGCTCTCTTGGTTTGGAATCGCACCCTGACTGCAAATCCCAGCTTTCGCCTTTGCAGCCTCGATTCTATTAATCCTACTCGACTTTGATGGGTTCTCCTCGATCAGGGTGGGATCCGGCCTACTGTGTCGTCCTCTTGCTGACGCTCCTCCTGGGCATCTTCCTAAGATTGCCCCAGACGGCCTTTCAAGAAGGTGGCGTTTTGCATTTAATTGAAGTGGCTCATCCGGCTCCGGCATTCACCGGCATGGGCTTCGACGAACATCTCTATTCTAAGTATGTCGATAGTGTCATACGCGAAGGACTCACCGAGTACCCGGCCATTGTCGATCGCTACATCGAGGTGCAGCAAGGATTGCCAGGATCGATTCTGCCGCCCGTCCGTTTTCTTTATATCTTATCCGCCTATCTGTGGCACTGCCTTTTCGGAAGCGGTGGATTAACTTCGTTACAGGCTGTCGCGTCGCTCTTCAGCATCCTTACTTTGCTCGTTAGTTGCGCCTTTGCCTGGCGCTTAAAAGGGCCTTTGTGGGCTCTCGGCACCGTTGCCTTGATGGCTTGCGCTCCGACACAGATTCATATGTCGCAACACGCTTTGGTCGATGGATTTTTTACCTTCTGGGCTTTGCTCTGCCTTTGGCTGCTCTGGGAGAATCTGCGCACGCCGCGTCGGCCGGTCCTGCTGGTGCTTTACACTCTTGCGCTGGCTCTGCTTGTCCTCACGAAGGAGAACTCGTTTTTCGTCTTTATAGCTATCCTTGCGCTACTTGTTAGTAACCGTTGGTTGGGATTCGGATCGGTTACGAAGGAGCTCGTCGTTTGCACCTTTGCCGGCCCATTGTTTGGCGTCGTCGTTCTTATATTTCTCGCCGGCGGGATTGAGACTCTCCTGACAGTGTACCGGTTATCCGTGGGGAAAAATTTTACGCTGCCCTTCGCTATCGCGACCGGCGATGGCCCCTGGCATCGTTACTTGATCGACCTACTGCTCGTTAGTCCCATCGTACTCTTGCTCGCCCTCGGGTCTCTCTTTAGACTGGCTCGCACGCAAACAGCCGAGCTTTACCTGATCGTCTTCGTCGTGGCTAGTTACGCGATCATGTGCAACGTCAGATATGGCATGAATCTGCGCTACGCCAATATGTGGGACATGCCTCTGCGCTTTCTGGCTTTCAGCCAAATTGTAACTTTTGGGGAATTAAACCCTAAGTATCGGATGACGATCGTGGGCGGACTCTTATTGTTTGTTAGTGCCTTTGAGATTCATCAGTACATCGTGCTGAGCGTGCAGTATCCTCTCTACGAGCTAGTCACGGAAGGACTGCTTCGCGCCCTGCATATCTTGAAGGGTTCGGCTCTCCACTAAAGAGGGAATTGCTACTTCTCGTTAGGCCACCGTATCCAACACTTGTGTGCTCAGCAAAGCGCTGCCGGAGATTGTTTCACAAAGCAAGTTATTCACTGTCGGGATAGCCTGGGCGCGAACGTAGATTTGGTAGGCAAAGAGGCCGCGGCTGAGGTGAATCAGAATAGAGTTAAGTTTCAAAAGGAACCGGGCAAGGAAGTTGTCTCCGATTGCTTTGGGGAAGGGTGCCGGAATACCGCGCACCTCGAGAATCTTATATCCAGATTGCTCGAGGAGCTCGCCTAACGAGTGAAAGGTGAACAAGCGGGTGTGCGTCGCATCAAGGATGCCCTTCTTACCATAGTTGAAGTGACCCAGGAGCAACATCAGGCGGGTGACAACGAATCCTATGTTGGCCGTGGTAAGGATAACTTCCGGGCGCTTGCACGCAACGGCGAAGCGTAATTCGTCCATGAAACGCGAGGGTTTCTTTAAGTGCTCGATAATATCGAGGAGAAATATCTGATCGAACGCGGAGACGTTCACGGGAAACTCTTCCCGATCGAGGTCCCAACAGATAAATTCAATCGGCAGCTCGCGCTCAGGAAGCTGAGGGATCAAACGATCCATCCCAGTAACCAGGCATCCTTTTCGCGCTAACTCCATGGCCAAATATCCTTGCCCACAACCGGCGTCGAGAATGCGTTGCCCAGGTTTGGCGGCTGCGATCGCCATGGTATGGGAGGAAGGGAATCCCAGCTTCAGGTCGTAAGTCAGTTCCGGAGGCTGGACGTCAAATTTCGGATCGTAGAAAAGATTAATCTCGCAAAGTCGCGCCTTCGTCGTGGCTTTGAAGACATCCCAGGCGTAGCGCATCCCGTTCACGTGGCAGATTTCATCACCGTAGTAGGTAGGGATCGGCAACTCGGCGATGCGCAGTTTTTTCAGGACGAATTGGATGATGATCTCGGTGTCGAAATGAAAATCCTGTGTGTTCTTCTCGAAAGGGATTTGGGCCAGTGCCTTGGTCGAATAAAGGCGATAGCCCGAATGGAACTCAGAGAGAGTGGTACCAAGCATCCAGTTCTGAAACCTTGTCAGCACTTGATTGCCTAACCACTTATAAAGTGGCATGCCGCCAGCCCGCGCGGCGTGTTTATGTAGCATGCGAGAACCGAAGACGGCATCTGCTTCCTCGGCTAGGAGAGGCGCGAGTAAGGCCGGCAACTTTTCCGGGGCATATTGTCCGTCCCCGTGGAGAAGGGCGACGATGTCGAAGTTGTTATCGATCGCGTAGCGATATCCAAGCTTTTGATTGCCGCCGTAACCCTGGTTTTCGGGAGTACGCAGCACGGTGATTTTGAGCCCGGCGTGGGTCTGCTGATAGCGGAGACCGTTGAGGAAAGTCTCATCGCGTGAGGAGTCATCGATCACAAGCACCTCGACACCTTGCTGGTGAAGCGAGGCTGGAATGCGACTGAGAACTTTATCGAGCGTCGTTTCAGCATTGTAAGCGACGACGAAAATCAAGACGCGCTTCCGGCGTAAATTGATTCGAGCAGAGAATCCACGCGTCGTTTCGGTGCCAAGCATCCTCATGAGAAGAGCTAAAAGCGGGCCATCTACATAGGACGTTGCGCGCTGAGCGGGAGCCGGTTCGCGGACGAATTCCCAGACCGATATATCCAGAGAGCGCCCTGTGGGATTTGCTCGATCAACGAGAATCCATAGGAAGTGGCGTCGGGCCAAACCCGTGGAAAAACGACATAGCGATAGCCGGCCTTTTGCAGCGAAGGCTGAGCAGGCGACAGGAACAAAACATAAAGATCGGGATGGATAAGTCCTCCATCGACAGACTGCCCGCGTCCCTCTCGCGGAAGCTCACAGCTGATGTTGGCATAACGATTATAAGTGAAGGCATTTTGCCCTCCGGAATCGAGTTGAAGTAAGAGAGGCAGGTCAGGAATGATCTTTGTCCCATTGAAGACTTCGGCGCCGGTCGCCTTGACGAGCTGTGCGAAATAGCGGCTCTGGAAGACCATCCATTTTCCATCCGGATCCGCCTTGTGAAGTCGTTCGATGCTCTTGAACGCCTCCGAATCCACCAGCGGTGCGAGGCTAGTCATGATTGGATTAATCCCCGCGCCGCTTATGACAACGAGGGCGCTCAAAACAGCCGGCAGCGATTTGCGAAGTCTTTCCCAGAAGAATAGCACCAGGATAGCCGTATTAATCACCAACACGGAAAGCAGCCGCAGCGGATCGGAAAAAAACGTCGGATCGCGCAGGCTGAAGGACCAAAATATCGCGGCCATCGCAAGCCAACAGGCGATACCCGCGGCGAGGGCTGACCATTTCCGCAAGATCGGCTCTCGATATCGATCAAAGAAAAGGCAGCAGAAAAAAATGTTCGCCAAACCCAGGGCCAGCAACGTTCGGCGTTCCGTCGAGAAGGAAAGCAGAGTCACGTTGAGTAACCAACTCGGCCATGGCACCACGCAATAAAGGCTGAGTGAAACAAGTATGATCCCCAAAGCGATCATGAGCGGCGAAAGACGAATGCGGCCGTGCAGGAATGCGATCAGGAGAGCGACGGCTGGCAATGGCCAGAGCGGGTAGAAATTGCTCGCCTCCGCGATATTGCCGTAAACCCTGGGACCTACTTGCTCGGCTTCAAAAAAACCAACGAGACCGGAGAAGAGTTTGAAGACGGAAAGTTCGCCTCCGAGCGAACGCCTCGCTCCCGGATAGACAGTTTGCCTAACGAGAGCCAGCGTCGGCCAGACATCGATGAGAAAAGGAATCAGGAGAAACCCTGCGGCAGCCAGGCCCAAACCAATCAGAGCCACAGACCTCCGAACCGAAACGCTTCCTTCTTCAGGGTCTGCTCTTCGTTCCCAGTAAACACCAACGAGAATGGCGGCCGCGAGCAAGAGAAGCGGAATTTGGTATGGCGGATAAAGGCAGAGGAAGAAATTGACCGCGAAAAAGATCAAGCCAGCCAGCGCCGCAACAACGCGCCAAGGGGTTGATCGCCGCTGGAAGCAAACGGCACAACCAAGGCACATGGCCCAGCTTGCAACCATCTCGGGCAGCATGGCTGGTGAAGAAAACCACCACTGCGTAAAACTGGAAAAGAAAATCCAAACCGCACCGAAGACCACCAGGCCCGGACTTCTCACCCCCAGCTGATGGAGACACCAGCCGGAAGCGAAAAGAAGTCCAAAAACCTTGGCGCACCAATAGAACGAAAACCCGCGCTCAAAATCGAATACGAAAAAGCCCCAAAGCTGCGGCCGGAAAAACGTCGTGTAGTAGGCCACCGGCACGCTCATGAGCAGGGGAGATCTCCCGGCGCCGAGACTGGGATTTTCGATGGGAAAAGGCGGCTTCTGTTTCGCCTGCGAGAGCATCGCTGGCGTCCAGACACTCCACTCATCTCCTCGCACCCGTCGCGGCGACGAAAAAAGCAGGCCAGGCGGGGTCGCTTTGAGGGAAAGGAGATTGCTCCACATCCCGACGGACGAGCCGTTCAACTTCAACCCGATCGACAAGCAGAAGAAAAACAGCAGACTCCAACTGCACCAGTACAACCACGACCGCCTTTTCCGAACCCCGGCGGGCGTTGTCTCTCTCGCGAATATCGGCGAAGCTTCGATCGCTTACGCAAAGCGAGAAGCATGCCGGTGCCGGCGACGGGCTACCTTCCGTTCTGTCCCGCGGGCTTGCGCTGGCCCAGGACGGCGTCGGCTGTCGCGAGCATGGCCCGGTCGTCGTTGTCGCTCAGATCCCGTAGCGCTTCTTTGATTTTCCGAAGCGAGCGCCTAACGAAAAGATCCGCGGCCACGTGATCGGTGGTGACTCCGTGACCGTTGCGGCCAGCGGCGGGTAATTCCGAGTCCCAGCGACTCAGGACACACGTGGTCGCGAATAATTCCATCGCCGCGACCGCGACGCGCTCTTGCACGAGCTGCATATCCATGACGGGTTCGCGATACGTGACGAGTGCTTTGTTGACCGCGAAATTGAAACGCCAGACGAGGCGCGCGAGCTGACTCGCGTAGGAGCGGAGCGAGTCGTGACGAACTGGTATCGTCGGAATCTTAACCGCGGCGCTCAAACGCTTGAGACCGGCGCCCCAGGCTTTGTTGCGATCCTGCCGCCACGGCTTCAACATCGTGTCGAGGATTTCCTTGAACTCCATCCCCGGCCCGCGCATGCCGACGAGGGCAATGAAAGAAGTCAGGACTTCGTTGCTCCCCTCGCCGATCTGATTAATGCGTGCGTCGCGGAGCATGCGGCCTAACGGCGAGTCGTCGAAATAAGCGGAGCCGCCGTGGATTTGGAAGCAGTCGTTCACGGCGTCCCAAAGGCGCTCGGTGGTGAAGACTTTCAGCATCGCGGTCTCGAGCATGTAATCCTCGAAGCCGCGATCGATGAGCGAGGCGGTGACCTGCGTCATCGCTTCCATCGCGTAAACATCGGCGGCCATGCGCGCGATTTTTTTCTTCACGAGATCGAAATCGCCCAGCGTCTTTTGGAATTGCTGGCGCGCGTTGGCATGCTCGACGGCAAGACGCACGCAGGTCTTGGCGGTGCCGGTGCAGCACGCGCCGAAAGTGGTGCGCCCGAAATCGAGCACGGTCAGCGCGACGCGCAGACCTTTGCCTAACGGACCCAGAATATTTTCCTTCGGCACTCTTACGTTCGTTAGGCGAAAACGGCCGGTGGCAGTTCCGCGGATACCGAGCTTCGGCATGCGCGGCTCGATCATTTCGAAGCCTTCCATCTCCGGTGTGACGAGAAACGCGGTGATCGCCGTCTTGCCTTCCTTGCCCGGCACGGGCGTGCGCGCCATGACGGTGAGGACCTGCGCGATGGAGGCGTTGGTGATGTAACGCTTTTCGCCATTCAGAATGAAGTGAGCGCCATCCTCGCTCGGAGTGGCCGTTGTTTGGACGTTGGCGGCGTCGGAGCCGGCTTGGGATTCAGTCAGTGCGAAGGCGGCAAGCTGTTCGCCATCCATCAGCTTTGGTAACCATTTTTCTTTCTGCTCTTTGGTGCCGAAGAGCAGCAGCGCACGAATCCCAATAGAGTGGTGCGCATTGGTGAAGACCGCCGTCGAGGCACACCGCGCGCCGATTTCCTCGAGCACTTGGCAATACATCATTTGCGAAAAACCGCGGCCGCCCACTTCTTCGGGAGCAGTCATGCCAAGGACTCCAACGCGCCCGAGTCCATCGATAACCTCGCGTGGGATGTCGGCATTGCGATCGATGGCCTCGGCGTCCAGATGTTCGTCGAGAAATTGCCGAACTTCGCGGATAGCTCGCTCCAGTTTCGCTTGCTGTGCATAGGTGATCTTCGGATAAGGCATTGCCCAATCCGCGATGAAGTCTCCGAGGAAAAGTCCTTTGGCGAAGCCGAGCTCCTGTTTGCCGGTGAAGAGAAGCTCTTCGGCCTGCTTAATTTCCTTTTGTCGCTGAATTTCTGTTTGAGTAAGTGCCATAAAAAGGGAAGCCGGCGAGTGCCGGAAAGTTTACAAGATTTTAACCGCGAAGCCGCACTGTCGCCGCGACGCGTCGGTGTCGCAAACTCAGGCTTTTTTGGGGCGATATCCCAGCGGTCTCGAAGCATCACTCGGTCGGCGCTAGGAGCAACACGCGATCACAGAGGATCGCGCTCGAGTTTACTTTAGCTGCAGCCCTGACTCGTCCCGCACTCAGTACAAACCCCGCAGGCCCCGGCGCGAATCACTTTGTCGCTGCCGCAATGCGAGCAGGTGATTTCCATGAATATGCTGCCCAGTGCCACGGTGACTCGCTCGGCATGCGAGCGGCCGTTCGCGACGGGCGTCGGATTGCCCTCGTTAGGCGCATGCTGCGTGATGATGTCTATCAACTCCCTCTCCGCGGTCCGTGACAGGTCGGCGACTGGGCGGTTTACCGCCTTTTTCTCCATGTCGGCGATCTCCTTGAGTGGCAGCTCGGGATGACTGCGATGCGGCGAGGTCGCTTCTTTGTAGCCTTTGATGAACTGGCAGCCGAGCCAGCGGAAAACATAATCGGTAATGCTGCTGGCATTGCGGATGTCGGGGTTTTTGGTGAAGCCGCTAGGCTCGAAACGCTGGTAGGCGAATTTTTTGACCAGGCTCTCGAGCGGGACGCCGTACTGCAGCGCCATGGATGTGAGCGTGGCTACGGTGTCCATGAGGCCGCCGATGGTGCTGCCTTCTTTCGACATTTGAATGAAGAGCTCGCCCGGCTGGCCATCCTCAAACAATCCGACGGTGATGTAGCCTTCGTGTCCGGCGATCTCGAACTTATGCGTGAGCGACATGCGGGTGTCGGACATGCGGTGACGCGCCGGCACGCCAATCCGGCCGCGCAACTCGGTGATCTCCTGGTCGAGCTCGAGGATGCGCGCCGCGAGCGTTTGGCGGTCGGCGTCCGGTTTCATCGCCCCTTCCTCGAGGGCACCCATGTCTTTGGTTTTGCGCGTGTTCAAGGGCGCGGAACGCTTCGAGCTGTCGCGATAAATTGCGATCGCCTTCAAGCCCAGCTTCCAGCCCTCGATGTAGGTGTGCATGATTTCGTCCACCGTGGCTTTCTCGGGAAGATTGACCGTCTTGGAGATGGCCCCGCTGAGGAACGGCTGAGCCGCGGCCATCATGCGCAGATGTCCCATGTAGCCTAACGAACGCTCGCCGCGATGGGCTTTGAAGGCACAGTCGAAGATTGCCAGATGCTCCGGCTTGAGACCGGAGGTGATGCGCGAGCCGTCGGTATCGGCCACGTCTTCGATCGTATCGAAGGCATCGACGTGCGCGATGATGCGCTCGATCTCGTCCGCGTCGTAGCCTAGTTTTACGAGCGCGGGACGGACCGTTTGGTTGACGATTTTCAACATGCCGCCGCCGGCGAGGAGCTTGTATTTCACGAGCGCGATGTCGGGCTCGATGCCGGTGGTGTCGCAATCCATGAGGAAGCTGATCGTGCCCGTCGGCGCGAGGACGGTGACCTGCGCATTGCGGTAGCCGTAATCCTGACCCAACTCCACCGCGCGATCCCAGACCTTCGCGGCTTCGTCCTTCAAATAGCCGAACTCGTCGTTGTCCGGAATCTCGCTCACTGCCGCGCGATGCTGCTCGATTACATCGAGCATGGAGGCGACGTTATCCTTCGCCACTGGTTTCGGCACCCCGCTGGCGCGCGCATCTTTGTAACCGGGGAAGGGCCCCATCGCCGCCGCCATGCGCGCACTTTCCGCATAGGCTTCGCCGGTCATGATCGCCGTGATCGCGCCACAAATCGCCCGGCCTTCCACACTGTCGTAGCCGTAACCGTAGCTCATAATGAGCGAGCCGAGATTGGCGTAGCCGAGACCGAGCGTGCGAAAGATGTGACTGTTTTCCGCGATTTCTTTGATCGGATAGCTGGCGTTATCGACAATGATTTCCTGGGCGGTGATGAAGATGCGTACTGCCGCTTTGAAACGCTCGACATCGAACGTGCCCTCGGCGGTTTTGAACTTCATCAAATTCAGCGAGGCGAGATTGCAGGCCGTGTTATCAAGAAAAAGGTATTCGCTGCAAGGGTTGGTGGAATTCTGCCGGCCGGTGCCTTTGCAGGTATGCCACCGGTGGATGGTAGTATCGAACTGCATCCCCGGATCTCCGCAGACGTGCGTGCCTTCGGCGATTTTTTTCAACAGCCCGCGCGCTTCCTTGCGTTCGCAGGGCGAACCGTCGCGCACGCGGCGCGTCCACCATTCACGGTCCTCGATCGCGGCGTTCATGAAGTCGTCGCTCACGCGCACGCTCAGATTTTCGTTTTGGTACATGACGCTGCCGTAAGCGTCACCGTTGTAACTGCCGTCGTAGCCTTGCTCGATCAATGCCCACGCTTTGCGCTCTTCGTTCTGCTTGGCGTTGATAAATTCCTCGATGTCGGGATGCCAATCCTTGAGCGTATTCATCTTCGCCGCACGACGGGTTTTGCCGCCGCTCTTCACCACGTTCGCGACCTGATCGTAAACCTTGAGAAACGAGAGCGGCCCGCTCGGCTTACCTCCGCCGCTCAATTTCTCGCGCGTGCTGCGCAACGACGAAAGATCGGTGCCGGTGCCGCTGCCATATTTGAAGAGCATCGCCTCGCTCATCGCCAGGCGCATGATGTCCTCCATCGTATCCTCGACCGATTGGATGAAGCAGGCGCTGCCCTGCGGATACTCGTATTGCGTCGCCGCGCGCTCCGCCTCGCCGGTCTTGCGATTATAAAAATAATTTCCCGGCCCCGCCTCTTTGCCGATGCCGTATTGGTGGTGGAGCCCGACATTGAACCAGACCGGACTGTTGAACGCGCCGTGCTGATTGAGGCAGAGCCAGGTCAGCTCGTTATAAAATATCTCCGCCGTCTTTGCGTTGGCAAAATAACCATCGGCCAGACCACAATCAGCAATCGTCCGGGTGACGCGATGGATCAGTTGCCTAACGGAAGTCTCGCGCCCGCCGCGATGCGGATCGGTGCCGTTTGAAATATCGCCGTAGAAATATTTTGAGACCGCGATTTTTGTCGCCAGCGGGCTCCAGCTTTTGGGCACCTCAATATTTTCCTGTTTGAAAATAACCTTGCCGCCGTCGTCGGTGATTTCCGCCGTGCGCCGCTCCCATTCCATTTGGTCGAAGGGCGAAATCCCCGGCTCGCTGAAAACGTGTTCAAAACGCAAAGCGTGGCCCTTTTTAGGCGAGACCTTACGGCGTCGGTCGAGGGATTTTCGTTTCTTATCGAGGGTGGAAGGTTGAAGGCCAGGCTTTAGTTGGATCATTGGGCGAGCGACGGATCGAGGAAAGATTGTGAACAACTGTTAATTCACCTCTGAAAGCCCCCGTGAATATCGTGTTAGTAAAACCATAACACGATATTGGGGGCGGCTTCAGCGGGGCCACAACATGCGGTTCGCAGGCACCGGCGGGCAAGCACAAATTTGTAACATTTTTCTCCCTCGTCCTAACAATGATTCGGGTTGGAATCGGAGCTTGCAGCTATTCTTTTCTCGACTTCCCATCCGCCGAAACAAGAGCAACGACGCCAAAACATTCTCGCGCGTGACACTGCACCGAAGAATCGGGATGACGATTCGCGCGATTCCCGCTATGGTGGGCGCCAGCGAAACGGAAGGGTGGCTGAGCCCGGTTTAAGGCACTCGACTCGAAATCGAACGTGGGGTTAAACTCACCGTGGGTTCGAATCCCACCCCTTCCGCCACTCTCTGGGAGCGTACGCGGATTCCCGGGCCTGCCCAGCCTTCTGGCTTGTTCGTTAGGCGATTATTTCCGCCGCTCGCGTTTCCCCCGCCGCCTGCGGGCTTCCAGCTCGCCTGCTTCACGGCGATGCTCAGACCTTCCACTAACTGATCTGTCGGATTTACCACGACCGGCATTTTCGCTTTCAAGCGGAGAGCATTCCAGCGTCGTGCCGAAGTCGCGGCCAATCTCGATTTTCTGCCAGTGAATTTTCTTGTCGTCCGTCAGCGTCGCCACTTGCGGGCCTTCGGTCCGAAAGAGAAACGCCGTCGCCGGGATCACGAGCGGCGGCTCGGCGTCGGGTGAGCTGAAATTTCCCCAGTTGCTCGGGTGGACGACGATTTATCTCTGCTACGTGGTGCGATTCTTCAGCAAAGTGTCGCCCCTGTTTCTGCAACGGCAGGAAGAGCGCCGCGCCTTGGCGGCCGAGTCTCGTTAGGCTTCTTCCGCGCGCTCGGGGAGCATCCGCACCCGCCGGTCGAGGAACGGCAGCCGGATGGTCAACGTCAGTCCCTTGCCTTCGCAGCTTTCAATAGCCATTTCGCCGCCGTGCTCGCGGACGATTCGCCTAACGATAAGCAATCCCAGCCCGGAGCCACTCGTCTTCGTCGTGAAGTACGGCTCGAAAACCCGGCTCAGATTTTCCGCGGAAATCCCGCCGCCGGTGTCGGTGAAACTGATGCTGACGTGAGTGTCGTCCCGATCGGTGCGAATGCGCAGGATGCCGCGGCTTTTCATGGCTTCGAAGCTGTTCTTGATCGCGTTGTAGAAGACCTGCTTCATTTGGTCGCGATCCAGTTGGAGCGGCGGCAGATCCGAGCGCAACTCAGTCTCGACGACGATGTCGCGATCGCGCGTTTCCGGCTCGAAGAAGCGCACCGTTTCTTCGATCAACTCGTTCACGTTTTCCGGGCGCAACTGCGGCTGCGAAGGCCGAATCGCGCGCAGGAATTGCGTCACGATGGAGTCGAGCCGGCTGATTTCGGAGCGGGCGATATCGATCGATTCTTGGAGTTCGCGCTTGTCTATCTCGGCCGGCAATTTTCGAACTTTCCGCTCCATCAACTGCAAATGGATGTGGAGCGAGTTGAGCGGATTGCCGATCTCGTGGGCGACACCCGCGGCGAGCAAGGTAAGCGCGGAGAATCGCTCGGACTCGATCGTCTCCTGCGTCGAACGCCGGCTCTCCGTGATGTCGCGCAAAATCATCGCGTGCCCGACGGCAGCGCCAGATTCGTTAGGCGAATCGTCCGCCGCGCGGCGCTGGATGAGCAGCGGCACAACGTAAAAATTGATGAAGCGATTCGTCGGATAAAAAATTTCCATGTCCCGGCTGAGCGCGGTTTCGGTTTGCGAAAGCGCCTTCCAATCGAGTCCGCGCACCCGTTCTTCGAGCCGTTTGCCGATGGAAGTTTCGCCTTCGAGCCCGAAAATTTCGCAGGCGGCATCGTTCAAATAATTGATCCGCCCGCCCGCGTCGGTGACGATGATTCCTTCCTGGATGGAATTGAAAATCGTCTCGAGAAAACCTTTCTCCTGCGCCAGGCGCAGCAGATAATTCTGCACTTCCTCCGGCCCAATGCGGCCGAGACGTTCGATCAGCTTTTCGAGAAATCCCGATTTCATGTAGCGTGCGCTGTCCTCAGCGCAGAGCGCGTTGGGCTGGCGCAGCGTTCTCCGCTGAGGACAGCGGACACTACACACATGACGCGCACTTTTCTCCTCTCGCCCGCCTATGCCGGTGGACGGCGCGCACAAATGCTCCTGAATGGCCGCGGCCAGTTCGCGCTCGCACAACGCTTGCGCGACGGAGAAGAGGTATCGTTAGGCGAAGTGTTCACTTTTCTCAGCGGTTTGTATTTTCGTGGAAAGCTGGCCTACGCCAAGGTCTTCGCCCGGCCTAACGAGTCGCGCATTCTTGTCATCACCCCAACGCGCGGACTGATCCCAGCGGCAACGCCGGTGTCGTTAGGCGACCTGCGCGAGTTCGCTGAGGTCGATATTGAGGAAAGCGATCCCCGCTACCGCGAACCGCTCGCGCGCGATGCGGGCACACTCGTTAGGCAACTCACCCGGGAGTGTGACGTCGTCCTGCTCGGCAGCATCGCGACCGGCAAATATATCGACGTGTTGCTCGACCTCTTGCAGGAGAGGTTGCGCTTCCCGGCGGATTTCGTCGGGCGCGGCGACATGAGCCGCGGCGGCCTGCTCTTGCGTTGTGCCGCTGATCGAACGGAGCTCAACTACATCCCGGTCGCCGGTGCCGTGCGGAAAGGAAAGCGACCCCCGAGGTTGGAACCGCGCCGCTACGTAACATAGGCTTCGAGCCTGCCGACTCTTCCGATGGCGCCAGCCCTAAAACCTCCTCTCCCGCCGATGGAAGCCCGTTCCGCGGACGAAATTCCCGAGGGCGACGAATGGCAGTACGAACCGAAATGGGACGGCTTTCGCTGTCTCGCCTTCCGCGACGGCGACGAAGTTTATCTGCAATCAAAATCCGGCCAGCCGCTCGCGCGTTACTTCCCGGACGTCGTGAAATCGTTAGGCGAATTATCCGCCAAACATTTCGTCCTCGACGGCGAGCTGGTCATCCCGATCGATGGCGCACTTTCCTTCGAAGAGCTGCAGCTTCGTCTCCACCCAGCCGCGAGTCGGGTGCAGAAACTCGCCTCCGCTCATCCCGCGCTTTTCATCGTCTTCGATCTGCTCGCCGAAACGAACGGGGAATCCCGCCTCGCCCTTCCGCTGCGCGAACGCCGCCCGCTCCTGGAAAAATTCGCCGCCAAATTTCTCCCTAACGAAAAGCATATTCGCCTTTCCCCCGCCACGACCGATCTCCGGCAGGCGAAGAAGTGGTTCGGGAAAGTCGGTGGCGATCTCGACGGCATCATCGCGAAACGCCTCGACGCCGCCTATGCCTCCGGCGAACGCACCGCGATGCTGAAGATCAAACAAATCCGCACCGTCGATTGCGTGGTCGGCGGTTTTCGTTACGCCAGCAGCGCGCCGGTTCTCGGCTCGCTTTTGCTCGGGCTCTATGATGACGAGGGGTTGCTGCATCACGTCGGTTTCACCTCGGCCTTCAGAGCGAGCGAGAAGCCCAGCCTAACGAAAAAGTTTGAGGCATTGAAGAAGACGCCGGGCTTTACTGGCAACGCTCCGGGCGGCCCGAGTCGCTGGAGCACGGAGCGGAGCGCAGAATGGGAACCGGTCGAGCCGAAGGTCGTCGTCGAGGTCACTTACGACCACTTCACGGGCGATCGCTTCCGGCACGGGACGAAGATCGTGCGCTGGCGCAAAGACAAGGCCCCACGGCAATGCACGCTCGACCAAGTCGCGCAACGCGAAAGCAAATCGCTCGCGTTCTTAGAGCCGCCTTGAAACGAGAACTCAACCGACGCGCGGCCTCCTACTGTGGCGTGGTCGCTGGCAATCGCTTTCGACAATCCGCGATCATCGCATCCAGGGAGTCGGCCGAACGGCCCGCGCTGGCGTCGAGAAGCGCCGGATCTGAAAAGCGTGTGGCAAAGGTTTTTCCGTTCGCTTGCGCGACGACAACCCACCCCGTCGCTTCGCCGCCACCAGGTTTATGGAGATGTCGGAGTGGGCGTAGATAAAGGGCGCGCCTTCGCCGGGCGGTCGTGCAACGAAGTAAATCGAAGCGTCAACCGGAGAGGCATGGCCCGAAGAATCGCTCACGGTGACGACAACCTGTTTGCGCTTGGGAACCGGCCGCTCGGGGATGTTTGCCCGCGCAGTCCCGGACCGGCGTCGATCTCTTCGGCGGTAAGACGCAGACCGCGGCTTGATCGGGTCGATTCTCGCTCGGGGACGCGATTGCCCTCGATGGGGGCGTAGGTCTTCTCGTTAGGGCTCAGCGGCACCAGCGCCGTGACTGTGGCTCCCGGCGCGACGGGCACACCTTGGAATCTCGCGCCGGAATTTTCTGCCGCAAAAACGGGGAGCGCAGCCAGCAGGCCAAGCGGGACCAGGGGCCACCTTGGCGACGAACGCTTCACCCGCCTAACGACTCCAGCTCGGCTCCGTGATTTTGCCGAGAGCGCCGAGGACTTTGGTCTTCTGGCTGTTCACGGTATCGACCATGTAGAGCGTGCCGCCTTCCGTGAAAATCAAATGCCGCGAATCCGGTCCCCACGCTGGATCTTCGCCAGTCCCGACCGTGCGTTTGCTGCCGCTCGCGAGGTCGAGCACGACAACCTGAAACTCACCGCCCGCGCGGACATTGAAGGCCACCTTTTTTCCATCCGGCGACCAGCTCGGTTCGGTGCAGTAACTGTAACCGGTAGCGATTTCGCGACCTTCGCCGCCGCTCGCCGAAATGCGGAAAAGCTGCGGCCCGCCGGCATTACTGAAGGAGTAGATAATTTCATCCCCGTTAGGCGACCAGGTCGGGCCGGACTCGACCCCACGCGAATGCGTCAAACGCCGCGCGCCACCACCTCCCGCACTCACAGTGTAAAGCTCGGGATTGCCATCTTTGCTTATCGTTAGGGCGATGCGTCCGCCATCGGGCGAGAACGCCGCACCGCTGTTGGTCCCGGGGAAATTGACGATCCGATTCCGTGCCCCGCTCGCGAGATCGATCACGTACACATCGGCATAACCACTCTGATATCCCGTGTAGGCGATGCGCTGTCCGTCCGAGCTCAGCGACGGATGGACGCTGATCGTATTGTCGTGCGTTAGTTGCCTAACGTGTGACCCGTCGTAATCGGCAACGTAAACTTCCTTCTTGCCGCTGCGGGTGGCGATGAAAGCAATTTTGCTCCCGGCCAGACCTTTGCTGCCAGTGAGCGTTTCGATGATGTCGTTGGCGAATTGATGCGCGTTCGCGCTCGCACTGCCGTTGTAAGTTTTCGAAAGTACCGTGCCGCCGCTATGATCGACCACCTGCCCTTGCAGGCTGCCATTCTCCGCCGTTCCCCTAACGACGAAGGAAGCGCCCGCGCCGCCGAGATTGATCTGGCCGGAAAGCGTGAGGTCCTTCTGCACGATGCTCGTGGCCGTCCCCCCTTCGCTTCCGCTCAAGTCCGCAACGTTGACACTAATTCGGTCGCCTTTGCTGATCGTGATTGTAGGAACGTCGGCGGCAAAGAGTCCTACACTCGTTAGGCAAAACAGAATCGCCGCAACAAAATTGAAAATGCTTCTCCTCATTGGCCGGAACTTAATTCGAAGTTGATGTTCACGTCATAATAATCGTCGCCCAAGCCGGCAGGCAACGCGTCGACTTGTTTCACCCTCGCCGCCGCGGTCGTGACGGAATCATCGACCACGGAATTGCCCGACGATTTCGCGATCGAGTAATCGGAAATGCGCCCGTCTTTCTGGATGCGAATGCGCAGAAGAACAGAAAGATTCGCGCTGTGCATGACAGAGGTCGGCTGCACCCATTCGCTGTAGAAACGGTCGTGCAACATCCCGCCATACCAGCCGAATTCCGACGTGCCGCCAGCGCCTTTGCCGTGACCGCCTGAGCCGGCTTCACCTTTGCTTTCACCATCGCCTTTGCCCGCGGCCGTCGCTTTTTTGACCGGCTTCTCGTTCGCCGAACCGCCGTTCTCTTCGTCGTCCTTTTTCTCTTTCCCGAGAGCGGCTTTGGCGACGGCTTTTTTGTGCGCGGTCTCCTTATCTTCTTCCGGCGTTGGTTTTGGTTTCGCCTTGGGTTTCGGCGTGCTCTTCTTTTTCGGGGTCGGTGAAGGAGACGCTTTCGGAGTTGGTTTTGGTGTCGGACGCGGAGTCGGGCTGGGAGTTGGTTTTGGTTTTGGTTTCGGAGTTGGAATCTCGGTCGGGGTCGGCGTTTCGGTGGGCGCAGGCGTGACTGAGGGAATTTCGATTTCGCTCCTCGGAGTGGAAACTGGCTCAGGCGTGGCCGTGATCTCCGGTTCGTTAGGCGTGGCCGCGGGCGGTTCCGTTGGCGGCGGAGTTTCCACCGCGGGCGGCTCCGATTTCGCGCCGCCTGCACCCGCGCCGTCTTCCATCCAAACGATGTCGTTAGGCGGCGTCTTCGGCGCGCGGCTCCACCAGAAGAGCCCGAGCAAAACCACGACGTGGATCAGCCCGACGATCGTGACGTTGCGCCAGAAACGCGCGTCGCGGGTCATCGCTACTTCGGTTCTTCCTGCGTCGCGATGCCGACCTTCGTGATCTCCGCGCGCTGCAACTCATCCATCAGACTAACGAGTTTCTGCACCGGCAAATCGCGATCGGGACGAATGACCACGGCCACATTCGGATCAGCCTGTTTCAGCGCCGCGAGCCGCGCCGGCAAATCCGCCGCGGCGACGACATTCTCATTCAGCCTAACGACTTCGTTTTTGTCGAGCGAGAGCGTCTGCACCGCGCTGGGATTGATCGGCGCGTTCGTCGTCGCGCTCGAGGGAATGATGAGCGTTTTGTTATTCTCGAGCAGCGGGGTGGTGATCATGAAAATGATCAGCAGGACAAAAGCGAGATCGAGCAACGGAGTGATGTTGATCTCCGAGAGCGTCGTTAGGCTGGTGCGATTGGAGTAGCGGCGCATTCTCTTTAGTTCGACGTTGGACGTTCGATGTTGGGCGTTCGACGTTTTTTCCTGGAGTTGGAGAAGCGTCCAACGTCCAACATCCAACGCCCAACGTCGAAGTGGGGATTTGCGTTTCTCATCTGCGGAAATCCGAAACACGCGAACCGTGCTCGACGTATTTGTGCTCGAATTCGGAAGCCAATTCCGCCGCGAAGTTATCCATCTCCACGATCATCCCGCGAATGCTGGTGACGAGAAAATTGTAGCCAAACATCGCCGGAATCGCGACGCAGAGGGCCGTCACAGTGGTGATGAGCGCCCCGGAAACCCCCGGCGCCATCGCGGCCAAATTCGCGCTGCCTGCCTCGGCCACGCCGGTGAAAGTATCCATCACGCCCCAGACTGTGCCTAACAATCCCAGAAACGGCGCGCCGCTCACCGCGGTCGCGAGCAGGATCATTTGCGACTCCAACTTCAGCGCGGTTTCGCCGACCGCGCGCTCCATTGCGGCGTTGACTGCGTGCATTTGCGCAGGTGAAATTTTGTCCGCGATCTCGAGCCGCGCGCGAAAAGTCTCGTCGATTTCCGCCGAGCCGAGGAGATGAAAAGTCAGCTCCCGACAGCCTGCGCGATAGACGTTGAAAACCGGCGAGCCGGAAAAACGCACGCTCGATTCGAACATACGCAACGGCTGCCGGTCCTGCCGAAAGGCGGCCAGGAAACGGTCGCTCTGCTTCCGCGCGAATTGGATCACGCGCATCTTCGTCACCATGACCGACCAGGAAAAAATCGAGCCGATGCTGAGTAAAAAGAGGACGGCTTTGCCCGCGACGGTTGCGTGGGTGAAGGAAAACACGAGCCCACCTGCCGCGAAAAATCCCGGGAAGAGCATTTCCGTCATCCTGAATAAGAGATAGCGGAAGTGGCGCGAAACGAAAGCGACGAGATGCAGCGTCTGCTGTGCTGTGGTCTGCGCGGAGACGAAAGAGTTGGACGCAAATAAGCATTGTCATCCTGAGCCGGCGCAGCGCGGCGAAGGACCTCACAAGCGTCGCTCGACGTCATTCACAAGATTGAGGCCGAGCACGCTTGCGAGGTCCCTCGCTCCGCTCGAGATGACAGGAGTTAGTGCGCTGCGTCGCGGAAAATCGGCGCGCTTTGTTCGGCGCGAATTTTGCCGACGATGATAAACGCGAGCCCGATCGCGATGAGGAAAAAGGAAAAGAATTGGCCGCGGGTGAAACCAGCGATGAGTGAAGCATCCGGCTCGCGAAAATATTCCACGACGATCCGGAAGACCGCGTAGCAGACGAAGAACAATCCGGTGAGAACGCCGTTAGGCTGACGCGTCCGTGTGCGCACGAGCCAGAGGATGGTGAAGAGCGCGACGCCTTCGAGCAGCGCCTCGTAAATCTGCGAGGGATGCCGCGGCGTCAGGATAGAGTGCAGCTTTTCCTTAACGAGTGGATGCGTGTGCAGGCTGTCCACGATTGCATCGGGCGTCGTTAGGCTGGGATCGATCTGCTGCGCGACGGCGACGACGCGATCTGCCTCCGCGCCATTTTGAGCATCGAGGATTTCCTTGGGAAAAAGCATCGCCCAGGAGACACTCGTTAGGCGGCCGTAAAGCTCGCCGTTAATGAAATTCGCGCAGCGGCCGAAGAACAATCCGATCGGCGCGACCACGACCAGATTGTCACCAAGATTGGTCCACGAAATTTTGTGCCGCCACGCGTAATAAAATGTAAACGCGATCAAACCGAGCATGCCGCCATGGCTCGACATGCCGCCTTCCCAAACCGCGAAAATCGAAAGCGGCTCGCGCAACATTTCTGGCCGATAAAAAAGGACGTAGCCAAGCCGGCCGCCCAGCATGACGCCGAAGAGCGCCGCCCAGGTTATGAAGTCGCCGACTTGCTCGACCCGCAGTTGGGTATAACCGCGGCGCGCCAGGATCTGCAGCAGCCAAAATCCGCAGGCGAATGCGAGCACGTAGGCGAGGCCATACCAGCGCGGCCCGTATCCGCCCCAGACGTGGAAAATGAACGGGTCGAAGTCGTCAAGGAAGTAGGCGAGCATCGGTGGGGCGCGACTTTCCGCGATTTTCTGACAAGCGGCAATAGCTGGAATTGGCGCCGCGCCGCCCGGACGCCGTCATTCTTGTCATCCCGAACCGGCGGAGCGCGGCGAGGGACCTCGCAAGCGTTTCTCGACGTGATTTTGCCTATCACCACCGCAAGACGCTTGCGGGGTCCTTCGCCGTCTGCGCGGCTCAGGATGACAACAGGTTTCGAGCGCGACTCTTGGCACGCGGCGCTTTTGTGTTGGCGGCAATTTCCCGTCCTTGACCGAACACCTCACGCAGGAACGGCGCGGTCCGGCTCAGCCGGTTTTTTGCCACTTCTTCCGGCGTGCCGACCGCAACAACCTGTCCGCCTAACGAACCCGCTTCCGGCCCGATATCGACTACGTAATCGGCTTCCGCGATCACGCTCATGTTGTGCTCGATCACGATGACGGTATTGCCGTCATCGACCAGCCGATGCAGCACGCGGAGGAGCAATTCCACATCAGCCATATGCAGGCCGATGGTGGGCTCTTCGATTAAATAAAGAGTCGATTTGGGCGTGCGCATTTTGCGCAGGCGCTCGTTCGTCGCGCGGCCGATCCCGCGTGTGAGCTTGGTTGCGAGCTTGAGCCTTTGCGCTTCGCCCCCGCTCAAGGTCGGGCTCGGCTGGCCGAGTTTCAGGTAGCCGAGGCCGGTCTCGCCTAACAATGAAAGCGGACGCGCGATTTTCTGGTTTGCGGCAAAAAGTTCGGCCGCTTCGCCGATCGTCATCTCCATCACGTCGCCGATACTTTTGTCGTGGTAGAGGACTTCGAGCGTCTGCGCGTTATAGCGTTTCCCGCCGCAATCTTCGCAGGGCACGTAGCTGCTCGGGAGGAAACTCATCTCGAGCTTGAGCACCCCCTGGCCGCTGCACGTTTCGCAACGGCCGCCGTCGGTGTTGAAGGAAAAACGGCTCGCGCTGTAGCCGCGCACGCGCGAGACGGGCAACTGCGCAAAGAGCTCGCGGATTTCATCGAGGACTTTGATGTAAGTCGCCGGCGTCGAGCGCGACGTTTTGCCGATGGGCGACTGGTCCACTTCGTAGATCGCCTCGATGGCGTCCGCGCCAAAAATCCGGGGAGCGCCCGCGCCTCGCGTGCCGGCGATGGCGCCCTCGCCATCGCGCACTTTTCCTCCGCGCGAAGAGGTTTTCGGCGGGGCGCCGAAAACAGGTCCGCCGCGGCGACCGCTCCCCAGAGCTCGCTGCACTGCCGGCAGCAGCACTCCACGCATGAGAGTGGATTTTCCCGAACCGGAAATGCCGGTGATAACCGAGAGCCGGCCAATCGGAAATTTCACGTCGATGTGCTGCAGATTGTTCGTGTGCGCGTCTTCGATTTCGAGCCAGTGCGCAACGTCGCCTAACGAACGGCGCGACTTCCGCATCGGATGCGCGAGCGGCTCGCGCAGGCAGCGGCCGGTCTGCGATTCCGTCACCTCCCGGATGTCGCGCAACGTGCCCGCGGCGACGACTTCGCCGCCTAACGAACCCGCGCCCGGCCCGAGATCGATGATGTGATCGGCGCGCCGCATCGTCTCTTCGTCGTGCTCGACAATGACTAACGAATTCCCCTTTTCGCGCAACGCCGTGAGCGTTTCGAGCAGACGCACGTTGTCGCGCGCGTGCAGGCCGATGGTCGGCTCGTCGAGAACGTAAAGGACGCCGCGGAGATTCGAGCCGAGCTGCGCGGCGAGACGGATGCGCTGCGATTCGCCGCCGCTCAAAGTTTTCGCGGAACGCCCAAGTGCGAGGTAGCCGAGGCCGACGTTTTCCATGAAACGCAACCGCTGTTCGATCTCCGGCACGAGGTCGGCCGCGATCACTTTGTGCGTGCCGCGGAAACGCAGTTTGCCCACCAAAGCGAGCGCGTCGGCCGCGGAACGCGCGCTGAATTCGTCGATCGTTTTTCCCTGCAAACGCACATGGCGCGCTATCGGATTCAAACGCGAGCCGTGACAACTCGGGCACGGCTTCGCTTCGTGCTCTTCGACCGATTCAAACTGCCGTTCGGCGTTGAGTTCATTTTCGAGTTGCGAGTCGCCGGTTTCCTCTTCGCCGCGCTGCACTTTCTCGTTCCAAATTTCGCCAAAACCGTTACAGGTCTCGCACCAGCCATGCGGAGAGTTGAAGGAAAACAAACGCGGATCCAATTCCTCGAAAGAACGGCCGCAACCGGGACAGCTCATCTCCGTGCTCACGGTCGTTAGGCGATTTTGTTGGTCGAGCAGACGCGCCGTCCCGCGGCCGATCTGGAGCGCGCGCTGGACGAGGTTGCGCGCCTTAAGAATGCGCTTCGCGTCGATCCCGCCGACGACTGCGTCGATGGTGTGTTCCTTAAAACGCTCGAGCTTTTGGAATTGTTTGATCGGGATGAGCTGGCGATCGACGTAGAGCGTGTCGAAGCCCTGGCGCTCCGCCCAGCGCCCGACCTCAGTGTGAAAACCTTTGCGCGCTTTCACCAGCGGCGCGAGGACCTTGAGCGGGCCGCGGAGCGCCGCCGCTTCTACCAGCCTAACGATCGCGCCGAGGCTCTGTTTTTCCACCGGCAGATCGCAATCGGGACAAAATTGCGTGCCGGTTTTGGCGAAAAGGAGACGGAGAAAATGGTAAACTTCCGTGACCGTTGCGACAGTCGATTTCCCGCCGCCGCGGCTGACGCGTTGCTCGATCGCGACGGTTGGCGGCAGGCCTTCGATCAAATCGACGTCGGGTTTTTCGAGCTGCTCCACGAATTGCCGCGCGTAAGGCGACATGCTGTCGAGAAAACGGCGCTGGCCTTCCGCGAAAAGAAGATCGAAGGCGACAGTCGATTTGCCCGAACCGCTCAGGCCGGTGATCACGACCATCTGATCGCGCGGGATCGTCAGGCTGATGTTTTTCAGGTTGTGCTCGCGCGCGCCGTGGATGGCGATGGCGTGGGGAGATCCATTGGCGAGCGGCGAAATGCCGGGGAGCGCATGCGCCTCGCGTGCTCCGTGCGGCGCCTCGCCGAACGGTTCTTCGGCGGCACGGAGGAGTGGTTCGTCGTCGTTAGGCAAAGTGTAGCGCTGCGAGGTTTTCGGCGGGGCGCCGAAAACAGCACGCGAGGCGCGTGCGCTCACCAGAAGCTTGCGCAAATATTTTCCTGTATGGCTCGCTTCTACTGCGGCGACTTCTTCCGGCGTCCCAACCGCCACGACTTTTCCGCCCTCTTCGCCGCCTTCCGGCCCGAGATCGATGATCCAATCGGCACACTTCATCACCTCGAGATTATGCTCGATTACGACGACGGAATTTCCCGCCTCGACCAAACGCTGGAATAGCCTAACGAGTAACGCGACGTCGTCGAAATGCAGGCCGGTGGTCGGCTCGTCGAAGATGAAAAGGTCGCGCTGCTTTTTGTCAGGCTGTTCCGCCGCGGTCAGGTGCCTAACGAGTTTGAGCCGTTGCGATTCACCGCCGGAAAGCGTGTTCAACGGCTGCCCGAGTTGCAGGTAACCGAGGCCGACTTCATCGAGCACCGCGAGCGGATCGCCTAACGAACGCGCTTCGCCCAGTTGCGTGAAGAACTGAATCGCTTCGCTCACCGTGAGCGTGAGCACGTCGTGGATTGATTTTCCTTCCAACTTGACCTTGAGCACATGCGGCTGGAAGCGGCGACCTTCGCATTCCGCGCAGCGCACGTAGAGATCGCTCAGGAATTGCATCTCGATTTTTTCGAAGCCGGTCCCGCCGCAACGCTCGCAACGGCCGCTCCCGGAGTTGAAGGAAAACGCACTCGCGGTGAGCCCCTGCGCCATCGCTTCGGGCAACGCCGCGAAAAGTTCGCGCACCCGATCGTAAACGCCGAGATAAAGGATCGGCGTCGAGCGCGGCGTGCGCGAGAGCGGGGCCTGATCGACCATCACGATCTGACCGACGCGATGCTGGCCGGTCACGCTTTTGCAGAGGCCGGCTTCGTCGGTTTGTTCGCCGCGCTCGCGGAGCAATTTCCGGTAGAGAACATCGTGCACGAGCGTCGATTTGCCCGAGCCGGAAACGCCGGTGACGCAGGTGAAAACGCCTAACGGAAACTCGACGTCGATGTTCTGGAGATTGTGTTCGCGCGCGCCCTTGATCTTCAGTGAGTGGGTGGATTTACGGCGGGAGTCGGGAATCGGGATGCTCTTGCGGCCGGATAAATAATCGGCAGTGAGCGACGAGGTCTGGGGAGCGCACGCGCCTCGCGTGCCGGCGATGGCGCCCTCGCCATCGCGAACTTTTCCTTCGTTCGAAGAAGTTTTCGGCGAGGCGCCGAAAACAGGTCCGCCGCGGCGACCGCTCCCCAGCATTTCGCCTAACGAACCTTGGAAAACCAATTCGCCGCCGCGCTCGCCGCGACCGGGGCCGATGTCGAGCAGCTGATCTGCGGCGCGAATAATCGCTTCCTCGTGTTCGACCACGAGGAGCGTGTTGCCTTTGTCGCGCAGGTTGTGCATCACCCTAACGAGTCGGCCGACATCGCGCGGATGCAGCCCGACGCTCGGTTCGTCCATGACGAAGAGCGTGTTCACGAGCGAAGCGCCGAGACAGGTGGTGAGGTTGACGCGCTGAACTTCGCCGCCACTCAAAGTGCGGGTCGAGCGATCGAGGGCGAGATAGCCGACGCCGACTTCGCAGAGATAGCTTAGCCGCGTGACGATTTCCGCGCGCAGCATTTCCGCGGCGGAGTCGTTAGGCGGAATCGTTAGGCTGGTGAGAAAGTCACGCGCCTCGGAAATCGGGAGCGCGTCAAATTCCGGCAAAGTAAAAGCGATTCCGTCCTGCCTAACGAGTCGATAATTCAACGTCTCCGGCTGGAAACGGCCGCCCTGGCAGCTCGGGCAGGTGGTGTAGGCGCGATAACGGCTCAGGAGCACGCGCACGTGCATTTTGTAGGTTTTGCTTTCGAGCCATTTGAAGAAACCGCGCACGCCATACCAGCGATCGTTCTCGTAATCTTCCTCGCTGTATTCGCCCGCGCCCTTCTCGCCGTTGATGATGAAATCCTGGTCGTGCTGCGGGAGTTCCTCGAAAGGCGTGTTGATGTCGATCTCTTCCCGGGCGCAGGCGCGGAGCAGATCCTTTTGCGATTCGCCCATCTCCTGTCCGCGGAAAACCCGCACCGCGCCCTGCGCGATCGAGTAGGAGCGATCGGGGATGGCGCGGTTGTAATCGACCCCGATGGTGCGGCCGAAGCCGCGACATTCCGGACACGCGCCTAACGGATTGTTGAAACTAAAAAGTCCGGGGGTGGGCGGGCGGATATCGAGGTCGCAGTGAGCGCAATGCCAGCCGGTGGAAAACGGGTGCGCTTCTTTCGTGGCGAGATCGATGACGCTGATCTGGTCTTTGCCAAAACGGAGCGCGGTTTCGAGGGCTTCGATCAGGCGCGGGCGGGTGTCAGAGCTGATCGTTAGGCGATCCTGGATGACCTGGACGCGCGCGCCGAGACGGAGGTCTTTGCGGTCGGTATCCGCCCTGACGACTTCGCCGTTTAGCCAAACGCGGAGGTAGCCTTGTTGCTGGATGAATTGGAAGAACTCGTTAGGCGGCGTTTTCGCCGGGACCGCGACCCAGAAGGTGATGAGGACGGTTCTCGCATTGTCATCCTGAGCGGAGCGCAGCGAAGTCGAAGGATCCCGTGGGGTTTCCGTGAAGTTCGCGTCTGCCGGCAGCGGGATCTTCACGGCAACTCCACGGGATCCTTCGACTCCGTTCCGCTTCGCTCCACTCCGCTCGGGATGACGAGCAGTGCTGGGCGCTCCGTATTTCTGGACGATTTCGTCGGCGATTGAGTTGGCGGTTTCCGGGCGGATTTCGCGTCCGCAACTCGGACAAAACGCATGCGCCACGCGCGGCATGAGCAGCTTCAGGTAGTCGTTGATTTCCGTCATCGTGCCGACGGAAGAGCGCGAGCTTTTGACGGGGTTGGATTGCTCGATCGCGATCGCGGGCGGGATGCCGCGAATTTCATCGACGCGCGGCTTATCCATGCGGTCGAGGAACTGCCGCGTGTAGGGCGAGAAAGTCTCGACGTAGCGGCGCTGGCCTTCCGCGTAAATCGTGTCGAAGGCGAGACTCGATTTGCCGCTGCCGCTCGGGCCGGTGACGACGGTCAATTCGCCTAACGGCAGGTCGAGATCGAAGCCTTTGAGATTGTTCTGGCGCGCTCCGCGGATGGCGATGCAGCCGCGCTCAGCAGGCGCGATGACGCAGGGTTTTTCGCCGTTGGAGGAAGCCACCGACGACAATCGTTTCGGCGGTCCGAAAGCGCAAACTTTCGCACGGTTCGCAGAGGGAAAATAAAAAATTTGGAAGCCAGGAAACCAGGAAAAGGAATCAAAAAATCCCGCTGAATTTTCCTGGTTTTCTGGTTTTCAAATTCATTCCCTGAGAACGACTTTTTCCAGTTCGCGCTGCAAGGCTGTCTCCGCTTCGGCGTCGTTTTCGTGACCCCAGACGGCCAGCTCGAACATGCGCGCGCCCAGCTCGCGTTTGCCCTGCCAAGCGGAGTGCAGCCGGCCGCGCGCCGTCCAGTCTTCCGTCGCCGCGGCGGCGTCGGTGTAGGAAGAACGGCCGTCCCAGTAGCAGTAGAAAATGTGCAGCGGCTGGCCGTTGTTATCGAAGCGATACGCGCGGATCGGCAGGTCGATGCCATTCGCCCTAACGACGTGAACGCCGCTCTCGTGCTGCATCGTGAGGCCGCTCGCCGGCAGACAAATGTCGGGCCGGTGATTTTTCACGAACAACGCCGCCGTCCGGCCGGGCAGCCAATGGAAGGAATACATCATCCAACGACGCTCGTCGGCCGAACGCCAGAGCGCGGCGCCGCCTTCGTTGTAGCGGAGCAGCTCGGCCGCGGCGGCCGGAATGGGCTGGGTTTCGTAACCCTGCTCGCTCGTCGGCCAGGCGATGCTCCATGCAGCGGAGAGCTCGTGATGGCGCGGAGCGTACCAGGCGGCGACGGCAATTTCCGTCAGCCCGAGCCAGACGAGAAGCGCGAGCGACCAGCCGGGATTTGGAAGCAGCCATCCTTCAGATTTTTTTTGATCGTTAGGCAAGAGCGGCGCTTGCAACCAGAGGCTCACGCCCCAGAGCGCGAAAACACAGATGAACAAAATGGTGAAACCCGCCGGGTCGTGCCAGCGATGGATCGCCTCGAGGCCGTTGCTGGCGGCGATTTCGCAGAGGAGAAACGTGCGTCCGATGTTGCAGACGAACGCGAGCCCCGCCGCGATGACGATGAGGAGAAAACGCCGCCGCAAATTCATGCGATAAAACGCGCCGAGAAAAAGCGCGATCATGAATGTCGCCTGGAGCGAGCGCACGCCGGTGCAAGCGTCGTCGATCCCAACCTGGCCGGTGGGCAGCTCAATGACGTTGCCGTGTTGCACGGCGAGCGTGCCGATGACGTTGAGAATTCCGATCGTGATCGCCGCGTCTGCGCGCATGAGATGTTGCACGACGAATTGCTCGATCTGCACCGGCCACGGCACGGCGACGAGGAAAAACAAAACCGGAAACGCGAAATGCTGCAGAGTGGGAAAGCCGCCCGCAAGCTGGAGCGCGCCTAACGAGATCGTCACCACGGCCAGCGCCATGATCCAATCGAGCATTCGCCAATCGGGATTCGCGACAGCGATGAGACGGGCCGGAAAAAGCGCGAGTGCGGCGAGGAGGAACAGCGCGATCGTTAGGCCAGAGAATTTTGGCGCCGCCACATCGGGGCGGCGCGACCAGCGTTGCCAGAAAAGAACCAGCGCCAAAAACGGCACGGTCCAGCCGTAGCCATACTGCGGATTGAGGGACCATTCGCTGCTGAGCTGGGAAATGATTTCCCACCAGAGAAAACCGAAGGCGACGACGGCGAGGAGCAGCGGCCAGGGAAAATCCCGCGTCGTCGCGGCGGCACGCGGCGCGAGCGCCCGAGCTTCCGCGGTGGAATGGGACATGCTAGTTTTCTAGCAGCTTGCGCGCCTGGACGCCATCTCGGCGAACTGCCTAACGAGAATTGGAAATGGATCTCCCAACCGAAGAACGCGAGATCACGCTGCAAAAGACGGAGCGCGTCTATGTTCGCATCTCGTTAGGCATAATCATCGGGCTCGTTGTGCTCGTGGCGGTTTGTTGGGGCGGGCGGCATGCCTACCTGCGCTGGCAGGAACGCAACCTCATGCATCAGGCGCACGTCGCCTTCGACAAGACCGATTTTCGCTGGGCCGTGATCGCGGCCCAACGCGCCTACAGCCTGGATGACACGAGTGTCGATGCCTGTCGCACGCTGGCTGACATCGCCGAGAAACAAAACAGCGATCAGGCCATCGAATGGCGGCGGCGCGCGCTTGCGCTCGATCCCAAATCTTTTGGCGATCGTCTCTCGCTCGCGAACACGGCGTTGCGCTTTTCGCAGCCGGCGATCGCCGTGGAAGCTCTCGCCCATGTTCCTCCCGGGCAGCAGCAGGACGCCGGCTACCAGGCGGCGGCGGCGCGAATTGCCCTAACGAAAAGCGACCTGACCGCTGCCGGGCAACATCTTCGCCAGGCGGTGGCGCTCGCGCCTAACGATCCCGCGCATGCGCTGGAGTTGGCGGAATTCCAGTTGCGCTCGGAAAACCGCGCGGAACGAGACGCTGGTCACACGACGGCCATGCAGTTGAAGGCAAACCCGAAAGTGCGCCTCGACGCGCTGCACATTTTAGTGAGTGCCGCGCTCGCCCGCCGCGACGGCGCCGAGGGCGTTTCGCTCGCGAAAGAACTCGACGCGCTTCCCGACACAACGCCGGCGGATCGCCTGCTCGCGCTTGGCATTTTGCATCAGACTAACGATCCTGCTTTCGCCGCCGCGCTGACGAAGTTCGAGGCCGAATCTGCAAAGTCATCCGAGCAAGCGGTGCGGCTCATGAGCTGGATGAACAGCAACGGCCTCGCGCTTCTGGCACTCGATTGGAGCAAACAGTTGCCGCCGGAAATGCTCGGCAGCATCGCGATGCGTTTCGCCCTGGCCGATTCCTACGTGCAGCTCCGGGATTGGCCTGCGCTCACGACCCTTCTGCGCCGAGGCTCGTGGGATCGCGCGGAACCGCTTCGGATCGCGCTCGAAGCCAAGGTTGCGTATGAAACCAACGACCATGACGGCTACGAAAAATCGTGGGCCGCGGCCGTAGCAAAGGCGAGCGACGACAGCGACCGGCTCGACTCTTTGCAAAAGCTCGCCTTCCAATGGCACTGGCCGGAAAAGGGCGTCGCCATCCTTTGGCTGCTGGCGGAAAATCCCGCGCAACAGCAAGCCGCGTTGCAGTCCCTCTATAATTATTATGCGGCGGCGCGCGACACGACCGGGTTGTATCGCACGCTCACACGGCTGGTCGCGGTGATGCCGCACGATCCCATGGTGCGAAATAACTTCGCCCAAATCTCGCTCCTCCTCCGCGCCGAATCTTTGCATGCGCTCGCGCTCGCGCGGGAGGTGCATCAGGAGCAGCCCGGGAATGCCGCCTTCGCTTCCACTTATGCCTTTGCACTCTACGAAAACAATGACGTCGCCGGCGCGCTCAAGGTCATGAACAGTCTTACTCCCCCGCAGTTGCAGGATCCCGCCGTGGCCGCCTACTACGGCGTGATTTTGGCGGAGGCAGGCCGCAACGACGAGGCCGTGAAATTCCTCGAGGCCGCGAATGGCGCGCATCTTCTGCCGGAGGAAGAAAAGCTGATCGCGCGCGCGCGGCGCATCATTTCCCGGCCGAAAGACGGCGGCGGCACGTGAGTTGCTAAAAGAGATGTGGGTCGGCGTCGCCGTTTTCTTCTCTTCGGGGGGAGGAAGAGGCGGCGGCGCTGTCCTTGAAGATTTCTCCCGATGCGAATCTGCCTAACGAGTCTAAGTCTCTGCGTGCTTTGCGCGCTCCACGCCCGCGCGGGCACGATCGATTTCACGCCGACCGAAGGCACGCGCACTTTGGAAGGCGTCGTCTTTAAGCAGTTACTTTTTCACCAGGACGGCCAGACCATTACCTATGAGCCGCCGCGTGGTTGGACTTGCACGGGCGACAGCAGCGGGATGCGGTTGATTTCCACGGAGACTTCGCAGGCGCAGGCGATCCTGCAGGAGAAGGCTTTGCCGGCGCCGCAGGTTCTCGATGAGGCGACGATGAAAGAACTGCAACAACTCTCTCTCGCCGCGGTGCCCGGCAACGCCACCAATAGTGCCCTCGTCGCGGAGGAGAAAAGCCCGCTGAAAATTCATCAGCAGGGGACTTACGGAGTGACGGTGAGTTACAATCTGGCGGGTCAGGATTACGAAGCGAACGATCTCTTCGTGAATCTCAACAACCTCCAACTCCATTTGCGCACCGTGGCGCGGAAGGCTGACTTCGGGAAAGTGCTGCGCGAAGTTCGCGGAAGTCTCTTCAGCCTCGCCTGGCAATAAAGAGCGCGCGTTCCTGCCTAACGAACATAAGTCTGGTTGAGCGGCCTGGTAAAAGTGGCGCTCGCGTAGAATGGAATTTCGTCGCATGCTGCCGGGTGCGTTCCGGCTTTTTTGCGGTCCTGGCGTGTCTTGGCGCGGGCCTTTTTGTTGCGCCGGCTTTTGGTGCTGCGATGGAAATAGGCGGAGGAAAAATCGACGTCGTCATCGAAGGCGACAATGCGGATTTTCCCGAAGCGCTGGCGATGAATTGGATCACGACCGCGGCGCGCGCGGTGACCAGCTATTATGGGACCTTCCCGGTTTCGCACGTGGTCATTCACCTGCATCCGGTCGCAGGCGATGAGATTGAAGGTGGCAGAACCTTTGGCACGAACGACGGCGGCCGGATCAGTGTGGAAGTCGGTCGGGCCACAACCGCGGCGCATTTCCAGCGCGACTGGTTGATGACGCACGAGATGGTGCACCTCTCCATCCCCGGCGTGGCGGACGAACATCATTGGATCGAGGAAGGCATCGCGACTTATGTCGAACCGATCGCGCGCGCGGAGATCGGCAACCTTCGTCCCGAACAAGTCTGGAACGATGTCGCGCGCGACATGCCGCAAGGCCTTCCCCAAGCAGGCGACCGCGGCTTGGATTTCACGGCGACGTGGGGTCGCACTTATTGGGGCGGCGCGCTTTTTTGTTTGCTCGCCGATGTGGAAATTCGGCAGCGCACCGGCAACCGGAAAGGCTTGCAGGACGCGCTCCGCGGCATTCTCGCAGCCGGCGGCAATATCTCGGAAGATTGGGATTTCGAGCGCGTCATCCGCACGGGCGATCGGGCGACAGGCGTACCGGTGTTGCACGAGCTCTACGAAAAAATGCGCGCCGCTCCCAGCCCGGTGGCCTTGGATGATTTGTGGAAACGTCTCGGCCTCGAGCGCAGCGGCCGAAGCGTCGTCTTGCACGACGATGCGCCGCTGGCGGCAATTCGCCGCGTCATCGTGCCGGGTGAATAATCGTGGTTGTCTTGCGTCTTTTGCCTGACTACAAACGAATTATAAAAGACGATGAAACTTCAGGCTCCAGTTCGCTTCTCCGGGAATAACGACCGCATGAGCGCGTCTTATCGGAGTGTTTCACCATATGGCCGCAAGAGCGGCCTGCGTTTCCCCTCAGCCAGCTTTATCCGAAACGGCCTCGAATGAATCGAGGGGTTTCCGCCTTCGGATAATAAAACCAAAACAGAAAGCAAACATGAAATCGAAAACAATCCTCGCCGGCGCAGCTATCGCCGGATTGATGAGTGGCTCGTTCGCCGTCCAGGCGCACGCGGCTAACGTGTCCTCCAAAGCGGGCGTCTCGCTCAGCCAAATGGGTCACAAGGATAAGGACAAGGACGTTCACTCCTGCAAAGGAAAGAACTCCTGCAAGGGCAAAGGCGGTTGCAAAACCGGCGAAAACGGCTGCAAAGGCAAGAATTCCTGCAAAGGAAAAGGCGGCTGTGCGACCGACGGCAGCAAGCCCGATCAGGGCTAGTTCTCGGCTACGAGCGTT
>JACDGS010000117.1 GCA_013821455.1 Chthoniobacterales bacterium
GCGGCTCCTCGTCACGATTCTGCTCGTGACGAATCTCGCCGATATCGCGGGCCTCCTCCTGCTCACGCGGCGGCTCGTGCTTTCGTTAGGCTGGCGGGGTTATCCGGTCACGCTCCTGCTCGCCGGACCAATTTACCTTTTTATGCTCGGCGTGCTCCCGAAATCGCTCTTTCGCCGCTTCCCTTATCGCTCCCTCGCCGCCCTCGCCGGCTTGCTCGAATTCACCTCTCGCATTTTTTGGCCGGTGCTCGAATTGGGCGCGCGCATCGGCGGGCTCTGCCTCCCGCAAAAAGAAGCGACGCCGAGGATGTTCGCGGCGCGCGAGGATTTAAAGCAACTGACCGTCGAGAGCGAACTGCAGGGAGCGCTCACTTCCGCGGAACGCGCGATGATTCACAACGTCGTCGATTTCCGCACGGTGAAAGTCTCCGACGTCATGCGGCCGCTGCGCAAAGTCATTTCCGTGCGGCCGGAAACAACTTTGCCCGAGCTGCTGCGATTGAGCGCGAGGACGGGGGTAGATCGCGTGCCGGTGATCTCGGCCAACGGTCATGCGCTCGGGCTGATAAATGTCTTCGATGTCCTGCTCGATCCGGCGCCGCGCCGCACGCTTCGCGAGTACACCCGCCGGATCGTGACTGCGGCAGAAAACGAATCTGCCTACCGCATCATTCGGCGGCTGCGCGCCGCGCGCCTCACTCTCGCCGCGGTCGTCGATGGGCGGAGAAAGCTTACCGGAATCGTCACGGTGGAGGATCTCGTTAGGCGGCTGGTGCAGAGCGCCTGAGTTGCCGAGTAGCGATAAGCCCGGAACGGCAGCGAAGCGAAGCCTCCGGCGCTCAGTAAGCAGGCGAGAGATACTGAAACGCAATCACCCGGCCGCGCTGGAACGACACCGTCTTGACCGGCTGCGTGATCGTCTGCGGGAAGGGGTAGTAAAACGGATCGTAGAATGGATCGAAGAACGCTCCGTAAAAACGCCGTCCGCCATGCCGGCCGTAATAACCAACAGGACCGGAGAATCCGCCGTAGAAACCGCCGCCGTACCCATAACCGTAAGTGGGAACCGTCGTCGCGATCAGATAAACCCAGGTCTCGGTCGGGACGTTGTGCACTGCGCCCACTGCTTTTTGCTGCGGCCGGCCCCAAGCGATATAGACCGCCTCCTGCGACATCCCGCCCCGGATTTTTCCCTCACTAACGAGCGCCCGATCCTGAGGCGAGAGCCGATCGAAACCGGCGCGATTTTCATCGATGCGCGAGCGGACGGTAGAGCAACCGGAAAGAACCAACATGCTCGCGGCCAGCCACGCCAGGAGCACCGACGGAAGAAAAGGCCGACGTTTCATAGGAAAGCATCGTCGACGAAAAAATTCCGGTCAACCGCCGGCCGTCCCGCCATCTTGCGCCGGGAAACGCACCATCGTAGCCTCGCTCCATGGAGGACCGCTTCGGGCATCGCATCTCGTATCTGCGCGTCTCCATTACCGATCGTTGCAACGAACGCTGCACCTATTGCATGCCGCAGGAGTTGCAGGAATGGCTGCCCCGACACGACATCCTTTCCTTCGAAGAAACGCTCCGCCTCATCCGTATTGCGACCGATCTCGGCGTCACGAAAATTCGCCTCACTGGTGGCGAGCCGCTCACCCGGCGCAATGTCATCCAGCTCTTCCGCCAGCTTCCCAGCCTAACGAGACTGCGCGACATCGGCCTCTCCACCAACGCCACCCTGCTCACGCGCGAAGTCGAGCCCGGCCTAACGATGGCCAAAGCCGTGCGCGCTTGCGGCTTCCATTCCGTCAACATCTCGCTCGATACGCTCGACCGCGCGGAGTATGCGAAAATCACCGGGCGCGATCTCCTGCCCGAGGCGCTCGCCGGGATTGACGCCGCCGCGGGTTTCCCGCAGGTGAAAATCAACTGCGTTCTGATGCGCGGTCGCAATGACAGCGGGCTCACCCAACTCGTCGATTTCGCGGCGGGACGGAACCTTCTCCTGCGCTTCATCGAACTCATGCCGGTGAGCACGA